>JAYUEE010000011.1:0-141804 GCA_043739405.1 Mucilaginibacter sp. | reverse complement strand
AACTGGGCTCCGCCGCAAAATATATTCCGTATGTTCATTTGGCTGGACAGGTTCAGTAAAAACATGGCAGCGTTTTGAGACCGTATGTTTGATACTGGCAGGTGTTTCAACTCCGCTGGTACTTTCAGTACACACCATAGTATCCATGGACTTTGCTACCTCGCTTGAACCGGGATGGCACACCACAATATTCCCGCCATACTTCGTTGCAGGGGCTATTTTCTCAGGATTTGCCATGGTGCAAACACTGTTGCTCATCGTGCGTAAAGTATTGGGATTGGAGAACTATATCACTATGTTCCACATCGAATCGATGAACAAGATCATCCTTTTGACTGGTTCGATAGTTGGCGTGGCTTATTTGACAGAATTCTTTATCGCTTACTATTCAGGTGGCGAGTATGAACAATATACCTTCCTTAACAGGTTCATAGGGCCATATTGGTGGGCAGGTTGTATGATGTACGGCTGTAACGTACTGATGACGCAAATGATGTGGTTCAAAAAGGTGAGGACAAATATTCCGGTATCATGGGTATTATCTATCGTGGTAAACATCGGTATGTGGTTCGAGCGTTTTGTAATCATCGTTACGTCGCTGCACCGCGATTTTATTCCTTCAAGCTGGGCCATGTTTTATCCAACCTGGGTTGATATGAGTGTGTTTATCGGTTCAATAGGGCTATTCTTTACCATGTTCCTGTTGTTTATCCGGGTATTCCCGTCAATAGCGATGGCCGAGGTGAAATTGTTGTTGAAGAGCTCGAGCGAGCAGGCGAAAAAGAAATTACTGAAAGAGGGGCATTTAGATCCGTCTCATGCCGAATTCTATAAAGAGTCGTTAACCAAGTTTGACAGCGTTGAACTGTCAGCATATGAAAAAGGACAATAATGAGCAGCACTAAATTTATATTGGGTCTTTTTGACGATCCTGATGTGATGATGCACGGGATAGATAAGCTACAGAAAAATAGTGTCCCCATTTATGACGTATATACGCCAATGCCTATACACGGTATCGATGATAAACTGGGTATTAAACCATCGCGTTTGGGATATGCTGCATTTATGTTTGGCTGCCTTGGCGGTACAACCATTTTCAGTATCATCTATTACACGCTGGTACATGACTGGCCGATGAACATTGGTGGTAAACCGGCTTTTACGGTGCCAAACTTTATCCCGGCAACTTTTGAATGGACGGTATTGTTTACCGCATTTGGTATGACGATAACCTTCTTCTTTGCAACACACCTGTTCCCTGGCCGTACGCCAAGGGTAATGGATTACAGGGCAACCGACGATCGTTTTGTTATTGCCATTGATGCGCAGGGTAATATACCGCACGAAGACATAACAAGTATTTTAAAGGAAGCGGGAGCAGTAGAAATAAAGCATAACGACAGAAAATATGTTAGCTATGAATAAAATAAAAATATTGGGGATAGCGGCAGCAGCAGTTACGGTTGCCGTTATTGTTACCTCGTGCAAAGACAAAAGAAGCACAGGTTGGGAATATGCCCCCAATATGTATGAGCATATTGCGTATGACCCCGATCAGCCCAACCCCAATTTTAAGGATGGGAAGACATCACAAAAACCACCTGCAGGTACTATTCCTGTTGGCTTTGTGACCTTCGATTATCCAAACACAAAAGATGGGTATGAAGCTGCCGGTACTGCTGTAAAAAGCCCACTGCCACAGACGGACGAGAATTTTGCAGATGGCAAGGCACTGTTCACCAACTTTTGTTCTCCATGCCACGGCGTGAACGGCCAGGGCGATGGGTTGGTAGTTGCGCACGGTTTTCCGGCTCCGCCGTCATACTCAAGCGGACAATCATCACGCGGTGGTGCAATGAAAGATTTAACTGATGGTAAGATATATCATACAATAACCTACGGTGTAAACGCAATGGGTTCGTACGCTTCGCAGCTTGCTCCCGAAGAACGCTGGAAAGTGATTATGTATGTACACCATTTACAAAAACAATAATAATATAAATGAAGACTCATAATAGTTTTGACGAGCAATATCAGTTTACAGGGAAAGTAAAAACCTGGAGCCTTATTGCTATTGTTATAGGTGTTATTACAATCATAGCCGGATTTTTAACCGGCCATGAGCAGCGCACGTTCTCAAACCTGCTGCTGATGGGATATTATTTTACCTGCGTTTGCACGGCAGGAGTAATGTTTTGCGCCATTCAATACGCTGCGCAGGCAGGCTGGTCGGCTTCTATTTTGCGTGTGCCACAGGCTTTTGGCAAAGTATTACCGATAGCCGCGTTAATCCTGGTAATTATTGTAGTTGCAGGGCTAAATATAACACATACCGTTGTTGACGGTGGCACAAGCCACGTTGAACCTTACTTATATGCACGCTGGGCAACACATGACCTTCATGTTAAAGGTAACGATATTTACGACGCTGTGATAGCCGGAAAGTCGGGATTTCTCAATGAACCTTTCTTTCTAGGCCGTATAATAGTATTCCTTGCAGGTTATAGCTTATTTGGCTGGTTATTGTACAAATATTCAAGCAGTGAGGATGAAGTAGGCGGCATGAAATTCTACAACAAAAGCTTCCTGGTATCATGCGTGTTCCTGGTAATATTTGGCTTTACCGTTCCAATATTTGCCTTTGATACGATCATGTCATTAGAGGCACGCTGGTTCTCAACCATGTTTGGCTGGTATAACCTGGCTGGCTTATGGGTAAGCGGGTTATCGGTAATGACCCTGGTTATCATCTATCTGCGCAAAGCAGGTTATTTATCGTGGGTTACCGAGAATCATTTGCATAACATGGGCCTGTTTATGTTTGCCTTTTCAGTGTTCTGGACATACTTATGGTTTGCGCAGTTCCTGTTAACTTATTATGCCAATATTCCCGAGGAATCGGCATACTTCTTCAGGAGATGGGAGCCCGACTTTATGGTTTGGTTCTGGTTGAATATTGTGATCAACTTTGGTTCGCCTTTACTGATACTGATGTCACGCGATTCAAAACGCTATGTGGGCACCTTAAAGGTGATGTGTATTATTTTGATTGGCGGTCACTGGCTTGACTATTTCCAAATGATTGCACCAAATACCATAGCGCCACATGAGCACTGGTATTGGAAAGTTATCAGTTGGATAGAACCAGGTGTATTTATAGGTTTTGCCGGATTATTCACATTCCTGGTTCTAACGGCATTAAGTAAATTTAAATCGCTAATACCGAAGAAGCACCCTTTCCTGGAAGAGAGCCTTCATCATCACATCTAATAATTATTAAATTTGCAACCTGGTACAGAATACCAAACAGATATAAAAATGAGATTCATAAACTCTAAAAAAATACTCTCGCTTTTTGCTGCTTTTACGCTGCTTGGCACTAATATGGTGATGGCGCAGACGGAGACCCCTGGCGCTGCGCTTCCTGCAAATACCGAATCAAAGTCAGATATGTGGCTGGGCGTTGGTTATTATACATTGCTATTCCTGCTGATCTGCGTAGGGGTTGCGGTAATAGGCAAAATATTAAAAGTGTATGACCTCACCCTTAAAATGCAGGGTAAGAAGGGGATGAACTGGAACAATATAATCGGAGCTATCTGTATCATTTTCCTTGTTGTGGGTTTGTATGGTGCCTATTGGTCATTAACCGAACAAGGAAGCATGCGGTTACCCGAATCGGCCTCGGCTCACGGAGTCAAGATAGATCAAATGTTCTGGGTAACTACCGCAATCACACTTGTTGTGTTCTTCATCTGCCAGATTTTATTATTTGGCTTCGCATATAAATACCGTGGCTCCGACAAACGCAGAGGATATTACTATCCGCATAACAATACCATTGAAAAAATATGGACCATTATTCCGGCCATCGTTTTAACGGTATTAGTGGTATTCGGTTTTTTTACCTGGCGCGAGGTTACCAATACAACCGACGTTAAAGGTGATATCAATATCGATGTAACAGGCCATCAGTTTGCCTGGGAATTGCGTTATCCCGGTAAGGATGGGAAATTAGGGGAGACAGACTACCAGGGCTCTTACTCAACAAATAATATGCTGGCAGTCAATTTTAAAGTGAATAACCATGGTTTTGATGACCTGAAAGCTGATACATTGGTAATACCTGTAAACGCATCGATCAGGTTGAATATACACGCACAGGATGTAATTCATAGCGTTTTTATGCCGCATTTCAGGCTGCAGATGAATGCTGTACCCGGATTGCCAACGTTCTTTAAATTCACACCGACCATCACAACGGCAGATATGCGGAATAAACTGGATAATCCCAGTTTCGAATACTTGCTGTACTGCAACAAAATATGCGGGGGCGGTCACTATAATATGCAAAAAGTGGTACGCGTGGTTACACAATCAGAGTACCAGGATTGGTTGTCACAACAAAAACCTTACCTGAGTGATCAGTTAAGGAAGGATCTGCATTTAGCAGATGCAAATCAGTCAAAGGGATTAACACAGAATAGGGTAGCATTAAATAATTAATCTAAGAATAACGCTTATGTCAACATTAGCAGTTCACGATCACGGAGTACAACATCATGACCACGATCACGAACACCATCATCACGATACTTTTTTAACCAAATACGTTTTTAGCCAGGATCATAAAATGATCGCCAAGCAATTCCTTATTACAGGGATCACAATGGCAGTTATTGCGATGCTGCTGTCTATACTTTTCAGGATACAATTAGCGTACCCTGATAAAAGCTTTCCACTGCTTGAAACACTATTGGGCCGTTTTGCTCCCGGTGGCCGTTTAGACCCGGAGTTTTACCTTTCGCTGGTAACCATACACGGTACCATTATGGTATTCTTTGTGCTAACAGCCGGTTTGAGCGGAACATTCAGTAACCTATTGATCCCTCTGCAGGTGGGTGCACGCGATATGGCATCACCTTTTGTTAATATGCTATCCTACTGGTTCTTTTTAGCAGCCTGTGTGATAATGCTCTCATCGTTTTTCATTCAAAAAGGTCCCGCCGGTGCTGGATGGACCATATATCCACCGTTATCAGCAGTGCCTAAAGCGATGAAAGGTTCTGAATTGGGGATGACTTTATGGCTTATCAGCATGGTTTGTTTTGTCGCATCGTCTCTCATGGGTGGTATTAATTATGTGAGTACCGTATTGAATATGCGTACGAAAGGGATGGATCTTTGGAAAATGCCATTGAGTGTTTGGGCTTTCTTCCTGACAGCGATATTAGGTGTGCTGTCTTTCCCGGTTTTGGTAGCAGGTGTTGTCCTGTTGATATTTGACCGCAGTTTTGGTACAAGTTTCTATCTTTCGGATATTGTAATGAACGGCAAATTAATGCCATTCTCTGGTGGTAGCCCGATCCTGTTCCAGCATTTATTCTGGTTCCTTGGTCACCCGGAAGTTTATATCGTAATTATGCCTGCGATGGGTATCTCGTCAGAAGTGATCGCGGTAAACTCACGTAAGCCGATATTTGGCTACCATGCCATGGTATATTCCTTGATCGGTATTACTACATTGTCGTTCATCGTATGGGGTCACCACATGTTTGTTACCGGGATGAATCCGTTCCTTGGTGGTGTATTTATGATCACTACGCTAATCATCGCGGTGCCATCGGCAGTAAAAACATTTAACTGGATCGCCACCATGTGGCGGGGTAACATACGTTTCACCCCGGCTATGCTATTTGCCATAGGCCTGGTATCATTCTTTATCTCTGGGGGTTTAACAGGTATATTCCTGGGTAACGCAGCATTGGACATTCCATTACATGATTCATATTTTGTTGTGGCTCACTTTCACCTGGTAATGGGTTCGGCAGCAATATTTGGTATGCTTGCCGGGGTTTATCACTGGTACCCTAAATTATTCGCCGGCCGTTTGATGGACGAGAAGTTGGGTTACCTGCACTTTTGGTTGACTTTTATCTGCGCCTACCTGGTGTTCTTCCCAATGCACTTTATGGGGCTCGATGGCGTTCCCCGTCGGTATTATGCCATGACGGCATTCCCATCGTTTAATCGTTGGCTATCAGTTAATACATTTATTACCTGGGCAGCTATCTGTGCGGCTTTGGCACAGGTTGCTTTTCTTTATAACTTTTTCCATTCTATTTTCTTTGGCAAAAAGGCCACTCAAAACCCATGGAATTCAACTACGCTGGAGTGGACGGCACCTATTGAGCACATACATGGCAACTGGCCTGGTGAAATACCCACGGTTTACCGTTGGCCGTATGATTACAGTAAGCCAGGGCATGATACAGACTTTATACCACAAACAACGCCTTTTTCAGAAACTATGAGTTCAAATTTGCCTCATGATTTCGAAGATAACCCTGCCGGTCTTGAGCAATACAATGCATGGGCAAAAGTGAACAGGCCAGGTGAAGAAGTAAAATAATTGCTTACGACTCCAATCTTTTAGGGTATCTGTAACGGAATGAGTTCCCCGGCAGATACCCTAAATTTTTAGGTACCTATAAATGAATAAAATAACATTACAAAACAGGTTTCAGAAAACCAATCTGCTAACTATCATCCTGCTCTTTATTTTAATACTCGCGGGTGGTATAGTACGCAGTACGGGGTCGGGGATGGGTTGCCCGGATTGGCCAAAATGTTTTGGATGTTATGTCCCGCCAACCAACGTTTCGCAACTACCAAAAGATTATAAAGAGAAATATGTCGCTGTTCGCGTGGCTAAGAATCAAAAGTTTGCCAAAACGCTCGATGTATTTGGGTTCGGTGATCTGGCTAACCGTTTAAGGCAGGATAAATCAATCTTAAATCCCGAGGAATTTAATGCTGCCAAAACCTGGACCGAATATATTAACCGGTTAATTGGCGCTATTACCGGTTTATTCTTATTTGCTACTGCGGTATTTTCATTAGGCTATTGGGGGAAAAACAAGCTTATCATTTTCATGAGTGTCTTTAATTGGATATTGGTAGGCTTACAAGGATGGCTTGGCTCAATCGTAGTATCCAGTAACCTGGTATCATGGATCGTTACCGTTCACATGATGCTGGCATTGGCAATACTTGCGGTTGCCATACTAACCTATCATTTGGCTAAAGTATATGGGAAGAACGAACTTAAAACATTGCCGCTCATTAAGATCATAACGTGGGTATGCTTAGTGATCAGCACTATACAAATTGCCTTCGGCAGCGGGGTAAGAGAAAGTATTGATGCGGTAGCGACGCGGTTAAGCGGGCACCGGGATGGTTGGGTAAACAGTGCAGGAGATATATTTCTGCAACACCGGAACATGGCAATATTAGTTTTGCTTGCCAATGTTACGTTATATGCACTGATACGTCGTCATTTTAGCCGTCATTCCGTTCAACAGCAACTGATGAGCTTTACGTTCCTCATTATCATGCTGCAGATCGTAACAGGTATTATATTGTCTTATTTAGCATTGCCGCCAATTGCGCAGGCGTTGCACATCGTGTTAGCCAGTTTGATGTTTGGCGCCCAGTTTTACCTGGCGCTTAACCTTTACAAATCGGCAAGTCTTTCGGAGGTGCGCAGATGAAGTGGAAGGATTTTTCAAGACTTATTAAATTCAGGCTAACCTTCCTGGTCGTGTTTTCGGCATCGGTGACTTTCCTTATAGGAAGCAAAGCTACGGGTGAGCCTATTAATTGGTTACATTGGGGTATGCTCATCGTAGGTGGCTTTTTGGTTACAGGGGCGGCAAACTGCTTTAACGAGATCATTGAGAAGGACCTGGACAAGCTAATGAAGCGCACCAGGGACAGGCCTATCCCGGTCGGTCATATGACTACCGGGCAGGCATTGATATTGGGTTTGGGCATGGCCCTGGCTGGAACTTACTTGTTGGGCTATCTAAACTTACCAACCGGCTTGTTGTCAGTTTTCTCGATCTTATTTTATGCTTTCGCCTATACACCGTTAAAGCGATTATCACCAATAGCGGTGTTTGTTGGAGCGATACCGGGCGCTTTGCCTCCGCTGATCGGTTATGTGGCTGGTTACGGAAAAATAGACGAGATTGCACTTATAGTATTCGGAATACAGTTTGTATGGCAATTCCCGCATTTTTGGGCCATTGCATGGGTGCTGGATGACGATTATAAATTGGCGGGATTTAGACTATTGCCTACAGGCAAGCGCGATTTAGGCAGCGCCATAATTACTTTTATAGCTGCCTTTATATTGGTTCCGGTAAGCTTGCTCCCAACTATTTATCAATATGGCGGTTTTTGGGTAGGGGGTGTGTCATTAGCCTGCAGTTTAGTATTTTTGTACCTCGCTTTTATGCTTTTAATAAACCGGGATATCAAATCGGCACAACGATTAATGTTTGGGTCGTTTTTCTATCTCCCGATAGTGCAATTAATGTTTTTATTTGATTTTTTAGGAAAGTGAAATGATGGCTCAGATACAACAGGAAAAAGACAGGTTACAATTGGCGCCCAAAAAATTTGTGGTGTGGCTATTCATATTTGCCTCATTTATGATTTTTGCGGCGCTTACAAGCGGCTTTATCGTGTATGCTGGCGGTAAAGGCCATGCGATGAACGTGATATTACCGCGCATATTTTTATATAGCACATCGGTAATTGTGCTGAGCAGTATTACCATGTTCCTGGCTTCCAGGGCAGCTAAAAGACTGGAGTTCGAAAATCAACGTTTGTTTTTGTGGCTCACAATGGCACTTGGCGTGGTGTTTTTTGGCCTGCAAATAGACGGGTGGTATATTTTGACAGCCAAAATGGGAGTATTTTTTGTTAATCCCAATGCGTCGCAATCATTTATTTATGTTTTAACCGGCGTGCACCTGTTGCACATCATCGCGGGTTTGTTATTCCTGTTAAATGCGCTTATCGGAAGTTATCGTAATAAGCCACAGGCTATAAATTTATATTATATGGAAATATCCTCAATATTTTGGCATTTTGTCGATATTGTATGGATTTATCTATATGTTTTTTTACTTTTGAACCAGAATTAATCATCCAACAATCAAGTACAAATGAGTACAACAGTATCACAAATAGACGAAGTTAAAACAACACCGTGGGCGGGAGGTAAATCGCCGTTTGAGGTTGAGTACGGTAAAATGATGATGTGGTTTTTCCTCCTTTCGGATGCGTTTACCTTTTCGTCATTACTGATCTCTTACGGTGCGTTGCGTTTCAGTTCAAGCGCATGGCCTGATCCTTCTAAAGTGTTTCAGTCGTTTCCGGGCCTTATCCCAAGTGGCGCACCGTTGGTATTCGTTGGTTTGATGACCTTTATCCTCATCATGAGTTCGGTTACCATGGTACTGGCGGTAGAAGCAGGCCATCGCAACGCGAAGAAAGAAGTGGTTTGGTGGATGATAGGTACCATTATTGGTGGTTTCATGTTTTTGGGTTGCCAGGCTTTAGAATGGACCCACCTGCACAACGAAGGTTTTTGGTGGGGACACATACCTACTTTTGAAGAACTTAGATCACTTTTTCCGAAAGGCACATCAGACGGGGTTATGTACACATACAGCCACCAGTTTGCAAACTTATTTTTTACAATAACAGGATTTCACGGTTTCCACGTATTCAGCGGGGTTATTATTAATATCATCATTACCATTAATGTTTTAAAAGGCACTTACGAAAAACGCGGCAGCTATTTGATGGTTGAAAAAGTGGGTCTTTACTGGCACTTTGTGGACCTGGTTTGGGTGTTCGTGTTTACTTTCTTTTACTTAGTTTAATTACAATCGCATGTCATCAGAACCTATTCATACAGAAGCTCATGCCGAAGAGCATGAGGGAATGACCAAAAAACGTATCTGGAATGTTTTTTATGTACTATTGGGTATAACGGCTATTGAATTTTTTATAGCACTTTATTTAGTTCCTCATCAAATTTTTGGAATGACTTATCATGCTGCCAATCCAATATATATCATCTTAACACTGGCTAAGGCGTTCTTTATTGTTGGCTACTTCATGCACTTAAAATTTGAAAAAACCGGTTTGATATTTGCCATCATAGTTCCTGTTTTGTTTATAATCGGGTTGATCCTGGTGCTTACTAACGAGAGCCACCACTGGATTGATTTGAGGCTGTAATGAATACAATTCGCGTAATAAAGAAAATTATAATCCTGGTAATGATCTTGATCATACCAGGATTTTTATATTATTTGCTAACGGTAAAAGGGAAAAACAGGTACCATCCGTTGCCGGTTTACGGTCCCAAAGCATTGGCGAAAACTAAACACCGTGTAGGGGGTAAAGATATTCCGGATACTATTTTTCATACACTCGGCGATTTTAATTTGATTGACCAAAATGGCAAAGCAGTTTCATTAAAATCAATGGACGGCAAAATATTTGTTGTGGATTTTTTTTATACCCATTGCCCGGATGTTTGCAGTACGATGAATGGCTATGTTGACAGCCTTGCGCGTAACTATACTAAAAACGCGATGGTTTACTTTGCCAGTGTAAGTGTCGACCCGGCGCGTGATTCGGTAAAAGCACTTAATACTTACAGTAAACAATTCGCTGATCACGGGCCCAAATGGTTGTTTTTGACAGGCGATACTGCAACGGTATACAATTTGGCCCGAAAAGGATTTTTAGTTAATGCCCTGGCTGAGGGTAACGAAAATTTCATCTATTCTGATAAGATCATGCTTGTCGATTCGCATAAAAGAATCAGGGGGTATTACTCCGGAACATCTTTTACAGATATTACCCGGCTGAATGACGAGATCAAGGTATTGATCTCAGAAGAGTTATTGACAAAAGAAGAACCATTATATTAAGATGACTGATAAATTTATATTTCGTTTTGTTGCTGTTGTATCCGTATTTGTGTTTGTAGTCGTAATTGTACTTAACAGGCACCTGATTCCTGCACCATCTGTTGTGCCTTCGTTTGTTAAATACTTGCCAAAACTCAATGCCATTTTAAATGGCACATGCAGCGTTTTACTGCTGATATCGCTGTATTTTATAAAACAGCTTAATATCCCGATGCACAAGCGTATCAATATTTTAACTTTCTGTCTTTCATCCCTGTTCCTCGTATCTTATATCCTTTTTCATTATTTAAAACCTGAGACTCTTTTCGGCGACTCAAACGGCGACGGTATTTTATCCGATGCGGAGAAAGCTTCAGCAGGAACTATACGCTACGTGTACTATGCAATCCTAACCTCGCATATCATATTAGCTGCGGGTGTTTTGCCGCTTATCCTGTTAAGTTTTTACCGGGGATTGCAAATGCAGGTAGAGAAACATAGAAAACTGGTAAGATGGACTTTCCCAATATGGCTATATGTGACTGTAACAGGTGTGATCGTTTATTTCATGGTATCACCATATTATCACTTTTAAATTTCTAAATACTGAATTCAAAATATATAAGTAATTTTGTAGCTATGAAAAGCATTAAAAGAATATTGATCCTTATCGCAATAGGCTTTATCACCTTTGGTGCTGTAAAAGTGAAGGCGCAATGTGCTAATTGTGCGGCTGCTGTCGAGTCAAATCATAAAGCAGGGGACACGACCACCAAAGGGCTTAACAATGGTATCATGTACTTGCTTGCCGCACCATATCTTGCCGTGGCAGCTATGGGCTTGATATGGTATAAAAAATACCGCCGAAAAGATGTAAAGCTGAATGTTCCGCACAAAAAGCTTAACCTGAATTAGTCAAATAAGGCCTTTGTTATACTGCATAAAATTGCTCGTTCGGGCGCCTGATTTTTGTGCTTTTAGGTTTGGCTTTCGCGAATAAGTTTCGGATATTCACGGCTAATATTTACCACTTCAACAGTCTTTAATAACGCATGCGGATATATCCCGAAACACTTGATTTTTTAAAAAATCTTGCCGAGAACAACAACCGCGAGTGGTTTCAATTACACAAACCTGAGCATGATAAAGCCCGCGAAAATGTAATAGAGTTTGCGGCGGAAATTATAAAGGCCCTGCACCATGTTGACCCCCTGGTTAATGTAGATTTGGATCCTAAACGTTGTGTGCAGCGTATCTATCGGGATATACGGTTTAGAAAGGATAAAACGCCTTATAAAAATAATTTTGGCGTTAGCGTCCCAACCTCTGGTCCAAAAAATGGAGGCGTTGAGTATTACTTCCAGATACAGCCAGGTAAATCGTTTATTGCAGGTGGGTACTGGATGCCCGAAACCGATCATTTAAAAGCTATCCGGCAGGAGATCGATTATAATGCCCACGCGTTAAAAAGTATAATTGACAATGCCGAATTCAAAAAATTATTTGGTGACTTCAGAAAACAAGAACAACTAAAAACTGTTCCCCGTGAGTATAGCGCTGATAATGAAAATATTGAGTTATTAAAATTGAAAAATTTTATAGTTTGGCACCAGGTAAAAGATAATGAACTCACTAAGCCGAATGTTATCGAATATCTTGCATCCATAGGGGCCAGGATATACCCGCTAAATTCATTTTTACGAAACGCTATCACATAAACCCTTTTACATCATGAAAATAAAATATTATCTACTCGCAGGCATCCTATGTACCACATTACATTCCTGCATCGTTCTTTCACCTAAAAAATATAAGGACCTATTAGCTAACCGCGATTCGCTCAGTACGCGCGCAAGCAGCCTTGAGGCGCAGGTTGCGAGTCTTGAGACGGATACCATGCACCTGCACCACCAGATAGCAGATCTGCAAAACAGCTACAATACGCTTAATAGCAATTACAACAAGTTGAATGATAATTATAGTAACACTTCGTCAAAAGTTAGCCAGCTATCCGGCGACCTGCAAAAACGCGAAGAGCGCCTGAAGGAAGTGGAAGCGGCTTTACAGAAACGCGATGCGGCCACTGCGGCGTTGAAAGACAAATTACAGCAGGCATTGCTGGGCTTCCAAAAAAGCGGCTTAAGTGTTGATATTCGGAATGGCAAGGTGTATGTTTCCCTGGCTGACAAATTGCTTTTCCCTACAGGGAGCATAGTTATAGATCAGCATGGCAAGGAGGCTTTGGTACAACTAGCCGCAGTATTGAACAAAGAACCAGATATTAATATTGCTGTTGAAGGCCATACCGATAATAAGAAGGTTATAAATCTTGGGCAGATAAAAGATAACTGGGATTTGAGCGTAATGCGCGCAACTTCGGTAGCGAGGTTCCTGACGGACGCACCACAAAGTGTTGACCCGCATCGACTGACCGCTACCGGTAAGAGCGAGTACCAGCCTGTTGACCCGGGCGCAACACCCGATGCACTTGCCAAAAACAGGCGCATTGAGATCGTGCTTACGCCCAAACTGGATGAGTTATATAATTTGATAAAACAATAAGATAGAGCCCCTGAACAAGGGGCTTTTTCGTTTTGTTATTTTAAGGAAATCAAGTATGAAAACCTACGCAATCCTTTCCGATATACACGGCAATTCGCTTGCTCTAAAAGCAGTGCTGGCCGACATCAAATCACGCGGAATTGAAAAGATAATCAACCTGGGCGACCATTTTTTTGGTGCATTGGAGCCTGAAGGAGTTGCTTCAATACTGCGCCAAAACAAGATGCTTTGTATCAGCGGTAATACCGATAGGGAAATACTGGAGAGTATCGACGAAGGCTTTAAAAAAGACGGTATGGATAGGGTGAAGTCCGAACTATCGAGCCAAAGTATATCCTGGTTGAGACTGCTGCCTAAAACCGAAACATTTGACGACCTGTTTTTTGTCTGCCATGGGACGCCTGAAAGCGACGACGAATACTTGCTGGAGAAAGTAACGAAGAAGGGAGTCTTCGTCTATAATGATGAAGAACTCGTAAAGAAAACCAAACATATAAACGAGCGTATCATCCTTTGCGGCCATTCGCATGTGAACAGGGTGGTTTATTTATCTAATAATAAGATCATACTGAATCCCGGAAGTGTGGGTTTACCGGCCTATCTCGGTAATGGCGAATATCGCTTTGCGATGGAATCCATGACACCGCATGCCAAATATGCTGTTGTTAAGGCAGATGGTAATAAAATCAATATCGAACAGGTGCTTTGCACTTATGACTGGCACACGGCATCTGAAGCCGCGTTAAAAAACGGCAATGAGAAATGGGCAAATTTTTTGCTGTATGGCCGGATGCCTAAGGAATTGAGGCCGGAAAAATGAAGCCAGATGTCTGAGGTCAGATATCTGATGCTTAGCCAATATTTTCTGACCTCTGATCTCGGACTTCAGAACTCCTCGACTGTCTCCATCAAAGTATGGAACAGAGCAAACCGCTCTTCAAACTGTATGTTGTGTGCTGCATGGATACCTTCCATATGCTTGTAATAAAAGTCGCTGTAACGCTCCACCGCATCGGTATGAAACTGCAGGCAGTAAGTAACGCCTTCATTAGGCGAATCCAATATGGTGTACAGCTTATAGCTGTCAAATGCACCTGTTCCTAGTACTAAGGGTATATGATTGTTTTTTATCCAGGCCAGCCATTCATCAACAATGGCGTCATCAACAATAAAGGTTTCGTTATAGATTAACATGGGGTAAAAGTAATGATTTGCTTATTAGAATCAAGAATCGAGACGCAAGAGTCAAGATATTGGAATATTTGTCTGGATTCTTTGCTTTGGCTCCCGACTCGTTAGGACGCGTCCGGCTTATCGCCCCTTAATATCCGGAAGCGTTTACGGGCTTCATTTATCCACAGGCTTCCTGGATAATCGGTTATGATTTTTTGATAATAAATTTTGGCCTGGTCTTTATTGTTCAACCTGTTCTCGTAAATGTCGCCCAGCATAAAAACCGCATCATCCGCCCAAAGATTAAACGGATGTTCGTCCACTATTTTCTTTAAGGGTACGATGGCATCATTATAGTTTTTTTGCTGGATGAGAATCCGCGCCTTTGCCATCAAAATATCATCGCTAAGGGCATTATTAGGATATTTTACGTCTATACTATCCAGTATCGTAACCGCTTTTTCGGGCTGCTCGGCATAAATCTGCAAATCAGCACGGGCATACATTTTTAAGGCATTGCCTGAAGTATCTGCGACCAAATTATCAGAGATCAGCAGCGAAAGATTTAAAGCATCATTGGCAATCAGTTGCGAAGTAGCGGCTTTTAACACATCCAGTTGCCCCTTTGCCCACCTAAAGTCGCCTGTATAATAGGCCAGCTTGGCATTCCTGAATTTTGCTTCCTGTCCAATTGTAGTTCCAGGGTAATCGGTTTCAACCTGCGCATATAATAGGGTAGCTTCCCAGGGTTGGTTATTCAGCAGGAAAATGTCTCCCAAATCAAGCTTGCAAGAAGCAACCAGGTTAGGTTTGGTATTTGGAACCGCTATAGCTTCGTCCAGCAGTTTCTGCGCGTCGTTTAACTTGTGTAGTTTAAACGCCTGAAGCCGGGCCAGTCGTTGCATTGCGAAAACGGTATTACTGGCTTTGCCAAACTCATTCAGCAGGTCCGTGTAATCCTTTTCGAGGCTTAGAAGGTCGGCTTGTGTATATTTTCCTGAGGTAACCAGCAGATTTTTGGTATTGATCAGTTCGATTTTTGAAGAGACGTATAGCGGTTGGTCCTTTCCCTTGCTGATTACAAACTCGTATCCGCGTACAGCGGTATCATAAGCTTGGTTTGAAATCAGTGTTTGGCAAAGTTCAAAAATATTGGTACCATCATCATTCTGTCTTCTGCTCAGTGCAATGGCCTGGTTAAGGGCCTGGTCAAAATCCTTTTGTTGTAAAAACTGCCAGGTAAGCAGGTCGATGTAGAGGGTTTGCTGCGGATCCTTTTGAATACGTTTGTAAAGAGCGGCCTTCATCATATCATAATCAGCAGGTCCCTCAAACATAGTGGATAAGGTGTTTTCGGCTTGCGTAATAAACGAAGGGTTATCCGGCAGAAAGTTCAGGTACTCGTCAACCAGCGCGGCTTTATCTCTTTTAAACCGATACAAGCTGAGCAATTCAAATGAGTAAAGTTTATCATTGTTCAACAGTTTTCGGCCTTGTAAGAATATTTTGATGGCATAATCAGCATTCTCGGCCTGGTAGAACTGCGAGGCCACATTAGCAATTTCGGCAGCATCGGCAGGCAGGTTTTTTACAAGGTCGTCATATACGAGGTTGGCCTTGTCGATATCGCCTTTTTGAGTGTAAATGCGGCCAAGGGTAATTGAATAACGATATTCAGACGGGTGTTTGCGCAACAGTTTTTTGGTAATGCCTTCAGCCTCATCAAATTTTTTAAGCGCCAGCAAGCTATTGATATAAAACGGGTAATAGGCTTCGGCATCCTGCTTATATAGTTTCTGATAAATATCCAGTGCCTTTTGCAATTCGCCGCTTGCCGCGAATTGTTTCGCAAGCTGAACTTCATCCTGGGCAAAAAGCAGGGAACAGAAAAATAACTGGAAAAAAATAATTGCCGCAACTCGCTTCATCTTATCAAAAATAATCAATTAAAACCATTTACCGGCCCGTCGGCTATGATAATATAACGCCTGAAAGCAGTAAAATTGTAGTGACATTTTGTTTCGGTAGTGTAATTTATCTATGTTTAACCTACTGGTATTGTATAACCTCAATCTCTAATGTTAAATAAGGTACGAATATGGCTTTTTTTAATGCTGCTATCTGCGCTGCATGCATGTAAAGAGCACGAAGTGCGCCAAATACCGATAAATGATTTTTTTAAAACACCCGAGGAGAGCGTATTCCGATTGTCGCCCGATGGAAAATATATCTCGTTTTTAAAAGCATACAAAGGCCATCAGAATTTATTTATCAAATCATTAGCGGATGACAAAGAACAAAGAGCGACGTCATTCACAGATTACTCTGTTCGCGAATATTCATGGACCTATAACGACCAAATTGTCTTTATCCGTGATATTATATCGCTTGACGAATACAGCATGTCTGCACTCGATGTTTCTACGTTAAAGAACCGGGATATTTTATCGATAGAAAAGGGGCGCATCAGGCTGCTCAACAACCACAATAAAACGGAACCCGATATCATTACCATCGCGATGAACAAACGCGACCCGGCAAATTTTGATGTTTATAAACTTAATATCGGGACTGGCGAACTAAAGCCCTATATTATCAATCCGGGTAATTTAACAGAATGGTTCCCTGATGATGACGGGAAAATACGTTTAGTAAAGGCTTCAGACGGGGTTGACGAAACCATCCTCTACCGCACTGATGACAATTCGCCGTTTAAACCCATCATCAAAAATAACTTCAAGAACAGGGTAGCGCCGATTGCCTTTACAGGCGAAAAAGACAATTTCTATGCTTTGTCAAACGTAAACCAGGATAAAGCAGCGTTGGTGGAAATTGACGCAAAGAGTGGCAAGGAATTGAAAGTAGTATACAGTTGTCAGAAAGCGGACATCGATAGGATAGATTATTCACCAAATAAGCATCGACTCGAGTTAGCAGTTTGCGAGGAAGAAAAACCCACGAAACATTTTTTGAATGAGGATGTCAAACGTATTTATGATGCCGTGGCACACCAATTGAAAAACACAGAGATACATATTGTTGGGCGCGATAGTGCTGAAGTTAGGTTTATCATATTTACGACTACAGACCGCAATCCGGGCACTTATTATCTTTATGAGACTGCCGGCGAAAAGCTGACAAAGCTTGGCGATATTAATTCGACAATAAAGCCGGAAGAATTGTGCGTAATGAAGCCCATATCCTTTAAAGCCCGGGATGGCCTGGTTATTAACGGATATTTGACTTTGCCGCAGGGCTCAAAAACAACGGATTTGCCGGTGGTGGTTATGCCGCACGATGCGCCCTGGCGAAGTCGCGATACCTGGCGATACAGTGACGAAGTGCAGTTTTTAGCTAACCGGGGCTATGCTGTATTCCAGGTTAACTATCGCGGATCTGCTGGCTATGGAAAAGCATTCTTTAGTGCGGGGCTTAAACAAGCCGGTGGAAAAATACAGGACGATATAACCGACGGTGTAAATTGGCTCATCATCCAGGGTATTGCGAACCCAAAAAAGGTAGCCATTTTTGGCGGAGGTTTTGGTGGATTTTTTGCCCTGAATGCGGTTTCGGTTCATCCGGGTATGTATAATTGCGCCGTAATACAATACGGCCTTATTAATTTCTTCACTTATATTAAAGATGTTCCGCCTTACCTGAAGCCGCGCCTGCAGATGATATACGAGATGATAGGTAACCCAGAAACCGATGCTGAGCAGTTAAGGGTCGCATCGCCGGTGTTCCATACGGATAAAATAAAAGCGCCGTTATTAATATTCCAGGGAGCGAAGGATGAGACGGCTAACATAAGTGAGTTGAACCAGTTTGTGCGGGAGTTAAAAAAACAAAATGTACCGGTAACCTATTACTTAAAGCCCAACGAACGCAGGGCTTTCAGGAGCGAACGTAACCGGAAGGATATGTATACTGAGATAGAAAAATTCCTGGATAAAAATATGCGGGTTAACCATTAAAACCCGTTTTCGATGAAAACACAACAAAGTGCTTACCGGAAGAATTTTTCATTAATTATCGCTTTCCTTGTATTGATATCGGTAACTTTCATTGTGGCGCTGTTTATTGCTTACAGCCTTACTGCCAATTATGTTGAAAATGAATTCGCCTCAAAAAAAATCGATGTGCTTGAGCAAACCATCAAGCCTTACAATGATTTTTTCTACACCCGCATACCCGAAATAACCTTTTACCAGGGATATCTTGACTCCGCCTCTGCGGCAAAATATTCTTCGTCTGTTTTTAATGATTATCCTTTTGTAAAGCGTATTGTATTCTACGATGTGGCGATAGGTAGCCAGAATACCTTATCATCGGGCAATGGGCTGGATATAGGCTTGAGATCGGTTTATGAATTTCTTTCAAAAAAAAGGGGTGTAGTTATCGGTTCGAAAAAAGCGCTCCCTGAAGATTACGTCGACTTTGAAACGATGGTCACCAAGCTTAATAATTTTGTTGCCCTTGCCGATACTTCGCGAGAACCGACACAAGATGAAAAGTTCAGGACTTTTTATGATATACAGCCCGAAAAAATAAGCTACCTGAATATCCCGCGGCGCGAGGATGTAAAAAGATATCGTGAGTTACTGCAAAACCATAACGGCGCTACTGTTTACAAACAGAACATGCTCACTTTTGCATTGGACCAGTTTAAGCTGAACGTGAGAAACACGCATCCAGAGTTATATCGTGACGTTTCGGTAAGGCCCGTTGTATACGACCCCATAGAGAATGAAAATACCAATGTTATTACTGAGGTTGCATTTCCGGGCGCGTTTTCTGATTATAAACTATATTTCAGTTCGCCGAAGGGGTACCTGGATGCCGAAATAAATAAAAGATTTATGCCGACCGGCGCCATGGTTTTACTTATCTATATATTCCTGGTACTGATAGGCTGGCTAATTTACCGTAACCTGAACGTAAACCTTAAGCTTTTTAAGCTGCAATACGATTTCATAAACAATTTCACCCACGAGTTTAAAACACCGGTAAGTGTTATCAAGATAGCGGGCTCGAACCTGAGAAGTGATAGCGAGTTGAGTGACAGGCAAATCAAACATTACGGAAAAATACTAGATGAAGAGGCCGATAAACTGAATGATTTGATGAATAAGCTTCTATCGTTCACGCAACTCGAAAATAATGCGATAAGTCTCAAAAAAGAGGAAATAGATTTGGAAGATTTTGTTAGTGGGTATATAGATACCTTCAAAATAAAATACCCCGATTTTAAGATACAACATAAGGTTCATGGAGTCGTTAGTTTTTATACAGACCCGGTGTTGCTGGGCAGCGTTTTTCAGAACCTGATGGAAAATGCCTATAAATATTCTAATCCTAAACGCAAAGAATTGAGTATTGATGTGTATAGAGAAAAAAAGGATATTGTTTTCTCTTTTACCGATAAGGGCATAGGTATATCAAAAGAAGAAATTACTCATATCTTTAAAAAGTTTTACAGAATTGAGAACCAGTACAACCTGGACGGCAGCGTTGGGCTGGGTTTGGCATTTTGTAAGGAACTCGCTAATTTTATGGATGGCGACATAACCGTTAATTCAAAAATTCATGAAGGCTCGCAATTTGTAGTAACACTACCCTACGAAACGGCCGAATAACACACAAACAAACTATGGACAAAGAGATAAAAATAGCGCTGGTTGAAGATGACGAAAACCTCCGTTTCCTGGTAGCCGAACGCTTGCAATCAGAAGGGTATAGAGTGCTCGAGGCAGATAATGGAGCTGATGCGGAAACAATGATACTTGCCGAACAGCCGCATATTGTACTGCTCGACTGGATGCTGCCTGGCAAAGCGGGCGCGGATGTTTGCAGTGCTATCAGAGAAAAAGGATTTGATAAGCTGGTTATTATGATGACCGCCAAGGCGCAGGACGTGGATAAGATAGAAGCTTACAACTTTGGCGTTTCGGACTATATCACCAAGCCGTTTAATATGGATGTACTGGTAGCTATGATCGACAATAAGATCAAATTCTCACTAAATAGTGAGAAATCTGAGTCATATCGGTTTGCCAACATGGAGCACCATCCTAATATGCACCTGCTGATACGTGACGGCAGAAAAGTAGAATTAACCATTCTTGAAAACCGGATATTGCTGTATTTCCTTAAGAACAAAAATAAGGTGATCAACCGCGAAGAATTAATGATGGAAGTATGGGGTTACAATGCCGATGTGAATACCCGTACGCTGGATATGCATATCGTGCGGTTAAGAAAGAAGATAGAAAACAATCCAGATTCGCCGCAATACCTGCAAACCGTAAGGGGCATCGGCTATAAGTTTGTTTATGAGGGGTAGCGGATTTCGGATGTCGGAAGTCAGATATCGGATTTATTTTTTGTAAACAGTTGATAAGATAAAATCGCCAAAAAAAGTCTTGCTTTCTATTGAAGCATAACCGTATTTTAAAAAGCTGCCGCTGATATCGGACAGCTTTTTGGCTTCTATGCCGCAAACGACCCTGAAGAATAGAAGCATCGATTTAAGCATTATTTTTTGCCACCATTTGTCAGTCAGCTGAAAATCGGCATTAAGCCATAAACCGCCGGGCTTAAGGCTATAGTGAATATGTGCAAATATCTTTTGGAGATTTTCTTCGGTAAAATTGTCGAGTAGAAAAGGGGTTATTACTACGTCGAAGTTATTTGAAAACGATACATCTTCAACAGGCTGGTTTATGAATTCCACCTTATTTCCGCCCGCATCTTTTTTCCGCGCAGGCGCAATCATTTTTGGTGCCACTTCAACATAAGTTATTTGCAGGCCGGATGGGTGCACTTTTGCAATTTCTTCCAGTATCCATCCGGTGCCACCGCCAACAAGCAGAATTTTGCTTTTTGCTGGGATGAATGCCAATAAATATACTTGTGCGCGGACTAAGGCTTTCCCAAAAATAGCTCTGGACAGTTTATCGTAAAACCAGGCTGAATTATTATAGTTGGCGGCCATGTAGGTACAAGCAGTAAATTAAAGTATTGTTATTATATTTATTGCAACCATCTCAAAATTACTGACCATGAAAGCCTTTTTCTCTCACGCTGCGATTACGCTTCTATTCATATTAAGCACACTGGTTGTTTATGCCCGACAAGCTAAACCCGATACCGATAAATATAAACGCCAGGAGGTAATGATACCCATGCGTGACGGGATAAAATTGCATGCGGTGATTTTTACGCCAAAAAATCAGTCGGAAAAATTGCCTTTTCTGTTGGAGCGGACACCTTACGGAGTGAGCAAGTATCCCAGCCCCGAAAAGGAGACCTATGTAAGAGATATGGCTCAGGATGGCTACATATTTGTTTATGAAGACATCCGGGGCAGGTATCTTTCTGAAGGGAAATATGAGATGTCACGCATGGGGCGGGATAAAAAGGATCCGAAAGCTATTGATGAGGCTACGGATACTTATGATACTGTTGACTGGCTGCTGAAAAATGTGCCTGAAAATAATGGCAAAGCAGGCGAATATGGCATATCATATGATGGCTGGACCTCAATTATTGCGGCCAGTGATCCGCATCCAGCTATGGTAGCGGTATCCGAACAGGCTACCCCATCTGATATGTTCTTGAATGACGACCTGCATCATAACGGGGCCTTCCGGCTCAGTTATGCTTTCGAATATGCCTTTATGGAAGAGATATCCAAGACTGATTCGCTTTTCCAGTTTGGGAATTACGATACCTACGATTGGTATTTGAAATTAGGCCCCTTATCTAACATTAACAAAAAATATGTGCATGGCAAGCTGCCCAGCTGGAATGCTTTTACCGAACACCCCAATTACGACGAATACTGGAAGCATCAATCGCTGCCTTACCGGCTGGATACCCCACGAATAGCTATTCAGCATGTAAGTGGCTGGTGGGACCAGGAGGACATGGTGGGCCCGCAGGATGCTTACAAGGTTTTGGAAAAGAACGATAAGCATAACCGTAATTTCATCGTGATAGGCCCCTGGAGGCACGGCGGCTGGGCCGGTGGCGATGGCAGCAGCCTGGGAAACGTTAAGTTCGACGGACAGACAACGGGCGTTTATTTCCGAAAAGAAATACAGGCCAAATGGTTTGCATGGTATCTGAAAGGCAAAGGCGATGGCAATTTCGCAGAAGCGATCACTTTTCAAACCGGTTCGAATCAATGGAAAAATTATACCAAATGGCCGCCAAAGGAGTCTGTTATAAAAAATATTTATTTCCATTCCAATGGAAAGTTGTCGTTCACCGCACCGTCGGCAACTGAAGGCAAATCTTTTGACAGCTATGTATCCGACCCTAAAAAACCTGTTCCGTACAGGGCAAGACCAGTTGAGGAGACATATGGACCCGGTTCAAGGTGGTATTTCTGGCTAACGGAGGACCAACGTTTTGTGCAGAATCGCCCTGATGTTTTAAGCTGGGAAACCGATACCTTAACCAGCGATGTAACGGTTACCGGGAACCTTGCGGCTAAAATATATGCAGCCACATCAGGTACAGATGCGGATTATGTAGTGAAGCTGATAGACGTTTACCCGCAGGAATACAAAAAGGAAATGAAAATGTCAGGCTATGAACTGATGATCGCCAGCGATGTTTTCCGCGGCCGATTCAGGAAGAGTTTTGCTAAACCGGAGCCGATGACGCCAGGGAAAGTCGAGTTATTCGCCATCGACTTGCATGGCATCGACCATGTGTTTAAAAAGGGCCACAAAATAATGGTACAGGTGCAAAGCAGCTGGTTCCCCATCATCGACCGAAACCCACAGAAATATGTGCCGAATATTTTTGAAGCGAAGGAAAGTGATTACCAGAAAGCTACGGAGATGATATACCATTCGGCTGCTGCCGCATCATGTATTAGTTTACCAGTGGTGGAGTAGAGGTTAAAGATACGGGCTTACGCGATTAAAAGCTATCACAAACAAATATTGCAGTATTAATACGCCATCCAGGAAAAAGAAGTAGTAATACTCATTCTTTTCCCATTTGGCGCGGAATATGAGCCAGCCGGCAATTACTAAGCTAATTGTTAGCGCCCAAAAATTGGTATCAAAACCTTTATTTCTGAAAAGGAACAATAGCACTACATAACCTGCCAGCAACGCCTGGCAAAACAGGTAGGCTTTTTTTTCGCCCCAGGCCACGGCAATAGTTTTTAGGCCGAATTGTTTATCCTCAAAAAGGTCGCGGATATCAAATGGGATTGCCAAAGCAGCGATAAACAGGAAACGTTTAGCAATTAGTATCGTGGTATCGCGCAATGATAAGGTAGCAAGGTGTGTGCCTTGCGCTTCTAATATAGGGAGCAACACGATGCTCATGGTCCACACCAGTGTAATGAGCAATAATTTCAAGCCGGGTATGTTTCGCAGGCCGAATTTCTTGTCGCCCATAGTAAATAGGGGAAGCCCATACGCGAAGGAAAGAACGGCCAGGAATATGAGCAATATTTTGGATGCGAATGATATTAAAAAGAATAAGGGCACCAGGGCCATGATTGAAACGATGGTAATGGTGACCATCAGCCTGTAGTGTGCGAAAAACCATTGAATACGCCGGTGAGTTGATTTTTCAGGGTGAGCGGGTTTGCTGATGAGTATGCAGAAGTTATATATACCCAGAGTGGAGATAAACAACAGCCCTATGACCGGATATATCGGCTTTGAACTGATAAGGTGGAAAGTAAGCAGACCCTGCGCTACTGCGCATAGTGACATGAAAACGTTACTGAAAAGCAAAAAATCAAAGATGGACTGTAAGAGTTTTCGCATCGGTAAATGAAAAGAGCCGCGCCGCTTTATTTACGCACCTTTTTGTAGCGAAGGGTCGGCTGAGGCTTTTAACTCAAATATCGTAATCTCAGGTAATATTCCAAGCCTGCCCGGATAACCCAGGAAGCCATAACCAACATTTACATATAATTGTTGTGCGCCCTGGCGGTAAAACCCGGCCCATTCGTTATAAATGTATTTAATCGGGCTCCATTGAAAATGCTCTGTACGCACACCAAATTGCATGCCGTGCGTATGGCCCGCAAACATCGCATCAATTTGGGGATACAGCGGTAATATTTCGGCCCGCCAATGCGATGGATCATGGGAGAGCAATAGTTTGACTGGCAGGTCATCAGTGTTTTTAACAGCCAGGTCCATTCTTCCACGTTTCATAAACCGGGTCATCGCGCTCCAGTTCTCAACACCAAGGATACCTATTTCCTCACCATCTACCTTAAGGCGACGGTTCTCATTCCTAAGCAGGTCCCAGCCCATGTTTTTATGCGTCTCAACAATAGCCTTAAAGTTCTTCACTTTAATACCCTCTTCCCGCCAGTCAAGGTAATCGCCGTAATCGTGATTGCCCAACGACGAATAAACCCCAAGCGGCGCTTTTACTTTAGTAAACATGTCCTGGTAATCCCTCATTTCGTTGGCATAGATGTTGACCAGGTCGCCGGTAAAGAAAATAACATCGGCCTTTTCCTTCATCAGCATATCCACACCGCCCGCTACTGCTTTTTTATTATAAAAACTGCCTGAATGGATATCAGATATTTGCCCGAGACGCATACCGTCAAAAGCTTTCGGCAGATTGGGCAGGTAAAGTTTGTGGTATTTCACCCGGTAATCGTATACGCCAGATATAGTGCCATAAGTTAAGCCTGCCAATGGGATTGAACCTGCCAATAAGCCAGCCTTCATTAGGAATTCCGATCGCGGTATAGCATTAAAAGTACTTAGTTTTTCCTCAACAGGAGCGGGTGTTGTTTCCTTTTGTTTATACCATTTTACCAATCGTCGAATATCATCGGCCAGCATGAAGGGTAAAAACAAAGCTTTTGTAAATACCAGTAGGCAAAAAACCAGTAAAAAGGCTGCCCTGAAGCCGAGACCCGTTTGGGCAAAGATGCTGATGAACAGGCCAAAGGTAATTGCAATTGAAAATGACCAATAAAGTATGCTGAAAGCTCTTTTCTGGGCGAACTTCCACTTTTTAAACCCTACGCGTATACCCCGGATAAGGTAGAAGTCGGCAATTAAAACGCCGCAACAAATTAATATAACATCAAATGCTTGTTTTTCCATTCTAAACAGCTGGCAAATTAATAGCGGTCGTCGTCAATATCCAGGTCGTCTTCATCCGGTTCGAGGTTGAACAGGCTGTTGAACATATCCGAAAAGGCAAAGCCATTATCCAGGAATCCTTTGTTTAATTGTGAAAATTCCGCTAGCCCGTGTAATACGAATTCCATGAGCAATAGTTGCTGATTATCGCTCAGGCTGGGGTGTAATTTTTTAACAAATTGCTTTAATCCGGGCACGGCATTGAGCGCCTTTTTATAATCCACTAAAGAGAGATTATCATCCAGTAAAACGGTGTTACTATCGCCAAACCAGTTGATAATTTCCGCATAAGGGTTCGGCGTTTTTGATTTTTTAGTCTTTTCAGGGTCCGGGAAAAATTTCAGCAGCAATGTTTTGATAGCTTTCCCGATGAGCATATTGGCCACTTTGGCGGGACCTTCGAGTTCGCCCTCGTACACCAGTTCAATCTTACCTGTAATCGCAGGTATCACACCCAGGAAATCTGTAATTCTGACGAAAGTAGAAGTTTCCTTATTCAGGATCATTCTTCTTTCAGCATTACTAACCAGGTTTTCATAGGCCGAAATAGTTAGTCGTGCAGACACGCCCGATTTTTTATCGATATATTCAGAATTGCGGGCCTCAAAAGCTATCTGCTCAATCAAATCCTTTACCAGGCCGTCAGCCTCTATAGTAAGTTTCTGCTCGGGCGAAAGTATAGCTTCCTGCTGTGTTATTTTTCGCGATACCTCAACCGAACGCGGATAATGTGTTAATATTTGGCTTTCAATGCGATCTTTCAATGGTGTTACTATTGAACCGCGATTGGTATAATCCTCCGGGTTAGCGGTAAACACAAACTGTATGTCAAGCGGCAGGCGTAATTTAAAACCACGTATCTGGATGTCTTTTTCCTGTAAAATGTTAAATAGCGACACTTGAATGCGGGCCTGCAAATCAGGGAGTTCGTTAATTACGAAGATGCCCCTGTGCGCACGCGGTATCAATCCGAAATGAATAACACGTTCGTCAGAGTAATGCAGCTTCATGGTAGCCGCTTTGATGGGGTCAACATCGCCGATTAAATCGGCAACGGTGACATCAGGCGTCGCTAGTTTTTCAGTGTAACGTTCAGAACGGTGTAGCCAGGCTATCGGGGTATCATCGCCTTTAGTCGCCACTTCGTTATGCCCGAACCAGGATATAGGATTAAGCGGGTCATCATACAATTCAGAGCCTTCAATGTATGGCACGTATTCGTCCAGCAAGTTAACCATCAGCCGCGCAATACGCGTTTTTGCCTGCCCGCGTAAGCCCAGTAACAGAATATTATGCCTTGATAGGATTGCCGTTTGTAAGTCAGGAATTACGGTGTCTTCAAAACCAATAATGCCTTCAAAGCCACCTTCCTGCTGCTGCATCTGCAATATCAAATTTTGCCGAAGCTCATCTTTTACTGGGCGGCTTTTGTAGCCTGATTTTTTTAGTTCACCTAAAGTTTTTATATCTCTTGTAGTCATTAGTCAATTGTCATTAGTCATTTTTATTGTAGTTAAGGAAGTGAAACATCAACGAACAGTTCTTCGCCTGTTTTTGATGTAGTCCTCAAAGATGTATTCACCCAAACCGTTAAGCGAGCTATAAAAGGCCTTCCCGCCATTGGTCTCGGTAAATTTACGGACAAATTGCTGCAGGTAGGGATCCTTAGCTATCATAAATGTGGTGATCGGTATTTTTAACCTTTTGCATTGAGCCGCCATGTTCAGCGTTTTGTTTACCACTTTCCGGTCGAGCCCGATGCTATTTTTGTAGTATTTGTTACCCTCTTTTAAACAGGTGGGTTTGCCATCTGTAATCATAAATATCTGCTTGTTATGAGTTTTACGACGACGTAACAGATCAGTAGCTAGTTCAAGCCCGGCATAGGTATTGGTATGATAGGGCCCAACCTGTAAATAGGGCAGATCCTTTAAGGCTATGGGCCAGGCATCGTTACCAAAAACCACGATATCAAGCGTGTCCTTGGGGTATTTGGTGCGAACTAATTCAGCCAGTGCCATCGCTACTTTTTTTGCAGGCGTAATTCGATCCTCACCATATAAGATCATCGAGTGTGATATATCTATCATCAGCACGGTCGAAGTCAATGTTTTATAATCCATTTCTTCCACTTCAAGGTCCTTTTCGGTCATCATAAAATCGTTAATGCCGTGATTTACCTGTGCGTTGTGGATAGATTGCGTCATATCAATCTGGTCCAAACTATCGCCAAATTCATACTCGCGCCTTTCGGCGTTCTTTTCCTCGCCTTGTCCGGAATAGGGTGACTGATGATTGCCTTTGCCGGATTTTTTCAACTTGCCGAAAATCTCTTCCAACGCCGATTGCCTGATGCTTTGCTCGGTTTTTGCAGTTATTTTGAATTCGCCGTTTTGATTATCCTCGTCGAGGTAGCCTTTCTGCTTCAGGTCGTCAATAAAATTACCCATGCCATACTCGTCATTGGTAACATTATATTGCTTGTCCAGTTCGTTCATCCAAGCCAAAGCTTCGCCGGCATCGCCCGATGTATAATTTAATAATTCAAGAAATAACTTCAATAATTCATCGAAACCGCCTTTGGGAATTTCCCTGGGCGTAAATTTCGAAAACCCGTAACCGCGCATAAATAGCCTTTCTGATATAAAGGAACGGATTTTTTTGCTTAAAAGTTCAAACGGCCGCGTTGAAAATTAAATTGTTAGGTAGCTATGACATTTCAGCACAAAGGTTGAACGTAGATTTAACTCAATCCTAGCAATTTGCGAATACCTTCATCATAAGGTGGATTTGCCCCACGCCTGCCAGCAACAAAAGCGCCTACAGCGCATGCCCTGTCGACGACAGTCTGCATGGGTCGCTTCGCCAATAATCCCGCAACAAAAGTAGCCAGGAATGAATCACCCGCACCTACGGAATCACCTCCAGGAGTAGCCGGACAGCCGGGTGAGTCGTAAAACTTATGGTCATGCCAAACAATCGCACCATGTTCGCCACGGGTTACACAAATGGTATGGCAATGAAATTTGGACCTGAATTCATTGATCTGTTCCTTAATATCCCTGTTGCTTCCGCCGATGAGCAATTTCGCTTCATCCTCATTCATTTTCACAACGTCTGCTTTTGCAGTAAGTGTTTCGATGGTTGATAAGGTATAATGCGGTGCGCGTAAATTCACATCAAATATTTTTAGCGCTTTTGTTTCGTCAAGCAGGTTTAACAACGTATCACGAGTAGTTTCTTCACGGCAAGCTAAACTGCCGAATATAATGGCCTGGGCTTCAATTGCCGCATTATCTAAGGTGGTATCGGTTTGGATATTATCCCAGGATACCGGCTCGGGGATGATATAAGTGGCCTGGCTGTTTTCATCGAGTTCGACAGTAACCTCACAGGTTGGCAATTGGTCATCGCGCTGTACGAGTTCTGAAAATAAACCGTTCAGCTTCAAATACTCAACCAGTTCATCACCCGATGGGTCTTCACCAACGCGACTGGCGAAAGCCACATCTGCGCCTTGTTGAACCAGGTGCATGGCGACATTCATGGGTGCGCCGCCGGCTTTTTTACCATCATCAAAAGTATCCCACAAAACTTCACCGAAACATATTATTTTTTCCATAGGGGGTTAAAAGGATAAGCCACAAAGCTAAAAGCTTTTAATTGATAAATTGTTTAACTTTCAGGTATGAAAACATTTATTCTTTCGTGTCTCCTGCTTCTATGTTCATGCTTCTGCTTTGCGCAGGACAAGGAAGCTGTTGTAAAAGTACTTACCGACCAGCGCATGGCCTGGAACAAAGGCGATATTGAAGGGTTTATGCAGGGCTATTGGAAGTCCGACTCGCTGATGTTCATCGGAAAAACGGCGCCGGTTTATGGCTGGCAAAGCACGCTCGACCGCTACAAAAAAGCATACCCAGGCAAAGCAGGGATGGGTGAATTGACCTTTGATATTATACAGGTAAAAGTATTGGATGCCAATAATGCCTTTGTGTTGGGCGGCTGGAGGTTGAAGTTGGAGAACGGCAAAACACCGGGCGGCTATTTTACTTTATGGTTCCGCAAAATAAACGGGGAGTGGAAGATTGTTTGCGATCATACTTCATAATCTAGCCGATGTATCTGTGCGAACATATTGACATAGCATCAGTCTTGGTACTGCTAGTGACTTTTTATTTAGTACCAATTGCGTTAATTTTTCTACTGCTGAGATTCATTTGTAGAAACTATATGGCGAAAATCAACGGTAAAGTCTTCAGGCTGCTTACTAAAGTAGGGCTCTTGATAGTTAGCACCTTAGTAGTGTCGTTAGTTATTAAAATAGTATCCCAATAGTAGTTAATTATTTTAAAGGCTTCCCCGCCGCCAAAGCCTTATCCGCCCATTTAACAGCCACCTTTTCCCGGTATTGGGCATAATTTTCTTTGAAAGCCATTTTCAGGAGACTATCCACACCACCTTTAACGGCCAGGTTATATAAACTGGCTGCTTTTCGGGTTAGTGAAGCATCCCAGGCACGGAGGCTCAGTGAATAGGAGCCATCGATATATTTCATCCAGTGCCAGTAGCCGGTTGGCATAAATAGCGTATCGCCGTGCTCGAGGAAGACCTCGGTGCCTTCAACACCTTCCAGCGCCGGGAATTTTTTGGTATCAGGGTTCGATACGTCATAATCCTCCAGCGCGTAGGTGGCATTGGGCAGGCAGTATAAGCGTCGTTTCCATTTATTTTCGAACAAGATCACGTGCTTGCGGCCCACAAAATGGGTATGAAAAATATGCGGCAGGTCGATATCATAGTGTAAAAAAGTAACTGAGTTTGAGCCACCGAAGAACATGCCGGGCATGCTCTCAATAAATCCGCCCATCAGATCCTTTGGGATTACAATATCGTTTAGCAATTGGGGGGCCTGTTTAAAGATATTGAAGAAGAATATGCGAAGTTCAGTTGGCGTCGACCGGATAAGGTCAATATATTCATTAAAGGGCATTTCTGCAGCAGATGAATTGATGGGTTTTGCCGGGTCGGCTTTTGAATTGTCATACAGGGGAACAACTTTATTACCCACTACTTCCTTTAAATATTCCGGTGTCCATTTTTCGCGCGCCGGCCAGTCTTTAGTTAAGCCTTTGATGACTAATGGCCGACGTGGTTTTAAATAGTTTTCAGCAAAGTCGGCGGGACTTATCGTATCAACAGTATCAATCGGATGGAGAATAAAACCCATAAATAGTTTTCAAATAAGCGGCCCCAATTACCTCAATCAGCAATGGCCTAAGCTGCAAAGATAATGCTTTCAAATAATTAATCCCTCCCGGCAAAAATTGTGTGTTAAAAACGACAAAGCCCGAACGCTTTCGCGTCCGGGCCCTTATAAAATAGTCGTTTACGCTTAATTAGGCATTGCTACGGCGTTTACAACATGTATCACGCCATTGCTTTGATTTACATCGGCAATAGTGATCCACGATTTTCCGCCTTTTTCGTCAACCAAATAAAGCTTCTTGCCTTGTTGCATTACCTGCAACTTTCCGCCTTGGACAGTTGTTAATTCAGCTTTACCATTACCTTCTTTTACTTTAGCCACCAGGTCGGCAGCGCTTAAACGGCCAGCTACCACGTGGTAAGTTAAAATTTTGGTTAAGGTTGCTTTGTTTTCTGGTTTTACCAGGTTGTCAACGGTGCCGGCGGGTAGTTTGTCAAACGCCTCGTTAGTAGGTGCAAACACCGTGAATGGACCCGAACTTTCCAAGGTTTCAACTAAACCGGCTGCTTTAACTGCTGCAACCAGAGTAGTATGGTCCTTTGAGTTTACTGCGTTTTCAACGATGTTTTTGGTAGGATACATGGCTGCTCCACCTACCATTTTTGTTTGAGCATAAGTTTTAGGCGCAATTGCAATAGCTGCTAAAGCAAACGCCGCGATTATTATTTTTTTCATTTTTTAACTGGTGAGTTATTTTGGAGAAGATACGGCGGGGGTTAGCATGCAGTTTTTGTGTCCACCGTCTTTCTAATAGCCTTAGGTTGTAGGTTTTTTTAAACCAAACAGGAATAATATGCGTAAATGTGCGTCTCAGAAAAATAGCTCCGCAGCTATATGATCTGCGTAAAGTTTACCTGTTTGAGTGAGGTAAATAATGCTTTTTTTTTCTTCTATCCAACCTTTTTCGAAAAGTGCTATCGCTGATTTTAATACGATTTCAGATGAGCCGACAGCAATGGAATTCAATTTATCGAGATCCAAACCCCACATGGTACGAAGTGATGTCATGATATATTCATTCAGACTGTTAGTCTCGGTTAAAATTTCACTTTCGGCAGGAATGACACTTTTATTAATGCTCTGTATATATTTCGCATTATTGGCGATGTTCCATTGCCGTGTCTCGCCATTAAAGGAATGTGCAGAGGGTCCGATACCAAGATATTTTACACCTTTCCAGTAATTAGTATTGTGCCTTGAGTAATTGCCGGGTTTGCAGAAATTAGATATTTCGTAATGTTCAAAACCTTGCGATTGCATAGCATCCATCAACTGCACAAACTGTTCAGCGCTTTGTTCCTCATTCATCGGGGTCTGCTTTTTATTTTTAATGAACGAAGCCAGTGCGGTCCGGGGTTCAACGGTCATGGAATAGGCCGAAATATGAGGTACCTGCAAATCAAAAACTTTATCAATATTGGCTTTCCATTTTTCACTGGTCAGCAGGGGGTAGCCGTATATCAGGTCGACTGTGATATTTTCGAATCCAGCATCTTGCGCTCGTTTTACCGAGGTTTCTGCTTCGTTTGCACGATGTACACGGTTCATCCAAGCGAGATCATCATCAAAAAAAGATTGTATGCCGATGCTGAATCGGTTAATGGGTGTTTGCTTTAAAGCTTTAAGTTTTTCAACGCCCAGGTCATCAGGGTTAGCTTCCAGCGTTATTTCAGCATCCGTTGAGACAGTATGGCAGCCCGTGATAGTTCCAATAATAATATTGATCTCGTCTCCGCTTAGTAATGAAGGCGTACCTCCCCCGAAGTAGATAGTCTCGATACTTTCGCCGCCCAAAAAATGTTTTTGCAAGTTAATTTCTGCTATCAGAGCCTGTAGTAATTCATTCTTATAAGTCAGTGAGGTGCTGAAATGGAAGTCGCAGTAATGGCAAGCTTGTTTGCAGAAAGGGATGTGAATATAGATACCGGCCATGGAGCAAAAGTAGGGATATTCAGCCTTTCGCGAAACCGTTATATGGTTTGTTCCTCAATGGCCCACCTAAGATCACAGAAAACGCTTTGATGTATTATAACGATAATGGCCATTTAGCACTAAAATAAATATCCTATTATAAAACAACTAAATATTACGGTAAATTTGCATTCGGATTAGATTACTACTGTTTAAGCTATGCGGATTATTGTTGTCAGCCTTTTGTTTTTCGCAGCCCTTTCACTAAAAACATATGCGCAGCAGGATACCACAACTATAAAAAACAGCGACACTTCCGCAATAAGCGCGCAGCAAAACGGGCACCTTCCATTTCTTGATTCGGTGGCATTGGCTATGGAGCAGCGTGAACAATTTGTGCAAGATTCTGTAGCTATGATGTATATACAACCGGCAGATCCCTCACGGCACGACCAATTGGTTGACAGTTTATTAAAAAAATACTTGTATACAGGGACCAATTACCTGGATATTCATTCTAAATCGAAAAGCATTTTGAAGGAAGGCAGCAGCCGGCCCTCGCGTGACCAATGGGTTATTGTTATCATTATTGCTTTAGTGGTTTACACAGCGGTGCTCAACCGTATCATGAGTAAAGATATCGAGAGTGTATGGTCGTCATTTTATAGCAAACGCATTCTCAACCAGGTGAGTAAAGAGGATGGACTCGTAAATTCGTGGACGTTTATTGGGTTGTTCATGCTTTTTGGCCTCACATTTGGCCTTTTCCTTTACCAATTCTCGGCATATCAGCATGTGTATTATAGTATCAGTGGTTTTCCGCTTTTTATTTCGCTCACATTTATCATCCTGGTGTTATTTGCCGTGAAATTCCTTATCGTAAAGTTTTTGGGCTTTGTATTTAATATTAATAAGGTTGTAAGCGAGTACCTGTCAGTATCTTATCTAACCTATTTTAATATAGCCTTTGTGTTTCTACCCGTGGCAGTATGTTTCAGTTTGCTTACAGATCCCCTCATCCCGTACATTCTGTGGGCGGCTTATGGTTTAATAGCGGCTATTTTTGTTTGGCAGTACCTACGGGGGAGCGTCGAAATCATTTCGAACATTGTATTTCATAAATTTTATTTAATTGTGTATCTTTGTGCCCTCGAAATTTGCCCCATTTTAATATTAATTAAGGCGCTGAATATATAGGAATTAGGTTTTTATACGATTTGTATTTTGGAAGAAAGAAAGAAAAAGGTTAAAAGCATACTGGTTACCTTGCCAAAACCCGAGAATGACAAAAACCCCTACGCGGAATTGGCAAAAAAATACAACCTGAAGATCGATTTCAGGTCATTTATACATGTTGAAGGTGTGCCGGCCAAAGATTTCCGTAAGGAAAAGATCACACTTTCGGATTTTTCTGCCGTCATCTTCACAAGCCGTAATTCTGCCGACCATTTTTTCCGCATTTGCGAAGAAATGCGTTTCGAAGTGCCAATAGATATGAAGTATTTTTGCCTTTCAGAAACTATTGCGCTTTACCTTCAGAAATATATTCAATACCGGAAAAGAAAGATTTTTTTTGGCAAACAGACCGCCGCCGACCTTGCCGAAGTGTTAAAAAAACACTCTGGTGAGAAATTTCTTTACCCATGCTCTGATGTTGCTGCAGAAGAAACTCAGAAATTTTTGCTCGACAACGGCTATAACTTTACGCCTGCTGTTTTGTTTCGCACAGTATGCAGTGATTTGTCAGATCTGGCCGAGGTTTTTTATGATGTAATTGCATTTTTCAGCCCTTCAAGCATACAGTCACTTTATAAGAACTTCCCTGATTTTAAGCAAAATAACACGCGGATAGCCGCCTTTGGGGCAACCACACACAAAGCCGTGCATGATGCCGGCCTAATCCTGGACATCCCCGCGCCGACTCCCGGCGCACCGTCAATGACCATGGCCATTGAGCAATATGTAAAGATGGTAAACAAATAATTTATAGTAATTTAAAGGATTGGTCCGCAACTTTAGGTAGCGGGAAGCCGTATAATGTCACTGTTTACATTCCCGCAAGGGGTAAAAACTTAAGTATAAGTTATATTGTTTTTTTATGGCAATAAACTATTAATTTATACTTTTGTTACTCAAGGCCGCAAATAGTTTACATAATAAAAAACATTTTTGTGTTTTGATTAATGTAATTTGATATATTAGTACAGGTCATATTGCGTTATATAAAATAACTGATTAGTTTAAAAAATGAAGCAGATTTACTTTTTGATAGTTGTTCTGGCCGCAGGCATAATGCTTGCAGGATGTGGTCATGGCGGCGACAGAGGCGAGTTGACCGGGATACCCCAAAGGTCGTTTAGGGCGGAAGTGCCGTACGGGATGGTTTATATCCCGTCAGGTTCGTTCATGATGGGACAAACGGACCAGGATGTAACTTTCGCGCAGATATCCCAAACAAAACAGGTTACTGTGCCCGCCTTTTACATGGACGAAACCGAAGTTTCGAATTCGGATTACAAGCAATTTGTACAATGGGTGCGCGATTCGATCGCCATAGTTAATTATCTTAACGATCCTAAGTATTTCATACAACCTGCAAAGGGCGCTGCCGCAGCCAGGACCAACGGTAAAAAATACATCAACTGGGCCTATGTAAAGCATTACCCGTTATCATATTATAGCCCAAAGGGTAACAAAACTGCTGTGGCGCAAATTGCAAAGCTGCAGGGCATGTATTACCAGGGCGATGACAGGGTTTTTGACCGCAACGAACTGGATGTACGCTTGCTAAAATACAATTATTCAATTTTAGACTTGCGTGAGGCTGCCGATTACCGGGGCGATAAAACTAAAAAACGTTCGGACTTTATTATGCGCGATACCGTTCCGGTTTATCCTGACACCCTGGTATGGCTGAGCGATTTTTCTTATTCGGCTAACGAACCTATGGTTGAGGGCTATTTTTCGCACCCTGCTTATCGTAATTATCCTGTTGTGGGCGTAACATGGCGCCAGGCAAGAGCCTTTAACGTATGGCGTACACACTATAACAACAACTATAAATACTCGCACAATTTGCCCGTAAGAGGAAAATATTCGTTGCCAAGTGAAACAGAATTTGAATACGCCGCGCGCGGCGGAAGGATAGGGACCGATTACCCATGGGGTGGCCCTTATATCAAAAATGCTAAAGGGTGCTTGCTGGCCAACTTTAAACCGGGCCGTGGTAACTATTCTGATGACGGCGGAGCCTATACTGTAAACGTTCGCTCATATATCCCTAATGATTACGGCCTGTATAACATGGCCGGCAACGTTGCTGAATGGACATCTGACGCATTTGATGAATCATCATCAACCTTTACACATGACCTTGCACCAAGCATGGCATATGAAGCTAAACCTAACGATCCCATCGTGTTAAAAAGAAAAGTAGTAAGAGGCGGGTCATGGAAAGATGTAGGATATTTCCTGCAAAACTCGACAAGGACTTTCGAATACCAGGATACTGCTAAGTCATACATCGGTTTCCGTTGTGTAACACATTTTCTTGGTAGAGATATCAAAGATAAACACTAACTTTATTTCACAATTCACCAGTTTATTATTCAAATTATTTTTTAGTTATCATGGAAGGCAAAAAAAAACCTTACGGAATCACCAATATTGTGTCTTGGGGTGCTACTGTTGTAATCATCGGACTTTTATTTAAGATTCAACACTGGCCTTACGGCACGCTTTTTATCACAGCAGGTCTTACAACTGAGGCGGCTTTATTCTTCCTTTTGGGCTTTCAAAGAGAAAGAGAAGAAGCACATGTGGATTGGACCCGTGTTTATCCTGAACTAAGTGAAGATTTTAAAGGTGAATTGCCGGAAGCTTCTGCGCGTGGCATAGGCGGTGGCAGCTCTAATACAGCGGCCCTTGATAAAATGCTGGCAGATGCTAAGATTGGGCCTGAGCTAATAGGCAGCCTGGGTGAGGGGTTGAGAACTTTTGGTGACAAAGTAGCGACAATATCAAGCGTGGCTGATGCAGGTGCAGCAACAACCGAATTTGCTGGTAAAGTTAAAGGTGCAGGTGCAAGCTATGACAAATTAAGCAACGCTTTTGATGCTGCTTCGGCTAACTTATCCGAAATGGCCAATTCAAATGTTGACTCTAAGGCTTACCACGAACAGGTAAATAATCTTGCAAAAAATCTTTCGGCCCTGAACGCTGTATATGAACTTGAATTACAAGATTCAAGCGTTCACCTGAAGTCAATGAATAAATTCTATCATAACATGGCGGCTACCATGCAAAACTTTAACGAATCGCTTGAAGATTCGCAACAGTTTAAGGCTGAAGTTACACGCCTGGCCAAGAACCTGAGCTCGTTGAACTCAATTTATGGTAATATGTTATCGGCAATGAGCCAACCCCGTGCTTAACAAACTATTATTTGACCCTAAACGACTAGACATATAAGACATGGCCGGCGGCAAAGAAACCCCCAGACAGCGAATGATAGGTATTCTATACCTGGTGCTTTTAGGCTTAATTGCCCTGGATGTACCTGAAAATTTGCTGGACTCATTTAAAACAATAAGCGACAGCTTAACGGCTTCGAGTAAAAACGTCAGTACAGGTATCGACAATACGATGTCGTCATTTGAAAAAACTAAGTTAAAAGATGAGCCTGAAAGAGCTAAAATTCCGTATGCAAACGCTCAAAAGGCCCAGCAATTAGCGAATAACCTGGATGCCTTTATCGAATCGCTGAAGAAAAAGATGGCTGACGAAACCGGTGGTTTCGAGCCTGCGATCAATGATTATAAAGGGCGTGAGAACCTTGATGAATCGGCTGACCTGATGACTGAAAGAAGGAAGAATGCTTATACTTTGCGTAAAAAGATAGATTCAACACGCAATGCGTTAATGCACCTGATGGACCCTAAAGATACTTTAGGCATGAACTTATCTTTAAGAACAGCTGATGCACCCGACAGGGCAGGCTTCCCTCATAAAAATTGGGAAGTGGCCAATTTTGGAGAAGGTATCCCGATGGGTGCAGCCATGACGGCTTTAATAAAAATACAATCGGATATAAAAAACTCTGAAAATGAAGTTGTAAAGAAAATCTTAGGAAAAGTTGACCAGGCGCAGGTGAATTTGGATCAATTTAACGCCGTTGCTGTTGCGCCGTCAAGCTATATTCTTGAAGGAAAGCCATATAAAGCCCAGGTATTTTTAACGGCGTCCGATTCACGTTCGACACCAGATATTACTGTGGATGGTTCGAAACTTAAGGTTGAGGGCGGTAAGGGACAATATTCGGCAAACGCAGGTGTAGGTACGCATACTTGGGTTGGTACGATCGTAGTTAAGCAAACGGATGGTACTACCAAAACTTATAAAACCGATCCCCAAACTTATACAGTTGCTAAACCATCAGCTGTCGTATCACCAGATAAAATGAACGTTTTATATATCGGCGTACCTAACCCGGTATCGGTATCGGCCCCGGGAGTTGCGCTGGATAAGATAAATGCCAATATATCTGGCAGTGGAGGCTCGCTAACAAAAGACAAAGCTGGCCATTATATTGCCATGGTAAAATCTATCGGTGATGCTAGTATTTCAATATCGGGCACTATAGATGGGAAAAATGCGGCTTTAGGAACAACTAAATTCCGTGTAAAACGTATACCTGACCCAAAGCCGCAGTTTGCGGGCAAAAGCGGGGGTAATACCAGCGCGGCAAACATCAGAGCGCAAAGCAGGGTGTTCGCAATTCTTGATAATTTTGATTTTGATGCCAAATTTACGGTAACACGTTTTACACTGATGATCGTTAAACCAAGGCAGGATGCCATTTCGATACCGACCGTAGGCAACGACCTGAACAGCCAGATGAGGACTGCGATAGCGTCGGTAACGCCTGGTACACTGGTAGTATTTAAAGATATTGTGGCGGTTGGTCCGGATGGCACACAGCGCGGATTGGACCCGATAACATTATCGGCTAATTAAAAAGGACATGAAAAAAAGAATTTTGGTTATAGTACTTTGTTTGGCATTTGTGACATCATATGGCCAGCAACGCAGAAGGAGGAGGGCAACTAATACTACGCCAGCGACAACTTCGCGGACGCAAACGACCAACAGGCCCCCGGCAACAAACCTGGCAGCCGATACCACCAGGAAAGTGGCGGCCGCTCCTGCAAAGCCGTTTGACAGGCCGCTTGATGGATATTACAAAAAAACCAATATCCTGAATGCAAAGGTTACGCCTTATGCTAACCTGCGCGAATCGGATGTGGCTTATGCCAAACGCGTATGGCGCGAAATAGATGTACGTGATAAAATGAATCGTTTTATGGCGTCGCCTAAAGGGCGCCTGATCGATATTTTGATGGATGCTATAGCTGCCGGCGAACTTACCGCCTACGATGCTACCCCAACCACGGCAGACCCAGACGCAGACAGCTTCAGGGTTCCACTAACCGCCGCGCAAGCTAAATTAAAAATGGCTGATAGCGTACTGGTAGATAAATTTGATCCTAATACCGGTGCGAAAACGGGCTCGGTGATGCAACCGGGTGAGTTTCTCGCGGATAGCATAGTGAAGTTCCGTCTTAAGGAAGATTGGGTGTTCGACCGTCAGCGCTCTGTATTCGAACCGCGCATTATCGGTATCGCACCGATGGTTAGACCAACAGCAGGGGGTGTGAAACTGGATTACCAACCGGCGTTCTGGATACGTTTCCCTGATGCACGTCCTATACTGGCGACAAAAGAAGCTGTAAACAGGAATAACGATAACACCGGCCTGAGCTATGATGATATATTCATGAAGAGGATATTCGCAAGTTACATCACCAAGGTAGCCAATGATGCAAATAATCGTATCAAGGACTACGCTCAGGGTATGGACAAGCTGTATGAATCAGAACGTGTAAAGAAAGATTTGATGAACTGGGAGCTTAATTTGTGGCAATACTAGTTTAAGTCAAAAATATTTTACAGAAAGTCTTAAGTCGGGTTCCGGTTTAAGACTTTTTGCTTTAATAACGTTATGTCATTTCGAGCGAGAGCGAGAAATCTGGTAGTGTCTCAGTTTGAATTTATTTTATTTGATGCTTGACAAAATAGAGATAACTTTGCTTTATGTCAAAAAGGGATTTAAACCAATTAGCTAAAAGCATACTTGATATTGTGTCCGGCGAAGCCGAAGATACCAATAAAGTTAAGAAAGATCAATCCGAACCCGTCAAAGGTCGTTCAGGTGGCCTTGTTGGTGGGAAGGCAAGAGCAAAGGCACTCACAGCAAAAGAACGCTCTGAAATAGCTAAGAAAGCGGCAGAGGCAAGATGGGGAAATAAGGGTTAATCTAAAAATAAATCGCCTTGATATATTAATCCGTATTGCTTGGCATAAGCTCTCCTAAATTCATACCAATAAGTGCATTTCCTCATAACTGCCATTGCCTCGTTAATATATTGGATTAAATCATCATCTCCAATTAAAGACAACCATTGAAAATGTTTGTGAAGGCGCTGACCCTTAATTAAAGGATTTTTATCCCGAAGGCCATCTATAATCCCATTAGGAAATCTCTGATAGATAAGTTCGACTGTCCATTTCGCAACAATATGCGGCCTGTTATACAACTTTCTACCGCTTGTTGACCAAGAATTAAGCACATAAATCAACCTATAAAATTCTAATGGAAACCTTTTTCTATAGGTTTTTCTTTCATTTAGAATATAAGCCTCTTTGGGGTTTGTTTCCTTGTCAGATAGTAATCTCTGTCGTAAGTTATACTCGTCTAAGTCGAAATCCGAATAGGACTTTTCTATCAGTTGTTCTGGACTAAATAAGAGGCTTTGACGAAGTTCATCATCGGCTTTTATTTTATCATCACTAATCTTAGGCTTATTTTGAACCTGTTTAGCTTTTTCGTCAATTTTCTTTTTCATCCGTTATAAATTATTAAATATTTTTTCATCTCTTAATCGTGCTACTTGTTTAACTGGTTTACCCCAAGGATAAACATCTATTTTATTCAGGCATAATTCAACAGCGGGATAATGGTTTTTAAACCTGTTCCATATATTAGTTTTATAACTGTAAAAATCGTAAATAATGCTGTGATGCACTTGGTTATCATGCGCATATTTATAAACATATTGGTGGTTATCCATATCTAAGTAGGGATAAATTTGATTCATTTTGGCATCGGGGAACAAATACTCCCTGGCAAATTCATTCGCTTTTTTCTCCTTGTCTATGAGACTACCATCTGATTCTGATACATGAAATGTATTAACTAAAATTTCATCCCAATCAAATAATACATGGTGTAGTTCATGTAATAACGCGAACCATAAGGATGGATACTTCTTTTTATAATTGGTAAGGACGATGCATGGCTTTTCATTTACTGAGAAGGTTGCACCACGAATATCTAAATTAGATTGGTAGGGTTGATATATTACGGTTATTCCGGCCTTGTAAAGAAGTCTGATGATTGAATAAAGTCCCTTTTCAACATTTGTAGTATGCATTCTAATATTCGGGAAAAGGGCAATTAGTTTATCCCTATCATACTTATATGGATTATTAAGTGCTTTCAAACTTTGATACGACCATTCTATCCATAAATCCCTTGTGCGATTACTTACCATTTCCTTAACGCTCCAATACGCAGGATTTACCCTATTTCTTTTGTATTCAAAAACCGAATCAAATCCAAAGAGATCACATATTCTTTTTTCTATATGGTCGTAATCTGAAATACTATCGATTAATTTATCCTTTTTTAATCGTGGTAAATCAAAGTTATTTACAATAAAATTCTTTTTTTCAATATCTCTATCATAGACCTTTGAAGATGATAAAGCCTCTGAAACATACCTCTGAACCAAATCTTCAACCTCTAAATCCAAAAATTTGGCGATTTTTACAAGGTTGCCTAAATCAAACTTTTTAGTTGTCCCGTCTAAAATTCCATTTAGGGTTCGGTATTCTATTTTTAGCGTCTTTTCTACCTGAGCCTGTGATACGTTTAATTCCTTTATCCGTTTATCGAACACCTCCCGAAGGGTATCGAATTTATTAGATTTAAAAGAAGCTAAAACGCCATTAAGCAATTTATCCATTTCATCTTCTTCTGACTTCATGTTATTTAAATCTGTATTTTAACATAGCAAATATACTAAAAAATAGCTATAAAACAAGCTATTATAAAAAATAAATGTAATTTTACATAGATTTTATATTAAAATGATTTTTATGCTTGACAATTAAAATAAATCAGTATATTTGTTGTATGAACAAGTTACCAATCGCCAAAAAAGTACAAATCATCAACATGCTTGTTGAGGGGATGTCATTACGTGCTACGTCACGTATTGCAGATGTAAGCATCAATACAGTAACAAAATTACTGGTTGATACTGGTAAGGCCTGTCAAAATTTTCACGATGAGACCGTACACGGGTTAAATTCAACAAGAATAGAAGCGGATGAAATTTGGAGCTTTATATATTCGAAGCAGAAAAGCGTTGAAAATAACGTAGCTGATGTTGAGGGTGCAGGTGACGTTTGGACTTGGACAGCGATTGATGCCGATAGTAAAATGATTGTATCGTGGTTTGTAGGTGACCGTGACGCTGAATCTGCCTATACATTTATGAAAGATGTAAAAAGCCGTTTAAGGAATAGAGTACAGTTAACTACTGACGGCCACAAGGCTTATTTAAACGCCGTTCCTGACGCTTTCGGTTCTAAGATAGACTACGCAATGCTTATTAAAATTTACGGTGAGCCAATGGGCGCAAATCAAACAGAAAGGAAATATAGTCCCGGTGATTGTACTGGCTTTGAAAAGAAGAGGATAATTGGTAAGCCAGTAGCGGAAAATGTATCTACAAGCTACGTTGAACGCCAAAACCTAACTATGCGTATGCACATGCGTAGGTTCACAAGGTTAACCAACGCTTTCTCTAAGAAAATGGAAAATCATTGCCATGCAATCGCATTACACTTCGTTTATTACAACTTCGCTAAAATACACAAGACGCTAAGAGTAACCCCGGCAATGGAAGCAGGGTTAACTAAAGACGTTATGACTATTGAGGAAATTGTAAGACTGGCAGATTAATTCGCAAACTTATTCATAGATTTAAGCCACTTAACAAGTGGCTTTTTTTATTGAAAAAATGAATCTTCACGAATTAAACGTTTACAATAAGACCTACGTGTATGTAGGAGCGATTTTCATGTCTGTTGGAACATACTTTTCCACCGCAAAGAACACGGATAACATTTATACTTTTTCGTTATTAATTGTAGGTATACTCTGCATGCTCATGGCTATGAAGAAACCTAAAGAAAAAAAAGAACAAAATTCAAACTGAGACACTACCAGAAATCTTAAACGCATGCATAGTCCGCCATGCACAGTTCACCCTGTATCTTGTCGAAGATTTCTCCTCGCTATGCTCGTTCGAAATGACATTTTAATTTGAGATTGGACTTAAGACTTCGGACTAAAATAATTTCTTATCGCAGCAGCTTGCTTGGTATTTACTACTTCCTGCAAATCCTCAATAGCAGCCTCGCGTATTTTTTTTACCGACCTGAAATGATTTAGCAATTTTTCAGCGGACATTTTGCCTATACCTTCAATCAATTCAAGTTCAGTGGCAAGGGTTCCTTTATCGCGTTTTTTGCGGTGAAAAGTGATCCCGAACCGGTGGGCCTCATCACGCAATTGCTGGATGATTTTCAATGTTTCCGATTTTTTATCTAGGTATAAAGGGTATTGATCGCCGGGATAATACAGTTCTTCCAGGCGCTTGGCTATCCCAATAACCGTAACTTGTTTATCAATGCCTAATTGCTTCAAACTTTTGATAGCGGATGATAATTGCCCTTTGCCACCGTCAATGATGATCAGTTGAGGTAATTCGGTTCCTTCATCCAGCATCCGCCGGTATCTTCTATGAACGGCTTCTTCCATCGTAGCGAAATCATTTGGCCCTTCAACGGTTTTCACGTTAAAGTGGCGGTAGTCTTTTTTAGATGGCTTACCATCCCGAAAAACTACGATTGCAGAAACCGGGTATTTACCCTGGAAATTGGAATTATCAAAGCATTCGATATGCCGGGGTAACTGGTTCATACGCAGATCCTTCATCATGGTCGTCAGCAACCTATCGGTACGGATATCTGGATTTAATTTTTCATATTGGTCAATTCTTTCTTTTTTGAAGAAGAGCACATTTTTATGTGAAAGATCAAGCAGCTTTTTCTTTTCACCCAATTTAGGCACAGTGAATTTGATCAACCCATCGTCAATATCAGGATGAAATGGCACGATTACTTCTTTAGACTTACTGTTATACCGGGTCCTGAATTCTGAAATAGCCAGCGTAAGTAATTCCTGGTCACTTTCGTCGAGGCGTTTTTTTAGTTCGATTGTCTGCGTCTGGATGATGGTACCATTCATCACCTTCAGGAAATTGACAAAGGCATATTTTTCATCCGATGCAATATTGAAAACATCTACGTCGGTAATGGACGAATTAACCACAGTCGACTTGCTCTGATAGTTTTCAAGCAGGTCGGCTTTTCGTTTTAGCTTATGCGCCGCCTCAAAATTCAGGCTGGCCACTGCGGTATCAATATCCGATTTTAGGTTTCGTAAAACGGCCCCTATTTTGCCGCTTAGTATATTTGTTATCTCTTCAATATTGTGCTCATAATCATCTTCCGTCTGGTAATTCTGGCATGGGCCCTTGCAATTGCCTAATTGATATTCGAGGCATACTTTGAATTTACCGGCGTCAATATTTTGGCGGGTTAAATTTAAACTACAGGTTCGCAAGGGATAGGTTTCCTTGATCAGGTCTAAAATGTTATGCATCATGCTCACCGAGGCGTAAGGCCCAAGGTATTTTGAGCCATCACGCACGATTCGTCTTGTCCAGAATATACGGGGGAAATTTTCGTTTCTGATGATGATCCAGGGATAGGTCTTATCATCTTTCAGCATCACATTATACCGCGGCTGATGCTTTTTTATCATGCTGTTTTCCAGCAGCCAGGCATCCACCTCCGTATCCACAATAGTGAAAGTGATGTTGCGGATTTTGGAAACCAAAACTTTTGTTTTGGCATTTATATTTAGATCCTTATTAAAATAGGATGTAACGCGGTTGCGCAAGTCCTTCGCTTTGCCGATGTAGATCAGCTCGTTATCGGCATCCCAATATTGGTATACCCCCGGTTTGTGCGGTATATTCTTTAAGGCAGCCTTGTAGTCGAAATCTTTGCTCATTCTTTTTAGTCTTAAGTTCAGGGTCTTTAGTCTTTAGTCGTTTCAGACTTCAGACTTCGGACTTCAGACTTCGTTCTCAAAACCCAAGCTTCTTATCCACGTCTGTTGCAGGAGGAGTGCCTTGTGCTTTCTGATCGTAAGCACTACAGTCGATCGTAATAGTCAGCGGCGCCTTTGGCAGGTCGAAATCAACATTCTTTTTGATACCTAACTCTTGGTTGGCATACACCTTTTTCATATATAGTGCAAATATAGGTAAGGCAGAGTTGGCCCCCTCACCAAGCGAGGTCGAACGAAAATGGATATCAGGGTCTTCGCACCCTGTCCAAACGCCCGTAACTAATTGCGGCACCATCCCAATGAACCAACCATCTGAGTTATCCTGCGGAGTTCCTGTTTTACCCGCTACCGGGTTCCTGATACCATACCGGTACATCAGTCTCGAGCCGGTTCCATTCTGTATTACGCCCTTCATCATGTCAGTCATCACGTATGCGGTCTGCTCGTTCAAAGCCTGTACGATCCTGGGTTTGTGTGTGTAAAGCACATTGCCTTTTCTGTCCTCTATCCGAAGTATAAAAGTAGGCTCGGTCCATACACCGTGATTGGCAAATGCCGAATAAGCACCACACATATCGTAAACAGAGGCATCAAACACACCCAGGCAAATTGATGGGTAAGGCGGAACAGCGGTAGTAATACCCATTTTTTTGATCTGGTTCATTACTAATACCGGGCCTACTTCTTTCATTACATAGGCTGTCACCCAGTTTTGGGAATAGGATAGTGCTGTCCTCAGTGTTATCTCCCCGGGTTGGAGGTCTGATAACGATTGCCTTGGTGTCCATGATGGCGAACCCGGCATTTCTATAGTAACGGGTACATTATTCACTTTCATGCAGGGCGAAAACCCGTTATCAATAGCCACGGCATACGTAAATGGCTTGGCAGTTGATCCAACCTGTCGGGCGCCCACTTTAACCTGGTCGTATTTAAAATGTTCGAAGCTGATACCACCCACCCACGCTTTTATGTAGCCCGTAGTGGGGTCCATGCTCATTAACGAATTCCGCAGCAGCAATTTTGAATAAACAATAGAGTCTATTGGTTTCATGGTCATGGTGGTATCACCCTTCCAGGTAAACAGGTCTACTTCAGTAGGTGTATTAAAATCCTTTTTGATCTGTTCCTGTGTCATCCCCTGCAGGGTGTCAGACTTATAACGATCAGAACGATGCATACCCTCGCTTATCAGCAGCTTGAAATTTTTGATGCTTTTATACAGGCTATAACCCTTCCAGTGGTTATTAAATACTACCTGTAACTGGCGCATATATTCAGCCTGTGCCTCTTCGGCATACTCCTGCATCGTTGCATTAATGGTAGTATATATTTTTAACCCGTCCCTGTCCAGGTCGTAAGCAGAGCCATCGGCCCTTGTTATAGATTCGTCCTGGAATATTTTCTGAACCTCTCTTTTAAGTACCGCCCTGAAATAAGGTGCCGGCCCGTCGTTATGCGTTATCGGGTTAAAATCCAACCCCAATGGCTTAGCTTTAAACTCGGCCAATTGACCATCGCTCAGATATCCCCGTTTTGCCATTAGCGGAAGCACCACATTATTACGGCGGGCCAGTGCTTTGTCCGGATGATTAATTGGATTGTATTTACTTGGGGCATTCACCATCGCCACTAATAACGCAGCCTGGTCGGGTGTCAATTTATCCGGTGTGGTACTGAAATAGGTGCGCGCGGCCGATTTGATGCCAAAGGTATTGTAAGCGCCAAAATTGACCGTATTCAAATACATGGTGACGATCTCCTGCTTGGTATAGCGGCGCTCTAATTGCACAGCGGTTATCCACTCCTTGAACTTTTGGGTTATACGTACAATTTTGTTATGAGAAGGTTGCACGGTAAACAGATTTTTAGCCAGTTGCTGGGTAATAGTGCTGCCTCCCTGCGACTTAAAGATGTTTAGGAAAATGATGCTGAATTGCCTTCTGAAATCGATCCCTGAATGTTCGTAAAAACGTTCATCCTCGGTGGCTACCAGGGCATTGATTACGTTTGGCGATATCTCCTTATAAGTTACGCTAGACCGGTTTTCTACATAGTAGGTACCCAAAACCTGTTTATCAGATGATATAACTTCCGTTGCCTGGTTGCTTTTAGGGTTTTCGAGGTCGCGGAATGGGGGCAGTTCGCCGAATACCCCCAAAAAAGTGGCGGCGATCATTAATACTAATAGCGCAAAACAGCCTCCGAAAAATTTCCAGATGTATCCATTATATCTCCTGATATCTTGTGGTGTTAATTTAGTGACCATCTTTTTGATGCTTAATATTTTTCAATAGTAGGTATTTCAATAGTTGTTTTGATAATATTCCATGTAACTATCCAGCATGGTTTTATTTTTCAATTTATCTAAATTCTCTTTGGTTATGATAAAAAATCCGTACAAATTCTTCGGCACTTTCATAATGTCAGGCAGTAACGGAATTATAGCTTTCGCATAATCCTTTACCGCACCGATGCTGTAGAACCTTCCCACATAAATAAGCTGGTTATCATCACCAACGCCTACTAGCTGGTGTTTTATTGTGCTGTTTTCAAAATTAGCACGATTAAATTGCCCGATACCGAAACGGGAAGATGCCAAGTCGGTAGTGGTACTTCCTACATTAATTACAAAATAATAGTTTGTACTGTCGCGCATCGAAAATATAGAAGGCACTTCACGCTTGGGCGGATTATTTACAGCTTTATTGTTTGCAATGGAATCGGTCTTTGCGGGATTAGTCACAACATGACTCGTAGTATCCAATTGTTTTATAACCGGTTGAAAAACTGTTGATTTATCAACCGGTGGCGGACTCACCGCGGGTTGATTTGTTGCCGAATTCTGTTTTGCCAATTTTGCCGCCGCGGCTTGTTTATCCGCTTCTGCTTGTTTAAATGCTTTCTGTTGCTGGTCGGCGAATGCATTATAACTTGCCGTAGCTTTATCTGCTGCTACCACCGCCGGTATAAACGGCTCTTCATTGGGGTCTTTGTCCGTAAGTACAAACGGGCGGGGCATCAATGCGCTTTTATGCGCATCAAGGTAGGCGATATGCTGTTTTACGAGAGGTGTTATTAAACGGTCGTTAGGATATTTGGCAACCAGTTTAGCCAGGCTGTCCCTGAAAGGGTTAAATTTTTCCAGGTGCCCCTCTGATATTACTTTTAGATAAACAAGCTGCGCGGCCCATTTATTATCGGGGCGCTGTTTTTGCAAGGCATCAATTAACGTAATGGCATTTTTATAATCCTTGCCTGCATAGGCATCATAAACCTGGTTATATAAGCCAGTCAATTCTGCATCGGCGTCATTCAATTTTTTACCATATTCGGGGTCAATAATTATTTTGGCAAAAGGCGTATCCGGGTAGCCCTTAAGCAGCATGTTTTTGTATTGTTCTGATTTCGTAGGGTTATCATCGGCATACAACCTGTAAAGGTTATAGTATAATGCTGGCTTGTCAGGCGAATCGGGGAAACGGCTTAATAATAGTTCATAAATAGCAATAGCTTCTTTTTTATCGCCTAAAACATCCCGGTAAAAATTCGCAATGTCAAAATAGGCGTTATAAATGCGCGTGTTTGACTTGTCCAGCAAATCAGGTGTAAGCGGCAAATTTGTGATAAGCTGTTTGCGATAATCACCGGCAGTGCTTGCATTTTTGCCTTTGGCGGCCTGGTCAACCGGGGCATCCGGGTCAATAGTTTGCGAGCTACTGCTGGTAATATCGCTGCTGGCCCTATTGCTCCGGCGCCAATTATCTTCCAGTTTCCGATTGCCCCAGCGTCGTTTAAAATCGTTGAATCCCTGGCTTATAGCGTTTGAATTATAAAAGTAAAAACTACTACCTGGGCTGACTGCTCCCGGGCCATTGCCGACCGAACTGTTTGAATTATCGACATAGGCTGTTTGCGCCTGTTGTTTTAAAATCTCGGCATTTACCATCGCATCAATTTTAGCTGTGCGTGCCTTATCATCCAGCTTAGCCAACATTTGCAAGGTGTCTTCCCTTGCTATGATGCCATACCTATCGGCAAGAAGCTGTAGGTTGTCACTTTTCTTTTTTATACCCGGGTAGCCTGGATAGCCTGGTGACAAGCTAAACAAGGTGCTGTCATAGTATTTTTTGGCGCTTATATAATCAGCCTTATCTTTAAAAAAGATGTCAGCAAGCCGTAGGTACGATAAACCTTTTTGGTTTTGATTTTTGCGGCTGTAGCGAACAGAAAGACGGTAATTTTTAATAGCCTCATTGATATTCTTATCCGTATAATTAAGTTCGGCTATTTGGTAATATATCTGGTCGATGAAATCCTTGTTGTTTGCATTCTTTATCAAACTCTTCAGCAAGGCAATGCGGTCTACTTTAGATCCATTTTGATTATCCTGTATCCTGATACGATTCAAATTGGCATTGAAAGCCATTTCGAAAAGCGCGTTACTGTTTACAATGCGCGAATAGCTTTTATATGCATCGCCGGGTTTATTGTTTAGCTCCTGTAATTGACCCATAATAAATGTCCATCGAAGGCGTTGACTTTTATCACGTGCGTAATGTACCGCCTGTTTGGCCATTTCCTCACCCTCTTCATAGTTCTGAACATCAATATCGTATTGCAATTTGGTAGCATAAGCATCGGCAATAATGCTTTTTTTAGTTTTTTTGCTAATATTTTGTATGGCTGAGTCCACAACCAGTTTTGCCTGGGGAAGCTGGTTTAAATGGATCATCGTCCGGGCCTTCCAAACCAGGGCTTCTTCAGTGAGCTTAGTTTGGTTTGGGAACGACCGTATCACATAACTAAAGTACTCCACAGCCTGGAAATAATCGCCCTCGAGATAATTGGCCTTACCCAACACCAGGTAAGCATCGCCCAGGTAGTGGCTTTGTTCCTTAATGTTGATGATCTTCCCGCCTTTAATTTTAACTTCTTCCAGTTCCTTATCGGCGGTTTTAGACTGAGTCGTCGTATCCTGGTAGACACTGAGAATCTCGTTGTACGAGTCGACAAAGGACAATGCATAGCTATCCTGCTTTTGCCTCAATAGTTCATTGGCATTAAAAAGAATATTGTAATGCGCAGTTAAGTTTTGCAGGGCACGATTAACGGCAGTTTTCTTTTCGAGCGAACACCCCGCCACCAGCAGCACAAAAACCAGGAAGTATATTCGTCTAAAGACAGAAATTTTAGAGATGCGCCCCAATGTAAAACAACAGTTTATAAAAGCCTCGCTAATTTACTAAATAGTATGCAATAGGATTAATAAATTTGCACATGGCTAAAAATGAACAGGATGAAAACGACAGCGAGCAGGTAAATGCCTATGCAAAGTACGGGAGCATGGGCTTCCAGATGATTGCCGTCATTGGCCTGTTTACTTTTGCGGGCTATAAGATCGATGAATCAGCACATCACACCGTTAGGTGGGTAACTGCAATACTCTCTCTTGTCGGGGTTATTGCGTCCATATATATAGTAATTGTATCTTTGAAAAAATAATCTTTTTAGGTGGAAGGCATAAAGCTAAAAGTCCAAAGTAAAATACCTGATCAGTGCAATCACTAAAATAGAATCGGCGTAATCTTAATTAAAATTAAATGAAAGTTTTTCCTTCCATACTGTCTTATATTGTCTTCGTTCTATTGCTTGCTATACCACCCATCATTTTGCAGTATAACGGTTACGCAGAGTTCCTGACGCCTAAGTTTTGGCTGCTGTTTTTCTATATTTCGGGCCTTACTTTTTTGGTTGTAGGGGCAATTCTTTTTGTGCAGCTCAAGAATGCTGATTATTACGCGGCCGCTTTCCTTGCCGGTACAACAGTAAAAATATTGGCTTGTATGATTTTTATCGTGGTTTTTCTGATGAAAAACAAGGTCGGTAAGAACGTTTTTATAGGCGATTTTATTTATATATATTTCTTAAATATGGCCTTTGAAGTTTATCTTCTGTTACGTAACTTGCGGCACAAAAATTTAAGGTAGAAAACTTCATTATAGATGGCAAGCGGCTCGATTTTGAAATCAAATTTTTTTAACATTCTCTTAATTTGCGCGTTTTTTTTAGCCGCAGGGCTGTTTCCAAAACAAGTTTCGGCGCAGGAAAGCAAAGAAAACAAGTTTGACGCCAAGAAAACTATCCTCGAACACATCAGTGATTCGCACTCCTGGCCATTCGCTTTCCCTTTTGTAAAAGAAAAGCATATTCCACTGCCGATTATACTTTATACCGATAAGGGCCTTGAAATATTTTCATCGGCCAAAGTGACGACTGAAGATACTATAAAAGATAAAGGTATATACCAGGGCGCGTACCACAGCTATAAATTGGCAGAGAACAAGATCGTGGTGGTTGATGCATCGGGCAATGTTGACGAAGCGGCGAGCAAAAAGGTTTGGGACTTTTCCATCACCCGTAACGTAATAAGTATGTTTATGTCGATGAGTGTTTTACTCATCGTGTTTTTTAGTATCGCATCGTCTTACAAAAAGCGCGAGGGCAAGGCCCCCAAAGGTTTGCAATCGTTCCTTGAGCCTCTTATTATGTTTGTACGTGATGACATCGCCATCCCCAACATGGGTATTAAATATGCAAGGTTTATGCCTTTGCTGCTCACGGTCTTCTTTTTTATACTGCTCAATAACCTGCTGGGGATGATTCCTATTTTTCCGGGTGGCTTTAACCTTACGGGTAATATTGCTGTAACAGCAGTATTGTCGATCACGATCTTTTTTGTGGTGAACCTGAATGGTAATAAATATTACTGGAAACACATATTTGTACCCAATCCATGGTGGTTGTTCATCATCATGATACCAGTCGAGCTTGTAGGCATATTCTCAAAGCCCATCGCTTTGATGATTCGTTTATTTGCCAACATTACCGCGGGGCACATTTTGATATTAAGCCTGATATCCCTGATATTTATTTTAAATACAATTTGGGTGTCGCCGGTTTCAGTTGTTTTCGTTGTATTTATGGATGCGATTGAATTGCTGGTGGCATTCCTACAGGCTTACATTTTTACATTGCTTTCGGCGCTGTTCATTGGGATGGCTATTGAGGAGCATCATTAATTTCGAATTAATTATCTATTAATATATACAAGTTAAATTTAACACACAATGACTGGAATGATTGGAACTTTGGTTCAGGCCGTAGGAATGCACGGAAACATCGGCGCGCTTAGCGCTGGTTTAGCTGCTATCGGCGCCGGTATCGGCATCGGCCAGATTGGTGGTAAAGCTGTAGAAGCTATCGCCCGTCAGCCAGAGGCTATTTCTAAAATTCAAACCAACATGATCATCGCTGCTGCCCTTGTAGAAGGTGTTGCTTTATTCGCGGTGGTTGTTGCGGCTTTCCTCTCGAATTGAGGAACAAAAAATAACCCGGTGCGATTGGCACCGGGCTATTTTAAAAATTGATTACTTAATTAATAAATACTTAGAATATGGATTTGGTTACTCCTAATATTGGATTGGTTTTCTGGACAACGGTCTGCTTTGCAATATTAATATTCCTGTTAGGCAAATTTGCCTGGAAGCCGATATTAGCTGCTATCAGCGAACGCGAAAAATCAATTGAAAGTGCACTTTCTATGGCTGAAGCGGCCAAAGATGAAATGGCACGCCTGACCAGCGAAAATGACGAGCTGCTTAAACAGGCTCGCATTGAACGCGATCTGATTTTACGCGAGGCACGCCAGATGAAGGATAATATTATAAATGAAGCCAAAACTTCAGCTCAAACTGAAGGCGCGCGTATGATTGAAATCGCACGTATTGAAATTGATAATCAGAAAGCTATTGCTATGGCCGACGTAAAAAACCAGGTAGCAACTTTATCGATAGAGATCGCCGAAAAAATATTGCGCAAGCAATTTGAAGATCAAAAGAAACAAGACCAATTAGTAACGGATCTTTTAAAGGAAGTGAATTTAAAATAGTTATGAGTATTGAGTTATAAGTTTTGAGTATCATCACTCACAACCCATCACTCACAACTTGAAAAGATATGTCTGAATTAACAGTTGCAACCAGGTACGCCAAGTCAATCATTGATCTTGCAGAGGAACAGAAGTCCCTCGAGGAGATCAAGAAAGATATGGAGCTTTTTTCGCAAACCGTAAGGGCCAATCATGAGCTTCAGGCGGTATTAGCTAACCCTATTATTGGCCATGCCCGTAAGATCAGGATACTGGAAGCTATTTTTGGAAGCAAGATCAATAAAATGACCAACTCCTTTTTTAAGATAATGGTCAATAAAAGCAGGGCTGGCATTTTATACGCTACCTCTACGGAGTTCATCAACCAGTACAATATCATCAAACATATTTCCAGGGCTTATGTAACCTCGGCAGCGCCATTGTCTGAGGGAAATAAAAAGACCATAAAAGCTGAGTTGGAAGCAGCAACCGGTGGAAAGATCGAACTGCACACTAAGGTAGACAAGGAATTGATAGGAGGTTTTGTACTTACCATTGGTGACAGGCAGGTAGATACCAGTATATCCAGCAGTTTAAGAAGATTACAAAACGATTTTGCTCACGCGTAAATCAATAAATTAATAACAAAACTCTAAATAGATAAAAAATGGTAGAGGTTAGACCAGACGAAGTATCAGCAATTTTGCGCCAGCAATTATCGGGCTTCAAGTCGGAATCTGAATTAGAAGAAGTAGGTACTGTATTACAGGTGGGCGACGGTATTGCCCGTGCTTACGGACTAACAAAAGTTCAATCAGGAGAGCTGGTTGAATTCTCAAAAGGGTTACAGGGTATTGTACTTAACCTGGAAGAAGATAACGTTGGTATCGTATTGCTTGGCCAGTCTGATGGCGTAAAGGAAGGCGATACGATTAAACGTACGCAAAAAATTGCTTCCATCAACGTTGGCGAAGGAATGCTTGGCCGCGTGGTTAACACTTTGGGTGCGCCAATTGATGGTAAGGGCCCTATCACCGGCAAAGTTTACGAAATGCCGCTTGAGCGCAAAGCTCCTGGTGTAATTTATCGTCAACCGGTAACCGAGCCATTACAAACTGGTATCAAAGCAATCGATGCGATGATCCCTATCGGTCGCGGACAACGTGAGCTCGTAATTGGCGACCGCCAAACAGGTAAAACTGCCGTTTGTATCGATACCATTATCAATCAAAAAGAATTTTATGCTGCCGGCGAACCGGTAATATGTATATATGTAGCTTGCGGCCAAAAGGCTTCAACTGTTGCGAACATCGTTCGTACGCTTGAAGAAAATGGCGCTATGGCTTATACCATTGTAGTAACCGCCAGCGCGGCTGACCCTGCGCCAATGCAGTTCTTTGCGCCATTTGCAGGTGCTGCAATCGGCGAGTACTTCCGTGATACGGGTCGCCCTGCTTTGATCATCTATGATGACTTGTCAAAACAGGCTGTTGCTTACCGCGAAGTGTCGTTATTGTTACGTCGTCCACCGGGCCGCGAGGCTTATCCAGGTGACGTATTTTACCTGCACAGCCGTTTGTTAGAGCGTGCTGCTAAGATCAGCCAGAACGATGAGATCGCTAAGTCGATGAATGATTTACCTGAATCGATCAGGAGCATTGTAAAAGGCGGCGGTTCATTAACTGCATTGCCTATCATTGAAACACAAGCCGGTGACGTATCAGCGTATATCCCAACCAACGTAATTTCGATTACCGACGGACAGATATTCCTTGAGTCAAACTTATTCAACGCAGGTGTGCGTCCGGCTATCAACGTGGGTATTTCGGTATCACGTGTAGGTGGTAACGCGCAGATCAAATCGATGAAGAAAGTTGCCGGTACTTTGAAATTGGACCAGGCGCAGTTCCGCGAACTGGAAGCTTTCTCCAAATTCGGTTCTGACCTTGATGCTGCTACCAAGAACGTAATTGATAAAGGTGCACGTAACGTTGAGATATTGAAACAAGGCCAATATTCGCCGGTAACGGTTGAAAAGCAGGTGGCAATCGTTTACGCGGGTACGAAGAACCTTATGCGTAACGTGCCTATCAACAAGATCAAAGAATTTGAAATCGAATATACCTCGCAGTTAGAAATGCGTCACCCTAAAATACTGGCCGCTTTAAAAGCAGGTAAACTGGATGATGAAATTACAGGCGTACTGGAAACAGTGGCTAAAGAACTGTCGGGTAAATATTAATTAGTACTTAGTAGCAAGTATCAAGTAGCAAGACAAAGTCCTGATACTTGATACTGAATACTTGATGCTCAGAAAAGAATGGCTAATTTAAAAGAAGTAAGAAACAGGATTGCGTCGGTAAGCTCAACGCAGCAGATCACCAAGGCTATGAAAATGGTTTCGGCTGCCAAGTTGAAGCGAGCTACAAATGCTATTTTACAGTTGCGCCCTTATGCCACTAAGCTAAAGGATATACTGGCTAATCTTTCTGCATCACTCGAAGATGGGTCATCTCCTTTTTTGCAGGAGCGCGAGCCGGTTAAGGTTTTGATCGTAGTTGTAACCTCAAACCGTGGCTTGGCTGGCGCGTTCAATATGAACGCTATTAAAACCGCCAATGTCCTGATCTCTGAAAAATATAACGCGCAACATAAAGCCGGCAATATTTCTATCATAGGTATCGGTAAAAAAGGGCAGGAGTATTTTCAGCGGCGCAAGTATGACGTGATTGGGGATAACAACGAATTGTTCAACGAGCTTAATTTTCTCAACGTTTCCAAAATAACGGAAGCCATAATGGAGGGCTTTTTGAATGGCGAATATGACCGCGTTGAGTTGGTTTACAATCAATTCAAAAACGCTGCGGTACAAATTCTGACAGTGGAGCAATTGTTACCCGTACCTAAATCAGAAAAGAAACCAGATGCAAAAGCAACCCAGGTTGACTATATTCTTGAGCCTTCGCAGGAAGAAATTGTTGCACAATTGATACCCAAGAATATCAAGACACAGCTTTACAAGGCAGTACTGGATTCACATGCATCCGAACATGGTGCACGTATGACGGCTATGGATAAGGCTACTGATAACGCAGGCGAGTTGTTGAAGCAGCTAAAACTGTCATACAACCAGGCGCGCCAGGCAGCCATTACTACCGAACTTACCGAAATTGTGAGCGGTGCAGCAGCTTTGTCATCAAATTAAGCATTATCAAATAAATATTTTGAAGGCTTCTCTGAAAAGAGGGGCCTTTTTTGTGGACGTTACCCGAAAACATGGTTTACATGGTTTACATAATTTGGGGTATTTTACAGTTAATGTATTGATTGTTAATTTTTTAACTAAAAAGTATGTAAACCATAGAATATCACCGTTCGCCAGGTTGGGGTTAATTATTGATAATCGGGTTACCTTTCCGCCCAATCAGTATTAATTAAATATTGTTCAAATTTCCTCCCGCGCTTGTGCCGCGACGCTATTCTTTTGAAATAAAATTCTGTTTATTTATATTTATCGGAATAATGTTTTGTTAAAATATGTTAAATAGGGTTACCATTCTGTTTTGATCGGTATTAATTGAAAAATCAATTTAAACTTACCAATCATGAAAACAAAAATGTTACTGATACTGCCGGCGGCTATTGCTTTGCTGGCAGCCTGCAAAGGGAAAGCATCCAAAGATTATGAGGTTGTAAATAACGACAAACGAGGTACTGCCGATTACACCACTGCGGAAGCAGATTCGACCAAAGTAGTATCGAAGTTGGTAAAGACAGCCGAGATAAACTTCAAGGTAAAAGATGTACGTCAGGTGGGCGAAAATATTGCAACCCTTACAAGTCAATATGGCGGTATGGTCATGCATCACCAGGTACAATCGTCGGCAAGCTCAACAAGGGATGTCCATATCAGCAATGATTCTATTATGCGTATAGCAGCTTTTAATACCACTGGAGAAATGACAGTAAGGGTGCCGTCAGATAAACTGGAGGAATTTATGACTAGAGTAAGCAAGATGGGCATTTATGTAAATATCAGTCGGATGGATATTGATGATAGATCGCTTGACTACTTATCCGAACAACTTAAATTGAAGGATCGGCAGGAATTGGTGAGCCAGCAAAAAAGCGGGAAGATCAGAATAAAAAACCCGACCGATGTGCTTTTATTAAAAGATGACATGGTTGATCAAAAAATTAATAATCTCCGGACTGACCAAGCTGTGAAATTCAGTGTCATTAGCCTGAATTTCTACCAAAGCGATACGATCAGCAAAGAGACTATCGCTAACGACGACCCATCAGCTTACAATATTCCTTTGTTCCAAAGGCTTGCGTTGGCTTTGGAAAATGGCTGGGCTATTTTTGTGGATATGGTGGTGGGGTTGGTTAATTTGTGGATGTTTATCATAACGGGATTTGTTGCCTGGCGCCTGCTTGTTTACTATCGCAGTAAGGTTCGGCCGGTGAGCAAAGCCACAACAAATTGATCGGTGTAATCATAAAATAATCGGTGTAATCTATAAATATTCGGTAAACATTTCTATTTTTGTCGGAAATCTTTCAATACTAAAAGAATATGAACAAAACAGAAGAAGCAAACGACGAACGTCATTACCTTTTGATAGTTGTAGCCGTTATTATCGGCATGGTGGGCGTATATTTTCGTTTTGCGGGCGACCCGGCTTCGGGACATCAATTTTTTTACAACTGTATTGCCAATATTCTATTGGTACTCGGCGTAGTAGTTGCCCTGAAAGCTATTTTCGCGATCTTAAAGTAAATCTTATTTCTACATAAAATAAAAAAGCGTGCTGATAAATTCAGCACGCTTTTTTATTGCCTGAACACGATTCATAGGATTTAATAAATTAACATGATTAAAGGACGATGAATTGAAATCATACCGGTAATCCATTAATTCAGCAAATAGGTGTTCAGACAACTTATTTAGGCCTGTATTTCGATTCGTTCAATATTTTTTGAGCATCATGTTCAAGCATTAATTGCTGCAATGTAACTTCGGGGTGCTTATCCATGTATTCCCTTACTATCTGCCAACCGGTCCATGAAGCTAATTTCGGCGAAGCATCATTATTCTCGCCAAGACCAGGGGTGAAAGGAGCTTCACCAAGATACTTTTGTATTTTGTTATAGTCAGTTTCGTAAAGCAGTTTCTCTTCCAAAAAAAACCCCCATATCTGCGCTTTATAATCAACACACCATTTAGCCTGCTTAGCGGTATAACCTATTTTGAGAGAGTCAGGTTCATCAGGTAATATTTTATCCATATAATATAATATCTTACCATTATAAATCATTTTTGCCAGCAATGACTTATCCTGGTCACTTTCCGGGAACATATCGTCGCGTGCTATTCCTTCAACCACCCTCGGCGTAATATTTTCGGGCGTAAACCTGCGTGACATGTAATGCGGAAAAAGTTCGGTTATGGCGGAGGCAGTATAAAATTTTGAGTGCGCACCCAAAAAGAAATCAAGCCCTATACCAAAGTAGCCACTGCCATTGGCTCTTCCCACCTGGAAACCCGAAAAATAAGCATATAATTTTGGTAAAGCTTTCTGTGGGTAATAATATTTGATATGCCTAAAGGCATCTGTTAGTTCTTCGTTTTCTTTGTCAAGGTTCGGAAATATTGAATCCACCTCGTGTTTTACATCATTGTATGGCTCCGCAACCAGTATTTCGTGCAGGGTCTTGAGATAGTTTGTGTCCCTGGTACTACCGACCTGGATAATGCGCTCCATAAAATCGTCATAAAAAGCGCCGTATTTTTTTTTCATAAAAGCAGCCTGGGCAGCCATGGGTTTTGTACGCATTGCCTCAAGGTCTTTGTCGAATCGCTCGATGGTCACATTGACCTCAATATTGCTTACATCAATTTTTTTAGAGCGACCGCAGGCCGTTAATAACACACTCGTCAGAAAAATTAGGTAAATTTGCTTTGCTTTGGGAAAATGAAATACCATTTTTATCGTTTTAGCAAAAATAATTTTTTAATCCGCATTACCGAAAGCAAATCGTTATCATCCATTATATGAAGATCGCACTGGCACAGCTTAACTATCATGTTGGTAATTTTGAATCAAATACCACGAAAATTATCGGCCAAATAAACCAGGCCAAAGACCGTGGTGCCGACCTTGTTGTGTTTGCCGAATTGTGCGTGTGTGGCTACCCTTCACGTGATTTTCTAGAATTTAAAGAGTTTATTGGGCTTTGCGACGATGCAGTAAAAAAGATTGCTGCGGAATGTATTGGCATTGCCTGTATTATCGGACTGCCTACCTATAATCATAACCCCGAAGGAAAGGAACTAAATAACTCCGCTTACTTTATTGAAAATGGCGAGGTAAAAGCTGTTGTAAATAAAGCATTACTTCCCAACTACGACATATTTGATGAATACCGCTATTTCGAACCATCAACAACTTTTAAGTGTATCGATTTTAAAGGACACCGCATAGCACTAACGATATGCGAAGACCTTTGGAACACCTTTGAAAACCCTTTGTATGTTACACGCCCGATGGACGTGCTGATAAAGGAGAATCCGGATGTAATGATCAATATAGCTGCATCGCCATTTGCCTATAATCACGACGAGGAACGCATTAACATATTAAGTGACAATGCAAAACGCTACCAACTGCCGCTTTTCTATGTCAATCATGTAGGGGCGCAAACTGAACTGATATTTGACGGTGGCTCGCTTGTATTTGACAACACAGGAGCGATGGTTGATGAACTGCCTTACTTCGGGGAAAGCGTAGCTTATTATACACTTGAGGATAAATCTGAAGTGAAGCCTTTGCAGCCTGTAACTATCCGCAAAACGAAACAGGATAATATTGAGCAAATACACCAGGCATTAGTGCTTGGTATACGAGACTATTTTTACAAGTCAGGATTCAAAAATGCTATACTCGGCTTATCCGGTGGAATAGATTCTGCTGTGGTATGCGCACTGGCCGCAGAAGCACTCGGCCCACAAAATGTGATGTCAGTTTTGCTGCCGTCGCGTTTTTCAAGCGACCATTCGATAAAAGATGCCGAGGACCTGGTCAAAAACTTAGGATGTAAGCACGAGATAGTCGCCATCAGGAGTATTACCGAAGCATTTGAAGCGGCGCTTCACCCGCAATTTCAGAACCTGCCGTTTAATATTGCCGAGGAAAATATACAATCGCGAAGCAGGGCTGTTGTGTTGATGGCCATGTGCAATAAGTTTGGCTATATATTATTGAACACATCAAACAAAAGCGAAGCAGCTGTAGGTTATGGGACATTGTATGGCGATATGTGCGGCGGTATTTCGGTTATAGGGGATGTTTACAAGACACAGGTTTTTGAGTTGGCGCGTTACCTGAACCGGGAACGTGAAATAATCCCTATTAATACCATTGTAAAACCCCCTTCAGCAGAGTTGCGTCCCAATCAAAAGGATACAGACTCGTTGCCTGAGTATGATATACTTGATGCGATATTGATGCAATACATCGAAAACAGGTGTTCATCGGGCGAAATAGCAAAGATGGGCTTTGACGAACAAACCGTGCGCAGGGTATTGCGCCTGGTAAATATTGCCGAACATAAACGTTACCAGACGCCACCAATACTAAGGGTTTCGCCTAAGGCTTTTGGAATGGGCCGCCGTATGCCAATAGTTGGCAAGTATTTATCATAAAAAACTTTTTTTTCGATTAAACCTTTTTATTTTAAATAGTCTAACAAATAAATTCGAGGAAAATAGCCATGAAAACATCACTCTACCTGGTGCTTGTATCTTTCATCACCGTTTGTTTATCGGCCTGTAGCAGCTATAACTATTATACTGCCGGTCTCAACAGGACTAACATGAGCGGATACCACTCATTTGCCTGGTTGCCGCAAGGAAAAACGAACAACCCATCTGGTGCTGGCAATGTCGCCGACCTTAAGATCAAAGACGCTGCTGTGGCTTCGCTCAGCGCTAAGGGATTGCGCATGCAAACCAGCAACCCCGACTTGCTTGCAACTTATACTGCAACTGTGGGCACGGGGTCGAAAACGGTTTATTCGCCTACCTATTATGGTACAGGATTTTATCCCGGGTTTGGTTTAGGATTTGGCTGGGGTTGGGGGTATCGTCCATATTATTATGGCTTTGGCAGCTCGTTTCTTTATTATGGCGGATCAACCGCTACCGGCAAGGAGCATTACAAGGAAGGAACTATTATTATTGATTTAATAGATACCCGTACGCACCGAGTTGTGTGGCGTGGTTACGGCGTAGGAGAGGTGCATAATAACCCACAAAAAAATATTGAAGATATCCCTAAGGTTGTTGATGGGATTATCAGCCAGTTACAGCTTAGTCCACCTAACAGGTCATAAGAAAAAATCACCCCTTTATATATTATTGTTTTAATTATCCCTTCTGTGCATTTGTGCAGCGGGGATTTTTTTTGACCAGGACTACAGTTTTACGAATTTGGCTTTCCCTACCAGGGTTTGATCTTTTGTATTCACCACCTGGATGATGTAAGTGCCGGTGAGCAGATCGCTTACACTTCCCTGCCAGCTAGGTTGCCCTGACGTTATGTCTTTCACAACAAAGCCGCTGCTGTTGGTTATACGTATATTATAGTTATTGCTGGGTGTACTGGTAATATTTGTAACAGCGAGATTGATGACATTTCTAGCCGGATTAGGGTACACGTTTATATTATAATTAACAAGGCTATTGCTCAAAGCTGAATATTCGACAGGTATTACTTTTGAATAGCTGATATTATTATCGATGTCGATTTGCTTCAGCCGGTAAAGATTGAGCCCTGCAGTTGGGTTCTTATCAGGCAGGGAGTAGCTTCCTTGTCCGCGGGATTGTATCCCGCCTACTACATTAAAAGTATTCCCATTGTCGTTGCTGCGTTCAACGGTAAAATAGGTGTAATTCTCCTCGTTGGCTGTTTTCCATGTCAATTGCACCTGCCTTGCCGATTCGATCGGCACAGCGTTGAAATTCAATAAGCTGTAATTGTAAGCCGGGTTTTGACTTATAACCAGTTTAAAACGGTTGGGCCCGTAAGAATTCGTATCGGTTTTATCGATTGAAAAACTGTATACAATGCTCTCACGAATATTTACTGAATCTTTTGTATAAGCGTCGGTAAGCATGATACTGTAAATCTTTGGGATAGCAACAATATTCTTCAGCTGAAACTGGTATGTGCCACTAGCGGTAGCCTGGGCTGTTAACGGTATAATTTCCCTCGTTTTTGGTAAAGGAAGGACACTGATCGCAAGTGGTACACCATCACTCGACCTGCTATAAAGGTTTACTGCTCCGTAACCCGGTTTGTATTGACCATCAACATTGGGATCGTATGTTGTAACGGCATTGTCCTTAAAACGAACAATGATATCATCGGTATTGACAGAGTCTTTTGCTAATTGCAAGCGCAGATATTGATTCACGGCATAGTCAACCGGCAGGCCCATCAGGAGGGTTGCCCCTGTAACCTGTGTGTTTACTTTTGCTGATTCGTTAAAAACCAGCTTGGCTGTCGCGGCGCTGGCCTGCACAAAAAAGGCTTGCCCGCTTGGCAATATATTACTGGTGTTATGTGTACCCACGCCACCACTGCCTTTGGTGTAGGCGCCATAATTTTTACTCACCGGGTCGAACACATAGATGGTATTACTTACCCCTTGCTCATATATACCTGTGGTTGTCGTCACGTTATTAAGCTGATCCCAATCTATAGAGCTCGCATATGGGTTCCCAATAAGGTTGAAACCCCTTACCGTGGTGTTTCCAGCCATTACTGTATAGCCCAAATTTACTGATGCAGGGGTGTACCAGTCGTGCACGGTTACTTGTCCCTGGTTCAATACACCAGTCGCCGTTAAAGTGGTATTTTCGGGTGTGGCGTATGGCGAAACGGTTTTACTTGTCAATGAAGTGCTCCGGTTTCCGCGAAAGAAAAATAGATAGCCATTACCCGCGGGTATATTAAATGTACCTGCTTCGTTATCAAGCTGGTATCCCGGCGAGGCTGTTATATTATTGACGCCCCTGAAATTTCCAACAACAAAGTTGGCATTGCCAGGCGCGAGATTTTCGCGGTAAAGGTAGATAGTTGGGTTTCCTGTTTTATCCCAGCCTCCGGCAACACCCGTTGATCCAGCGAGGTATGCCGAGTTTTGCAAATAGTTGATACTGAAAACATTGTTACTGCTTACTGTACTGGCATATACTGGCGACGATAACAAACGATAGCCCCTGTAGATAGAGCTGCCACCGGTGATGAAGCGCTGCACATTGACAAAGCCGGTAATCAATGATGTTCCGGAAATCGCAGCAATTGTTGCGGAACCAGTTGCATTAGAGTTTAAGGTTAAGTAAGCCGTAGTGGCTGTTCCTGCTACTAATTTTGCCGGGCTTACCATTGTCAGAACCCCGGTTGCTGAAACGGAAAAATTACCAATCCCCACAGTTATAGTGGCGGTTCCGCTGCAGTTAAACGTTACGTTGTTAAATATGGTGCCGGCTGTGCTGTTATCGACGAGATTTTGCGATGCACCCGAAAAGTAAACAGTTCCCGTGCCGGCTGTAAAAATGCTGTTGTTCGTGTAATTGCCATCAAATATTACACTGCCTGAGCCACATACCAATGTTCCCCCAATGTTCTGATAGGTACCTGAAACTGTTAATGTACCCGAACCGGTGCTTACCGTTCCACCGTTTATCTGCATAATATTGCCGACGGTAAATGTGCCCGAACCAAGCGTGATAGTGTTTGAATTGTTTTGCAGGATGTTGGTTATAGTTATATTTCCCGATCCCTGTGTTATATTGGTTGTGTTTACTAAGTTTCCTGTTACCGTTATAGTTGGGTTATTGGTGTTTAAATCCACTGCGCCTGCTCCGCCGGTTGTCCAGTTATTGCCAATGGTGAGTGAACCTCCACTAACTGTTTTTTTACTTGCCCCGCTAAAAGTTAGGTAATCGTAATTATAGCTATTTATACCCAGGCCGGTTGTTCCGGTGGTGTAAATTGTTTGTGTGCCCAGGGGCGCATCATATAGGACAGTTCCTGTCCCGGCTCCATTGTTGGTAAAATCGATTGTAAAGCCGCTGGTGATCGGCGTTAAAACAGGGGTCGCGCTTAAAAGCTCGAGTGTTGTAGCGGCGGCACCCGTATCCATCTGGAAAAGGCCTAAGCCAGGAAAATTCGGGTCACCCACACCTCCCGATAACGGGCCGCTGAAAGTTGTAGTTATAATTTGGCCGGTAAGGGTGATTTTGTTTGCATCCAGTGAGAAATAAGGGTACACAATGCCATCGCCTGTGGCGTTGCCCACAGAGTTTAGTGTTAGGTTACCGTTTATGTTCAATTGGGCTACCTGGCTGCTTACATTGTTTACTATTCCCAACCCGCTATTCGGCTGGGTATTATCACCCAGTGTAAAGCTGCCGCAGGTAATTGTGCCGGTTCCGGCCAACACGGTATATTGATAAAAATTAGCGTCGTTTTTTTGGGTGATATTTCCGCTAACGGTAAGGGCCCCGGTCACGGTGAGTGTAAAGTTGTCAAAAGTGCCGAATACAATTGACCCGCATGATTCTGCATCGGTAACCGTGGGGTAGTTTGTGAAGGAATTTACGGCTATTTGGACAATATCTGTTGGCCCGGGAATAGTTGCAGCGGCAACGCCGGCAACCTGCCAATTTAATTTATTGTTCCAATTATAAACTCCTGAGGTTGCAGTTGTGCCTACCCAATCATAAGTGGTTACACTATAAGCCTTCCCGCCAATTACAACCAGCAGTAAAACAATTAATATGAACCTATATAGTATCGCTTTCACAGTAGATTATCAGCACTTTAGCTAATCTTTTACGGCGATTTTTTAATTAGGTTCAGTGTGAAAAGACCTAAAACACGCGGATTACATTAAATGAGTTTTGGTTGCTGGCTGATATACAGCACGTTATGATTTTGTAAAAAAATGAGAAAAAAAGCGACTATTTTTCACCAGGGCTCAAGCCGGACCATGATTGAAAATTCAGGAAGGATTTATCGCTTAAATCTTGAAAATAGAGTTCAAAAACGTTCCGATTTATCAGTAAATAGGGGAAAAATATTACAACTTTACGAATTTCGTTTGACCGATTAGTGTTTCATTTTTACCGTTCAAAACTTGTACGATATAAGTGCCTGGTTGCAGGCTGCTAACATTGCCCTGCCAGGTTGGTTGCGCCGATGAAACCTGTTTTATTACAATACCAGAGCTGTTCATAAATTTGATATTATAAGAGGTATTGTCGGGCGCCTGCTCAGCGATAGTAAGGCTTATATTATTAATTACCGGGTTTGGATAAATGCTAAGTCTATTGCTGACAAGACTGTTACTTAGATCAGAATACTGTATGTTGACAACACTTGAATAGGTAATTGTGCCATTGATGTCTTCCTGTTTAAGGCGATATAGGTTTTGACCTAATACTGGACTTTTATCTGTCATGGTGTACTCGCTCGCTCCTGTTGCAGTTATGCCTCCCAGCACATTAAAAGTTTTACCGCCATCAATACTCCGCTCCACCGTAAAATTGGTATAATTCTCTTCGTTAACGGCGTTCCAGGTAATTTGTACTTGCCTGGCAACAGGTATTTTTGCGGCTGCAAAACTTAGCAACCGGTAAGCGTAAGCAGTATTTTGCCTTATAACCAGGCTAAAACGTTTAGGGCCAAAACTTGCGCTGTCGCTTTTATATATGTTAAAGTTATAAGTTTTGTTTTGCCGCATCTCCAGTGAATCCTTTTTGTAGGCGTCCATCAGCCATACATCATAAAGGCGTGGTACAGCGGTAATGTCTTTTAAGGTTAGGCTATATATGCCGTCAGTATTGGCATTTACATTTAGCCCGAGGGTTTCGGATTGTTGCTTTGGTAACGGTATAGTGCCAATTGCAAAGTTAACCTTGTCACTTGTCAGCCCGGATAAACTTACACTACCATATCCCTGGCGGTAAACGGCGTAAAGCGTTTCATCAAAATTCGTAGTAGCCTGGTTATTAAAACGAACCATTGTTTCATCAACATTGACAGAATCTTTAGCTAATTTTAAACGGAAATATTGATTGCTGGCCAAGTTGACGGGCCGTCCCATAGTTAAATTACTACCGGTATTTTGAGTAGTTGTTTTAGCCGATTCGGTAAAGACCAACTGCGCCGATGTGCTCGTCGCTTTAACAAAAAAGCCTTGACCGCTGGATATGATATTTGTTGCGTTGTTTGTCCCAACACCTCCTGAACCCGCTTTATAAGCGCCATAATTATGGCTGGAGGGATCAAGAATATACATTGTATTATTATTTATAAAAGTACCATATATGCCACCGGTCGCTATTGAGGTGCCCTGGAATGTATCCCAGTTAATGGGTGAAGCATAGGGATTACCTACCAGGTTGAAACCAGCATATGGCGAAGCAGCCGTGTAACTAAGGTTTGATAATCCAGGAGTAAACCAGTCTTTAACAGTAATATTCCCAATATTTAAAGTGCCGCTGGTAGTCAGCGTGGTGCTGGTAGGAACATATGTTGTAACTGTTTCCTGGGCGAAAGTCTGCCCAATATTCCTGTCGCCTCTGAAAAAACATAAAAACCCGTTGCCGACAGGGATATTGGTTGTTGGGTACGTGGCATCACTCACGCCGTAAAGCGGGCTTGTGGTTATATTGGTAACCGCCCTGAAATTACTGCCTGTAAACGTGGTGTTTGAAGGAGTAGTCAGATTTTCCCGGTATAGGTATATGGTTGGATTAGCCGCAACCACATTATCAAATCCACCGGTAGTAATGGTGGATGTAATATAAATTGAATTTTTCAAGTAGTTTATGGTGTAATCGCCGCTCCCTGAAGTCACAGGAGAAGATATTAAACGAAACCCGCGGTATTTGGAGGCCCCACCGGTTAAGTAACGCTGTACATTAATTGAACTAGCTGTGCTTCCTGTAATTGATGTAGCTGTGATCTGCCCGATTGAAGCATCGCCCGCAGCACTGGACTGCAGCGTGAAAAGGCCTGTCAGCGTGAGATTTAATGCTGTTCCTGGTATATTAACTACCCCTCCCGGAGCGATATTAACCGCGCCTGTTCCCGTTATAGTTTCTGTACCTGCGCTAACTGTCAACGCAGAATTAATCGTCAACGTTCTCGGCGACGTTACTGTTAAAGTAACACTGTGCGCATTGCTTAAGGTTAATGAATTTATAATGACATTTGCAGCGGTTATAGACGGCTGCACATTTTTTGTATAATTTGAAACCCCTATACTTACAGCATCATTTACGCCCGGTTGTGACCCTGTGCTCCAATTACCACCGGTTGCCCAGGCAGTCGAATTGGCGCCTCCTGTCCATGCCACGGTTTGCCCGACAGCTATGCTTACGGTAGTGCTGCTGCTGCCGGAAACGTTAAATCCAGTTATGGTATATGTGGTAGCAGCTTGTGTTGCAGTAGGCGTACCTGATATGACACCTGTGGTGCTGTTAAAGGTTAGGCCTGTGGGTAAAGTAGTAGGATATATGCTGTAACCGGTGCCTATCATCTTCCTGATAGCGTTATTACTGTAGTCCGATATATAAATATGCCCTGAAGATTGGTCCACTGCAATCCCCCTGCTCGCATTGAATGACGCTACCGTACCAACACCGTTCACGTACCCTGAGGCCCCTGTTCCAGCCACGGTAGTTACCACCGCTGCTGGCGTAATCATCCTAATGAGGTCATTGCCACTGTCGGTGACATAAAGATTTCCTGAAATATCTACGCAAATCCCCCTTGGAGTAGTGAAAGATGCTGCGGTTCCCGTGCCGTCCGCTGAACCAGCTGTCGTATTGCCCGCAAAAGTTGTTACTGCGCCGAGAGGAGTTATCTTCCTGATCTCATTGTTGTTTTGGTCAGCAACATATACATTGCCCGAAGCATCCACTGCTATACCGTTTGGACCGGTGAATGTAGCCGCCGAACCGGTTCCGTCTGCTGAACCGGCAGTACCTGCGGCACTGCCAGCAAATAATGTCACAACACCGGCCGTCGTCATTTTCCTGATCTGGTTATTGCTAAAGTCACTTATGTAAAAAACGTTATTTACCGGGTCATATACGATACCAGCCGGGTTGAAAAAAAGCGCGGCGTTCCCTGTGGCGTTAGTTGTACCCGATGCGCTGGTTGGGCTACCTGCAAATAAGGTTACAGCTCCTGTGGATTCAACTATCTTTCGTATTTCGTTATTGGTAAAATCAGCTACATATAAGTTTCCTGCGCCATCATCTGTGCAGGCATAAGGTCCATTGAAAAGGGCGGCTGATCCGGTGGCATTGGTCGTTCCCGTAACGCCGGTAGTGCTTCCGGCAAGTAATGTTACGGCCGCTGTCGAGACAACTATTTTCCTCACTTCCTGGTTGGCGGCATCAGTCACGAACATATTACCTGATCCATCAAATGTTACCCACCTTGGCGAATTGAACCGCGCAGCAGTACCTGACGCATTTGTGGTGCCGGCTGTACCTGCAGTACTCCCGGCATAAGTTGAAACGGTGCCATAGACGGTTGCTGGCACCGCCCCGCCAGTATTGGTTGGGGTTAATGCAGTGATAGCAACACCGGTAGTATATACATTAGTTGGTGTGCTATAAGAAATAGCAGGGGCCTGCGCCGAAGCGGAGAAAATACCAGAATTTACGGTAAATATGGCCCCAAAATACAACAATATCTTTTTCGAAAACAGCACGGTTTTTTGGTATTTAAAGTCGAAGTTAAGGATTTTTTTTTGAGAAATTTTTGCTTTAAACTATTGAAAATAGTGTTTTACGGAAACATAAGTAGCTAAGTTGCAATTATATATTTCGTTATAATTAAATAATAATTGTAATTATGTATTAATAATTAATATAATATTCATTGATTAATATTGGTAATTATTAATTAATAGCGAGGGTTGGTAAGATTCCCGAAAGGAGAATACCATCACTACGACAAATGTTAAAATGTTGAGAAATATACATAGATCGGTTTTATTTAACTAACCTTTTAGGCATTAATTATTGCGATAGAAGAAGCACAAAAAGGCCGACCTGATTTCTCAAGTCGGCCAACCCGTTATGGCAATTAGATTGTTTCTGATTATTCGCGGTTACAGTTTTACAAATTTAGCCTGTCCCACCACACTATTGTCTTTCTTATCGGTCACTTGTATCAGGTAGGTGCCGGTAAGCAGGTTACTTACATTTGCCTGCCAATCTGGTTCGGTTATTACGGCGTACCTTACGATCATGCCGCTGCTATTTGTCACTTTAACATCGTAACTGGTTTTCCCCGGTACTTTAGGGTCAAAACTTAAATGAATGTCGCTAAAGGCAGGGTTGGGATAACAGCTTAAATGTCCGCTATCGTTGTTGCCATTAAAGTCAATTTCAACTAGGTTGGAATAGGTGGCGGTATTGTTAAAATCCAATTGTTTTAAACGATACAGGTTGTGGCCTTTTAGCGGATCTTTGTCCACCAAGCTGTAAGAACCAACGCCGGATGAAAGCATGCCGCCGACGATATCAAAATGTTTCCCATTATCGTTGCTGCGTTCAACGGTGAAATTCGTATAATTTTCTTCGTTTTTGGTTTTCCAGGTTAATTGCACCTGTTTATTGTCGTTGCCGGCCTTTGTCGCATCAAAGCTTAATAATTTGTAAGCCAAAGCAGGGTCCTGCAGGATCATCAGCGAAAATCGGCTGGAACCAAAAGTGGTTGTATCAGCAGTATCGATGGCAAAGCTGTAAGACGCGGTCGTGCGCATATTCACCAAATCTTTGTTGTGCGCATCTTTAAGCCAAACGGCATAGATTTGAGGCACCCCGGTTATTGATTTCAGATTTAGAGTATAATTACCGTTTGCCCTGGCACCGACATTAAGCTTTATCGTATCGCCCTTTAACGCTAAAGGAAGCTGGTTGATGGCGAGCGGCTGGTCGTCACTGGAAAGACTTGCCAGGCTCACTTTACCTAAACCTTTATGGTAGTGCGCGTCCTCGGCAGGATTAAATTTCGATTGTGTGTTAGGCGCAAAGCGAATTATAATACCATCGGTGTTTATACTATCCTTTGCCAGTTGCAACCGCAAGAATTGAGGTGGGTTAGCAGCCGGCATTTTTTTGGCCATATACAAATTGGCGCCTGTGACTACCGTATTTGATTTTGCTAATTCGCTGAAAGTTATCGAAGCGGATGCGCTAAGGGCCTGGACTAAGAATCCCTCGCCGCTGGCTATTATGTTACTGTTGGCCGTGCCTACTGTGCCAACACCGCCAGTGCCGGCCTGGTAAACATTATAGTTTCCGGCCCCCTGGAGGCCAGTTGGTATAAGCTGGTAGCTGAATGGAGCAAGGTGCTGTACGTATATTGGGCCGGTACTGACAACAGAGTCTATTTTATCCCAGTCGATAGAGCTTGCATACGGGTTACCCATCAGGTTAATTCCCTGTACCGAAGCATTGCCGGCATTTGTGGTTGTCCAGCCGAGGTTGGCTGATCCCGGGGTATACCAGTCGTGCACAGTTACATTGCCCTGGTTCAAAGTCCCCACAGCACTTAAGGTATCGGTTGTCGAGGGTGCTCCGGGGATGGTCAGATCTGCAACGCTGGCCTGGTTGGTACTGCCGCGATAAAAGAATAAATAACCGTTACCTACCGGGATGTTGGTCGTAGGGTACGCGGCATCATCCATACCATAAGAGGCAGGGTCACTAATATCGCTGATGCCCCTGTAATTACTATTAAGGAAAGTGGTGTATTGCGGCACAATATTTTCGCGCCATAAATAAAGAGTAGGATTCCCTGGTTTGGTATAGGGCCCGCCTCCGTCACCTTCTATAACCGTATTGGCAAGCAAATAATTTATACTGTAATAATTGTTTGTACCGTCATTAGCTGCAAAAACCGGCGAAGACATTAAACGATAGGCCCTGTTTGCTGATATATAACGCTGTACAGTTACATTACCCGTAATACTGCAGCCCGATGGTATCGCTGCTACCGTGCCAGACCCGTCGACGTCAGAGTTAATAGTCAAAATATCGCCTGATGCAAGGGTAGTACTAGCAGCCATATTGAGCACACCAATATCCGAGATAAAAAAACCGCCTATGCCTGACAGCGTTTTTGTACCGCCGTTTTGAAAGAAGACATTACTGAAAGTAGTACCACCAGCGCTGTTGTCGATCAAGCTTTGCGCGCCGGATTGATTTATATTAACCGTTCCGCCGGTTTGGGTAAACGTACCATTATTGGTATAGGTGTTATTAAAGTTAGTGATGCCTGAACTGACACTAAATGCCGAGCCGCCAAGGGTATTACTAAAGGTGTTGTTAAAGGTAAGCACGCCGGTACCGTTTTGACTTATTTGCCCGTCATTGGTAACCGCGCCGGTAAAGGTTGAAGTTCCGCCACCCGTTTGTGAGAACGAGGAAGATGAACCTGAATTGTAAAATGTATTGCTGAACAGGATGTTGCCGCTGCTGGTTTGATTGATGGTATTTATATTGGTGACCGCGCCGGTAAAAGTGAGCTGCCCCGTGCCCGATTGGTTATAAATGCCCGTATTATTTGTTGTGCTGTTTGCGGTAACGGCTCCTCCGCCTGTTTGATTATAAACGCCCGAATTGTTGAATGCCCCGGTAAGCGTAATTGTCGCGTTGCCGGAATGGTTAAAAGTACCACCGTTGTTGGTAGTGCCCGGTATGGTTAAAGCCGATGTGTTGCTCTTGGTGAGTGTGCTTCCGGTACCGGATGAATAATTTTGCCCGATTGTTAATATGGGATTATTTGTTGAAATGTCAACGATTTCATTACCGGCCGCCAGTGTAAAGTTGCCGCCGTAAAGTGTCGAACCGATCAACTGGCCATTTACTGAAAACGTGCCATTCGTAGGGGACACTGATTTCGTTCCATTTCCGCCAAAACCAACATTATTATAAACAGAGGGGGTGTGGTCAATAAAATTATAAATCGTTCCCCCTGTTCGGTAAATAGGCACATCCTGTGCCACACCTGTATTAACGTAGTTAACATTTGTTGTACCCGTACCCCCAGTAGTAACTATATTATAAAAGTCACAGCCATTTCTGACTGCCCCGATTTGGATGGATACCGGGGTGGCATTAAAAAAATTAATGGTGGGGCTATCGGCGGTCTTAAAAAGGTCCATCGAATAAGACGCCAAAGGGGAATATTGTGGTGTCCATTGGGCAGTAAATGCGGTCGTGCTTTCCATTAATTTTAACTGGCCGCTGAGATTGATCGTACCACCAACAAATGAAAGTTCAGCAAAATTTTCGCTGATGATGTTATTGGCGCCGGTACCATCGCCCCTTATCGGGGTATAGCACGTGAGGTCGCCTGCAATATTTATGGTAAATGTAGAGGCTGAGCCTACCTTAACCCGGGTAATGCCGATAACATAGTTATTTGCAGGTGTGGTACCATCTCCGACTGTAAAGGAGCCGCAGTTAATGATGCCCGAACCAACCAGGGCATTCTGAATACTGTAAGTGTAAGGTGCATTTGAGCCGTCGTTAACTTGTTCGCCCGATAAAGCTATACCCTGGGTGCTATGTATTTGTGTAAATGTACCGGTGATGGTAAGGATGCCATTTACTCTCAAATTCATTTCGTAACCGGTACTACCTGTTCTGCCTGGTTGGGGTGTTGTCGAAAGCAGATCCTGCCAGCCATTATCGCCCATATTTAGCGAAGCTATGGTAATATTGTTACCGCTATTTATTACAGGCTGATTATGACCGAAATAGCTGTGGTTAACACCGAAATCAGCGATATCTGTTGAAGACGTTTGTCCGGGGTAGACAGTTGCTGCAACACCCCCTACCTGCCAGTTACCGACGTTTGTCCAATTAGTATTTATCAGACCCGTCCAATCATAAACGGTTTGGCTATAGCTGTTAATTCCGAAAAGGCATACCAGAACACTTATAAGAAATATAAAGCGTACAAGTTTTACCAATATTTTCATAGGGTATATGACTGCTTTTACTGAATGGGCCGTAGAGGGCCAACGTATACGACAAAAATCATGCAAGTAATCGCCGGAAATATTTAATTATTAGGATTTTATCTATTTCTAAAGCAGGGACGTAAGAAAAAAAACTAAAAGTTTTTCGTTTTTTCTAAAAACCGCCACTTGAAGTATTATTGCTGTGTCAATATTCCCCCATATTGGGTAAGTTTTCCCACGTTTTTAAAGTATAAGGTGTTGTTTAGCAGGACATAGTGACGTTTTTTTGAAGCGTATTAAACGATATTATTTACCGTAAACTTTATATCCCTAATGGCTGCCTATAAAAAAGCCGGCCTGATTCCTCAAGCCGGCCTGATCTGGTATAGTAATTAAATTGTTTTTGGGTTCTTACGGTTATAGTTTCACAAATTTTGTCTGTCCAATTACGCTGCCATCTTTCTTGTCCGTTACCTGTATCAGGTACGTACCGGTAAGCAGATTGCTTACACTTGCCTGCCAGTTAGGTTCGGTTATCACGGCGAACCTGACGATCATGCCGCTGCTGTTTGTAACTTTAACATCGTAACTGGTTTTCCCCGGGTCTTTCGGGTCAAAACTTAAGTGGATGACAGTAAAGGCTGGGTTAGGGTAACAGCTTAAATGCCCGGTTATATTATTGTTGCCGTTAAATGCAACTTCCACCACACTTGAATAGGTGATGTTATCGTTAAAATCAAGCTGTTTCAAACGATACAGGTTAGCGCCTTTCAGCGGGCTCTTATCCAAAAGAGAGTAAGTCCCGGCGTTTGATGAAAGCATGCCGCCAATCACATCAAAAGTCTTCCCGTTATCGTTACTACGCTCAACAGTGAAATGTGTATAGTTTTGTTCGTTTATGCTTTTCCAGGTTACCTGTACCTGTTTATCGTTATTGCCGGCCTTTGCCGCATCAAAGCTTAATAGTTTGTAAGCCAAATCGGGGTCCTGTACAATCACCAGCGAAAAGCGATTTGAACCGAAAGTAGAGGTGTCGGTGGTCTTAATGGTAAAGCTATAAGTAGCGGTGGTACGCAAATTAACCGAATCTTTGGTATGTGCATCCTTAAGCCACACGTCGTAGATCTGCGGAATGCCTGTTATCGATTTCAGATTCAACGTATAATTACCGCTTGCTGTAGCGCCAACCTTTAGCTTTATGGTGTCGCCCTTTAAAGCTAAGGGAAGCTGGTTGATGGCCAGGGGCTGATTGTCACTTGAAAGACTTGCCAGGTTCACTTTGCCTGTGCCTGAGTGGTAATGTGCATCTTCTGCTTTGTTAAAGCTTGTTTTGGCATTAGCTACAAAGCTGATTATTGTTCCGTCTGTATTTATTGAATCCATAGATAGTTGCAGCCGCAGAAACTGCGGTTGGGTAACAGAAGGTATTTTTTTTGCAAGATATAAGCTACTCCCGGTTACCACTGTATTTAATTTTGCTGCTTCGCTGAAAGTTATGGAAGCAGATGCGTTCTCCGCTTGTATCAGGAAGCCCTCGCCGCTGGGGATAATATTACTGTTAGCTGTGCCCTGGGTGCCGATTCCTCCTGAACCTGCTCTGTATACATTGTAGTTCCCGCTACCCTGCAGCCCGGATGGGACAAGCTGGTAACTGAACGGAGCTACATTCTGAGTATAAATGGCCCCTGCGCTGCTTACCGAATCTATCTTATCCCAATCAATAGCGCTTGCATAAGGATTACCAACCAGGTTAATACCCTGGATGGAAGCGTTTCCCGCGTTTGTTGTCGTCCAACCAAGGTTGGCCGAAGCTGGCGTGTACCAGTCATGTACGGTTATGTTCCCCTGGTTTAAGGTACCTGTGGCATTTAACGTGTCAGTTGTTGCTGCCGCACCGGCGGTAGTTAGCGCAGCAAGGCTGGCCTGTTTAATACTTCCCCTGTAATAAAACAGGTAACCATTACCAACAGGTATATTGGTTGTCGGGTAAGCGGCATCATCCATGCCATAAGAGGCAGGGCTACTAATATTGGCTACACCCCTGAAATTTCCACTAAAAAAGGATGTATTTTGAGGTACAATATTTTCGCGCCATAGGTACAACGTCGGGTTGCCAGCTTTGCTGAAAGGGCCGCCGCCGTCACCTGTTACCACAGAATTAGTTAACAAATAATTTACGCTGTAATAATTGTTTGTACCATCGTTGCCGGCAAAAACGGGCGACGAAATCAGGCGGTAAGCCCTGTTTGCAGATATATAGCGCTGCACGGTTACATTGCCAGTAATGCTGCAGCCTGTGGGTATCGCTGGCACTGTCGCAGAACCGCTTGCATCAGAAATTAAGGTTAATACACCGCCGGCAGCCAGTGTTGTATTATTACTCATATTCAGAAAACCTGCGTCTGAAATATAGAATCGCCCTGTTCCAGACATGGCAATCGTTCCCCCGTTTTTCATATTAACATTACTAAACGTGGTTCCGCCAAACGCCGCTGTTAATGACGTGCCGGGTGAGGACGTACTATTATCAGTTAAACTTTGTGAAGTAGGCTGGTTAAAGTTAACCGTACCGCCGGTTTGCCTGAATGTGCCGCTATTACTATACGAATTGAGGAAATTAGAGGTGCCCGTGGTCAAAGTAAATTTTGAGCCGCTAAGGGTATTAGAAAATGTATTGTTAAAATTGAATATCCCGCTGGCATTGTTTTGGGTAATGGTACCGTCATTGGAAGCGGTATTGGCGAAATTTATTGTTGCGCCACCGGTTTGTGATAGTACCGAACCTGAACCTGAATTGGTAAAAGCGGCCGAAAATAAAATGTTACCTGTATTGGTTTGATTGATGGTACCTGTATTGGTTACCGCGCCTGTAAAAGTGGCAAGTGCGGTGCCCGATTGATTATAAGTACCCGCATTGCTTGTTGTGCTGCTCGCGGTAACCGTACCGCTCCCTGTCTGGTTGTAAATGCCCGTGGCTGTATTAGTAAATGCGCCGGTAAAGGTAATAGCTGCACCGCCTGAATGGGTAAACGTACCTCCGTTAGTTGTTGTGCCAGGTATTGTTAAAGCTGCCGCATCGCTTTTAATCAGGTTTGTGCCACTTGCAGAGGAGTAGTTCCCCCCTATCGTTAGTATAGGAGTATTTGTCGAAACGTTGACCGTTTCGGTGCCAGCCGCAAGGGTGAAATTACCTGCAACAGAAAACGTACCTGAACTCGCACTTGCTGATACTGATTTAGTCCCTGCGCCGGAAAACGTAACATTCTGGTAGACGCTTGGGTTAGTCTCCACAAAACTATACACAGTGCCGTTGTTTTTATATACGGGAATATCCTGCGTTGCACCTGTACCAGCATAATTAACAGTAGATGTACCGGTACCGCCAGAAGCGTTTATATTATAAAAATCGACGCTATTTCTGTTGTTGCCTGTTTGAATTGACAATGGTGACGCATTGTATAAGTTTAAAACGGGACTATCAGCATTGGCAAAAAGGTCCATGGAAAACCATGCCAGGGGTGTATAAATTACCGAAGGAGAGGGAACAACATATGGAGCCGCAATATCAGTTATTTTGATCTGGCCAGTAATGCTTAATGTACCTGCAGCAAATGAGAACTCACTAAAACTCTCGCTTAAAATATTATTGCTAGCGTCTTTGCTGCCCGGTGAGTTGAGAATAAAATCACCGTTATCTATTACTGTTAGTGTCGAACCACCGGCGCCATTACTGCCCATTTTAAAACCTGTAGCATTAACCACATTGCTGGCCGCTGGCACGGTATTGTCCCCCATTACAATAGAACCACAGGTCATAGTGCCTGAACCAATAAGATAATTTTGAATGGGCCGGGTAACAGCAGTATTTCCTGAACCCGCCGTACCAACCGTGCTGTGCATTTGTGTGAAGGCACCGGTGATATTCAATGTCCCGTTTATCGTTAATATTATTGACCACTGATTCCCAACCGTTACCATGTTGTCGCCCATATTAAGCGAAGCTATGTTAATGGTCGCGCCTGTGTTTATTACAGGCTGAAGGCCAACGGCGTGAAACGTGACATTTACGCCGATGTTAACGATATCGGTCGATCCGCTTTGCCCGGGGTAGGTGGTTGCCGGATTGGTAGTTACTCCACCAGTTGTTGATCGCCAGTTTTTCACGTTGGTCCAGTCTTGTCTATTACCCGGAGCACCTGTTCCTAACCAATCATATGTGGTTTGGGCATAGCTGTTCATACCGAATAGGCATAGTAGGCTGGTAGTAAATAATATATGTAGTAAATGTATTTTCAAAATTTTCATAAAGCTCCTGCGAGTAACTTTTAATTAATGAATAATAGTATGCGTACTGATACAGGCAATAACTGTGCACTAAATGCAAAAAGGATTTAATTACAGCGAAATTTGTGCTTTTTGTGGATAAAATCGCGGAAAGTGGCTGTTTTGGACAATATTCGGTGCCGTAACACGAATTTTGATGCGCTAATATTCCCCGTTTTGAGAAATATTCCCCACGTTAAATTCGTGAAAATGCGGTCTAATTAGGCTAAAAAGGCATTTTTCGGAATTTGGCCCGTAATATTATTAATCGCCAAAATTAACAATAATATTCGCCGAAAGCAGCAATAAGTGAATTCTATAACTCGTTATGAATCGGCACGTTATAAAATTCAGAAATTGCCTTTTCTCCTTGGAAAAATTAAATAAAAGTTAAAAAAAGAAAATCGACGGGTCCGCCAAGTCTGCAGCGTAAGTTTATAATTTACAAGAATTTTAAGGGAATTCAGATAGCTCTTTTTCTTCTGAATAAAGTAAGAGCAGCAAAAACAGATGAAACGGCAACCAGCACTATTACCCAGGTATCAAGCGGACAGGTAGCATCGGGGTCATCACCACCGCAAGGCAAGCCCTGAGCATGAGCCGTAATTACGCTTATTAGAACTAATACAAATAAACTTATCCCGGCTTTCAGTTTCATCGTTTTTAGTTTAAAACATCAATGTTACAAAATTATTTTAACGTTTTATAATTATAACACAACCTTTATACGAAATGCTCCTTTAAAATGTTGCTTTAAATTAATAAAAAAACTGATAATGAGTCAAATAATATACGTTAAGTTTCATTTGTTTGGTTTTAAGCGCAGGTATAATTAAAAGAATATCCCAGCCAACGGGCAACTTTTCAGTATGAAATCCTGTAAAAGATAGCGGAGAATGCCAATGTGAGCGAAATTCTTTATTATTGACCGGCAAATGAGGATAAGATTTACTTCACTACTTACAGGCATTTTTTTATTTTTTGTTACCGGGGAAGCTTTTTGCCAGCAGGTGTTGGTATCGCCGGATAAAAAAAGGGAACTGGATGCTTTATCTGCCAAAGCCAATACAACTTATCTATCGGCCCATCAAAAAGCCCTCGCACTTGCGCATCTATATGGATGGCCCGTGAGCAGGAAAACAAAAAACGGCGGTTTTTTATCCCTGCAAGGGGTTAATAAATTGGGTTTCCCTATTTATTTGATCACCGATGACAACATTATATCCGCTGCAACTACAAATACTACAGCCGTGCAGCCTGGTGGTTCGCTAGGATTGAATTTATCCGGCTCAAGTGCATTTTTGAATAATAAATTAGCGATCTGGGATGGCGGTTGGGTATATAAGGCACACCAGGAATTTGCAGGTAAAGCAATTACAATCGGGGACAACAACTCCACCGTAATAGACCACGCCACCCATGTAAGTGGTACCATGCTCGCAAAAGGTGTTTATGCTCCCGTAAAGGGGATGGCTTTTAATGCCACTACCCTGCAATCCTACGATTTTAACAATGACGTTGGTGAAATGGCAGCTGCATCACCAAATTTGCTGCTTTCCAATCACTCCTACGGCGATGAAGCGGGCTGGAATTTTGACGATGCCAATAACCGCTGGGAATGGCTGGGTTTGCCGGGTGATACCGTAGATTATTCGTTCGGATTTTATTCAGACCGCACGCAGGCGTTTGACCAGATAGCCTATAAAGCACCTTATTATTTGATAGTTGAATCGGCTGGAAACGCGCGTGGCAATACCGGTCCGGCAGTTGGGGCCGATTATTATGGTTTTCAAAGTGCCAGCAACCAAACTTTTGTTGATAAGGGTCCACGGCCTGCAAACATTAGTAGTAACAATAGCTACGACTGTATTAGTACAACCGGGAATGCCAAAAATATTTTAACAGTTGGAGCGATAAATCCCCTTCCCTACGGTCCAACGAGTTCGCAAAATATATCAACAACGTTCTTTAGCAGTTGGGGCCCTACGGACGATGGCCGTGTAAAGCCTGACATTGTCGCCAATGGCCTGAATGTATTGTCATGTGGCAGCGCAAGCCCTACAAGTTATATTACGTTATCGGGTACATCGCAGGCGGCGCCTAATGTTACGGGCTCGTTGTACTTGTTACAGGAATATTACGGTAAAAAAAACGGGGGCGTTTTTATGCGTTCCGCAACGCTTAAAGGCTTAGCTTGCCATACCGCCTTTGATGCGGGCAATATTGGTCCCGATTATATTTACGGATGGGGGCTGCTTGATATGAAGGGCGCTGCACAGGCCGTTACCGATAATGGCACGAAAAGCATCATAAAAGAAAATACCTTAACTCAAGGACAGACGCAGACGCTTAACGTAGTTGCGTCAGGCAACGGGCCCCTTGTAGCGACGATTGCGTGGACCGACCCTGAAGGCAATATAACTCCGGATGGCACTATTAATGACCGCACGCCTAAGCTGGTGAACGACCTTGATATCAGGATAAGCGACGGTACCAACACGTTTTTCCCCTGGGTGCTTGACCCAAATAACCCTTCTGTTGCGGCAACTAAAGGGGATAATATCAGGGATAACGTGGAGCAGGTTTATATTTTGGGTGCGATCCCCGGAAGGGCCTATACTATTACGGTTTCGCATAAGGGAACTCTAAACTCGGGCTCACAGGCTTATTCGCTTATCGCTACGGGTGTCGGCGGCGCCGCTTATTGCGCATCCGGGCCGCTGTCGAGCGCCGATTCGCGTATTAACAATGTCACCTTGTCGAATTTAAATAATACACCCCCTGCAGGCTGCACTGCTTATTCAGACTTTACCAACCTTACAGTGCAACTGGAACAAGGTAAAACTTATCCTTTGAGTCTTACTTTGGGTACCTGTGGCGCGGATTTTAACAAGATAGCGAAAGTATTTATTGACTGGAATGGCGACGGGACCTTTGCCCCAGGTGAATTAGTTGCCACAACCCCGGTGTTAAGCAGTACAGGAACCTATACAACAAATATCACTGTTCCCGGTACAGTAACGCCGGGTAATTACAGCCTTATGCGGGTGGTACTAACGGAAACGACAGATCCCTCAACCATCCTGGCCTGCGGCAACTACGCCAAAGGCGAAACCCAGGATTACAGGGTGCAGTTTTTGCAAACGAGCACTGATGCCGGGGCAATTGCAGTGGTTAGCCCCGCCTCCGGAGGTAGCTGTTCAGGCGCAGTGCCGGTCACCGTCACGATTAAAAACTATGGAAGCTCGCCTCTTAACGCCATCCCGGTAGTTGTGACGATAACTGCCGCTAATGGCACAGTAACCACCTTCAACGGGACTTATACCAGCACCCTGGCACCTTCTGCACAAGATAATTTTACTTTCAGCACGCCGTTTAACATTAGTCCCGGAACTACCTATACCATTACAGCAGCCACCAATCTGGCCGGCGACCTGGTACCTGGTAATAACCAGGTAGCAGATACGGTTACGATGCCAAGTCCGCCGGTTGCAAGCGCATTAAACGCAAATTATTGTAATTCAAGCAATGCCTGGTTATTATCGGGAATCGGGGATGGCGAGCTACTCTGGTATCACAACAATACGGATGTTATACCATTTGCTTATGGTAACCCGACTATTATAACCCAGGCTCCTATCAATAATACCTACTATGTCGGTTTGAATGATTTCAGCGGAACGGTAGGCCCCGCTGCAAAAACTGCCTTTACCGCCGGTGGGTATAACCAGTTTACGCCTGCAATGAATGTATTTACACGTATTCCGATAATTATTTCACGCGCGCGCTTGTATATTGGCAACTCAGGTAAAATAACTTTTTCCGTTGCCGACTCAACAGGCGAAGTGGTATCATCCACTACTATAAATGCAGTGGCCACGAGTACAAACCCGCAGCCCGGCGCGCAGGCTGACGACCCTAATGATACAGGGCAGGTATATGATTTGAATTTATTACTACCCTCCGCGGGCTTATACAGCATCAGCGCATCGTACGACAATACGGCAACTATTTACCGTAATAACGGTGGTGTAACAGGCTATCCTTTCAAAATTGGTGATGTGGTCAGCATCGTGAGCAATACGGCCACGTCCTCTACCGATACCGCTTATTATAAACACTTCTATTACTTTTTTTACGATATGCATTTGATGAGCCCGGGATGTGCCTCAGTTGCTAAGCAGGCCGTTTCGGTGATCAATCCAATCATCACGCAAAATGGCACAGTTTTAAGTTCGAATTTCACAGCGGGGAATCAATGGTACCTGGATGGTGTGGCAATTGGCGGGGCTACCGGTCAGACTTATACCCCGACGCAAAGCGGCAATTACCGGGTTGATGTTCCGTTAAGCAATGGTTGTATAGCACAATCGGCTAATTTTGTTTACGTGGTACTTTCAGCCAACCCGGGTGCTAATGACATCGGACTTACGCTTTTTCCTGTACCAGCTAATGGCCAGTTAAATGTGGTATTTGCAGCAAAAAACGCTGCCAGTATGGACCTCTCGCTGGTAAATAGTGCCGGGCAACCGACCTATTCAGAGCAAAAGATATTGCCTGCCGGAAACTTTAGTACGGTGATCAATGTGAGCCAGCTTCCCCCGGGAACTTATGTTTTGAAGCTGCTGCTAAATCAGAAGAAATATACCCGCAAGGTGATTATTGACAGGTAGCGGGTGGGTTGAATAGTTGATTAAGTTGAATGGTTGATTGAGTTAAGTTTTTGAATGAATATCAAACTCAATCAACTTAATCCAACCCAATCAACCACTTAACTAATTTATCAGAAACAGTATTTTATCCCTAAACCCGGCGCGATATCAAAAAACGGCCCTGTGGCAAGTTCGAGCCTTGGGTTAAGATCAAAACTGACCGCAATAGGCGATTGCGGAATCACATATTCAAGGCCCACAACCCCATCGGCACCCAATAATATCTGGCTGCTGGTGTACAGTTGGTTATCACCATTGAACCTTTTGTAAAACCCGGCGCCAACTGCGCCGATATGCGCACCGAAACCATAGTAGAATTTGAACCCCGGTATGTTGCCGATCTGGTGATTGATCTCGTACAGGCCGGTTATAACCAGGCCGTGCGGAGAGCGAAGCCCTAACTCAGCTTCGATAGCGGTGGTTTTGTCCATAAAGTATTTACCCGAGAAACCGTTCTCGTACCCGCCGAATTTAAGGCCAGCGGCAAACTGGTAATCGGGTTTGTAATCCTGTGCGTTTGATGTTTTTCCAATCAATAAAAATGCACCCAAAAGAAATAAGATGTAAGCAGCTTTGTTCATAGATTTTTTATTACAAATAACGTTAGTTTTTCCTGTTTAATTATAAATGACTGTAATTGCACGCTGTATATTGCTGATTTTCAATAGTAAAACTTATTTATTTTACAATGGGAAGAAAAAACAATAGCAATAATATTTGCTATCATAACAATCATATGCACCAATTTGTTACGATTGTTTAATTAAAAAATAGGCTAAATTAGGCCAATCAATAAATTTAACGATGGCGCATTTCCCCAAAAGAAAATGGAATTATCAATTATTGCTGCTTATATTGATGGTATGTTTTGTGCCTTTAAGCTGTACGCGGGGCACACTTGGCCATGATAACGGCGACGAATACCGCAACGGTATGGTAGTTTGCGCATTTCCGGATGCCGCTAAAGTGGGTTTGGATGTATTAAAAAAAGGAGGTAATGCGGTTGACGCCGCTGTAGCCGTACAGTTTGCACTAACGGTGACCCTGCCCGAAGCCGGGAATATTGGCGGAGGCGGTTTTATGGTCTACCGTTCGGCAAGCGGCAGTACCAACACGCTGGATTTTCGTGAGAAAGCCCCTTCCGGGGCAAGCCAGGATATGTTTCTGGATCCGGCGAAGAATGTTATACCCGATATGAGCTTATCCACACACCAGGCGTCGGGTGTTCCCGGCTCGGTTGATGGTATGTTTGAGGCACATCAAAAATATGGACATTTGAAATGGGAAGAGTTAGTGCAGCCGGCGATCGATCTTGCCCGCAACGGGTTTAAAATCACTAAACACCTGGCCAACGGACTTAATGAGACTGCCGCAGAATTCAGAAAGCTGAACCCTGGGAAAAACTACCTGGTAAAAGATGGCCAATGGCAGGAGGGCGACTTGCTGGTTCAAGAAGACCTGGCAAAAACATTGGAACTGATACGCGATAAGGGCCGTGCCGGTTTTTATGAAGGTAAGGTGGCTGACGAACTGGTGACTGAAATGCAAAGTGGGGCCGGTTTGATATCAAAAGAAGACTTGAAAAATTATCATTCCGTATGGCGCAAAGCACTTACCGGTCAATTCAAGGGCTATAAGATCATCACGATGCCGCCGCCATCAAGCGGAGGGGTTGCTTTGCTGCAGTTGCTGCAATCGGTGGAAAAATACCCTTTAACGCGCTGGGGTTTCAATAGTGATTCGACGGTGCAGTTAGCGGTTGAGGCCGAACGCAGGGTGTATGCCGACCGGTCGAAATATCTGGGTGATCCTGATTTTTATAAAGTGCCGGTTGATAGCTTATTAAAGCCGGGTTATAATACATTGCGGATGAGCAATTTTAACTGGGATAAAGCCACATTGAGTTCGGACATTTTGCCCGGCAAACTTGCTGGTTACGAAAGCGATCAGACAACCCACTATTCCATAGTAGACCGGGAGGGGAATGCGGTAGCTATTACCACCACATTGAATAACAGTTTTGGCTCCAGGATATTTGTTAAGGGCGCCGGGTTTTTGCTGAATGATGAGATGGATGATTTCAGTTCGAAACCTGGTGTACCCAATATGTTTGGCCTGGTAGGCGGTAAGGCTAATAGCATACAGCCAAACAAAAGGATGTTATCGTCAATGACTCCAACTATCCTGGAGAAGGATGGTAAATTATTTATGGTGGTAGGCACGCCGGGTGGTTCAACCATTATCACCTCAGTTTTTCAAACGATACTGAACGTAACCGAGTTTAATCAAAGTATGCAGCAGGCGGTAAACTCCAAACGTTTTCATCATCAATGGCTGCCGGATACGATTTTCACAGAACGCGGCGCGCTGGATAGCGTCACCAAAATTAAATTGGCAAAAAAAGGGTATAAAATTAAAGAAGGTGGTCCCAGTGGCAGGGTTGATGCTATTTTAAAAACCAAATGGGGGTATTATGAAGGTGGCGCCGACCCGCGTGGGGATGATACTAAACTGGGGTGGTGAGGTTAGTTCATAGATGATGGTTCATTGTAAGGTCAATAGTCGATAGGTTACCGACAAAAAATCCATGAACTATGAACTATGAACCATCAACAAATATTATACTTGCAACAATTATAAAAATAAGGCATGCCCGCACAGGTAAAACACCAGGAAACCATTGACTACTTTCTGAAGGTTGGTTGGCAAACCATGGCCAACAGGTACAACCAGATTGTGACGGAATTTGGTATTACGCAATCTATCGGTTACCTGCTCATTAATATTGATGAACAGGAGGGAACAACTGTTTCTCAGGCGGCATCATTGCTTGGGCTTAAATCAACTAGTTTATCCCGAATGCTAAACCAACTGGAAGAAACGGGTTTGATATACCGCGAATCGAACCAGGGAGATAAACGGTCGGTAAAAATATATCTTACCGAATTGGGGAAAGAAAAACGGCACCTGGCCCGCGTGGTGGTAAAACAATTCAATAATTACTTAAATAAGCACATTAATGAGCATGATAAGCAATACCTGATCGATATGCTCAAGAAAATAAATCGTCTCACCAATAATTATAAGCCTGAACAGAACCTGAAATAAAAGCAAGAGCAGCTCGTTATAATTCCAGGAGCTGACAACAGATAAAACGATTATACAGGCCATAGCTTAGCCCTCATTTTGATGCCAATTTGTTAAAAAGTGTTAAGCTGTCGTTTTTGAATTATAAAACGATAAATTTGCCGGTTGAAACACCCATCGCGCGCAGCGGTATGGATGCTTCACCACCATTAAGAAAAAAATTAACGGTGAAAAATAAATGAATAAGTGGTTATTGCCTATATTATTGTTTTGCGTTGTGATGGCGGGGTGTGGAAAGACCCAAAGCGGCTTGGCGCAGTACAGGGCACAGGCCGCAATTGACGACAAGATAGTGGCGAATTATATTGCTGAAAAAAACTTGACCGGGGTAGCCAAAAAAGTTAACGACACGGCGGGTGTTTATTATATCGTATTGCAGCAGGGGCAGGGGAACGATTTGTTCACCACGTCTACCCAGGTAACAGTAGGTGATACAGGCAAGCTGCTAAGTACCGGGACAATATTTACACAAACCAATACTTTTCACCCATCCTATGTACTGGGGCAGGTGATTTTGGGCTGGCAATTAGGCATACCAAAAATAAATACGGGAGGGATAGTAAGGCTGCTTATCCCATCGCGCTATGCATACGGCCCCAATGCGCAGCCAAATTTGGGATTGCCTGCAAACGCGATCCTGGATTTTGATATACAACTTTATAATGTAACGAATTAATATAAATGAAATCCATACTTTTTACCCTGGTACTACTTTTAGCGATTGGTTTGACTGCGTGCCGGAAAGACAAAAATTACCCTGATATAAAAACATACGATCAGCAACAGATAGCCAGCTATATTGCCGCTAACGGTATAACTGATATGGTAAAAGATACCTCTGGAAAGGATACCACCGGTATCTGGTATAAAATAATTACGCCGGGCACCGGCGCTGTCGTGGATTACCCGACGGAATTATCTTTTGTTTATACGATGAAAACGTTTGATGGGCTCAACAATTCGACCGATACTGTAGTTAACCATTTTGACGGCTTGCTGGGGCACCTTGCACCTAACGGGCTGATTTTGGCTATCCGCAACATACTGAAACATAAAGGCGGCAAGATGAGGGTAATTATCCCATCGCACCTGGGTTACGGTGTAAATGGTGTGGGAAGCGGGAGCAAAACCATTACAAACGGCCGTATTGCCGGTAACCAATGCCTTGATTATACGATAGAGTTGATAGATAACCAAGACAAGTACGATGATGCTGTCATACAAAACTACCTTACCGCAAATAGCCTTACAGGCTATACAAGAACAGCGGATGGTTTATGGTATAAGATAATAAAGCCCGGTACCGGTGCCCTTATTGATTTAAACTCTACTGTGACTATGAATTATACAGGGCAGCTGATGAATAATGCCTTTTTTGACAATACCCACGTAAGTACTACAGCTACATTTACAGACATCAGCGGACTCACCTCGGGCTTTAGAGAAGGGTTGCAAATGCTTAAAACGGGTGGAGCTATTTCAATGATAGTTCCATCGCGTTTGGGATATGGCGCGGCCGGATCCTCAGGTGTTACCACAAGCATTCCGTCCAATGCGTGCATAAGATTTGAAGTGACTGTAACCGCAATTACAAACTAACTATTTGCTCAACGCCTCCTTAAACACTTTTAGGCAGCGTTCGCGGGCAAAGGCATGATCAACAATGGGTTTTGGATATTTGCTGAAATCAGCATACTCCGGAACCCATTTTTTTAGGTAGGCAAAATCGGGGTCGAATTTTTTGAGTTGAGCATCAGGGCTGAAAATCCTAAAATAAGGCGCAGCGTCCGTTCCGCAGCCCGCCGACCATTGCCAGCCGCCTACGTTGCTAGCCATTTCGTAATCCAATAATTTTCGGGCCAAATAGTGTTCGCCCCATCGCCAGTCAATGAGCAGATCCTTACTCAAAAAACTGGCAACTACCATGCGCACACGATTGTGCATGTAACCCGTGGCGTTCAGCTCGCGCATGCCTGCATCAACGAGCGGGTAACCGGTTTGGCCGTCGCACCAGGCTTTATATTGCTTTTCGTCGTTTACCCATTTAATACGGTCATACTCCGGTTTAAACGCATGATCCATTGTGTGGGGAAAATGATATAATATCATCATATAAAACTCGCGCCAAATCAATTCATTCAGCCATGTTTTTTCAGGATAGCTGTTGGCTTTACGGGCAAGTTCGCGGATGCTTACCGTGCCAAAACGCAGGTGCAGCCCAATACGTGATGTTCCTTCAATTGCAGGAAAATCCCTTTTATCCCGATAAGCAGCTATTATTTTTTCATAACTCTGGTCGGGAAATTCTAATTTGCTCTTTTCAAACCCCATAGCTTTCAGCGGAGGGAGAGCAGAGCTTATGAACTTATAGAGGTTGTTGAAGTACTTTTCGGTGGGATAAGATTTTAGATAGAACGGCTTTAGGGTTTGATACCATTTGCGCATGTAGGGGGTGTAAACGGTGTAAGGAGTACCGTCATCTTTTGCCACTTCATTCTTTTCAAATACTACCTGGTCCTTATAGGTTTTGAAATCGATATCATGCTTTTTTAGTTTTGCTGCGATTGCCTTATCGCGTTTGGCAGCATACGGTTCATAATCATGATTGGAATAAACTATTCCGACTTTGTATTCCTTCAATATTTCATCCCAGGCATTTTCAGGGGTGTTATATTTTACCAGTAAGCTGCTTCCCAGCTTTTCCAGGTCTTGATTTAGCTGCTCAATGGTTTGATGAATAAAAGTAACGCGGGCATCATTTTTATCCTCCAGTTTGTCCAGTATTTCGCGGTCGAAAACAAAAAGGCAAAGTACCGGATTATGCCCCTTGAGGGCGTGGTAAAGCCCGGCGTTATCGTTCAACCGCAAATCGCGCCGGAACCAGAAAATATTGATCAAAGGAGTTTCAGCCATAGATTTGCTTTAGTGCGTCTGCAAGTTCAGGATATTTAAAAGTAAAGCCGTCATCGAGTATCTTTTGTGCCGATACTTTGGTGCTTGCCAAAATGACCATGCTCATTTCGCCAAAAAGTAATTTAAATACAAAAGCCGGCACATTTATTGGCCACAATGGCCTGTGCAATTGCTGGGCTATGGCCTTCATCAGTTGTTTATTGGTTACCGGGTTGGGCGCAACCATGTTATAAACTCCTGAAAGGTTTATGTCCGTTACGGCCTGCAGGTACATATCTACCACATCCTGCCAATGTATCCATGGAATCCATTGTTTGCCGCTTCCTAATGCCGCACCTGCATATAACTTAACCGGCGTAGCCATTGGTAGTAAGGCACCGCCTTTTTTATCCAGCACCACACCGGTACGGAATTTGACTATCCGCAGACCGAGGGGTTTTCCCTCGTCGATAGCTTTTTCCCATGCCACACAGCATTCGGATAAAAAGCCTGAACCTGCTGCGCTTTTTTCGGTCATCAAATCATTGTCGCGGTCGCCATAATAACCAACGGCTGCTGCCGAGATAACGGAGTTTACTTTATTGGGCCTGCTTTTTATAAGACCGTAAATTAATTCGATTGATTTGGTGCGACTTTCAATCAGCTCCTTTTTGCGTTTATAGGTCCATCGTTTGTCTGCAATGCCGGCGCCGGCCAGGTGTATTATGATATCAACATCATCAATGCAATGTTCATCTATTTTGCCACTGGGCACGTCCCACAAAAAAGTTTTTACATTAGGATTGTTACCGGGCTTGCGGCTCAGGTGACTTACGTGATACCCTTTGTCAACCAGTTCCAGGGTTAAAAGCTTTCCGATTGATCCTGTACCCCCGGTAATCAAAATGTGTATATCGGCTGGACGATTCTTCATACGTTATGAAAGTACGTAAAATTAGATCAGTACGGTTTCATCCGTTTTGTCATGGATCAGCCGGAGCGCTTTTTTGAATGTGGTATATTCGCGTGGCAGGACATCATTGATGTGGCTATCGCCGCACACCGAATTATTACTAAGATTTTGCAGCAGGTTTTGAGCCTCGGGGTAGCTCGTTGGGGATAAGAAATTGACCAGGTACGATGCAAGCTTTGAACTTAAAAAAGGGAGGATAACAATCCCGGGTTTTACTTCAATATAAGTGGCGATATAAACCAGCATCATCTGCTTGAAGGTAAGCACCTGCGGGCCGCCGATATCAAATTTACGGTTAAAAGTGGCGCTGTTCGACAAGCAATCGTGCAAACAAGCGAGTAAATCCTCAATAAAAACTGGCTGAATGGACGTATTGGCCCAGGATTTTGTAATGACGATGGGTTCGTTGCGGGTAAGCGCATCAAAAAGCTCAAGCGATATACTGCCGTCGCCAATAATCATTGAAGTTTGTAGGCCCGTTAAAGAGGCTTTCCCGTTTGCCAGGATGTTTTCAATGTGATTGCGTGAAGTACTGATATCACTTACAGTAATAAGTTGGCCGCACGAGGTTTTATTGAGGGCATCCATGAAATTTTGAGCAGAAAGGGCTTCGAGCCCGGCGAAACCAGAGGTTTGCGTCAACCGGTTTGCGAGGTAGAAGGCAACATCAATATCCTGTGGAAACGGCTCAATGCTTTGGGAACGAAGGAGGTCGCCGTTAATAACGGTTAGCCCCTGGTATTTGCTCTGATTCGAAAAGTATTTCTTATCCCTTGCTACGCAAATAACCTGGTGCCTTTTTTCCTGGAGAAAGGGGATAAGGCGGGCGCCGATATAGCTATTTGCACCTGCAAGTAATACTTTCATACCTACTCAACAATAAAATGTTAAAGGTGTTTTAGAAACCCGCTTTAAAACCACCGCCAAAGAACCTGCGCCCGTCGGCAATGTTTGCACTGTTATTTTGCCATATATTCCGGCCATTTGCATATAGCTCAACAAATTTCATATGCGGAATATTTATCCTTACACCAAAGTATGTATTTTGCAACGTAAACGAATCATTGGCTGAAGGCGCTATGAAATTATTTGCCGTAGGAATAGCATTGATGAGGTTATCCGGACGGGCGCCATCCTGGTATAGAAAATCCAGGCCGGCAAAAACATTTCCAATCTCAAAACGGTTGGTATACCCTCCCGACCAGCGGTGCCCTGCACTCAGGTATGCTGCATTGAAGGTGGCCGCCAGGGCCGGATTATCCACCACTTCCAAATGTGTTTCGGCACCGTTAAGAGCGGCATTCCAAGTAAAATTATGTGCATGAAGGTTATAGTGCAGGCTAAAACGGCTGGTTACAGCACGCCCGTTATAAGGGATATATTGTATTCCCCCGTTAACGTCCGAGTTACCATTAGGGTCTTCGGCGTAGTACTGATAATACTTATATTCATAGCTATAAACAATGGAAAAATTTCTTGTTATGCCTACCGATGTACCTGTTTGATAGCTATTGTACTGTTGGTATAGGTTAAAGTTCGTCAGATTGTATGGCACCGTACCGGGAGGTACCATCAGGTTGAATGCTGCCAAAGTAGAATAATCATCAGCTAATAACGGGCTTTGGCGGGCGTAAGAAGTATATATCTGCCACTTGATAAAAGTTATGCCAAGCAGTTTCGCAGGGTTGAATGAGGCAGTAAAGAAAGGGAAAAAATGCCCTGCCGGGCCAGTTCCGGGACCGGCTTTGCCCTTGTCCAGCAAACTCACGAAACCTCCCTGCGCATTAAGAACCTCCTTGTAATAGAGGTCGAAAGTAGGAGTAAGCATGAAGTTTTTATATGCGAAATGGGTGCCCGTACCATATGTATTTGAATAGGTAGGCGTATTCGGCGTAAAAGACACAGTGGTCTGCTGGTAGGCTAACGAGTCTTCAAAATTCCGATAGGTCATGTTCAACGTCCAGTTTATTTTTAAACTGTCGAGCAGCGAATTATGATAGGTAAGGTAGTCGCGTACCAGCAGATTATGCGTGTTCTCTGCAAAATTTGGCAATGTCCTATTAGTAAATGTGTCGACAGCGTCGCTAAGATAATCGCTTTCAAAATAATTATAATGGTTATAGGCTACCGAGAACCTGTTGGTGAGCCCTTTGGCAATATCGGTTTTGAGGTTGATATTGGCATTGGTCATGTGCTGCGATACGTGGCTTTTGTAAAAGATGTTTTCCGGTAACGGGGGCGCTGTATAAGCCGCTGTAGTGTCTTTTTTATAGGAAAGATTATTAGTTTGCGGAACATAATTAGCACCGAATATCAGGATACTATGCTTCCCCAGTTTGACATTCGCATAGGCGTTAAGTTTTAGGCGATTATAATGCGCCGGTTCAAGGAATTCAAGACCGTCCCCGTTAGAGCCCGGATCTACATCCCGCTGATAATCTGCCGTTAAGCCGATATTCGCCTTTTTGTAGTTCCGGTAAGCAGCTACGTAATATTCATTAAAAACACTGCTGTTGCCCGTGGTACCATCCAGGGTGTTGCGGCTATCGCGTGCATTCACGAGGCTATTTTGCCCGTTCACTTCTATTCCTTTTTTCCCTTTACGGTCAATACGGGTTTTTATTAAAACCATTTGCTGACCCGCAGCAGCCCCGCTTGACTGAGCTACAGCGGTTTGCACCAGGGTAACCTCATCAATATCAAATATACTGTAGGCGTTGATGTCGGAAATAATATTACCATCGATCACATAAACAATGGACGCTTTGGTGGTATAAGTACCATAAAGCCAAACATTGATGGCATCGGAAAGGTCGCTTACCTGGTATTTTTCCAGGTCTTTGCCGGATATAGAGGTGGTTTGCGTGCCACTCTTTTTGACCAGTACGCGACCAAGATCATAATACAGTGAATCATCCTGGGCATTGGCAACAGAGAATACCAGGACGGCGAATACAGCCGAAAGGAGCAATTTTTTGAACATTGTTGTGAGGGTTGTGGTTGATTGATAGTAAGTTAGGGTTAAGTTATATTAAGTATCAAATTGCGCTCACAACCCAAATTTCATGCCAGTGCCATTATTCGATGTTTTGCTTGTTCGCTGTGGCGGTTTTTTCACAAAACGCGACCAGGTTTGTAACAATGGGAATATTTATTGGTGCTTAGACTATGAGTTATAGACCGAGCTTTACCCCGCCGCCATAGAACCTGCGGTTATCTGTAATATCCGAACTGCCGTTTTGTAGTATATTGCGCCCGCTCGCATATATTTCCGCATATTTCATATATGGGATAGCGACTCTCACGCCTATATAAGCATTTTGCAGGGTAAGAGATGTATTGTTTGAGGGGGCAACGTAACCTTGAGCAGTAGGCACAGCATTTAAAAGGCTGAATGGGCGCTCGCCTGCTTGGTACAGAAAATCGAGCCCCGTAAATACATTTTTATAAGTAATACGGTTGGTGAACCCGCCCGACCAACGATGACCATTGCTTAAGTACGCCGAATAGGCTGCCGGAACAGTCGCAGGATTGCCTACTATCTTGAGCTCCGATTCGGTACCATTTAATGTTGCGTTCCAGGTAAATTTCGTGGTATGCATGGTATAGTTCAGGCTGAAATGATTTGTGAGCGTGTTGTAGTTATAGGGTACGAACCCAATTATATTGGCGACATTGATCGGCAATACCACCTGTGCGAGAGAGTGAAATGACCGGTACTCATAACTGTAGCTTACCGAAACGTTTTTTGTTATGCCAACCGACGTGCCCGCCTGGTAGTTATTATATTGCTGGTAAGGGTTTAAATTGCTTAGAACATCGTTCAGGAACGTTGAGTTTGAAATCAAATTGAAACTGGCCATGCTTGAGTAACTGTCAGCAAGTATCGGGCTTTGACGGGCGAATGAAAAATTGATGCGCCATTTGATAAGGCTGATACCCGTCAGCTTTCCAACATTGAGGGAGCTCGAAAAATAAGGGAAAATATGATTCGCGGAGGTTCCAGGAGTAGCCACTTTCGGTATATTTAACAGCCCTACGAAACCACCCTGCATATCAAAAATCTCTTTATAATAGATATTGAACGAAGGTGATAACATGAGAGCTTTGTAGCTGACGTCGAAATACCGCAATGAATTGAACAGGGCGGGCTGGTTTACACCATCAGAATACAAAGTTGACGACCGGTAGTCTAACGAATCTTCGAAGTTACGGTAGGTGAAGTTTACCGTCGATTCGATGTCGAAATTACCGGCTTGCCCGTGGTAATACAGATAGTCGCGTATCAGCAGATTATGTGATCTGTCGATCGCCCTTAGGTTTCCTGCTGTATCATTGGGATTGGCAGCCATATTGGTTGCGTCCTCCTCGAAATAGTTATAGTGATTATATGCTACCGAGAACCTATTGGCCAGGCCCTTAGCGATGTCGCTTTTGAGGTTAATGTTAACATTGAGTAAGTGCTGCGATACATGGCTAATGGCGTCGCTATGTTCGTTTTTAGACGGACTCCCAATAAGCGTATCAAGACTATAAGAAGAATTATTCACCTGCGGAACAAAACTCGTCCCAAATACCAGGGTGGTGCCTTTCCATAATGTATCATTGGCAAATGTGTTAAACTTTAGCCGATTATAATTGGATGGTACCAGCAGGTCCAAACCACTTCCGTTAAGAGACGGATCGACATCGTGCTGATATTCTGCTGATGCGCCTATATCGCCTTTTTTAAAATTCCGGTAAGCTGCTACATAATATTGACTATAGACATTGTTGGAACTCTGGCGGTTTGTTGAACCGGCTTTGTCGCGGAGATTTACCAGGCTACTCTGCCCGTTAAACTCGATACCTTTTTTCCCCGGCCGGTGATTGCGCGTTTTTATCAGTACCATCTGTTGCCCCGGACTGGCCCCGCTTACCTGAGCTACCGAGGTTTGCACAAGAGTGATTTCTTCAATATCGAATATGCTGTAGGCATTTACATCGCTGATAATATTACCGTCGATCACATAAATGATCGATGACGATGTGGAATAGGTTCCGTAAAGCCAAACGTTTACGGCGTCGGAGAGGTTGCTGGCCTGGTATTTTTCGAGATCATGGCCGGATATGCTGGTGGTTTGAGTTGCGCTTTTGTTTACCAAAACCCTGCCCAGGTCATAGTGTACGGAATCATCCTGGGCTTTTGCTGCAAAAACCAGGGAGAACGCCAATAAGGCGCTGAGAAATATACCTTTAAACATCTTTGTGATAAGAGTTGCCTAAAGATAATATTTATAAAGATAATCTCTATAAAAAGGTGGCCTTTAGCGAATTAAATATTAATATTATCCTGCACAACCACTTTTGCACATAATGGCTTGGCGTATTGTTCCGCAAAAATTACATGGGTTGGATCGTGCTGATAGGCTTCTTCTTCCTCCAAAGTATTAAAAAGCAGTAACAGAGACACGTCGTAGGAGCGGTCTATCACATCACGATTGGTATCGGCAGGTACGCCGATATGCATATCGCGGATGTGTGTTATGGGGATAAGTGTTTTGAGGCCCTCTATCAGTTTGGCCTTATCGTCTTTGTTTTTGAGCCAGAAATGTACATGGTGTACGAAGGTGTTGTTGAGGTACATGCAATATGAATTAATTTGAATTGAAAGATGAGAAGAAAACTAATACAATGCAAAATCAAATATAAACTTCTAACCTAATTCATCTGTTTTTGCCGCTTTTCTTTCGAAATAATAAATAATTAAAGTAGAAATAGAGAAAATGGCGATACTGATCAACCAAAGCCAATAACCTGCCTTACGCTCGGTTATCGTTGAATAACTAGTTTCTTCGCTTGATATAATGGTGTTGAAACATAAAAACGATGCAGAAAGCAATGTGGCTACTAAGCTTAGAATTAAGGAGACTTTTGGTTTTATAAAAAAGAATATCCAGGATAAAAAGATGAGAGGATTTGCCAGCCACGCAATTGTTGCCCCGCCCGCTAACAAACCCGACCACCCGAAAATAAGGAGGTAAAATGAATTTGCCCATGCGTCATAATCAGTTCTATCGATATAATATGCAGGCTGGGTTAATGATATTAGAAATAGTGTAATTGATAACGAGAAAACTATTATTTTGAATGTCCGTACTTTTATCATTGAAGATAAAGGTAAAAAAAATGTGGTACCGCGGACAAATAATTATGTTTCTCAGGTTGCTTCCTTAAACTGAGTGATTTGCTCAGCCATCCCTTTAAAAATAAAAATGTGAAAAGGGAACATTGCGGCCCAATACAGCCTGCCCCACAAGCCTGTAGGCCTGAAGGTAGCTACCTGGCTCAAAAATTTTTCGTTGTGACGTTCTATAATTTTAAACTCGAGCCAGGCTTCGCCGGGTAATTTCATTTCTGCGTATAGTAATAAGCGTTTGTTCATTTTATCGGCTAAAAGTACCCGCCAGAAGTCAACGGCATCGCCTGGTGAGATACTCAAGTTGCTGGTACGGCCACGCCGCGAACCCACGCCGCCTACCACCTTATCTAAAAAACCGCGCAGGTTCCATATCCAGTTCCAGTAATACCAGCCCCGTTTGCCGCCGATGGCCCAAAGATTATTCAATACTTCTTTGGAGTCGCGCTTAAATGGGGCCTTTACCTTATATTCCAGTGTGCCGTTTTGGGGTACTTTAAACTGGTCCATAAAGCCGGGCTTCAGATAGCCCTTGTTCAAAGCATCTTTCCAGCTTGATGCGACCGAATTTTGTTCGATCCTGACAAATGCTAATTCCAATGCCTCGTGATAAGTCATGCATTCGTGCGGCACTACTTTTTTTATCGCATCGTCTTTAACGATGGTCTCGTTTTTCATGCTGTCTACCAGACTTTGCGCCAATGAATAACTGGTTGAGGTAACAAAATAGAGCCAGTAGGAGGATATTTTAGGCGATAGAAAAGGGATGGTAATAATATGCCTGTTCAGCTTGCGCACTTTAGCGTAGGTGAGCATCATATCTTTAAACGTCAAAATATCCGGCCCGCCTATATCAAAAGTTTTATCGAATGCTTTTTTGTTTAATAACACGCCCTCCAGGTAAGCCAGTACGTCGCGTATGGCAATAGGCTGACTGCGTGTGTTCACCCAGCGGGGTACGGTCATAATGGGTAATTTCTCCGTCAGGTCCCTGATGATCTCAAATGAGGCACTGCCCGAGCCGATAATAATAGCAGCCCTCAAAACCGTTAATGCGGATTTACTTTCCTTAAGCACATCTTCTACATGGCGGCGCGAGAGCAAGTGTTTTGAAAGATGGTCGTCATTAGTTATACCGCTTAGGTAAACGATCTGTTTGCAATGGGTTTGGTCAATAACCTTCACAAAGTTTGCGGCCGAGGTCGCTTCTAATTCAGCGAAATCTTCGTGATCGGCCATCGAATGTACCAGGTAATAGGCGGCATCAATATCTTTCGGAAGAGTTTCAATACTTTTTTCATCCAGCAGGTCGCCGGTTAGCAGCGTAACGTGAGTGCTGTAATCACTGTTTTCGTGAAAGCGTCTTTTATCCCGTACCAGGCATACAATATCGTGGCCCTTTTCCAGTAAAATTGGAATCAGCCTTGTTCCGATATAGCCATTTGCGCCAGCGAGTAATACTTTCATATGGATTGAACAGGCTAAAAAGCCATCTGTTTTAGTTCGAAAATCCTTTCATTCAGGAAACTATTAATATGCTAAAACTACGTGGGGTTTATAGGTATTGGTTTTTACTTTGGCATTTAAATCGTGCAGCATATTATATAAGCCAAAATTGGTACGGTTTACATAGATAAAATGCTTCACACCGCGAGGCTGTTTAAACTCAGGCATTTTAGATATTTTTTCGCCATAGCTGTACAACTCGTTAACAAAAGCATCATCACCAAAGTCAAAATAATCATTAATATAAGGCTTTGCAAACAAGCCGATCATCTGTTTATACATGCCGTAATAAAACTCTATCTGTTGGGGTGTGTCGTTTGGACGTATCATATCCAGCAAGCGAAACGCTTTTATAGTTTCCTCTTTATTTTCGAGCAGGTTTGAGGCTGTCAGTGAAAAAAACGGGTAATAAAAGTCTTCCGGCATTTCCTTAATGCAGCCAAAATCAATTACACCCAGGTTCCCTTCGGGTGTGATCATAAAGTTACCAGGGTGTGGATCGGCGTGTACGGCACGTAACTCGTGCTGCTGAAAATTGTAAAAGTCCCACAACGCCTGGCCCACCTGGTTGCGTAATTTTTGAGATGGGTTAGTTTGCAAAAACTCTTTGAGGTGCTTGCCCTCCAGCCAGTCCATCGTAATGATTCTTTTGCTTGAAAGTTCGGGGTAATAATTAGGGAACACCACGTTATCCAAATTGGCGCAGGCGGTAGAAAACTCTATTGAGCGGCGCACTTCCAGTTCATAATCCGTTTCTTCCAGCAGGCGTTCCTCTACTTCGTTCATATAAATATCCAGGTCTTTGCCGCTGATGCCCATGATACGGAAAGCAAAAGGTTTCACCAGTTTGAGGTCAGACGATATCGAATCGGCAACGCCGGGATATTGGATTTTAACCGCCAGTTTTTTGCCATTTAGTTCGGCCTGGTGCACTTGGCCTATAGAAGCTGCATTAGATGATTTGGCGTCAAACTTATCATAAATCTTATCAGGCGATTTACCAAAATACTTTTTGAAGGTTTGTACAATGAGCGGGCCGGACAGAGGCGGGGCATTGTATTGCGATTGCGAAAATTTATCGGTGTAGGCTTGCGGCAGCAGGTTTTTGTCCATGCTCAGCATCTGGGCCACCTTGAGTGCGCTGCCTTTTAATTCGCTTAGCGAGTTGTAAATATCCGCTGCGTTGTCCTTGTTAAGCTCTGTTCTATCCAGGTCGGGATTGAAAAGCTTTTTTGAATAGTGTTTGATGTAATTTCCGCCAACCTGCATCCCAGTTTTTACAAACCGTGCCGAACGCTGTGCTTTGGTGGTAGGTATGCTGTTTTGTTCCTTAGCTTGCTCACTCATTTAGATTTTTTTCGTTTTATATTTCTTGCCGGGCTATTAAAAACTGCCAAAACCCATTGGCTGTTTTATACCACCATTTTTAACTAAAAACTTACCGTATTCAAAAAGGTTATCAATCGGCGAGCGCTCAAAAAGGTCGAACGTTACATTAACCCCTTTTTCGATGGCTTCATCCGTTTTTTCAAAATCCGCTGAATTGTCTTTTATCCAAAAGTGCAGTACAAAACCAAACTGTGCCCACAAAGCATCCTTATAACGGTTGGAGAAGAATTTCCTGTCGGATAATTCCCCGGTTTCAAGCCCCGCAGTCAATATTTCATTGTTGAAATTATCAACGGTTTCCTTCAGCTTTTCAAAAACCCGCGGCATTGTAATGCTTTTTGGCTGTTGTTTCATACTGTAAACGGCAAAACTTCGGTTGCTTTTTAGCAGTTCAAAAAAACTGTAGAAGAATGATAAAGCTTTTTCGCGTGCCGAGTAACCACTCCAAATATCCTGCTTTTTAATTTCTTCGATCGCTGTTTGAGCGAAACCTGACCAGATATCCTGTTCAAGCGCTTCAAAAGAGCCAAAGTGTTTGTAAAATTCAGCTTCGGCCATCTTATGCTTTTTGGCGAAGATGTAAACCGACTTTGGCTGGTTGCCTTCTGTCAGCACGTAGTCGATATAGGCTTTTTTGATGCTTTCTGTAGTTGCCATGATGAATTTATTATTATAATTTACGGTAAAACTAAGCCTTATAGTTTTGACAAATGTTGTACTGATGTCAAATAATATTGGCTGATTATGCGATGACGTTAAATAATTGCAAATTTGGGGGTTGATTGATTGTATTAGCTGCCGGGTATTAGCATTATGAGCGAAAAAACAATATTGGTTTGGTTCAGGAACGATCTGCGTGTTCATGATAACGAAATATTGCTTGAGGCTATAAAAAAGGCTGATAAAATATTACCGGTTTATTGTTTCGACCCCTTTTATTTCAAACAAACTTCTGCCGGCCTGGCGAAAACAGGTAACATCCGCGCGCGATTTTTACTCGAGTCTGTATTTGATCTCCGAAACAACCTGCAGAAACTGGGCGGTGACCTGATCGTGCGGATGGGCAACCCGGCAGAAATATTGCCCCAACTGGCACAGCACTACCAGGTAAGCGAGGTTTATCACCATCGCGAAGTGGCATTCGAGGAAACTGAAATATCGGAATTAGTAGAGTCCGCATTGTGGAAAATGAAGCTCAACCTGAAGCATTTTATAGGTCATACCCTGTATCATAAAGAGGATCTGCCATTCCCGATAAAAGACATCCCGGATAGCTTTGCCGTTTTTAAAAAGAAGGTGGAGCGAGACAGTGATGTACGCCACTGTATCGAAACGCCTCAGCATATTAGCATTCCTGATATCGACGGCGCCGGGCATATTCCGACGCTTCCTGAGCTTGGGCTAACCGAGCCGGTTGACGACCAGCGTGCGTTGTTTCAATACCACGGCGGCGAAACAGCCGCCTTGAAGCAGTTGGAACAATATATCTCGACCCTTGACTTTAACCCGGCTCAAAAAAATGCAAAACATTCAGAGAGCCCTTCAAGACTTTCGGCGTGGATATCCCTGGGTTGTTTGTCACAGCGCATGGTTTACCACGAGGTAATGAAGCATGTAAACGGCGGGCACTCCTCCGGTATTCCGTTGATATTGGAACTGCTATGGCGCGATTATTTTCGGTTTATGTTTAAAAAATACGGCAAGCAGTTCTTTAATGCCGAAGGATTTAAGGATGAGACACTTGATCTATCTGCTGAGCAAGATGCGCTTTTTGACAAATGGAAAGAGGGCCACACAGGTGTGCGATACATTGATGCAGCCATGCATGAACTGAATGCAACAGGATATATCAGCAACGCCAACCGCCAGGTAGTAGCTGCATTTTTGGTAAATCATTTAAGGGCCGACTGGACAAAAGGGGCGGCTTATTTTGAGGAAAAGCTTATAGATTATTCGCCCGCAAGTAATAGGGGCAATTGGGCCTTTGTGGCCGGCGTTGGAAATGACACGCGCGATAACAAGTATTTTGCAGGCGTAAAGCAGGCGGATAACCTGGAAACAGAGAGCGATTTTATTAGTACCTGGTTGCCGGAAGTTTTTGATGCTGATACAGTTTAACCTATAACTGTACCTTAGTTTTACTGAATCATTATTAGGCCAGCGGTAATGAAAAGTAAAATGTTGAACCTTCTCCGCTTGCGCTCTCGGCCCATATTTTACCTTCGTGCCGTTGAATGATCTCGGCACTTAAATACAAGCCTATGCCAAAACCTGCAATATGTCGTGTTTCCGCATTTTCAACCCGGTAATAACGGTCAAATATTTGTTCGAGGTCATGAGGTTTAATACCCATGCCGTCATCTTTAACATATACAATTGCTTCACTGCCTTGTAACCGGCTACCAATTTCTATAGTTTTTCCCTTTGCAGAATATTTGACTGCATTACTGACGAAGTTAGAGATAACGGAGTTGATCTTGTCCTGGTCGGCATTTACCATTATAGTACCTGATTGTACCAGCGTAACGGTATGCGTATTGGTGATCAAGCACGTTTCATCGAATATTTCTTGAATTAATTGATTGAGGTCAAAGATTTCTTTTTCAATAAGAAGCTTGCCCGCTTCCAGCCGGGAGACGTTCAGGAAGCCGTTTATCATCCCGGTCATTCTTCTTACCTGTATGTTTGCTTTGTCCATGGCCCCAGCCAGGAAAGCATCATCAATTTTCTTCAATTTGGCATTTGCCACCTGGATAATGGCGTTAAGTGACGTGAGCGGGGTTTTAAGTTCATGGCTTGCCATACCGATAAAATCGTTCTTCCTGTTCTCATCCAGTTTTTTTTCGGTAATGTCCCTAACTATTTTAGCCAAACCAATAATGTTACCCTGCTTATCTTTCACCGGCGAAATACTTAAAGAAACGTCTATCAGCCTGCCGTCTTTCGTCAATCGTTTTGTTTCAAAATGCTCTACCCGTTCGCCGCTTTTTAAACGAGAAAGTATTTTGGGTTCCTCCTCCTGCCTATCGGGAGGTATGAGCTTGTAAATCGTTGCACCAATAATCTCATCGGCTCTGTACCCAAACATGCGTTCGGCCGAATCGTTCCAACTTGTGATCACACTTTCGAGCGTTTTGCTGATGATCGCGTCATCCGATGACTCAACGATTGCTGCCAGCTTCGCGCTTTTTTCTTCGGCCTGTTTATGTATAGTGATATCGATAGCCATAATAAGACCCGAATCCACTTCGCCACGTTCATTTTTAAGCGGCACAAAATGCACGATAAAACTCTCGCCTGTTGGCGCTGTGCGCTCCACCGAGAACTTTTCGCCTGCCATCATTCGGTCGTACAAATGTTTCGAAGCTTCATAGCGTTCAGTTTGTCCTATCTCTGTCGGGTGTTTACCTTCATAGTCGCCTCTCTCATAGCCCATTTTGTTCATCAGGTCGCCTTCGACCATTACATAGCGGTGTTCTTTGTCGATAACTATTGCCAGCGAATCGGGGATATTTATTGCGATGGACCTAAAAAGCCGTTCGTTACGACGAAGAGTTTCCTGCGCTGTGCTGAGTTCGTCGTTGGTGGTCGCCAACTCCTCATTTACTGCTGCGAGTTCCTCATTGGTTGCTGCCAGTTCTTCATTTGCCGCAGCGAGTTCTTCATTTACCGAATGAAGCTTTTTAATAGAACTAACTTTGTTAGTGGTTTCTATACAAATAACTAAAACTCCTCCTGGCCGGCCGTCTTCCAGATATATGGGACTATAGGAAAAATCGAAATAACAATCCTCCATATAGCCATTCCGGTCAAGCGGCACCATAAAATCCGGGAAGCCAATAGGTTTTCCACTCATTACTTCGGCGAACATCGGCCCTATAGTTTCCCAAATCTCGGCATAAGTATCTTTGGCACTGCCACCCATTGCTTTCGGGTGTTTGGTGACCCCATTGATGGGCCGGAAGCTATCGTTGTATAATTGAATATAGTCCTCGCCCCAGCAGATCAATACGGGGAAATTGGTGGTCAACATCATGCTGACCGTTTGCTTTAAAGCGGGCGGCCAATTATCGGGACTGCCTAGTGAGGTAGCGGACCAATCGAGCGACCGTATCAATTCACCCATCTCGCCACCACCTTTCAGGAACCGGTAATCGATAGTAGATAATGTTTGAGCTTTGGTCATTAATTAAATTGAATGGAGCAATTAATAGAATTGAGAACCTAATTTATCAGAAATTGTTTACAAACCATCGAAGATAAATTCTTGAAATTTAATTTTAAGAATGTCGGTTTCGTAAAGAAAAATAATTGCTCTAATGTAACCTTTCTTACGCTGGGTTGTCTTATATTTATAAACAGCCATGAATCCTTTCGAACAATATACGCTTATTGTCGGAGTACTTGCAATACTCATCGAGGGGTTTTCCCGTGTCCGGGATTTTATCCATCAACTGAGGCATAAAAAGGCGCATTAACTTTTTTCGGAATCCCGGTTACTAACACAAGTTTTATAAATAAATTACAAAGTTTGTAAAACGGTATGCTTATTTTTGTACCGATTTACAGATTGGTTTCTACATGGATAGCCTAAATTATATTGACAGCGGTAACGCTGCCTACATTAACTCATTATACGACGCATATACCCAAAACCCCGAATCGGTTGACTATGGCTGGCAAAAGTTCTTCGAGGGCTTTGATTTTGGCCGCGATGCAAAAGGGCCGGTAACAGGTGACGGTGAAACTTCTGAGCATTTTCTGAAGGAAATAAATGTGCTCAACATGATAAACGGTTACCGCAACCGCGGACACCTGTTTACCAAAACAAACCCTGTGCGCGAACGCCGCAAATATTTTCCCGGGAAGGAACTGGAGACTTTTGGTTTAAGCGATGCTGACCTCGACACGGTTTTCAATGCCGGTGTTGAAGTAGGTATGGGCCCGGCGAAATTGCGTGATATACGCGAAATGCTTGAACAAACCTATTGCCAGTCGATAGGCGCCGAATACAAGTATATCCGCAACCCGATAAAGGTAAAGTGGTTCGAGGACCGCATGGAAAGCAAGCGTAATACGCCTACGTTCACCACCGAAGAAAAGCTGAAAATGCTGGATAAGCTGAACCATGCGGTGATTTTTGAGAACTTCCTGGGTACAAAGTTCCTGGGTCAGAAGCGTTTCTCCCTGGAAGGTGCCGAGGCCACTATCCCCGCACTGGATTCCGTAATTCAGAAAGGTGCCGAACTGGGCATACAGGAATTTATCATTGGCATGGCTCACCGCGGTCGTTTGAACGTGCTGGCCAATATCATGGAGAAAACCTACAAAGAGATATTCTCGGAATTTGAAGGCAAAAATTACGATGAAGAAGCAGGTTTTGGCGGTGATGTAAAATATCACCTTGGTTTTTCTACTGACGTTATCGCCAGGAACGGTAAGAGCGTTCACCTGAGCCTTTGCCCTAACCCATCGCACCTTGAAGCTGTTGACCCGGTTGTTGAGGGATTAACACGTTCAAAAATTGACTTTAAATACGATAGCGACTACACTAAAATAGCCCCGATACTGATACATGGCGACGCCTCTGTTGCGGGCCAGGGTATTGTTTACGAGGTATTACAGATGGAAAAACTGGAAGGATACCGCACGGGCGGTACTATCCACCTTGTAATCAACAACCAGATAGGTTTTACCACGAATTTTAAAGATGCCAGATCAAGTACCTATTGTACTGATGTGGCAAAAACTGTGCTTTCGCCGGTATTCCATGTAAATGGTGATGATGTAGAGGCATTGGTTTATGTAGTAAACCTGGCGATGGAATTCAGGCAGACATTTCATGATGACGTGTTTATCGATATTTTATGCTACCGCAGGTACGGACATAACGAGTCGGATGAACCGAAATTTACGCAACCGGTATTATACAAAGCCATTGAGGCGCATCCAAACCCGCGCGAAATATATTACCAGCATTTGCTGGCACAGGGTACAATTAATCCTGACCAGGCTAAGGTGATGGAAAAGAACTTCCGCGACCTGCTACAGCAGAAACTGGACGAATCAAAAGCAGAGGACCGGTTTACCGAAAGTTTACAGATGTTTGAAGGCGCGTGGGAAGGCTTGCACCTGGCCGGTGCACAAGATCTTACAGCCCCTGTTAATACCGCGGTTTCAAAAGATGAGCTGATCGAGATCGGTAAAAAAATAACCACCCTGCCAAAGGATAAAGAGTTCTTCAAAAAAATTGAAAAACTGTTTGACGAACGCAGTAAAATGGTAAATAAAACCCAGGTATTTGATTGGGCCATGGGCGAATTATTGGCTTATGGAACGTTGTTAAAAGAAGGCCATTCGGTAAGGTTAAGCGGTGAGGACGTAAAACGCGGGACATTCTCGCACCGTCATGCGGTTTTGACTTTAGTTGATTCGGAAGATGAATTTACACCACTGGAAACATTAGGAACAGAAGCTAAATTCAGCATCTATAACTCACTGCTTTCAGAATATGGTGTTTTGGGTTTTGAGTATGGGTACGCTTTGGCAAACCCTAATGCACTGACAATATGGGAAGCGCAGTTTGGCGACTTCCTGAATGGTGCGCAAATTATAGTTGACCAATACATTGCAAGCGCCGAAACCAAATGGCAGCGCGGTAATGGATTGGTGTTGTTGTTGCCGCATGGCTATGAGGGGCAAGGGCCGGAGCACTCTTCAGCACGTATTGAACGTTTTATGGAGCTTTGCGCGGATAATAATATCCAGGTGGCTAATTGTACCACCCCGGCAAATTTCTTCCACGTTTTAAGGAGGCAGTTGCACCGCGAATTCCGCAAGCCACTGATCATATTTACGCCGAAGAGCTTATTGCGCGCCCCCAAATGTGTGTCGCCGATAGAGGACTTTACTGATGGGCGTTTCCAGGAATTGATCGATGATAATTACGTTGATGCCAAAAAGGTGAAGCGTGTATTGTTTGTTTCGGGTAAGCTGTATTATGAATTATTGGAAAAACAGCAAGCTGACCTGCGCAAGGATGTTGCTATTGTTCGAATTGAACAATTGTATCCTACACCTGAACACCAGATGTTGAAAGTGAAGGCTAAATATGCAAAAGCGACGGAATTTTTCTGGGTGCAGGAAGAACCGGAGAATATGGGTGCGTGGCCGTATATGTGTCGGAAATTCCGTAAAAGCGAACTGCAACTGGATGTGATATCACGTAACGAAGGAAGCAGCACAGCAACGGGGTTTGCCAAACAGCATGCTTCGCAACAGGCTTACATTATATCCAAAGCGTTTGAGGCTCCACTGGCAACTGTTGCAAAAGAGAAAGTAAAAAAAGAAACTGAAAAACTGGCTAATATAGCCGCCGATTGATAACGTTATACGTTTGACGTTGTACGTGATACGTGCGATGAAAAACGTACAACCTATAGCGTAAAACGTACAATATACTACTATGAGTTTAGAAATAAAAGTTCCGCCGGTAGGCGAGTCAATAACCGAAGTAACATTATCACGCTGGTTGAAGAAGGACGGTGATAGCGTTGCGATGGATGAAGTAATTGCCGAGCTGGAATCGGACAAAGCAACATTTGAATTGACCGCTGAAAAAGCCGGGACTTTAAAAACAATAGCTAAAGAAGGCGATACACTGGCTATCGGTGCCGCTGTCGCGAGCATTGAAGACGGTGGTGCACCGGCACCTGTAAAAGAAGCGGCCCCTGTTCTGGCGGACGTTGCACCGGCTCCGGTTGTTGCTGCGCCAGCGCCTATTGAGGCGGCTCCAGTGGCACCTGCCCCCGCTGCTACAGGAGGTTCATTGCAAGTTAAAGTACCAACTGTAGGAGAATCGATAACGGAAGTAACCTTGTCGCGCTGGATAAAAAAGGACGGTGATACTGTTGCTATGGACGAGGCTATAGCCGAACTGGAATCTGATAAGGCAACATTTGAACTAACTGCTGAAAAGGCAGGTGTGTTAAAAACCATAGCCAAAGAAGGCGATGTATTGGCTATCGGTGCCGTTGTTTGTACCATTGAAGGCGAAGGCCCTGCAACAACAGCCGCACCTAAAACTGTGGAACCGGTAGCTGCAACTGCCACTCAAAGTACTGAAAAGACTTATGCATCCGGTACCCCATCGCCTGCTGCTGCAAAGATATTAGCCGAAAAAGGTATCGATCCTAAGGCTGTTCCCGGTAACGGTGTTGGCGGAAGGATAACCAAGGCTGATGCACTAACTGCTGTAACCGCCGACCTGGTTTCGGAAAACCCACAGGGTGGGGGCAAGGCTATACCGCCAAGCCTGAAAACAGAAGTAAAAGCGCCGGAAGCAGCACCAAAGTCACAAGATGGACGAGAACGCCGCGAAAAAATGTCGCCATTACGCAAGACTGTTGCGCGCAGGCTGGTTGCTGTAAAAAATGAAACTGCGATGCTGACCACTTTTAACGAAGTGGATATGTCGCCTATCATGGAGATACGCAGCAAATACAAGGATAAATTCAAGGAAAAACACGGCGTAGGCCTAGGCTTTATGTCTTTCTTTACCAAAGCCGTTTGCGAAGCATTAAAAGAATGGCCTGCAGTAGGCGCACGTATTGATGGCGAGGAAATTGTTTACAGCAATTTTGCCGATATATCTATAGCCGTGTCTGCTCCAAAAGGATTGGTTGTGCCGGTTATCCGTAACGCCGATGCGATGAGCCTGGCCGAAATTGAAAAAGCCGTTGCTGCATTAGCTGTAAAAGCACGCGATAGCAAATTAACCATCGAAGAAATGACCGGCGGTACGTTTACCATTACCAATGGAGGTGTATTTGGTTCAATGATGTCGACACCGATCATTAACTCGCCACAATCGGCCATTTTGGGTATGCACAATATCATTGAGCGCCCGGTTGCTTTGAATGGACAAGTAGTGATTAAACCGATGATGTACGTGGCTTTATCTTATGACCATCGCATTATTGACGGTCGCGAATCGGTAAGCTTTTTGGTAAGGGTAAAACAATTGCTGGAAGACCCGGCCAGGATGTTGTTGGGAGTTTAAACTCAGCCTTTATAAAATATTAAAACCCGGTTATGCCGGGTTTTTTTATGAGTATTTTGATTTGAATTCGTCGAGAGTTATTGCTTCATCAAAATAATTCTTAAACTTTTCCGATAAGATTTCATTGGTAAATTTCACAATAGTATAGCCGCTGTCGAAGCAATCGATCTCAATTTCTCCATCCGGATATTGTATGTTCCCATTTTCCCAAATTAGATTATTTCCTTCGGTATAAGGTGAATTGTCTTCATCGACTTTTATGTCAAGGGATGTAGGAACCGCTAATATAGTGCCCCAATAAAACTGAAAATGGCTGTTTAATATTTTCCGGAATTCTTCAGGCGATAATTTGAAATAATCTTGTTCATAATCTATTGGAAGTTGCGACAGGTCTCCGCCACCCTCAATATCAGAAAGTATCCAATTATAAGATTCGATATACTCATCCAAAGGTTTAAGTATTTCTTCAAGGAATGTATGAGCCGACAGTTTTTTGCTCTTGCGGATTATCCAGTTCAAACTCCTCATACCAACTTTTTAAACGTCCCAATAACCCCCGAATGCAAGCCTTCGTGAAAAGGAACGAAACTGAGCGCATCATCAATGCTGGCTATTTCAACATCGTAACGGGTGGTCCAGGCGGTGTAGCCGGTAAAAATATTTTTATCGTAATCGGCTTCCAACTGGTCCAAACTGGTAAAAAGCAATTGTTTGATGTAATCTATTTCGGCCTCATCAACGGTCCCCTCCGGTTTGCTGCCCGACCGGTATTTTTCCCAGAACTCGTCAGTAATCATTGTTGGTAGCCCTGCTCTTTTATAACATATGCCCTGTTGGGCTGCTACCATGTGCCCCAGGTTCCAGATGATGTTATTGTTAAAGCCTTCGGGTATTTTATTGAGTTGTTCGGCGGTAAGGTCTTTTATAGTTGCGAGCAGGAATGCCCTTACTTTTCTGATGGTTTCGATCTGTTTTCTCATAATGGTTAAAGGTATATAATTCTAAATATTATCCTAAATTAGCCTTTGTCAATTACCTCAATTTACATTTAAATGATGGATTTAAAACGGCTTGCCCTGCCTTTTTGGGGGATTGTATTGATAGTTGGTTCGTGTAAAAATAAGGACTCATCAGGCGATACTTCGTGGCGTGTATTTGGCGGCTCAAAAAAATCACAGCATTACTCGTCATTAACGCAAATTGATACAAATAATGTAAATCAACTACAGGTAGCCTGGACCTACCATACCGGCGATGCCGATATCAAGGGTTCTTCGCAAATACAATGTAATCCTATCATGGTGGATGGCACCCTTTACGGGACCACTCCCCGGTTAAAACTATTTGCTTTAGATGCATCGGCCGGTGTGCCGAAGTGGGTATTTGATCCGGCTGGAAATACTAAAATGGGACCTATGAATTTTGGTATGAACAATTGCCGCGGTGTAACCTATTGGGAAGATGGTGATGATAAGCGGATACTCTACTGCGCGGGCTCATACATATATGCCATCAATGCATTGGATGGAAAGCCGGTAATGGATTTTGGCAAGGATGGCAAAGTTGACCTGCACAATGACCTCGGTCGCGATGCTTCCAAACTATATGTGGCTGCCACGTCGCCCGGTATTATTTATAAGGACCTGTATATCATCGGCAGCCGGGTAAACGAAACCGCGGACGCAGCGCCGGGGCATATCCGCGCGTACGATGTGCACACGGGTAAATTGAGATGGATATTCCATACCATACCCTATCCTAATGAGTATGGGTATAATACCTGGGAAGATACTGCTGCTTATAAGCATATAGGCTCGGCTAATAGCTGGGCGGGCTTTAGTATGGATGAGAAGAGAGGTTTGCTGTTTGCACCCACTGGTTCGGCGGCCTATGATTTTTACGGCGGGAAAAGATTAGGGCAGGGCTTGTTTGCCAATTGCCTGCTGGCACTGGATGCGGCAACCGGAAAGCTGGTTTGGCATTACCAGGTCATACACCACGATATGTGGGACAAGGACCTGCCGACTGCACCGGCATTGGTCACCATAAAACATGATGGCAAGGATGTGGATGCCGTAGCGCAGCCTACTAAGCATGGTTTTATTTTTGTACTGGACAGGGAAACGGGTAAGCCATTATTCCCCGTTAAGGAAACGCCGGTACAAACGGATTCTGTTTTGCCGGGAGAAAAAGCTTGGTCGACGCAGCCTATTCCGCAATTGCCTGTGCCATTTACAAGGCAAACCATTACCGAAAAAGATATCAATCCCTATCTATCTGATAGTTCCAAAGCGGAAGTCTTGCAGCGGCTAAAAGGTTACCGCTACGGCAGCATGTTTTTACCGCCGGGTAAAATACCTTCGGTTATTTTTCCGGGATTTGATGGCGGCGCCGAATGGGGCGGTCCGGCTTATGACCCTGCAACGGGAATCATGTATATCAATGCCAACGAAATGGCCTGGATAATGACCATGGTTGATTCGAACCCGAATGAAACGAAGCCGGAGAATTTTGAGCAGGCAGGTCAGCGCTTGTTTACCAATAGCTGCATGGGTTGCCACGGGCAGGACAGGAAGGGATCGGGTAATAACCCCCCGCTCATCAATGTCCAGGCAAAATACAAGGACAACCAGATAGCCGATCTACTTCAAACAGGCCGGCGCATGATGCCCTCTTTTAAACAATTATCGGCGGAGGACAGGGCCGCAATTATTTCATTTATCACCGGCAATAAGGCGACGGGCAGTACTAAATATGTCGCACCAAAACAACCTATCGACCCGTACCTCATTATCCCTTATCAAATGACCGGGTACAATAAATTTTTGAGTAAGGAAGGTTTCCCGGCCATAGCACCACCCTGGGGAACTTTGAACGCCGTCAACCTGAATACCGGCAAAATGGTATGGCGTATACCTTTGGGGAATTATGCCAAATTTGCAAAACCCGGACAACCCGCAACCGGAACCGAAAATTACGGCGGCCCGGTAGTCACAGCCGGTGGGCTGATATTTATAGCCGCCACACAGGACGGAATGATACGCGCATTTAACAAGAGTAATGGCAAACTATTGTGGGAATACAAACTCCCAACGGCCGGATTTGCCACGCCAAGCGTTTACGAAATAGATGGCCGAGAATACCTGGTAATTGCTTGCGGTGGGGGCAAGTTGGGTACGACTTCGGGAGATGCTTATGTGGCTTTTGCTTTGAGGAAATAATGCTTCCAGCCCCACACAATTTAGGCACAAGTACTTCACGGTTATGCGCAGCGCGAATACCTTGCGCCAGGATAGAAAATTATTTGAAAAAACTATAGCATTTTATGAAAGTACCCCGCGCTAGTTCCGGGAAAAGGAATCGACTAATAGTAAATTTTTAATCAGAAAAGACTTATCTAAAAGCTCTTGCTATATTTACCTTATGAAAACCTTATTATTTTTACTATTTGCCTGTTTAACGAATACATATTGCTTTGGCCAAACAGACACAGTTAAAGCCAAAAAATATACTTCAATGTGCGACAGTTTAAGTATCAAAGGTAAATTTGACGAGGCGATCTCCAAGGCAGATACGGCAATACAAGCCAATTCATCCTATGGAAGGGCTTATTATTCAAGGGGAATGAGCAAAGTATTTACACAGGACATGAATGGAGCGTTAGATGATCTGACCACTTGTATTAAATTGATGCCAAAATACTCAGGGGCTTATTATTCAAGAGCCCTGATCAAAATTTATCTAAAGGATCGTGACGGTGCTTGTGCCGATCTGACCAAAGCAAAGGAATTGGGACATAGTGATGAGTTCGGATTAATCAAACAAGCCTGCCAATAATATTGCGAATATGTATTTTATATTTTCAAAGATCCTGCTTTTATACTATCTCGCCCGGGCCAAGCGTCTGCACTTGTCGAGATAGGGAAAAGCATGTGAGTAACTAGCCTGGCAGAGAGTGCAGGGCACATTATTTACAATCCCTTACCTGGCACATGAGGGATTCGCCGTTTAGAGGGGTCTAATTAATTTAACTAAATTTGCCACACCAAACAAGGTCGATGCAATTCTCCCACCCCAATAATTCTTATGAGGTAAAAAACCAGGATAAACTGATCTGGTATTTCTTAATCCTGTGGACGATACTGAATGCCGTACAAGCTTACACCCTCGAGATACATGCCGATGAGGCCTACTACTGGCTTTATTCACGCTTTTTAGATTGGGGCTATTTTGACCACCCGCCGATGGTTGCCATATTTATCCGCATCGGCGACAGCATAATTCATAGCGAGTTAGGTGTGCGGCTGATGACGGTGCTATCCAGTACCGTGTCGCTGTATGTGTTGTGGCGCATCCTGAAGCAATACCAGGTTGAAGCCAAATGGTTTATCCTGATCGTGCCGGGGGTATTCATTTTCAACCTTTACGGGTTTATGACAACGCCCGATGCGCCGTTGTTCCTGTTCACAGCACTGTTCTATTTAGTCTTCAAAAAATACCAGGAAGAAGAAAAACTGAAATGGGCACTGCTGCTGGCGTTGGTTATTACGGGGTTACTTTACAGTAAATACCATGCAGTGCTGCTTATAGGGTTCACGGTGTTGTCTGATTTGAGTTTGCTTAAGCGAAAAACATTCTGGCTGATCGTCGTACTGTCAATTATTTTATTCATCCCGCATATTTTATGGCAGGCTAACCACGGTTATCCTTCAGTAAACTATCATTTGTTTGAGCAGTCCACCAACCATTACGAATTTTTCCAGACCCTAACCTACTTCCCCGGTCAGCTTTTAATGGCCGGACCGCTCATTGGCTGGTTCCTGTTTTATAAGGCTTTCACGATAAAAATAAAAGACGCATTTATCCGGTGCCTGCTGGTGAATGGTATTGGAACCTACCTGTTTTTCTTGATCAGCAGTTCGCGCGGCGAAGTGCAGCCGCAATGGACATTGATCGCTTTCGCGCCGCTGCTATTGCTTACGCTTATCCATTTTAAGCAGGCCAATTATAATGCATCCTGGTTCAAATGGCTGGCGGTAGTTAACGTGATTTTTGTTATCGCCGTAAGGGTATCTATCATTACCGCATCGCCCATCATCAGGAAAATTGGACAGGTGAAAAGCCTCTACGGGTTTAAGGAATGGGCGCATACGATAAAAGATAAAGTGGGCGACGACTATGTCATCTTCAATGACGGTTTCCAAAATGCATCTAAGTATGATTTTTATACCAATTCGACTAAAGGGTTTGCCTATGATACGCGTTATTACAGGCTCACCCAGTTTGACATCTGGCCTATCGAGGATAGTATGCAGCATAAAAAGGCTTATTACCTGCTGAAAAGCCCGCTGAAGAATGTAACGACAGATACATTGAATACGACCGGCGGCGTTTGGTACGGTGGGTGGATAAATGATGTGCGAACGTATCAAAAAGTAAAAATAGAACTGCCTTCCTATAAAATAAAAGCTGCACCAGGCGAGCAATTGCCACTGGATCTGACCTTAACAAATCCCTATCCTTACACAATAAATTTCGGCAATAAAGGTTATGAACACCCGGTGGTGCTTGGGGCATGCACGTTTATAGAAGCTGAAATATCGGAGCAGGATTCTGGTGATGATTTTCATAACATCGTGTTAAAATCGGGGCAAAGCACACATTATAAATTTATATTTGCAGCACCGTTAAAAAAAGGCAAATATACACTGCTGTTTTCTTTGCTAACGGACCCTTTTATGGGAAGCAAAAACAGCAGGATCATCAGTTTAATCGTTGAATAATATTTTGAATGACTAAAAAACTTTACTTATCCCTACTCATTTCTCTCTTTTCCTGCGTTGCAGCGATGGCACAAACCACCCTTGATGTTAATTTCAACGGGCTGGGTTTTATGGACAACCGGGAATACAAGGATTTCATCATCCGCTCACGTACTTACTCTGGAACCCGTACTGCGCTGGATTTTGGTTTGAATGTGGACAGTCTTAACCATTTTGTGTTCGGAGCGAATGCTATTCACGAGTTTGGTGCAAAGCCTTATTTTTTGACTGTTGACCCGGTTGCTTATTACAGCTTTACCGGCAAGCAATGGCTGTTTAATGTGGGCGAGTTTCCGCGTGAGGGTAATTTGAGCAATTATCCACGTGCATTGCTGAATGACACTTTAAGATATTATCGCCCGAATGTACAGGGTTTGCTGATCCAGTTTCACTCCAAACATTTTATGGAAACGGGTTGGGTTGATTGGATAAGCCGCCAAACCGATGTTGATAGAGAAGAGTTTTTATGGGGCTCTTATGGCAAATACCGACCATGGTTGTCGGGGCCATTTTATTTGTCACATTACGCCGTATTATTGCATGATGCGGGCGCGGCTATCTTAACGCCGGACGACCATATTTCGGAAAATGGCGGTGTTCAATTACGGCTGGGACTCGACCTGAGCAAAAAACAAACATTACTCGATTCATTGACCATAGAGGCAGGTTACATGGTTACATTCGCCAGGGTGCGTGGTTTGGATGGCTGGCAAACCAGCCAGGGATTTATATCCAGTATTTATGGAGGGTTCGGACACTTTGCTTTCCTGAACGAATTTTACACCGGCAACCCAGCCCAAAGTATTACCTATGGCGACTCATTTTATCAACGCAAGTTTTATAACCGTCTTGATTTGATGTGGTCGGCTTTTAATGCCAAAGGGCTAAGGGGCCAGTTTATATTCAGCATACACCGTACACCAGGGTTTACCAGCAACCAGGAGGCTTTCAGGTTAACCTATGATTTGGGGCGGAAGGTAATAGCGAGGTTTAATTAATAAATAAATGTAGAGACGCAATGCATTGTGTCTCTACGACAATGTTTTAATCGCCACCAATATCTCCGCTGCCTGATTTGGATTTATAAACACTTTTCGGATGACCGCTATAACTGATATCGCCCGAGCCGCTTACTGATGCATCCACTTTATTGCTTGCATAAATTTTCGCATCGCCCGAACCGCTTACATGGACATCAGTATTGGTTGTGATCAATCCCCGGGCACTGTAATCCCCAGAGCCGCTTACGCGAACTGCAGAAGTTTCCGCATGCCCCGTTAATTTTACATCACCGGAACCGGAAATGCTTGTTTCAAGATTTTTTACTTCCAATGCGCCTTCTACATCGCCTGAGCCAGAGACATGCAGGTTCATTTTATCCGCATGCAGACCATTGTGAAATGTCACATCGCCGGATCCCGAAACGACAATACTGTTAACGTCTTTTATCGATACAAAAACCAATATTTTCCTGTGATGTCCGAAAATGTCGTCCCAATGGAAATTATGGCGTTTGTCGTAAATTTTCAACACACCGTTTTCCACTTCGGTAGTAACATGGCCAATAACATCTTCAGGGGCCTCCACTCTTACCGATTCGGTATTTCCCTGGGTAACAGTTACATCATAAGGGCCGCCAACGTCTATAGCGTGAAAGCCCGAAAGGTGACGGTCTTCCGTCTTTTGCTGGATAAAAGTGCTTTTAGGCGAAGCATAGGTATAGGCCGTGCCCACAACAAGCAGGACAGCCAAAAGAGATCTGGTCAATAATTTCATGGCTTATTTGTTTTTACAACTAATAAGACGCGGCTTTGCAGAAAAGGTTGCAGGGAACAGAAAATAATATCGAACACCGAATTCTGAATATCGAATGATGAAGTTTCTACTTCGATATTCGGCATTCAATATTCATTATTCGACATTCTCTTGATTTAATCAATAAGCACCCCGATATAATAATTAAAGGTATCTACTTCGATATTATCCTTGGTCGCGCCGTCAATGGCAACTGGTGTAAAACGTGTTGTTGGTTTGATGTACTGGTATTCGCCGCCTTTGAGCTTTACGCGAACCGGCATATTAAAGCCCTTAGCATCCGCTTGCCAACGAACTGCTAATTTGCCATCTCGGTTGGTCATAAACTCCAGTATAGGCAGGTTTTTATAATGCAGGTATTGATCGAACACAGGCTTCAAATTAATACCTGACTGGTCACATATATAATTGACAATATCATCATAGGTAACCGTCTGGTGATAGAAAGTCTTGTTCAAACCCCGAAGAATGCTGCGCCATTTTGCATCATCATTAATAATGGTGCGTACCATATTGAGCAGGTTGCCGCCCTTGTAGTACATATCACTTGAGCCTTCCTTATTCACATTGTATGGACCAACGATCGGGCGGTCATTCGCGATAAGCAAACGGGTACCGTGCACATATTCCTGCCCGGCTTGTTTGTTATCAAAGCGGTTTTCGATAAATAAAGATTCCGAATAATTGGTGAAGCCCTCATGTATCCACATATCACCCAAATCTTTTGAGGTAATGTTATTACCGAACCACTCGTGCCCGCTCTCATGAACCACGATAAAATCCCACTTCAGGCCCCAGCCTGTTCCCGAAAGGTCGCGACCGAGGTAGCCGTTCTGGTAATGGTTGCCGTAGGCAGTGCCGCTCTGGTGCTCCATGCCGAGGTGATGTGATTCAACCAGTTTATAACCATCCTCATAAAAAGGGTAGGGCCCGAACCAATATTCAAAGGCTTTGATCATCGGCTTGGCATTATCGCCCCATTGTTTTTTGGCTTTTTCGAGATTATAACTCAATGGCCAGAAATCTAAGGTCAATTTACCTTTTTCGCCGTCATAAGTATCCGAATAATGAGCATAGTCCCCAATATTGGCTTCAATATCATAGTTATTTATAGGATTAGCTACGAACCAGTCGAACCGGGTATAGCCATCCTTCAATTTAGTTACCTTACGCAAACGGCCGTTTGAAACATCCTTTAAACCGGTAGGAACGCTGATGCTGATGAGCGCGCTGTCAACCTCATCGGCCTGCTGGTCCTTATTGGGCCACCATACGCTGGCGCCCATGCCCTGGCAGGCTGTGGATACCCATGCATGCCCTAAGGAATCGGTATTGTATTCAACACCACCATCCCATGGCGCGCGTTTGGCGATTGTAGGGTTACCGGAATAGTAAACGGTAAACTCGTCTTTGCTGTCTTTTTGGATTGTTTTTGGGAAGGTAATAAACACGGCGTTAAACTCGCGGGTGTAGGGCAGCTCCTGTCCTTTGTAAACCACTTTTTCCACTTTCAAATTGCTGAAGAGGTCGAACTGCAATTTGGTAAAATCCGTTGTAGCCGTAAACTTGAACAGCACATTGCCACTGATGAACTTGTTCGGGATATCAAACTTCACATCAAGGTGGTAGTAATTGATATCATAACAAGTCCGCAAAGGTGAATTGAAACCGCGCAACGAGTCGGCGCGGGTGAAGGTTTCTTTTACGACGCCAAGTTGGGCGAATGAGTTAAATGCAGAAAGTAAAACTGCTGCCGTTAAGAATGCGATTTTTTTCATTAGAATATTTAATTAGAAGCTATTTTTAGTGGGTTCAGCATGACACCCCTTTTTGTATCGTTAGTTCCCTTTACCAATCCCAGATAACATGATATAATAATTCAAGTCATCAGCCTCCAAATTATTCTTTTTTGCGCCGGGAATATCAAACGCTTTCGCCACTGTTGTAACGGTGATAAATTTATATTCACCGCCCATTACCCTTACCCGAACGGGCATTGTGAAATCTTTTGCTTCGGCCATCCACTTAAAGTAAGGCTTATTATCCTTCCATTGAACCTGCAATTCAGGCAGACTGGTGTAGTGCAGGTATTGGTCGAATACCGACGATAAATTCTTACCCGACTGCCTATTTATATAATTGATGATATCATCATAAGTAACCGTCTGATGATAAAACGTCTTATTCAAACCGCGCAAAATGCCGCGCCATTTTTCGTCATCATTAATAATGGTGCGCACCATATTCAATAATGCAGCGCCTTTTGGATACATATCCTCAGAACCTTCTTTATTCACACCATAAACACCCACAATAGGGGTTTTATTCTGAATACCTTTACGCGACCCATATATATATTCCTGTCCCGCCTTTTTGCCATAGTGATAATCAACAAACAAACCTTCGGAATAGCAGGTAAAGCTCTCATGTATCCACATATCGGCGAGGTCTTTAGCAGTGATGCTATTGCCAAACCATTCGTGCCCGCTCTCATGTATAATAATATAATCCCATTTAAGCCCCCAGCCGGTTTCTGACAGATCATAGCCCAGGTAGCCATTTTTAAAATGATTGCCATAAGCAACAGCGCTTTGATGCTCCATGCCCAGGTGTGGTGTTTCTACTAATTTATAGGCATCCTCATAAAAAGGATAGGGGCCAAACCAATGTTCATGAGATTTGAGCATCGGTTTTACATTGGCTCCGAATTGTTTCTTAGCTTTTTCCAGGTCAGAAGGAAGTACCCAATAATCCAGGTCGAGTTTGCCTTTTTCGCCGTCGTAGGTGTCTTTAAATTCGGTATAGTTGCCAATGTTGGCCGCTACGTCATAGTTATTGATGGGATTTGCTACAAACCAATCGAAACGGGTATAGCCGTTACCGAGATCAGTTACCTTGCGCAGGCGGCCGTTGGATACATCTTTCAGACCTGTGGGTACGCTGATGCTGATCATCATACTGTCTACCTCGTCGCTCAGGTGATCTTTATTGGGCCACCAGATACTGGCGCCTACGCCTTCGCAGGCTGTGGCTACCCAGGGTTTGCCGGTGGTGTCCTTCGTATAAACTACACCGCCATCCCATGGCGCATTTTTAGCTACGATAGGATTGCCCGAATAATAAACAGTAAATTCATCGTGACTGCCCTTTGTAATGGTTTTCGGAAAAGTGACAAATACCGCATTAAACTCGCGGGTGTAAGGTAATTCCTGACCCTTATAAACTACTTTTTCAACCTTCAGGTTGTCAAACAGGTCGAACTGCAGTTTGGTAAAATCCTGTGTCGCGGTAAATTTAAACTGGTTGCTGCCGCTGATGAATTTATTATCGATATCAAACTTCACATCAAGGTGGTAGAAATTGATATCGTAGCAGGTTCGCAGCGGCGTAAGTGTGCCCCGTAGCGAGTCAGCATGGGTGAATTTATTTTTATCTGCCAATAACTGCGCGTGTACGAAGCTATGGAGCAGGCTCAAAGCCAGTATAGCTGAAAGTATTTTCTTCATGAAGCGAACTTAGTCCTATGATTTAAATTTAGCAACTATAACGGGAATAAGTTGATTTTTGCATATAAGTGTTACAATGCGGTTGGGATAGGTTAAAATATGCGTATTTGAATATCGAACACCGAATGATGAATATCGAATGATAAAGTGAAAGAAGAAAATTATAATCGCTGGGTAAACTAATCTCTAATCAACTAATCACTAATCTCTAAAATAACTACTTTTGCACCACTAATAAACTCTGCTATGCAATATGATGTTATCGTTGTCGGTTCGGGTCCTGGTGGTTATGTAGCGGCTATCCGCTGCGCCCAGTTGGGATTAAAAACCGCCTGTATTGAAAAATATACTACTTATGGCGGCACCTGCTTAAATGTGGGCTGTATCCCGTCAAAAGCTTTGCTGGATTCGTCCGAACATTATTATAATGCCTCACATGCCTTTAAAACGCATGGCATCAACCTGGATAATTTGTCGCTGGATATGGCGCAAATGATGAAACGGAAGAACGAAGTGGTGGCTAAGAATACCGGTGGTATTAGCTTCCTATTCAAAAAGAATAAGATCGACGGTATACAAGGTATAGGTTCGTTTAAGGATAAAAACACCATCATCATAAAAAAGTCCGATGGCACTACGCAGGAAATTACCGGCAAGAATATCATCATCGCAACGGGCTCGAAACCATCGAGTTTGCCATTTATTCAAATAGATAAGAAAAGAATAATTACTTCGACCGAAGCTTTAACGTTGCCGGAAGTGCCAAAACATTTAGTATTGATAGGCGGCGGTGTGATCGGTTTGGAACTGGGTTCGGTTTATTCGAGGCTGGGTGCGAAAGTATCTGTAATTGAATTTATGGATTCCATTATTCCTACCATGGATAGAGGATTAGGGAAAGAACTGCAAAAGGTGTTGGCCAAACAGGGTATGGAGTTTTACCTGGGCCATAAGGTGACAGGGGCAACTGCCAAAGGGAAAGAAGTTACTGTGACTTTTGATGCGCCGAACGGTGAGAAGAAAGAACTAAAAGGCGATTACTGCTTAGTTGCCGTTGGGCGGATAGCTTATACCGATAACTTAGGATTAGATAAGATAGGTCTTACGGTTGAAGAACGCGGTCGGAAAATCACCGTCGATTCAAATCTGGAAACCAGTGTGAAAGGCGTATACGCCATTGGCGACGTGATAAAAGGAGCCATGCTTGCACATAAAGCCGAAGATGAAGGCACTTTTGTAGCTGAGACTATTGTCGGACAAAAACCGCATATTGATTATAACCTGATACCGGGCGTGGTATATACCTGGCCGGAAGTTGCGGCTGTAGGCCAAACCGAGGAACAACTGAAAGAAAAAGGCGTAAAGTACAAAACAGGTTCGTTCCCTTTCCGTGCAAGCGGCAGGGCGGTAGCCAGCGGCGATATGGATGGCTTTGTGAAAGTCTTAGCGGACGCCACTACTGATGAGATATTAGGCGTACATATGATCGGTCCGCGTGCGGCGGATATGATAGCCGAAGCGGTTGTTGCGATGGAATACCGGGCCTCGGCAGAAGATATTTCAAGGATGAGCCATGCACACCCGACTTATACGGAAGCGTTCAGGGAAGCTTGTTTGGCGGCTACGGATAACAGGCCGATACATATTTGATTGCGGATTTCGGAATTTTGATTTCGGATTTGTGCGGCTTGAATAGGCTGATGAATTTGTGTTTTGTTTTCAGTATTTTCGGTGATGTCGTTTTTCTTTAAAGAACATCCACTGCCCGTAGATAAGCAAACGCTTCGTGACATCCTGGATAGGGTGATATCCCCGCGTTTAAAAAAACATGGATTAGTTTGGAATAGTAAATATTTATGGTTCGATCAGCCACACGATGCGATCAGGCGCGTTTTTCACTATGTACTTTTGAAGGGAGAAACTGGTACATTTAATTGGGGAGTATGCCCTGATTTTATACCAACTATAACGCCATCAAATAAATTGCAATTCCATCGTACTGATAAGAGTGTGACACCCTTGTTATTTGAATGGCCGAATGAATATGCGAATTCATTTGCCGGCGGCAATTTAAAAGGTGGCATTACTACGCATTGGGGGAGGAGAGAAACTGAGCGGTCGATAAAAGATTTGATGGATCGTTATGAAAATCAAATTGCCGAATGGTTCAAAGCAGCATCTTCGTTGGAAGGCCTGACCCAAATTGCAGAAAGGCAAGTTGAGACGGGTAAGAGTTTCAATCTTCATAATCCAAGTCCCAAGCTTGTACTTGTATTTTTATATAGTAGGATGTCGCAAATGGATAAGGCAATACAAATGATTGATTTTTTGGATGTCGATCCGCTTTTAAAGAAGGATTTGATAAGGCGTGTGGAAAATCAAGCTTAAATTCCGAAATTCGCCACCATACAATAAATTCGAAATTGAACATTCGAAATTCGAAATCAAAGATGCTGCAAATACAAGAAAACGTATCCCTAAAAAACTTTAACACTTTTGGTATTGATGTTTCGGCGAGGTATTTTGTTGAGATAGCGCATGAGGACGACCTGGCGGAACTTTTTATGGATCCGCAATGGATGCATATGAAAAGGCTGGTAATAGGCGGCGGTAGCAATATGCTTTTGGTAAGTGACTTTGACGGATTAGTTATAAGAATCAATATCCGCGGTATTGAACGCCGCATTAGTCAGAACGAAGTATTTGTAGAGGCCGGCGCCGGCGAAGTTTGGAACGATTTGGTGAACTATTGTGTAGATAGGGGTTACGCTGGGATCGAGAACCTGAGTTTGATACCCGGTTCCGTGGGGGCATCACCAGTGCAGAACATCGGCGCTTATGGAGTGGAGCTCCAGGATGTGTTCCGTAGTTGTAAGGCTTTTGAGATAGCTACTTGCCAATTCAAAACGTTTAGTAAAGAAGATTGCCGGTTCGGTTATCGCGACAGCATATTCAAAAACGAGTTCAAAGAACAATACATTATTGTATCCGTAAAGCTGCAATTGTCGCTTATTCCGAATATTAACCTGAAATATGGTGCGATAGAGGTGGAACTTGCTAATCGTAATATCACCAATCCTAGTATAAAGGATGTATCGCGTGTGGTATCCCATATCCGCGTATCTAAACTACCCGACCCCTCAACCATAGGTAATGCGGGTAGTTTTTTCAAGAATCCTGTTATTACTGCAGCCCAATTTACTCGGCTCATCGCTGAGTTTCCGGAGGTTGTTCACTATCCGGCAGGTGAGGGCTTTGTAAAACTTGCCGCCGGCTGGCTCATCGAGCAATGCGGATGGAAGGGAAAAGCTGTAGGAAACACCGGAACTTGGAAGAACCAATCGCTGGTTTTGGTGAACCACGGTGGGGCCACGGGCGAAGAAGTGTACAGTTTATCGTCGCAAATCATAGACACTGTGTACAGTAAATTTGGCGTTTTACTGGAGCGGGAAGTCAATATTATTGGTTAAATATCTTTCTTTTTAAGATATTTTCAGTCGATTTATCCCTCGAAAATCGTGATCATGCGCCTGCTTTAGGAAAGAAAAACACCTATTATTATTAAATAATATGCTGTTTTTCAACTGTTTAATTATTGCATGTTGATGACAAAAGCCTTGACGAAATATAGCCTGCCCTGATTGTACTGATTAGAACACTTTGCTGAAGTGTTTTCATAACGGTACCATGTTTGTCTTGTACCTGTTATAAAACAATAAGAAAATGACAGCAATCGAGTTTAACACCATGGTACTTCGTCAGGCAACTTCACTGAGGTCTTATGCACTTCACTTTACCCGCGACGCCGATGATGCTAACGACCTTGTTCAAGATACAATGTTGAAAGCCATAACTTATTACAATAAGTTTAAAGAAGGTACGAACCTTAAAGGATGGCTTTACACCATCATGAAAAACACATTCATCAACAACTACCGTCGTTTTGTTAAGATGAGCACTTTTGTAACCAAGTCAGAAGAGATATCTTCAGCCAACCTGGTTTTCAGCTCAACCAAAAATAGCGGCGAGTCGAAATTTGTAATGGATGATATTAAGAAGGCCCTTGACAGGCTTCCGGAAGATTACTACATACCTTTTACGATGTATTTTGAAGGGTTTAAATACCACGAAATAGCCGACCAGTTGGAAATCCCGATCGGCACTGTAAAAACCCGTATACACGTAGCACGTAAGCTGCTGAAAAAGAACCTGAAAGCATATGACAACGGTGTTAAGAAGCCGGTATATGCCGAAGATTAAAAATAATCAAACTCAATCATATAGAAGGACCCGCTTAACAGGCGGGTTTTTCATTTTGTAGGTAGCAAGGGTTTTTAATTTAATAGATTTGACAACTTTTTAAAAAGTTGTCAAATCTGAATGCTATATGGAGAGCAACCTGCCTGTTTATACCCGATCCCAACTGGCATTACGCAATGGCCAGGATAAACCCGAAGTATGGATAGCTTATAAGGGCATCATTTACGACGTTAGCCGCAGCCGTTTATGGCGCAACGGGAAGCACTATGAGCATTGGGCAGGGCAGGACCTTACGCACGAATTACCTGATGCGCCGCATGATGAATGGGTATTCCAGAATTTTGACCCGATAGGAAAGTTAGTCTGAGGCCAGATTTCTGAAGTCAGAGGGCAGAAATCTTAGTGGCAAACCTCTGACATCTGATTTCCGACATCCGACTTCCTCATAAAATCTCAAATCGCGACAAGCTCACAAACTGCTGCACGCGCTCGGCGATCTCCTTTTCGCCCAGGTGCTTTAATTTTTCTGTTCCAAATTTTTCCACGCAAAAGGATGCCAGCGCCGAACCATAGATAATTGCATTTTTCATGTTATTGAAATTCACTGTGCCTACTTTTCCCATATAGCCGATAAAACCGCCAGCGAAAGTATCGCCGGCGCCGGTTGGGTCGAAAACTTCTTCGAGGGGTAATGCAGGAGCCGAAAATATTTTTCCTTCTCCAAAAAGCAATGCACCGTGTTCGCCCTTTTTTATAATCAGGTATTTTGGGCCCATAGTTAATATTTTTTGCGCTGCTTTTACTAAGGAGTATTCGCCCGAAAGCTGGCGTGCCTCGGCATCATTAATAGTCAATACATCAACTAACTTTATGGTATCCAGCAGGTCGGTTAAGGCAATATCCATCCAGAAGTTCATGGTGTCCATCACGATAAGCTTTGGCCGATGTTTTAGGCGTTCTATGACGGTTTGCTGTACTTTAGGGGACAGGTTGCCAAGCATTAGGAACTCGCAGTCCTGGTAAGCAGCCGGTATGATAGGGTCGAAGTCAGCCAGCACATTCAACTCGGTTATCAGCGTATCGCGACTGTTCATATCGTTATGGTATTTACCACTCCAGAAAAAGGATTTTTCGCCTTTTTTTACCTGTAAACCTTCGGTATCGATATGATGTTTGCCAAAATCGTCGATCTCACTTTGCGGGAAATCATCGCCAACCACGGCCACTATTTTCACTTTATTACAGAAGTAAGATGCGGCCAGGCTCGCGTAGGTTGCCGCGCCTCCAACAATTTTATCCGTTTTCCCAAAAGGTGTTTCGATGGCGTCAAATGCCACGCTTCCAATAACTAATAGACTCATTAATAATGATTTTTATTTTTTTTGCTGCAAATATTGTGAAATTAAGCCGGAAATGGGGGCTGGCAAATAGGATTGTGCGCTTTTTCCTTTAAATGAAATTCGGAATAATTATTTTTAATTCATTTGGTTTACAGAAAAAAAGCCGATAGCTTTTCAGTTATCGGCTTTTTAATTTTGCTCCTGAGGCTGGGCTCGAACTAGTGACCCTCTGATCTTTACCATAAGTACGTAGTTTAATATACCAACTCATCGGTATTGTACTGCCTTTGCGCTTTAGATAGCTTTGATAATCGCAATTAAAGCCATCATGAAGAAAATCTTATTCCTTCTCGTCACCGCCTTAAGTTTTCAACTTTACGCTAATGCGCAAACAGAAGCACCTGTAATTACCAGGTTACACGCCTTGCTACAAAGTGCCAGATCCAATTTTATTAACGACCTGGATAAAAAAATTGATGAGGATACATCTACCCACACAATTTATTATGAAGCAAAAACTCAGGTTAAGGGAGCCGAAAGCTTTTTTGTCCATCAGCCCTCAGGCCAGAACATGATGGTAATAACCTATGATGCCAAGGGTGACAAAGCGGTAGAAATGATACCTATTGTCGATCAATATATTGACGAGTTGAACAAAATGGTTAAAACCGGAAACTTTACCGGCGATGATTATAAATCTAAGGCAGGCCTGGATATTACTGACTTAAAAGATAAAGAAGGCAACCTGGTATTGCGTTATACCAGCAGTCACGAAATCCAACGCATTTATATATACGGGTCAATCACAACTAAATAAAACCAAACATGAAAAAAATCATTACAACTATCATTTTAAGCGGGGTGTTTTTTTCCGCTTTTGCACAAAAGACCTTTAAACAGCTAAACTACTACACAGGTGGTGGCGGGTCAAGTATGCTCGATTACGGAGTTTTTAATACAGCAAAGCCGCGTGCTTTAACAGGGGTTATTAATATCAGTATGGTGGATTCAACAATTGATATAATAGATGGCGGCACCGCTAAAGATAAATTTAAGATAAAAGCGATGCAGCCCGAAGTGACCGACCAAAATGGTAATCGGACCTTAACTATAGTTGTTGCCCACGCGAAATACGGTTTTGCTGCAACGGCTACCATACTGCGCGACCCAGCTAATACAGCAAAAAAAGAAATGAAATTTATTTTAAAGTACCATGATGGCTCGCGCGATACTTATGACTGCGTATTTCTTGCAAATCTATTTGAAAATTAAAAATTTATGAACGTGAAAAAACTACTTACGGCGTTTCTATTAGGTTGCATTAGCTGCACCGCGTTTGCCCAGCAAAGCTACAAGCCAATTCATTTTACAAAAGTTTTGACGACCAACCCGGCAAGCGAACGGAAAATGGAAGGCGATATCAATGTAAACATTAAAGATTCGGTTATCCTGATCAACGAAAGCCCCGTCAAAAAATTACATATCATTGAGATAGCTCCGGAGCAAACCGCTGTGACCGAGAACCATATAACGGTAATGTGGGTCGCTTTCCTATGCTCCACGCCTGAGGGCAAATCATGCACGGTAACCATTGTTCGGCAAAAAGAAGCCGGCAAGAACGATCTAATGGCTGTAAAAGCTCAATATGGCGATGATGAGAACACCTTTACAACTTATAATTGCGATTATTTAAAAGAGCTATACTAAAACATCTTGACTAAGGCTTCTCTAAAAACAACATTAATGAACCACATGAAAAAATATCTCGCCGTTGTAATTGTGCTGCTTATATCTACAGCGGTGTTCGCGCAATCTAGTTTGTCCGAAAAGGAAAAAGAAGGCACTGATCTTTACAAACAAGGTAAAATTGCCGAAGCAATAATAATATTTAAAAGCGCGTTGGTTGAGAAACCGTCAAGCCTGTATGCGATAAATGCCCTGGGTAATTTATACCTTATCAGCTACAAATACCAGGAAGCCTATGATATTGCGGGGCAAGGTGTGACATTATCTAATAACGCGCCAAATTTTGTGGCTGTTAAAGCAAAAGCCGCAATTAAGTTAAATAAGGCCAGGGAAGCTATCAACCTGATCGATCAAACGATGCAACAGCCAGATTTTATGCTTTTATTTATTAAAGGCACTGCATTTGCTGCTTTGGATGATAAGCAACAGGCACTGGCGGCGTTTAGTCAGAGCATCGCATTAAATCCTGATTTCCCGACCGTTTATTTAGAGCGGGGCAGGGTGTTTGCCGGAATAAGCCGTTACCCACTGGCACTAAAGGATTACGACAAATATATTGGTATGGTTGCTGATGATGCTGATTCGTATAACTATCGGGGGCAAATTTATTATTTCCTAAAACAGCCCGAAAATGCCATTGCTGATTACACTAAATGCATACAATTGAACCCTAAGCAAATATACGCGCTAACTAATCGTGGTATCGTTTATCTGGAAGCGGGGCAATACACTAAAGCATTGGATGATTTTCACAGTTCAGAGGCTATTGCCCCGGATTACTGCGACCCCTACTTCCAGGAAGCATACTTATATGCGCAGCAAAAAGATTTTGCCAAAGCTTTGCCGCTGATAAATAAAGCGGTATCGCTGAACCAAAACAACATCTCGTTTTATTTTTTGCAGAGTAAAATATTGTTGACGTTGGACAAATATAATGAAGGGCTGGCGGCAGCGGAAAAGGCATTATTGATAAACCCCAAAAACCCAGAGGGGTATGTATGGAAAGCATCCGCTTACTACGATATGGAAAAATACGATGATGCTATCCGGGTGGCTACACAAGGTATTGCTATAGATCCTGGTTATTATGCATTATATTATGTACGCGCTGCATTTTACAAGGCAAAAGGTAATACCGAACTTTCTGATGCCGATAATTTAAAAGCTAAACAACTGGCTAACGATATTAAATAGCAATGAAAAAATTGGTGCTACTCTTAATATTGCTTTTTGTAGCTGCCAGGCTGTTTGCGCAATGTACTTCGGGCAATTGCAAAACAGGGTCCGGGACATATAATTATGGCTGGTGTGTTTATACAGGCGAATTTAAAAATAGCAAACCCGAGGGTAAAGGCAGTATGAAGTACGATGATTATACTTATACCGGGCATTTTGCAAATGGGCTGGAAGATGGTGAGGGCATAATTACGCATACAGACGGATCGCGGGAAACGGTAACCTATTTGGCCGGTAAAAAAGTAACCTCCGTTTTAGCTAAAGTTTCGGAAAAGGACTATAAGCCCATGGTGATTCAGGATGTACATTGTTTAAGCGGTGATTGCATTACGGGGTATGGCACTTACCAGTTCCCATCGGGCAATAAGTACATCGGCATGTTTAATGACCGTAAGCGGGAAGGCAGGGGTGTATTTTATTTTGCCGACGGCGATAAATTTGATGGAGAATGGGTCAATAATCAAAAAGCCAGGGGCACCTATTATTTCAACACCGGTTCTAAATATACCGGTAACTATGATAGCAATGGAAATGAATACAATGGTACAATTACTTCGGTAACGGGTATGGCTATACCTTACGTAAATGGCAGGGCCGTTATACCGCCTGCCCCGGTGATTCCCATGGGCGCCGATCTGAGGGGCGAAAAGAGTCAGGCCCAGGCAAGCGACGGCAGGATTAAAATGCCATGCTCAGTATGTTTTGGTACAGGAAAAATTTCCAAAACAGAGGATTGGTCTAACTACGGAGCTGCACAAGGTGGCAGCAGGGAAACCTACCGGTTAGAGCGGGTATATTCAAGTTGTTATAAATGCCATGGGTCCGGTGTGGAGTAATGTTTACTAATATTATTATGGGCTTTAACTTATTTAATATTGTGCAATTGGTTGTTAACGCCTATATTCATCGAACCCAATCATATTTAAACAAATGCAGCCAGTTATAATTGAGTTTAACAGAAAAAAAAACTGCTTAATAGTTTTGTGTATTTTATTCCTGGCACCTATCTCTGCTTTTTCTCAAATAAATAAAACGGCCGATAGCTTAAAGTATAGGATAAGCCAAACTAAAGATCCTAATATAAAAGCCAAAAATTATCTTCAACTATCTGAATTACTGTCGCACCGTGAAATGGATGCCGCAAAACGTTACCTGGACTCCGCCAGCAAGTTCGGGAAATTGAAAATGACAGATGAGGTGTCAATGTTATTAAACAAGGACTATGCAGATTATTATGATAATACCGGAAAACCTGATAGCGTAATTAAATATGCCATTGTAAGCTTTGAACTGGCCACGAAATTAAGAAATGGACAGGTTGAAGCCGCCTCGCTTAATTTAAAAGGCAATGCATACATGACCAAAAGGAATTTCAAAGATGCTGAAGCAGCCTACGTTGATGCCATGAGGATATATTCATCCCAAAACGATGACCTTGCTGTCGGCAACCTTTATGTTAACCTTGGCTACCTTTTTCAACAGCAGCACCTGGTTAACGAAGCTGAAAAACAATACGGCGAGGCGGGCATAATTTTTAAAAAACTGGCAAATACCGAGAGATTGGCCCAACTGTACAACAACTACGGCATTTTATATGGCGAAAACAACCAATTTATTAAGTCGGCGCAGTTTTTTGAAGCCTCGATGCGTATTCGCGAAAAATTGAAAGACCCGCTTGCGTTAGCAAACGCTTATTTAAACGTAGGTGGCATTAATGTGTTATTAAAAAACTATAAAAAGGCTGAAGTAAACTTGTTGAATGCGAAAATCCAATTCGAAAAAATAAGCAACATCCAGGGAGTTACCAGTTGCTTAACCAACCTGGGCGAATTGTACGAAAACACAAAGGACTATAAAAAGGCTATTGCCTATTGTAAAGAATCAATGGCACTTTCTAAGGCGAATCATAACAACGAGGACCTGGAGAACGCGCTGATCAACATTAGTAATATTTATACAAAAACGGGAGATTACAAAACTGCTTACGACTATAAAGATAAGCTGGAGCGCTTGAAGGACACCATCTATCAGAAAAGCCTAACGGGCCAGATCGCAGAAATGCAAACCAAATTTGAGACAGGAAAAAAGGAGCAAAAAATTGTATTGCTTAACAAAGAAAATATTATACAAAAACTTTCTATCTCGAGTAGAAATACCACCATATTGATCATCATATTACTATTTATATTCTCATTATTAATGGGTGGGCTATTTTACAACCGCTATAAGCTTAAACAAGATGCCCACTTACAGGCGGCAGTGATCAATCAACAAATGTTGGCGTCTAAAGGCATTATTGAGGCTGAGGAAAGAGAACGCAAACGTATCGCAGGGGAGTTGCACGATGGCGTTGGCCAGCTTTTTACAGCCGTTAAAATGAATATGGAAATATTGGTGGAGCGTTTCCTGGTAAAGCAGACCGACGCCGAACAATTAGCGGAAAAAACGATGGCAATGGTTGATGAAAGCTGCACTGAAGTGAGGTCAATAGCACATCAAATGACGCCTAATGCCTTAATTAAAGGTGGCCTTGTCTCGGCCCTGCGCGACTTTATTAATAAGATCCCCACCGATAAGCTAAAAATATCCCTCGAAACAAAGGGAATTGATAAGCCTTTAGAGAGCACAACCGAAACGGTATTATACAGGGTGATCCAGGAATCTGTGAATAATGTTATCAAACATGCCGGTGCAACCTCCCTGGACATTTTGCTGCTGTGTGACGCCAACGAAATAACTGTATCAATTGAAGATAATGGTAAAGGTTTCAACAGTGCGGAAAGAAGCAATTTCGCGGGTATTGGGTTAAAAAACATGATTAGCCGGGTTGAATACTTAAAAGGAACGGTTGATATTTCTTCAACCATAGGTAAGGGTACTTTAGTTGCGATATTTATTCCACTCAGTTGATATGGAACAAACACCCAAACGCATATTTATTGTAGATGACCATCAAATGGTTATTGATGGGATAAACCTGATGCTTGAAGGGAAGGCGCAATTTATCGTCGTTGGTGAAAGTACGCAGCCTTTAGGGGTGGTTGAATTAATGAAGCAGCTATCCGTAGATATCGTTATAACTGATGTTGGGATGCCCGGCATGAGTGGAGTTGAATTGAGCCGCGCTTTAAAAAACAATTTTCCACAGGTTAAAATATTGGCCTTGTCTATGTTTGGCGACAGCCAGATTATAGCTGAAATGATAGATGCTGGCATATCAGGCTATATTCTGAAAAATGCAGGTAAAAAAGAATTAATAGAGGCCCTGACTAAAATAGCGGATGGGCAGAACTATTTTGGGCAGGAAATAACGCTGCAATTAATGAAATCCTTTAAGCGCAGCCAGGAGGAAGTAAAACTAACTGACCGCGAAGTAGAAATCATCAGGATGATAGAAAAGGATATGACCACCCGCGATATAGCGGAGACATTATTTATCAGCGAACGTACTGTTGAAACACATCGCAAAAACATTCTTCACAAAACGAACACTCAAACCGTAGTGGGCCTGCTCAAATATGCTTACGAAAGAAAGATCATCTAACACCGCCACCCGGTGTGGGAAGTACGTAGTTTAAAATCCCAAAAGGTCGGTATTGCCCGGATTGGTGCGCTTTAAGATATTTATAAAAATCTTAAAGCAATGAAAAATATAATAAGACCAACCCTACTTCTACTTTCCTTCGCGTGTGTTTTAAACTCCTGCAAAAAAAATTCCGCCACAGATAACTTGCCCGCCGCCGCGACGGGCAAGTTTACTTTTAAGGTAGATGGCAGTGCTGCCATTTTGGTCGATTCAGCAACGGCGCAGTTGTATTCAACTGCCAGCGGGCGCCAAATGGATATTTACGCGTACAAGAGCGGTGCAGAGATCCTGGAATTTCATTTTGATCCAAAAACGGGGACGAAAGCGGCAGGAACCACCTTGGACTCGGGCGCCTTCTTAACGTATTTGGAAACGCCAACTACCAGCTATGATTCGCAAAGCGGGACGTTAACACTTACTACCTGCGATACGGTTGGCATGAAGATCGAAGGTGATTTCAACTTTGTTGGCAAACAATATCCTTATACAGGGGCATCAAAGACCATCACTGAGGGTCATATGCTGGTTACCAAAATATCTAAGTAAATATTCAACTCATTGCATAAAAACGCCCATTTTAAGAATGGGCGTTTTTATGCAATGCGAATCGGACATTCAAATCTTCGGTCCAGCCGAAGCTACCATCGATAATATCACTTTTTGACCGGCGTACATATTCCAAATAGTCAGAGGCTACCGGAGAAAGTTTTTTGCTCTTTAGCCAGATCAACCTCCACTGAGATTTAATTGGGAACCCCTCGATCGGCAATATTTGAAGTTCTCCGGTCTTTATTTCGTTTCGGATCCCAATAAGTGGCATGATCGAGTAGCCAAGCCCTGCAATTACAGCCTGTTTAACAGCCTCATTGGAGGTCAGCTCAATTTTCTTGTTTACTATAATTTTGCTCCTTTCAAAAAACCCTTCCATAATTGATCGTGTAGCTGATCCCTGCTCGCGGTAGATCATTGGTAACTGATTAAATATCTGTTTTTTATATTTTTCTGAGGGCAGGATATGATCACGTGCGCCCACCAGGTACAGTTTGTTTTCGAGCAGCTTTTCTTCTTCGATGTTCATTTTATCCGGTAATATGGAAACGAGTCCGAAATCAACCTGATTTTCTTCCATGCTTTTAATAACACCAGCTTTGTTGGTCACATCCATCGTCAGATCTATTTGTGAATGTTTTTTTAGGAAACCAGACAAAAAGTACGGCATTACATACTTGCCAGTTGATACCACTGCTATCTTCAATCGCCCCGATAAGATACCTTTAAAAGCCGCGGTTTTATAGTCGATCGCCTGTACTTGTTGAAGTATTTCCGACGCTATCGCAGCAATCTCATTGCCGAACTCAGTAACATACAGTTGCCTTCCTATCACTTCAGTCAGCGGAACATCGAACTGATCCTGGAAGTTTTTTAGCTGGATAGATACACCCGGTTGTGTTAAAAACAGTTCTTGGGACGCTTTTGTAATACTTTTTGTTTGCACTACTTTAACGAAAACTTGTAGCTGGTGCAAGGTGTAATTCATAATATTTGTTTATATATAACATAACAAATATAAATAAAAACTTATATAATATTCCAGATAGGTTTGCAGCATATAATAACCCTTAAAACTTTAAACTGATGACCGCAAAACTATTACTCGACAATCTAACCAATCCCGCATTGCTGTTTTTCTTCTTAGGCATCATATCTGTAAGGATAAAAAGCGACCTGGAGATTCCGCCAGATGCTTCAAAATTCATCTCTCTCTATTTGCTATTTTCCATTGGTTTTAAAGGCGGGCAGGAACTCGCAAAAAGCCATCTTTCGGCTGAGATTACCTATTCAATCCTGTTTGGGGTTGCAATAGCGATTTTTATACCATTTTATACTTTCTTCATCTTAAAAAGAAGACTAAGTATTGAGGACTCCGGTGCCATTGCCGCCGCTTACGGTTCTGTAAGTGCAGTCACCTTTGTAACGGCAGGTATATTTCTGGAAAATCAGCATATTGCCTACGGCGGTCATATGGTAGCTATCATGGCGATGATGGAAGCCCCGGCCATTATTGTTGGTGTCTTGCTGATAAGGTATTTTAGCAAACAGAACTCCAAAACGTCGATTAAAGACATCATCTACCATTCATTTACCAATGGGAGTGTATTGCTCATCATGGGAAGCCTCGTAATCGGATATTTTGCTACCGAAAAGCAGGCGCTGGATATCAAACCTTTTACTACCGACATATACAAAGGGTTCCTGGCCATCTTTTTATTGGATATGGGCATCATTTCAGGAAGGAAACTGGATAGCCTGGTTAAAGCCGGCTGGTTTACGGTCCTCTTTGCCCTTATTGTTCCATTGATCAATGGTTGCGCGGTGGCCATTGTTAGCGGCACCATCACCCACGATATTGGTAACCGGTTCATTCTGTCCATTCTTGCAGCCAGTGCATCCTATATCGCCGTGCCGGCAGCAATGAAGATAGCTGTGCCAAGAGCAAACCCCGGACTATTCCTTCCATTGGCGCTTGCGCTTACTTTTCCTTTTAATATCACATTAGGGATGCCTATTTATATGATGATCATTCAGCATTTCAGGTAGTGTTAAATGGTATTGTACATAAATATTGTTTATGTATAACATAACAAACATAAATTAAAATTTATAAAACATGTCATGTAGGTTTGTCTCACTTAAAAAGATAATATGAAAAAGATCACAGTAGCAAAGGGTGATGGTATCGGCCCGGAAATTATGGATGCCACATTAAAGATCATATTCGCCGCGGGAGCACAGTTAGAAATTGAGGAGATCGAGGTGGGCGAAAAAGTTTATATGTCGGGTAATACTTCCGGCATTGCGAAAGAGTCCTGGGATAGCATCAGGAGAAACAAGGTATTTTTAAAGGCCCCTATAACGACGCCGCAGGGTGGAGGCTATAAAAGCCTGAATGTGACTACACGCAAGATGCTGGGCTTATACGCCAACGTAAGGCCTTGTACAAGCCTGCATCCTTTTGTGCAAACGAAACATCCGAACCTTGACCTGGTGATCATCCGTGAGAATGAAGAAGACCTGTATGCAGGTATAGAACACCAGCAAACCGACGAGGTTGTACAGTGCCTTAAACTGATCAGTCGCCCGGGTTGCGAGAAGATCATACGCTACGCCTTTGAATACGCTAAGAGCAACGAACGCAAAAAAGTCACCTGTTTTACTAAGGATAATATTATGAAGCAGACCGACGGGCTTTTTCACTTGGTATTTGATGAGATCGGTGCCGAATATCCCGAGATAGAGCAGGAACACTGGATCATTGACATCGGGGCAGCGAAGATGGCAGATACGCCGGAAGTGTTTGACGTGATCGTTACCCTCAACCTTTATGGCGATGTCCTTTCAGATGTGGCAGCGCAGATTGCCGGCTCAGTCGGGCTTGCAGGGTCTGCCAATATCGGGGAAGAATACGCGATGTTTGAAGCAATACACGGATCGGCACCAAGACGAGCCGGTCAAAACGTTGCTAATCCTTCCGGCTTACTACAGGGCGCGATATTGATGCTGAACCATATCGGTCAAAGCCGGATTGCTGAGCGTGTGCATAATGCCTGGTTAAAAACGCTCGAAGATGGCGTCCATACCTATGATATCTTCAAAGAGGGCCTAAGTAAAGAAAAAGTGGGTACCAGCGGCTTCGCGGATGCGGTGATAGAGCGGCTTGGTGAAAATCCGGTACAACTTAAATCGGTGACATACAATGACCAAAAGCCATTGGAATTGCCGAAATACGTCAGGAAAGCACCTGCTAAAAAGGATTTGCAAGGGGTTGATTTGTTTGTTCACTGGAGCGGCACTGACGCCGATGAGCTGGGCCAGATAATAAGCGGGGTAAAAACCGAAAATCTCAAACTTTCAATGATTACCAACCGCGGCATAAAGGTGTGGCCAGAGGGTTTTAAAGAAACTTTTTGTACCGATCACTGGCGGTGCAGGTTCTATTCGTCGGAAGGGAAACAGCCCTCAAAAGAAGAGCTGATCGTTCTACAGCAAGCTGCACTTAAAGCAAGCATCGACGTGATCAAGACTGAAAATCTTTACAAATTCAATGGCAAAACAGCCTATTCATTAGGACAAGGACAATAAAACAAAACAGCATGAAAATCAACTTGATACAAGGAAGTTACCAGCCATCTGAGGCTATAAGCCTTATCACTAAATTGATCGAAGAAAAAATAAAGTTTCAGGAAGATAAGATCACCAGGTCTTGCAATGAAGAAGACATCAAGATGCGTGAATTCAGGATAAAGGAATTGCAAAATGAACTGGCTACTGTCAGGAAAGGCATCCTGGACAAAGGAGTGCGAGTAGAAATGAGATCCACAATAGAGATTAATTAAACGCGAGTATGTTCCGGGGCAGAAAGCTGGTCATAGCAACCAAGCATCATAAGGAGCAGGTGATAGCCCCTTTGTTGGAAGCGGCTTTAGGGGTGAGCTGCATCGTACCGCAAAATCTTGATACCGATCTGCTCGGCACTTTTACCGGTGAAATCGAAAGGAAGGATGATCCCATCGCAACCGCGAAAAAGAAAGCCCGGTTGGCCATGACTAATACTGGTTGCGATCTTGCTGTAGCTAACGAAGGATCCTTTGGTCCGCATCCAATATCGATATTTCTCAATGCGGATGATGAGATTATGGTTCTGATAGATAAAAAATATAAGCTTGAAATTTGCTATCGGGAAATAAGCCTGAAAACAAACTTTAATGGCAGGGAGATCTTGGATGAAGAAGAGCTAATATCTTTCGCTCATAAGATACATTTTCCATCGCATGCGCTAATCCTTAGGAGTGCGAAGAATAGAAATGACGTCTTGTTTAAGGGCATAACAGATTGGCAGGCGCTCCGCAGCAAGTTTCGCTTACTATTCGACCAGTTCGGAAGCGCCTATGCTGAGACTGATATGCGGGCAATGTATAATCCCACAAGGATGGCAGTAATCGAACAAGCTACAAAAAAACTTGTCGAAAAGATCAATTCAGCATGTCCCGCTTGTGGTACTCCGGGCTTTGGCGTCACTGCCGCAAATTCTGGTCTACCGTGTAGTTTGTGCGGACAGCCAACCCGTTCAACCTTAAATCATGTATATACGTGCCAGTCTTGCTCCTTTTCAAAGGCAGTCTATTACCCCTATTCGATTCAAACCGAAGACCCCGTTTATTGCGATTACTGTAACCCCTAAAACATGGCAACTATCATATCCGATTTAAATCAAGCATTATGCCTGTTAAGAAAAAAATGGTCAGTAGCGATCCCCACGGAAATCGATTACGGACTGGCAGGTAACGCCGAAAGAAAAAACCCCTGCGCGACATTAACTGAACTATGAAAACAATCATAAGAAACGCACAAGTTGTTAATGAAGGCCGGATATTTTCGGCTGATGTGCTGGTTGTGGACGACAGGATCGATAAAATAGCTAACACCATACAGCTACCGTCTGCGCAAAAGTACCAGGAGATAAATGCGGAAAGAAAGCATTTGTTTCCTGGAGTTATAGACGGACATGTACATTTCAGAGAACCCGGACTTACCTATAAAGGAGAGATAGCGTCTGAGTCGGCGGCAGCGGTAGCGGGTGGGGTGACATCCTTCATGGATATGCCTAATACATATCCCAATACGCTTACCCAGCGGTTGCTTGAAGATAAATATAAGATCGCCCAAAATAGGTCACTGGCCAACTATTCTTTCTTTATGGGGGTGAACCGAAATAACCTTGAGGAAGCCCTGAAAACTGATACCGAGACGGTCTGCGGCGTGACCGATGATGGACTGTATTTTGATACGGATCAGGGGATATTGGCAAATCGTCCCGAATACCTGGAAATGTTATTTGCACGATCAGAAACACTGGTTGCATTACATTCGGAAGATGAGCAAATCATTCAGGCGAACTATTTGAGTTATTACAGGCAATACGGGGAAGCGATTCCGGTACACTGCCATCCGTCAATAAGAAGCGAGCAGGCTTGTGTAAGTACTACGCAAGCGCTGATAAAGTTAGCGCAGAAGCACTATAATCGCCTGCACCTGTTGCACGTTTCAACTGTGGCTGAAGCAAAAATGTTTGACGCGTTAAAGCCGGTGCGTGAAAAACGTATAACAGCCGAAGTGTGCCCACATTATCTGTGGTTTTCTGAACAAGCCTATCGGCATATAGGAAATAAGATCAGATGGAATCCAGCTATTAAGACCGAAAAAGACAGAAAGGGCCTTTTATCGTCCCTCCTGGAACACAAAATTGATATAGTGGCGTCCGATCATGCCCCGCATGCAGCAAAGGAAAAGGTCGGCAGTTATAGCAAAGTGCTGTCGGGCGCCCCCATGGTCCAGCATTCGCTTTCTATCATGCTTGAACTTTACCACCAAGGTAAAATTACGCCTGAAAGAGTTGCAGAAAAAATGAGTCACAATGTAGCTGATATATACCGGATCCGGGAACGTGGCTATTTACGTGAAGGGTACTTTGCCGATATGATACTTGTTGATCTTGATAATACATGTATGGTCAAACCGGATAACATGCTTTACAAGTGTGGATGGTCCCCTTTGACCCGTACAAAATTCAGGAGTCGGGTAACTAATACTTTTGTTAATGGGGCACAGGTTTATGAAGATGGCTGTATCACCGGGCGACAAGCCGGCCAGCGTTTGCTATTTGAGAAATATAGATAAAAAACATATGAAAGACAGAAAAACGTTCAAACTGATCGAGGGTGTTTTCACTGCGCAGGATGCTCAATTACTTGTACTTATCTTTTATAACGAAAAGATCATGTTCCATAATCGAGAGCTGCTTGCAATGAAAATAAAAAATGACCATAGAACAGAAAGGGTTGAGGAAAAGATCGACTCGTTGATGAACGCAAGAGATAAGTTTATTGAATATTTGCGATCCTTTTCTACTGAAGGGACTTTGTTTGACATAAACGGTTCGATAGATATTGTTCCCGTAGGCACTTGACCACAAAGGCTGACCTCCCCGGAGAGGTCAGCAAGAATTGCAGATCCATCATATCAACTTCGAAGGTGTGCGATGCGACGATGATCGGGATATACGGCCATCCAATGGTTGAAGAAATCGGAAATGTTTTACAACTGTTTTACAATTTACAGGAAACAAAAAAGCCCCACTTGCCGAAGTGGGGCTAACCTTTTGGTTTTCAAGGCTCCCCTTATTGACGAAAGTTGCAGTTGGAATCCACTCTTTAAATATACAATCATCAGGAAATTATTGCGATAGTCTTCCCGCAAAATTGAAGGATGTTCGTATTGTTCATCAATATTATATTATTATTACGTATTGATTAGAAAACACCCAGACTTAAACCCCAAAGATGCAGCCACCCCAGCCCAACAATTCTACAAAATCATTGGTCCCTATTATTGCTGCATCTACCGTCGGCGCCCTTTTTGAATTTTATGATTTTTATATTTTCGGAAGCCTGGCTACGCTCATATCCACAAAATTTTTCCCCACGGGAAATCCAACTGCTGCCTTTTTGGCTACGTTGGCCACTTTTGCGGCTGGGATGCTGGTGCGTCCGTTTGGAGCGTTGTTTTTTGGTCGTTTGGGAGATCTCATCGGGCGAAAATATACGTTCATGGTTACCATTGTGCTGATGGGCGGCGCCACCTTTGCAATTGGCCTTATACCGGCTTACCAAACAATTGGTTTTTGGGCTCCAATTATAGTGCTTACTTTAAGGCTTTTGCAGGGGCTGGCCATTGGGGGTGAGTTTGGTGGCGCTGCCACCTTTGTGGCCGAGCATTCGCCGGTAAATAAACGGGGATTTTTGACGTCCTGGATAACATTTACAGGTGGGTTCGGTGTTGCTGTTGCATTTGGGGTGATCATGGTAACAAAAAATTCCATGTCAATGCCCAGTTGGGAAAGCTGGGGTTGGCGTATCCCTTTCCTTTTATCAAGTGTTTTGGTGGTCGTATCGGTAATTATCAGGAAAAATATGTCGGAGTCGCCTTTGTTTGCAAAGGCTAAAGCCGAAGGCAAAACTTCGCACAACCCTTTAAAAGACTCATTTGGCAATAAGGAAAATTTAAAAGTTGTGCTGTTAGCCATCTTCGGATTAACGCTTGGAATTGGAGTGGTAGGTTACTCTTCAACTTTTTTTCTTCAAAGCTTCCTGGTTAAATTTATGTTTGTCGACTATGACCAAGCCAACCTGTTGTTAATTATCGGTGTCACATGTGGCGCCCCTCTCTACATATTCTTTGGCTGGTTATCCGATCGTGTGGGGAGAAAACCGATATTGATGCTGGGGCTTTTTTTGGGGATCGTAGGTTTCCGCCCAGTTTTCGATCAGATTTACCAAACTGTTGATCTTCAAAAAAAAATCGAGAATAAATCCGCTATGACCGTTGATGTAAAACAGCAAAGTTTGCCAAATAAGGAACAGCTTACTGCAACAACCACACAGCATTTTTATACAGATGGCACTTTATTAACCGAAGTAAAAAAGCAAACGCCGCACATAATTAATCCGGAGATTTCAAAAGTTATAAAAATTAGCCCTCCAGACGAGCGGAAGCTCGTTTGTTTGATTTTTCTTTTGGTAATTATTGTCGCGATGGCTCACGGTGCTTCGGCGGCATTTTTAGTTGAGATGTTTCCGCTAAAAATACGTTATACTTCTATGTCGCTGCCCTATCACATAGGTTTCGGTATCTTCGGTGGCATGGCCCCGGTTATATCGGCGTATTTAATAGCAAAAGCTAATATGGACCATAGCCCCGATTATTACCTGGCAGGCTTGAACTATCCAATCATACTCATGAGCATCAGTTTGATAATAGGACTTTTATACCTCAAAGAAAACAAGGCACAGCAAAATGCCCCTATAAAAAGTCCCATCAAAAATAACAGGCTAAAAAGGATACTTGGTTTTGTATGGATATTGCTTGGCTTAATTGCCGCTTATTTGGGCATTGTTGAATTGGGGGTTCCCAAAATAGCGGCGGGTAAACCTGATGACCTGATATTTGGCATCATTGTGACGTTTGTAGTTACGCCAATCATTACAATTGGCTTGTTCACGTTTGGCAAATATGCTTTGCAGGGAGAGTACGATGACAAAGCCGACGCGTAGATTTCAAGAATGTAAACGAAAAAGCCCCGCAGACATGCGGGGCTTGGTGCTCCTGAGGCTGGGCTCGAACCAGCGACCCTCTGATTAACAGGCGGATAGCCGGGCTTTATAATTCGTTTATTAGCAGAAACTTACAGAACAATATTTTCAAACTGTTACATAGTTGTTACAGTCTTTCATTTCGTATCGAAATCTAAAATAGGAAAAAAATATAATAATTAAAATTCCAAACCAAAAAAAACTACAAAAAAATAGGGTGTTTTCACGGGTTGATTCTTTCTAATCAATGGGCTAATTTAGAGGAAGTTAGTTTTATCTTCTAAACTTAAACTCACATGAGCGACCTTATTGATCGGGACTATATAGTAAATGTTGGGCCACTCGGAACCTTTGAGAAATCGGGCACTTATCTTACGGCGCAAAATTATCGGTCTATTCTTAATTCACATTTGGCATTTGCGAATTACTAAGCCGCCCCATAAGGGACGGCTTAGTAATAGGATTACATTTTACATATTGTCTTACATTTTCCGGACGCCTTACAGGTTTTACTGCAATAGTCCTGGCAGTTAGGCCCGCAGCCCTTTGCACAGGTTGAACAGTGGTTCATCTTGTTATTGCAGCAAGGCGTATTGGCATAAGTAATTGATATAGTAGAGAGCAGCATCACCATAGTGATGAAAAGAAACTTTTTCATGGTTTTCTGATTTTAAAGAATAACAATTTTATTATTTTAATTCGGTCAAAGAATGACCATTATAAGAATTTAACTATTAAGCTTTCGGGGGATTCCAATTATTATCCTGGTAATTTGATGGCTCACCTGATTCAAAATGGTGAACAGTTTGCAGATTTAGATGGATAAATGCCGGTGACAGAGAAAACCGATGGAGTAACGACAAACATGCATGTACCGCAACAGTGCATCACGTTACAGTTGCCTTTGGTGCAATCATCATCTTCAGATTTTTTTCGCTGCCTACAACAATCTTTTAGCGTTTTGGAAATGCAACTAGATGCTGACCCCCGGTAAAGTTAACCTTAGTTCTATGCGGAATCACCCAGAAATTAGACCGAGAAAACTTCGCTTAATTACTTATAAGCAAGTATGTCCACAAATTCGATTACCGGCTCTGTTGCGAGTATGTCAGGGGCATGTTTCATCAACGCCTCAGCCACTTTACCTGCCAGATGAGCGTGACGTGCTTCGTCGCCAGGGAAGGTATCAAACACACCAAAGGTGTTTTCATTGATCCTAAAACTGTACCAGTTAATCGTTTCAGGTTCTTCTTGAACTAAAGAGATTGCACTTTTTAGAAATTCAGCTACTTCCTGCCCTTTACCTGCCTTGGCCACGATTTTTAATAATATTCCTGTTTTGATCATTACGTATTTTGTAATTGTTAAAAGTTTATTAAAATGCTTTTATAGTTTTTTAAGCATAGGTTGAATGGAACCAGGCTCTTTGCCAGTGTTATAGCCAATTACTTGCAAGGCTACAGCGAGATAGGCTAAATCCTTTAAAACAAAAAAGTCGGTTATTAATACCCCTTGAGATATTTTCCAGATTGCCGGAGTTGTTACCAAAAAACTGGTGGTAGTTACAAATATGAAAAGTGCCATATACCCGGCTATCTTTCCTGCTCTTTTGCTTACAAAAGATATTAGCAGCAACAGACCTGTTACAATTTCAAAAACTCCGATAATATTTGATACTTGCTGAACAGAACCAATCATGTAAAGCCAGCTTATAACAATGCTATTTTCCACATACCCCTTTATAGCATCGGCTTCCCCCGGCGTGAATTTTAGTATTCCTATCCATAGCAAAACTAATGCGGTCGCAGAAACACCCAGGATGTAACCTATTTTAGTAATTCTCATTATAATGTTTTATGATTT
>JAYUEE010000010.1:0-59376 GCA_043739405.1 Mucilaginibacter sp. | reverse complement strand
TCTGTTTCGCACTCAGGCAGATCAAAGGGTGTGCGGTTGGTTTCGGCAAATGCGCAAATAATGAACAATAAAAAGCCAACTGGTTGGTAAAGTACATTCCAATGCCAGCTATGCTGCTGTTCGGCAATTTCTTTAAGGCTTAATGTCCCGGTTACCATCAATAAAGCGATGATGGATAAACCCATGGATATTTCGTAGCTGATATTTTGTGATGCGGCACGTATAGCGCCCAACAAGGAATATTTATTGTTCGATGCCCAGCCGCCTATCATAACGCCATAAACGCCGAGTGATACCACGCCAAAGATGTATAATACTCCCACGTTTATATCAGTAACCTGCAAGGCAATGTGGCGTGTACCGATTACCATTTCGTGCCCCCATGGAATAACAGCAGAACCGATACAGGCGGTAAGAATAGCCAGTGAAGGCCCCGCAATAAACAAGAAGGCATTGGCATTGGTAGGGATGATCTCTTCCTTCAGAAACATTTTGGCACCATCGGCAAGCGGCTGCAATAAGCCGAAAGGACCGGCACGGTTAGGGCCGATCCTGTCCTGGAAGAACGCGGCAATTTTGCGCTCCGCATAGGTAGAATACATGGCTATTACCAGGCTGATACTAAATATGATAACTATTAAAGCAAATTTAATTGCTATATCTGCTAATTCCATTATAAGCGTGTATCTCGTTCAAATTGTTCTTTATTGGCTTCCTGCAACAGCAGGTTGGTTTTTACAACCGGCAACGGCGTAAAATCGTAATGGTTGGAGCTGATAACCGATTTGTGCGATACTTTGCGCGGTCCTTCAATTACCCAATCACTGGTTTTTTTGGTTTCGAAGCGGCAGGTGTTGCAAATAAAATCTTCTACCTCGCCATATTTATCTTTGCGCGCCGTAACCCGCAGCACCTCGTCGCCTTTGTACCATAAAGTTACCTTGCCGCAGCATTTGTCGCAATCGCGGTGTGCTTCAACCGGCTTGGTAAACCAAACACGGTTTTTAAAGCGGAAAGTACGGTCGGTTAAAGCGCCAACAGGGCAGACATCGATTACGTTACCCGAGAAATCATTATCAACCGCTTTTTGTATGTAGGTTGATATTTCTGAATGATCGCCGCGGTTTAAAATACCATGTTCGCGATGGTCTGTTATCTGGTCGGCCACAAAAACACAACGGTAGCAAAGGATGCAGCGCGTCATGTGCAGTTGTATTTTATCGCCAATATCTATTTTTGTAAATGTACGACGGTCGAATTCGTATCGTGTTTTGGCCGCACCATGGTCAAAACCTAAATTTTGCAGATCGCACTCCCCTGCCTGGTCACATATCGGGCAATCCAGCGGGTGATTGATCAATAACATCTCCACTATCCCCTTGCGCGCTTCAATCACTTCAGGCGAAGTAATATTTTGCACCTCCATCCCATCCATCACTGTAGTGCGACATGATGCTACCAGTTTTGGCATCGGGCGCGGATCCTTTTCAGAACCCTTGCTTACCTTGACCAAACAGGTGCGGCATTTACCGCCACTGCCTTCCAATTTGGAATAATAGCACATCGCAGGCGGCACAATATCGCCGCCTATCTGCCTTGCGGCATTCAGGATGCTTGTCCCTGGCTCTACATCTATCGATATTCCGTCTATTGTTACTTTCATTTTTTAATTTAAAAGTCAGTTTTAGCTTGTCACAGCCTCTTTCTTCGGCAGCGGATCAGCATAATGCGCTAATCCATAATTTCTTTTAACCGCTTCGGCACCGTTAGTCACGTGCCATTCAAACTCATCCCTAAAGTGGCGTATCGCACTGGCCACCGGCCATGCTGCTGCGTCACCCAGCGGGCAAATTGTATTTCCTTCTATTTTCTTCGAAACATCAACCAACAGGTCCATGTCGCTCATTTTGCCATGCCCATATTCCAGGCGATGCAAAACTTTCTCCATCCATCCTGTACCCTCACGGCACGGCGAACATTGCCCACAGCTTTCGTGGTGGTAAAAACGGGTAAAGTTCCAGGTATTGCGCACAATGCACTGGTCCTCATCAAATGCGATAAAACCACCTGAACCCATCATGGTACCGCTTACAAATCCGCCATCAGCTAATGATTCGTAGCTCATCAGGCGGGGCTCATTATTTATCGTTTTCAGGAACAGGTTGGCAGGAACTATCGGCACAGATGAACCGCCAGCAACTACAGCCTTCAGGCGTTTGCCGTTGGCTATGCCACCGCAATATTCGTCGGAATACAAAAATTCTTCGCAACTGAGACCCAAATCTATTTCGTAAACGCCGGGCTTCTTAACGTTGCCACCCGCTGATATTAATTTGGTTCCGGTACTGCGGCCGATACCGATCTTAGCATATTCTTCGCCACCTTCATTAATGATTGGAACAACGGCTGCAATTGATTCAACATTGTTAACAACCGTCGGAGAGCCATATAACCCGGCAATAGCGGGGAAAGGTGGTTTGATACGTGGATTACCGCGTTTGCCTTCCAAAGATTCCAGCAAAGCCGTTTCTTCTCCGCATATATACGCGCCGCCCCCGGGTTGAACATAAAGCTCCAGGTCGTAACCCGTCCCCAATATATTCTTTCCTAAGAATCCGGCGTTTTTTGCTTCAGCGATGGCTTTTTCGAGGATGCGTATCTGCGGCATCATTTCGCCGCGAACATAAATATAAGATGTATTGGCACCCAGCGCAAAGCTGGATACGATCATTCCCTCAATTAGTAAATGAGGAATATAAGTCATTAAATAACGGTCCTTAAACGTTCCGGGTTCCGATTCGTCAGCATTACAAACCAGATAACGCGGTACGCCTTCCGGTTTAGCCAGGAAGCTCCATTTCATCCCGGTAGGAAAACCGGCACCACCGCGTCCGCGCAAGCCCGATTTCTTTACTTCCTCAACAACGGCCTCGGCACCAAGTTTTTTAAGCGCCTTTTCAACTGATGCATAGCCGCCTTTTTTGCGGTAAACATCAAAAGTATTGATGCCGGGTACGTTTATGTGTTCTAAAAGTAGTTTGCGTCCCATTATTTAAAAAATTCGTTTGGTCATATGGTAATAATTAATGTGCCTGATGATACAGGTTCCCAGCGCTGCCGCTGTCAGGGGTATCATAATATACGGATATGTTTTTAATCCATCCGTTTCGTACACCATTCCTGATACCAGAACAAACAATGAATCTGCTATTATTAAGTTTGTCCGGGCAGTATTAATCATTTCCTATTTGTATTAATATATTTTTTTAGTCGTTTTATACCAATTTACATGATAAAAAATACTCCTGACTATTAGGATCAACAACACTGCGCATATTGCTAAAACATTCTCTGTAAACCCTTTCGTAACAGAATACATTCCCGCCAACACGATCAGGATAAATAAATCCCCTATTATTACACGCGTTTTGGTGATATACATCAGTTATTCGCTTTCGTTTTCAAATCAGCTATCAATTTATCAACCGACTCATTAGTCAGATTTTCATAAAAAGTATATTCTGGGCCTATCTGCAATACTGGGCCATAGCCGCATGCAGCCAGGCACTCAACCCCGCGCCAGCTAAATAAACCATCCGGTGTTACTTCACCTTCCTTTACGCCCAGTTTTTCTTCAATATGGTCCATTATTTTTTCGGCACCCACTAAACAGCAAGGGCCAGTGCGGCAAACTTCCAACATGTATTTGCCCTGCGGGCGCATAAAATACATACTGTAAAAAGTAGCTACTTCATACACTTCTATGGACTGGATATCAAGGTAGTCCGCCACTTTATCCATCGCAGGCGCACTTACCCAGCCATATTCAGCCTGTACCAAATGCAGGATAGGGAGCAAGCCCGATTTCTGCTTTCCTTTTGGATAGCGGCTTACGATATCGTCAAACTGCTTTAACAATGCCGGCGAAAATTCAACCGGAACGCCAGTGTCTTCTACTTTAAGCATCTAATTCTCCGGCAATTACATTTAAACTACTCATATTAATTATCGCATCCGAAAGCAACATACCGCGGCTCATCGAGGCATACATCTGGTAATTGATAAAACTCGGCCTGCGGAAATGCAAACGGTACGGCGAACGCCCACCATCATTTACCAGGTAAAAGCCAAGCTCGCCGTTACCGCCTTCAACAGCGTGGTAAACTTCGGTATGCGGTGTCGGAATCTCGCCCATCACAATTTTGAAGTGATAAATGAGCGCTTCCATATTGTTATAAACTTCTTCTTTTGGCGGCAGGTAAAATTCAGGCACATCGGCATGGAAAATATCGGATGGCTCTTTTTCAACTTTAGCTAAAGCCTGTTCGATCAGGCGCAGGCTCTGCCACATTTCTTCCTGGCGTACCAAAAAACGATTGTAAATATCGCCATTGCTTCCAACCGGCACTTCAAACTCCAAATCGTCATAAGAGCTGTAAGGCTCCATTGCCCGGACATCATAATCAACACCTGCGGCGCGTAGTAAAGGTCCGCTCCAGCTAAAGCTCAAAGCGCTTTCGGCAGTAACTGCAGCAACATCCTGGGTGCGATCGATAAAGATACGGTTGCGTTTAACCAGGTTTTCGAACTCCTTTAAGGCAACAGGGTATTCTTTTAAAAATTTGCGGAGTTTGGCGAAAGCGATCGAGTTAAAATTGCGTTCAAAACCGCCTATCCGGCCGATATTTGTTGTCAGGCGCGATCCGCAGACCTCCTCGTATATTTCATAAATAGCTTCGCGGTATTCCATCAGGTAAAAGAAACCGGTCATGGCACCTGTATCCACAGCAAGCACACTATTGCAGATCAAATGATCAGATATCCGCGCCAGTTCCATGATGATGATCCGCAGGTAGTCCACACGTTTAGGTGTGGTAATGCCCAACAGCTTTTCAACCGTCATGTGCCATCCCATGTTATTGATGGGCGACGAGCAATAGTTCATCCGGTCCGTGAGGGTAGTTATCTGGTAGAACGGACGGTGTTCTGATATCTTTTCAAACGCACGATGTATATAACCAATAGTCGATACCCCGCTCACTATTCGTTCGCCATCCAACTGGAGCACATTCTGAAATACACCGTGTGTTGCAGGATGTGTCGGCCCAAGGTTCAGGGTCGAAAGCTCGGTTTGCGGGTCGTTATCAGTAAATACAGGATGATTCCTCATTTTTATCTTCCGAAAAAGTAATCTTTTTTATCTACACGGTTCGGATCCTCCAGCGGGTATTCTTTTCGCATCGGGAAAACCGTCATATCGTCAACATTTAAAATTCTGCGCAGGTCAGGATGACCTTCAAACACAACGCCGAAAAAGTCATAAGTTTCGCGTTCCATCCAGTTTGCGCCATCCCAAAGCACGGTAGCCGTTGGCATTTTTACATCGCCATCCGCTACAAAAACTTTTATCCGCACACGCACATTATTCACCAGGCTGTGCAAATGGTAAATAATGCCTATCTGCTTTTCCTGTTCGGGATAGTGGATAGCGGTAATATCAGTTAAGAAGATAAACTGCAGTTTAGCGTCGGTCTTTAAAAAAGTTAAAAGATCAATTATCTTTTCGCGACCGGTTTCAAAGGTCAATAATCCGAAAGGCTCGGTAACCGAAGTCACAGCATCTTCAAACTTAGTTTGGATGGCGGCGAGTAGTTCTTCGTTGGTTATCTTCCCCATTATAGTATTCCGTATGAAGCTAATAGTTTCTGGTATTCGGGGGTATCCCTTCGGCGTAGCGATTCGGTTTGTACGAGCTTTTGAATATCCATAAAGCCGTCAATCACTGCTTCCGGTCTTGGGGGGCACCCTGGTATATAAACATCAACAGGTATCACCTCGTCAATACCCTGCAGCACCGAATAAGTATCAAATATACCGCCGCTTGACGCACATGCACCCATCGCCAAAACCCAGCGAGGTTCGGCCATTTGAATATATACCTGCCGCAAAACAGGCCCCATTTTTTTAGAAATTGTACCCATCACCATCAGCAGATCTGCCTGGCGGGGCGAAAAACTTAAACGCTCGGCGCCAAATCTTCCTAAATCATAATGGGGAGACATGGTGGCCATAAACTCGATACCGCAGCATGAGGTGGCAAAAGGAAGCGGCCATAACGAAAAGGACCGCGCTAAGCCAACTGCCTTATCTAATGAAGTGGCAAAAAAACCTGCGCCTTCAACACCGGGGGGAGCGTCAACAATTTGAATATCACTCATTATCTACACAAATAGAATGTTCGTTTGCCAGGAAGCCCTGAAAAACGAAACAAATTTACAATAAATTACTATGTAAAAAATACACCATGGTAACCGCGGAGCGTATTTAGAATCAATCTAAAATAGTGAATGGTGAGTTGTGAATGGTGAATGATCATTTTACTCACTATTCACCATTGACTATTCACCAGGTTTAGTCCCAGTCCAATGCTCCTTTTTTGATGACGTAAATAAATCCCAGTAAAAGTATGCCCATAAAAATGAACATTTCAACCATACCCTCTGTCTTTAGTTCCCTGAAATTTACGGCCCATGGGTACATAAAGATCACTTCCACGTCGAACAATACAAAGAGTATCGCCACCAGGAAATATTTGATTGACATAGGTGTCCGGGCGTTGCCTATAACCTCGATACCGGATTCAAATGGGGTCAGTTTATCCTTGGTGCTCCGTTTCGGGCCAAGCTTGTGTGTAAAAAACATCACGATAACTACGAACCCTACTGCTACTATCATCTGGAATATAATAGGCAGAAAATTGACAGGCATACTTTGCGCTTCCATGGTGCAAATATACTAATGGATGTATAATAAAAAAGCCCCTTTCGGGGCTTTATATTTTTTTTGGAGCTTATTTACTTTTCGCTCCACCTTTTTTCTTAAAGTAATCCAGCGCCTGCTTATTGGTTGGGTCAATATCCCGCGCTTTGCCAAAGTTTTCGGCAGCCTTTGCATCATTCTTTTCTTTATACAGGTAATAAGTACCTAAATAATCATATGCATTGGCCAGATCCTTTTTATCCTGGTCTGACGGAGCAGTGTTTGAAGCCATTGCAGCAACATATAACTCATAATAAGGCTTAGCCAGTCCCTTAATATTATTACGATCAAGGTCTTTTGAATCATTGATTTTGGCCCTATATAAGTATACCACCGCTGGAGGAGTGGTCGCCTTATGCTGGATATAGCTCATTGCAGAATCTGCTTTGTTTAACACGACAGTATCCGGCTTAGCGTCATTGACAGAGTAATAATAGGCTATGCCTTCTTTCAAATAATCATTTAAAGTAACTTTACGTGCCTTAGAAATATATACCGCATACGCATCACCAGCCTGTGCGTATTTTTTTTCGGTCCAATAAGCATTAGCGATATCACCATAAATATCTCTCCTGTTTGAATCCAACGCCAAAGCCTTTTTCAAAGTTTGTATACCTGTTGAATCTCCGCTTGCTATTTGTGTACGACCATAAAAAACATAGTCGGTCGTGATGATGCGTTTGGGATCAGCTTTGGTCATCCAGGTGTTCCCGGCTGCTAAAGCGGCGGGGTAATCCTTATTTTCATAAGCGGAAAACATAATATAACGGTATACACGCAAATTTGAGTTAACTGATTTTGAAAGATCGGAAGCAACTTGTTGTAATGTCTTATAATCACCGGCATTAACCAGGAAGTCGGCATAACGCATTTGTGACTCAAGCGAATTATCCGTTAAGCTCAGGTATTTCTTATACTGCTCTACAGCTTCTTTAATTTTTTCATCAGCATGTGCGGGAGAACTTTGCGCCCAACGATAGTCTGTTTCGGCCCATTCGCGGTAAGCCGGCCCGTAATTAGGATCAAGGCCCAACGCCTGCTGGAATTGCTTAACCGCATCTTCAAAATTATCAGCATATTTCCACAACACACCCAATGCTACGTAAACGTTAGGCGCTTTAGGGTCGAGTGTTTGTGCGTTAGAGAAATTGGTATAGGCATCATTACTCTTAAGTAATAAACGGTCGGCTTCACCCATAGTCATAAATAATTCAGGGTCATTTGAAGCCGGCGGAATGCTCTTATCTTTATTTTTTATAGCACTTGCCGTATTTCCTTTAGTCAAAACATCAAGTGCAGCACCGGCATTAGCAGGAGTTACTGCCGCACCGGCTATAGGCAATAAATAACCTTTTCCCATATAAACGTAAGGTTTACTATCCTTGCCTGCCAAAGCAACTGCCTGGGCAAAATTGGAGGATGTACCCGCCTGGTCTTTATCCATGTGAGCTACTACACCTAAGCCAACGTAGTTAAGCGCCGATCTGGGGTTTACTCCAATTCCTTTTTGAAACACCGCTTTAGCTGAGTCAGGGTAATCCTGTTTGATATACACCCATCCCAGGTAAAAATAGTTTTCATCTTTTGCCGATTCAGTAGTAACCAAATTTTTAAGCATCGATTTTGCTTTCTGAAATTGCTCGGCATCTATAGCTTTTTTAGCATCGGCAAGACTTTGCGCGAAAACGGATGATCCGATGAACATAAAGCCCAACCCGCTTATAGCTATTTTATTTATAAGTTTCATCTTAATGTGTTTTAGTCGTAAACTGAACCGCCACGATATATTCTTTGACTTGTGAATATACTAAACGTTTAGTTCATAATATAATTGCTTCCTTATATTTATAATTTATTATGTACAATGATATCTCTTCCGGGTATTATATATGGCAAAAGCCCTGATCTGAGTATTATTCTCTGCCCTTTATCCCCTTTTATAAAAAGTTCAAGTCCGGCACCTAATCCTTTCCTTCCTGTGCAGTTCACTACATATAAACTTCTTTTCAATGGGTATTGTTTTAAAAACAAGCTGGTTTGAGACGGCCTGAAATATTGAATAACCCCCTGTTTTTTAATGGAGTCGCCAACAGCCAGTATTTTAACTTTTTTTGCATCGTTAGCATAATCGGCATCCGGGTCATCTATCCAGCTAAAACCTATTATGCCTATTGCCTTTGGATTTTCAGCCACATATTTGATAACGTCTTTATTCGATTTTAGCGCATATATGTTTTTTAGATTAAAATCCTTTTGGCCGGTTAAATCTTTAAGATACCTGACCAGGCTCGAATTTGGATTATCAAAAACTATATTCTTGTCAGTTCCGGCTTCACCCCGCAGCATCTTCCTGATTTTGTCAACTGTAATCGCTGTATCAGAAGCAGCCTGGTTAACAATTATTGCCACTGCATCCACAGCAAACTTGCTAACTTGTGCATATTGATTATGTTGAGTAAGTACCGCCCTTTCGTCATTTGTGAGGTCTCGGGACAAAAATCCCATCTCAACACTATCCTTTAGCAACATGTCGACGACGTTATTTTCGGAATCGTAAGTTAAAATTGGATTTGCCTTTGGGTTGTCATTTTTAAAAATGTATACCTCCTGGTCAATAATAGGTGCAAATGATTCATCCGATACCACTTTCAAATCTCCGGTGGTATAAGTATCAGTGTAGACCTTCCCGGCGGGCTGTTTGCTGTTACAGGCCCCTAAAATTCCTAAAACAGTAACCCCCACCAACATCAAAATGCTATTACTCTTCATCAGGTTCCTTTTTAAAGAATCTTAAAAACCGTATCAGACTGTAAACTAAAAACAAAGCCCCAAATATGCGTCTTTCACTCGCCGGCATATTTAATATTTCGGAAAGTCTGTCCCAAAACAGGAACATCAGGCCGAAAGTAAAACAAGCAACAAAGGTAACTAAGCCCAAAATAAACAAAAACCGCCTTTGGGGCGATTTCTGTTTAAAATTAAATTTATAAGGCATTGATCCTATTGATCTTCTGATTGCAAAGTGAAACTGATAGGCACATTGTACTGAACGCGAACCGGGCGCCCGTTTTGTACCCCATGTTTCCAGTGAGGAGCATTGCGTAAAACACGCATAGCTTCTTCATCACAACCGCTTCCTATTCCTCGTAATACTTTTACATCAGTCAATGATCCGTCCTTCTCAACAACAAAGGTCAAAAACACCTTGCCCTGTACGTTATTTTCTTTTGCTACGGCTGGATAGTGAATATTTTTACCTAAATATTCGTAGAATTTACTCATGCCACCGTTAGGTTCCGGTTCTTGTTCTACAGCCGTAAAAATTTTGTTTTCATCCTCGGTAACTGCTGGTGCATCACCATTACCCACGGGTGTGTTAATAACGATATCCGCATTAGGGTCACCCTTCTGGTTTTTCTGTCCGGGATCGGCTACTTCCAATTCCTTAACAGTTGGCGGTTGTTCTTTAACCTCGTTATCCGGTTTAACTACCGGAGGAGGGAACTTCACCTGGTCGATTTTTGGTTTTGGTGGTTCCGGCGGCGGTGGTGGTGGTTTAGTTTTATCAAGTGGTGGTGGTGGTGCAAGCACTACCGGAACAATTCTCACCTTTTCCTCTTTTTTGATAAATGCGCCGCTGATGAAATTGATAATGGTCGGCATTGATATGGTAAGAACAAACGCCGCTATACCAATAATAAGCGCTTTATTGGTATTATAGGGGCTTTGCTTTCTTAAATCGTAAGCCCCATAGTTTTTGTTCCTGTCCGTGAAGACAACATCAATCCACTCCTGTTTTAGAATATCTAACTTTGATTCAAACATTTTTTAAGGCCTTTAAATTTTAACGTTAAATATTATTTTTTAGTACAAACCGTCTCTCTGCAGCAATGCAATTTCGGGCTTTGTTATATCAAGAACCGCGCGGCTTTGTATTCCCGCAATATTCATCTCATCGATCATATTCACAAAATCCTTGTAAGTTGATTTATCGCTGGGTTTTACAAGCACGATCATGTAATTATCCTTGCCCCCATGCGAGGCCTGTATTTTTTTATCCTGCTCTACCAGGGTTTTACGGATGCCATCTTTCCCGAAATTATCAGTATGAGTAGGTGATCCCGCAGGGCCTATCCACCATTCTATTTTGCTGTTACTTCCTAACAACACGGTCATTGTTCTTGTTTCGGGAACCGGCAACTGCTGATCCTTTTTACTCTTATCAGGCATAGCCATTTCCATTGCCTTTGGCTTGGCCAAAGTGGTCGTCATGATAAAGAATGTGATCAGCAAAAATGCCAGATCAACCATTGCGGTAAGGTCAATCCTTGTGGAAGCTTTCTTACTTCGTATTTTGCCACCTTTGTGCTTACCGCCCCCGGAGGTATCTAATTCTGCCATGGTGTATCTATTTAGATTTTAGCGATGTGATTAAACTGAATTTATTGATACCCTGCTTCGAGAAAACATCTACAACTTGTTTATACTGGGTATATTCGTCCCTTGCATTTCCTTTTATTGCAAAACGCAAGTCCTGGCTCTTCAGGTTCCTTTGTACAAGACGGGCCTGGTATATCCAACTAGCCAGTTCATTATTTGCAGTAGTATCAACAGGTATGCCTGTCTGGTTGAATGTTTTCCTGCCTTCCTCATCCAAAGCAATGAATTGGTGCAACTGGTTCATCGGCACACCGAAAGTTGGTATTACCGAAAATCTCTGCTGTTCCTCCGGAGTAAAAGGAGGTATAGTTTTATATTGTTTAGCCATTTCTTCCAGCAAAGCCTTGCGGATATCCGTACCTTCTATCCCAAAGAATATCTTATTGTGGCCAACACTTAATGTTGCAATATTATCGTCGGGCACCACAAGTACCTGGGAAGATGCAGGAACGTCCACATGCAACGGATCCTCCGTCCTTAATTTTGCTGTTAATATGAAAAAGGTAAGCAGCAGGAAGGCCACGTCGCACATTGCGGTCATGTCCAATGCTGTACTTTTCCTGGGAACTTTTATCCTCGCCATAATTAAATAATTTTTAAAATAAATAGTGTTTTAACTTTTAAGAATTTTCCTGTCTTCTATATAAAAACGGGAAACCTATTCACTAAAGTATTTCTTATTTATTGGCGTGAGAAGCACCAAACGTCTGCACAATGCTGAAACCTGTTTCGTCAATTGCGTAAGTCAGCTTATCAATTTTTGATGTAAAGAAGTTGTATAAAATGATTGATGAAGCCGAAGTGGTGATACCTAACGCTGTATTGATCAACGCTTCAGAGATACTGGTTGAAAGCTCTGACGTATTTGGCGCGCCTGATGAGGCCAAAGTAGCGAAGGCCTTGATCATACCCAATACTGTACCTAACAGACCGCTCAATGTACCGATAGATACCAGTGTGGCGATGATAGTCAGGTTTTGCTCAAGCATAGGCATTTCCAAAGCAGTTGCTTCTTCAATTTCTTTCTGGATAGCCAAAGTTTTCTGGTCAATGGTCAGGTGATTATCAGCTTCCATTTCGCGGTACTTTTTAAGGCCCGATTTGATCACATTGGCAACTGAACCTTTTTGTTTGTCGCATTCTGCTTCAGCTGCAGAGATATTGCCTGCATTAAGCAATGAAGTGATTTTCCTTACGAAGGTATCAACGCTGCCGGTACCTGATGCTTTGCTGATCACAATAGCCCTTTCAATTGAGAACACGATTACCATTAACACGAACGACATGATAACCGGTACAAGGTATCCTCCCCTGTGAACCGTGCCGAAAACGTCCATTTTTGTTGCGTGCTCAACATCTCCGCCGGCATAGTGGCTCGAGTCGCCTAATATAAACATGAAAATTAAAACTCCCACGATGAGACAAATAGGAATAGTCAGCAGTGCAAATGTGCCTGATGCTCCAGAGCCTTCTTTTTTTACCGGTGTAGTTGGTTTTGTTGGTGCGGTTGCCATTACTTTTAGTTTTTTAGTTTAGTTATTGTTTATAATAAAGTTAATTAATGTGCTCAAAAATGCGGATAACAAAATTAGAATTTTAATGATATAAAAAAACTTTTTATGTTATTCTTTATAATTATTTAATGCAAATGTTGGTTTTCGCATGTTATCACGTGGATTACAACGCTATAAAACAAAAAAATTGTCATTTCTAAGTGACAATTTTTTACAATGAAAACTAATTTTTTTGTCAATCGCAAGTGATGCACAATAAAAATCTGTAACTAAACGGATATAATTACACCCGGACCAGCGTTAACAAGCTGTGAATCACAGTATCCGGCATACTTTTCAAAATTCTTTGCGAACTCGCGGGCCAGGTTTGCGGCCGTTTCATCATAGCTATTCTTATCGGCCCAGGTATTGCGCGGATCCAGTATGTTATCGGGCACACCGGGGCAATTGCAAGGTATCTGGAGATTGAATTGGGCGTGCTCATGATAATGTACATTATCCAGTTCACCATTAATAGCCGCAGCTATCATCGCACGGGTGTATTTGAGGCGCATTCGCTTACCAATCCCGTAAGGGCCGCCGGTCCAGCCGGTATTAACCAGCCATACGTTAACATTATGTTCTTCCAGCTTTCGGCCCAGCAGGTTAGCATAAACTACTGGGTTCAAAGGAAGAAATGCTTCACCAAAACAAGGCGAAAAAGTGGTTTTAGGTTCTGATATCCCCGTTTCGGTACCGGCAACCTTTGCTGTATAGCCCGAAATAAAGTAATACATAGCCTGGGCATTAGTTAGTTTTGATATAGGCGGTAACACGCCAAAGGCATCGGCCGTAAGGAAAAAGATGTTCTTTGGGGATGAACCCAGCGATGGTACAACCGCATTCTCAACGTCATACAACGGGTAAGCCACCCTGGTATTTTCTGTCTTATCGATATTATTAAAATTGACCGTACGCGTACCCGGAACAAAATTTATATTCTCCAGCAGCGACCCGAATTTAATAGCATTAAATATTTGCGGCTCCTTCTCGTGTGTAAGGCCGATACATTTGGCATAACAACCACCTTCGATGTTAAAAACAGTATAATCGCTCCATCCGTGCTCGTCGTCGCCTATCAGGCTGCGCTCGGGGTCAGCAGAAAGCGTCGTTTTTCCCGTGCCCGAAAGCCCGAAAAATATAGCGGTGTCGCCTTTTATGCCCGTATTCGCCGAGCAGTGCATAGATAGCACCTTTCGTTCTTTGGGTAAGATAAAATTCAGTGCAGAAAATATACCCTTCTTTATTTCCCCTGTATACCCTGTGCCGCCAATGAGTATTATTTTCCTGCTGAAATTTATAATGGAAAAATTATGCTGCCTGGTTCCGTCCGCAATTGGGTCGGCCCTGAAACCGGGCGCCGCTATCACCGTCCATTCCGGATTAGTTGATAGATTTACAACATCGGGCCGGCGAAATAAATGGTGCGCAAAAAGATTCTGGTAAGCAGTTTCAGTAACAACCCGTACGTCAATGTGATATTTTTCATTGGCACATACAGATGAGTCTCTTACAAAAACATCGCGCTCTGCAAGGTAGTCAGTCACCTTAATAAATAAGGCATCAAATCTTTCACTATCAAATTTGATATTGATATCGTTCCACCATACCGTTTTGCCGGTTACATCGTCATCAACAATGAACCTGTCTTTTGGCGAGCGTCCGGTAAATTCGCCGGTATCAACTGCAAGCGCCCCATTTGCGGCAAGCATGCCTTCGTTTCTTTTTAACGCCGCTTCAACTAATTCAGCCGGCGATAATTGAAAAAAGATAGTCCTGGCCCGATCCAGGTTTAGGTAAGCCAGATCAGGTAAAGTGTTACTGGAATTTTTCATTAAATAATGTCTCTTAATGACAATGAAGCTATCGTGAGCTAAAGCTCAGTCTTTGGCCGCGGCTCACGATGCTTTCATTAAGTCGGTATAAATTGGTTGGTACAAAAATCCGACTTTAAGAAGCGAAAAACAAGAAAAATATAATAAATTTTTTACAATATGTAAATTTTACACTATGCTTAACTATCTAATAATTAATAATTTAGGTTAGTGTATTGGAAAATAAATTTACACTAACCTCCTGCCTTTTTTGCTTTGTATCCATCGACCTGAAGTAAAGCCAGCACCCTATCGCGGAAGTCGCCCTGTATCAAAATTTCCCCATTTTTAACCGATCCACCCACCCCACATTTTGATTTCAGTTGCTTTCCTATCGCGTCAAGGTCCGCTTCCTTTCCAACAAAATCACTGATACGCGTAACCACTTTACCGCCACCCCTTCGGTCGAGATAAATTTTTAGATTTTGCTGCTGCGGAGGTAAGGTTGATGCAGCATAACCAGTATCTCCTTTGTAATCGTAGTCGGAGTTGGTGGAATACACTATACCTGAAAAGTCTTTGAATTTTTTCGACATGTTGTTTTTAAACTCTAAATTCTAAGTTCTAAATTATAAGCCCTAAATCCTAAAATTTATTTCGAAATGGCCAATCATTAGAATTTGGAAATCAGGGTTTAGGATTTCCCGTTAAATCCTTCTCCTGTAATAATCTTTAACGCCCGCGGCACAATGTTTATTTCGGCATCGGGCCCCATTATCTGTGGTTCGCCATCAAGATGTACCGGTCCCTCTTTGGTGCGCTTAACAAGGATATTGGCACCACGGATGATCTCAACATATTTTGACTTATCAGCCGTCTTAAGAAACATACGCAAACCCATACCGATAAACGTGTACAACGGAAAAGGCTTTATGATGCATACATCAATCAGACCATCTTGCACTGAGGCGGCGGGCGAAACATGTGCATTATTGCCGTATTGTGACGAGTTAGCAAGGCTCAGCATAAATGCTTCACGCTCATAATGCACCCCGTCAATCTCCAGGTGGTATACTTCAGGTTTGTATTTAATGATTTCACGAAAAGACGATCGGATATAAGCGCCAAAGCCGCGTGTTTTATCGTGCGAAAACACTTCACTGATGTGGGCGTCAAATCCCATCCCGGCCATGTTAAAAAACCATTGCCTGTTTATTTTGGCTGCGTCAATAACTTCGGTCCTTTTTAGGTTCAATGTTTTTATCGCCTGCTCCGTATCCATCGGTATGCCTAAAAACCTGGCCAGGCCGTTACCCGACCCGAAAGGAAGAATGCCGAGCACCGTATCCGTCCCGGCAATGGATGATGCTATTTCGTTTACAGTGCCATCGCCGCCAACAGCAATTATGTATTCATATTCCCCTATCCCCTTTTGCGCGAGTTTACTGCCATGAAAGGCCCTGTTGGTAAAAACTATCGTAGGGTCGAAAATATCAGTATCCAGGTGTTTTTCAATCAGTGCCGGCACATCATCCTTCTTTTTTCCCCCGGCTATCGGATTTATAATGAATAAAACTTTACTTTTCAAGCAATTGTATTTTGGCGGTCAAAAGTAACCGTATTTTCTGCTTTGTGAAAAATTGTTTTACTTTTGCAGCCGAAAGTGGACTGATTTAATGTCAGTGCGTTCCCCGGTTAACCACGGGATAAGCAACGCACAGGCTGGATTGCAACCACATAAAAAAGTGCTAAACCCTGTTTCCTTTTTTTGCTGCAATCCATTCAATAACGCTCTTTCGCATATAAAAATAGCTTAACAAAAAATATTTATGCCCTATTTATTCACCTCAGAATCCGTTTCAGAAGGACATCCGGATAAAGTCGCCGACCAGATATCAGACGCGCTGATAGATAATTTTTTAGCTTTCGACCCCAACTCAAAGGTAGCCTGCGAAACGCTGGTAACAACCGGGTTAGTAGTTTTAGCTGGCGAAGTAAAATCAAAAGCATACCTGGATGTACAAAAAATTGCCCGTGAGGTGATCAATAAAATTGGATATACCAAGGGTGAATACATGTTTGATGGCAGTTCGTGTGCCGTACTGTCGGCTATACACGAGCAATCGCCTGATATTAACCAGGGTGTCGACCGTTCTGCAAAAGAAGAGCAAGGTGCGGGCGACCAGGGTATGATGTTTGGCTATGCTACCAGCGAAACGGACAACTATATGCCGCTGGCATTGGATATTGCGCATGCCCTGCTGATTGAGCTGGCCGCAATTCGCCGCGAAAATTCTGAAATAAAATATCTGCGGCCTGATGCAAAATCACAAGTTACGCTGGAATATGATGACAATAACCAGCCGATTCGTATCGATGCTATTGTTATATCAACCCAGCATGATGATTTTGATGAAGAAAAGGCGATGCTGCAAAAAATCAACGACGAGATCATTGGCATATTAATTCCTCGTGTGAAGGCAAAGTATCCTAAATACGCTCACTTCTTTAACGACGATATTAAATACCACATTAACCCAACCGGCAAATTTGTTATTGGCGGACCACATGGCGATAGCGGCTTAACCGGCCGCAAGATCATTGTTGATACCTACGGTGGCAAGGGTGCCCATGGCGGTGGCGCATTTTCGGGCAAAGATCCTTCAAAGGTCGACCGGTCAGCAGCTTATGCCACACGTCACATTGCTAAAAACCTGGTAGCTGCCGGTGTTTGCAACGAAGTGCTGGTACAGGTTTCTTACGCAATAGGCGTTGCGCAGCCAATGGGTATTTACGTAAACACTTACGGTACCGGCAAGGTGGGCCTGAGTGATGGCGAAATAGCAAAAAAAGTGGAAAGCATTTTTAATATGACCCCATATGCCATTGAAACCCGTTTAAAATTACGCAATCCCATATATAGCGAAACAGCGGCTTACGGCCATTTTGGCAAACCCAGCAAAACAATAACCAAAACTTTTATAAGCCCCGAGGGTCGCGAAGTAACGTCGGAGGTTGAACTGTTTACCTGGGAGAAACTGGATTATGTAGATAAAGTGAAAGCAGCTTTTGGGCTGTAACCCTCTAATACTAAACAAAAAAGCTTCAGGATGTTCCTGAAGCTTTTTTGTTTAGTTGCTAAGCACTATCGACTTCAAAAATTTGTCGTGTCCCTCCATACCTGCACCGTCGGCCCTTACGGTCGAAAAACTATACAATTTGTTACCGATGATTACCATAAACATATCGTACTTCTTTTTTTGGGGGTCGACACCCGTTGAGGTATAACTTGTGAAACCCCGCCAGGTCCCTATTTTAAAATCCTCAAAATCCACGCTTGGCAGGCTTTGATTTATCCCGGTCTTTAATTGCGCGGCAAATTCAGGGGTATTTTTCATCGGGGCCAATGCCACCGAATCAATCCCGGCCACCTGTACAAAATCGACCATTGTGAATACATAAACTACGCTATCCTTATCATTTGCTGCAAAGCTACCGGCAGCTACTTCCCTGGGTTCCGCTGGGAACTTCAGTGAGATGCGATTGTCGGCCGTGTGATCAACCCAGCCCGTTTGGGCATTCGCTAAAGTCACAGCAAAAACCGTTGCAACAATCAGCATAAAGAATTTTTTCATGATTTAAAGCTAAATAAATAAGCTGAATTGCAATATATTAGGACATAATTATTTTACACCTTTTTCATGCCTTTCACTTTTTCGCACCCGGCAGCGGTTTTACCGTTCAGCTACCTTCCAAAAAAATGGGTTTCGCTTACGGCGCTGGTTATAGGCAGCATGACCCCCGATTTTGAATATTTTATCAGGATGAAGGTTTCAGCCAAATACAGCCACGGCTGGGTAGGTATGTTTTGGTTTGATTTGCCACTGGCGTTATTGCTGCTGTGGCTTTACAACACCATAATTAAGGATAAACTGATAGACCACATGCCGGCATACTTTAACAAACAGCTTTCGGCTTTTAAAAATTCAGGCGCGAATCATACCAGGCCCGCGATAATCGCAATAGTATTTTCTGCTGTCATCGGGATAGCCTCGCACTTGCTGTGGGATAGCTTCACCCATCCTATGGGTTATTTTGTAAAGCATCACCATATATTATCCCGAAAGGTGTCCGTGGCAAACCATTTTATACAGACTTATAATATTTTGCAGCATTTAAGTACGCTCGTTGGCTTTTTGATCATTCTGTATGCTATCGCAAAATTGCCTGTTGGGAAATTGACGAGTAACCGGAAGGGCGTATTTTATTACTGGCTAAAAATAACTGGCATAGCAGCGACAATTTTAGCAATCAGGCTACTTCTGGGCCTTAGCCTCAAAGAATATGGGGATGTAATTGTTACCGGGATATCGGGGATGCTGATCGGATTGGTGATAGTTTCGGCTATTACGTCAACAAAACAAAGGACTTAATAATACCTGTTACTTTTTCTAACCACGCGTACCAATTGACGGTGACGGCGGGCGGCATAATAATCATTGGTAACGAGTATGGCGTGGATTACGCCGGGTATCCACAAGCATAGCGTGAGGATGCAGCTTAATATAAACGCGCCGATACGACCGGTGGTTAAAACGGCAAGTGGGGGCAATATGATGCAAAGGAAGTAACGCATAATATCGATTAGAGCGACTAATGTAAGTAAAGTTACAGATTAGTGATTTATTTAACACCAGCTTTTTAACTTTACTCCATGCATCATCCTGAAGAAAACCCCTGGAAAATCACATCCGAAAAAAATGTTTATGATAACCCCTGGATCAACGTGACCGAATACCAGGTTATAAACCCATCCGGCAACCCGGGTATTTACGGCAAGGTGCACTTTAAAAACTTCGCAATAGGCGTAATTCCGCTTGACGAGGATATGAACACCTGGCTGGTAGGACAGTACCGTTTCGCCCTGGGACAATACAGCTGGGAAATACCCGAAGGCGGCGGAGTGTTGGGTATCGACCCGCTTGATTCCGCCAAACGAGAACTGCTGGAAGAAACTGGGCTGAAAGCCGACCGCTGGACAGAATTACAGCGCATGCACCTTTCCAACTCGGTCTCCGATGAGTTGTGCATCATCTACCTGGCACAGGGGCTACGCCAATTTGAGCCAGAGCCCGAGGATACCGAGCAACTTATCATCAAAAAACTTCCCTTCAATAAGGTTTATCAAATGGTATGCGATGGCGAAATCACCGACGCAGTTACGGTAGCCGCTGTGTTGAAGTTACAATTGACGTTAAATAGTTGAGTAAGTGTTTTTTATTCGAACTAATCCGGTTGCATCCCACCATAACCGAACACCACCTGTATCAAAACCGAACAACTTTAGCACTCAATTTCAATATAAATAACTAAAAAACAGGCACATACATGTTTGGCACCTGATTAGAGTAACGATTTGGACAGTATTGTTTTGTAACAACATCACATTCAAACCGTTACCATGCTCAGAAGTTATTTTAAAACCGCCCTTCGCTTTTTGCTGAAAAATAAAACATTCAGTTTCATCAATATCATCGGCTTAGCCACCGGCACCTTATGCTGCCTGTATATATTATTGTATGTACAGGACCAGTACAGCTATGATAAGCACCATAAAGATGTTAAGGATATTTATCGTGTTGCCACCACGCTCGGATTAACGGGTGATAAGCACAAGATGTCATCGGCTTCGCCGCCAATAGGCCCGGCTATGAAATTGGATTTCCCGGAAGTGCTTAGCTTTACCCGCGTGCTTACCACGGATAAACTTGGCGCTAAAGAGCACTTATTAAACTATAAAGATAAATCCTTTTATGAAAATCAGGCTGTTTTTGTCGACTCTGCTTTTTTCGACATCTTCTCGTACCACTTTACCGACGGCCAGGCAAAAAATGCCTTGAAAGAGCCTTATTCTGTTGTACTGCTTAAACCAACAGCGGTAAAGCTTTTTGGCAACGACGACCCGGTTAATAAAGTGATCACTATTGACGACTCTTACGGCAAGCACGACTTTAAAGTAACCGGCGTGGTGGACGAAAGCCTGGGTAAATCACATATTCATGCCAATATGTTCATTACCATGAACAGCGGCGGTATAGGCGATTATGTACGCCACGATAATGAATGGGCCGGCAATAATTTTACTTTCACTTACGTGAAACTGCACGCCGGTGCCAACCCGGCTTTGCTGGAAAAAAAGCTGCCAGCTTTCCTGGATAGTCATGCCGGGCCAAAAATGAAACAGATGGGCATGGTCAAATCGCTGCATTTGGTGCCTGTTGCGACCATCCACACTGCTACAGGCTATGAGTTTGATATTACAAAAACTATCGACCCATCATTTCTCTATATATTAATATTGATAGCAGTACTTATCCAGGTGATTGCCTGTATTAACTTCATGAACCTGTCTACAGCGCGGGCCTCCAAACGCGCTAAGGAAGTTGGCGTAAGAAAAGTGATCGGTGCAGCGCAATCCGACCTGGTAAAACAGTTCCTGGGCGAGTCGTTCCTGCTATCATTTATCGGAGTAGCGATAGCACTGCCTTTGCTGATTGCATTGCTCCCATATTTGAATGAAATTACACAGGCAGATATCCATTTAGCCTTTTTTAGCGATTACCGGCTTTGGTTGATGCTTGCAAGCCTAATATTAGTTACCGGTTTGGTAGCCGGAAGCTACCCGGCATTTTATCTTTCGGCATTTGAGGCTATTAAAGTGATCAAAGGCAATTTCACCAGCCGGGTCTCGGCCACAGGTATAAGGCAATCACTGGTGGTGGTACAGTTTTTTGTATCCATTGTGCTTATCACCGGTATAGTTATCATCTACAGTCAATTAAATTATATCAAAAATAAAGACCTCGGTTTTGATAAAGATCAAAAGCTGATCTTCAATTTTTACACCAACGATACGCAAGGCAAAATGTCGGTTTTCGCAAAGGATTTGCGGCAACTGGCAGATGTTAAGTCTGTTAGCCTTGCTGATAATTATTTGAGCCAGTTTATATTGCACGATCACGGCGTTTACCCGCCCGGCGGGGACCAGGCCCATGCTATTGATGCGCAAAATATTGCCTGCGATCAGTATTTTGTAAAAGCCAATGGTATCAGGATAGTAAGCGGGAGGGATTTTATGCTAAATGATTCGGGAAAAGTACTCATCAATGAAACCATGTGCAAAAAATTAAACTTAAACCCGCAAACTGCAGCCGGCACAAAGTTATATTCCAATTACGCCCCAGACCCTATATTTTATGTTACCGTTGCCGGTGTGATGAAGGACTTCAACTATAATTCGTTGAAGGCTGATGTTAGACCCTTTATGCTGGTTTATGACAAGACTCCGGGGCGCATGTCCAGCATTACCGTGTCCGTAAGCAGTAACGACTATAAAACACTATTGGGCCAGCTACAAACTGTGTGGCAAAAAAATCTGCCTGGGGTGCCATTTACCTATGCATTCCTGGATTCGGAAATTCAAAAACAGTATGAAGCCGAAATCACGTTATCGCAAATCATCAACTCATTTACTATCATAGCCATTCTGATCTCCTGCCTCGGTTTATTTGGCCTGGCCGCCTTCAGCGCCGAGCAGCGCAACAAGGAAATAGGTATACGCAAGGTATTAGGTGCCAGCGTAACCGGAATCGTCCGCCTACTTTCTAAGGACTTTTTGAAACTGGTACTTATAGCAATAGTACTTGCCACGCCGCTCGCGTGGTGGGGTGCTAATAAATGGTTGCAGGCCTTTGCCTATAAAGTCCCTGTTACCTGGTGGATGTTTGCCATTGCGGGACTAATGGCAATTTTCATTGCACTGTTTACTGTAAGCTCCCAGGCTATTAAAGCTGCGCTAATGAACCCAGTGAAGAGTTTGAAGACCGAGTAGTTTAGGGAGCGGTGATTATTTGTATTTAGGGTTTAGAAATTAGGATTTAGATTTTAAACACCATGATAAAGAACTATTTAAAGATCGCATGGAGAAACCTTATTAAGAACAAGGTTTCTTCCTTAATTAACATCGGCGGACTTGCTGTGGGTATGGCCGTGGTGACGCTGATTGGTTTGTGGATATATGATGAATTGTCCTTCGATAAATACCATAAAAACCATAACCGCATAGCCGAAGTGATCCAAAACGTAACCAATAACGGCGAAGTGCAAACCTGGTTTTCGACGCCATATCCGCTTGGAGATGTGTTGCGCAAAAGTTATAGCGGCGACTTTAAATACGTGGTCAGATCAGTGGCTGCCGGCGACCATATTGTGACCCTGGGCGAAAAAAAGCTCACCCAACAAGGTATCTTTTTCGATGCCAATGCACCGGAAATGCTTTCGTTGAAAATGGTCAAAGGCAACCGGGGCGCATTGAAGGACCCTTCTTCAGTCATTATTTCTCAATCCCTCGCCAAGGCCTATTTTGGTGATGCTGACCCGATGACTAAAGTACTAAGGGTTGATAACCAAATGAACGTAAAGGTGATGGGCGTTTATGAAGATCTGCCAAAAAACACTACGTTTTCGGGTACTGCTTTTATGGCTCCCTGGGATCTGTTTGCCACAACTAATCAGTTTGATAAAATGACCGAGCCGTGGCGGCCAAACTTTGTATCATTGTATGTTCAATTAACCGATAACGCAGATATTGACAAAGTATCTTTAAAAATCCGCGACGAAAAACTCCGTCACGTAAGCGCTTTTTTGGCAAAAAAGAAACCTGCTCTTTTCCTGTTGCCAATGAGTAAATGGCACCTGTACGATGCGTTTAAAAACGGCATCAACACCGGTGGGCGCATCCAGTATGTCTGGCTATTTGGGATCATTGGCGTGTTTGTGCTGTTGTTAGCCTGTATCAATTTCATGAACCTGAGTACGGCGCGTTCCGAAAAACGTGCCAAAGAAGTAGGCATTCGCAAAGCTATAGGTTCTATGCGCAGCCAGCTTATTTATCAATTTTTCAGCGAGTCATTATTATGCGTATTTATTGCTTTCGCACTGTCGCTGATTTTTGTACAGTCGAGCCTGTCATTTTTCAACGACGTCGCAGATAAACAAATGGTTATCCCCTGGAGCAGTCTCTTGTTTTGGATAATCGGCATAGGTTTTAGTTTAATTACCGGGTTAATCACGGGCAGTTATCCTGCATTCTACCTGTCGTCATTCAAACCTATAAAAGTATTAAAGGGTTCGTTCCGCGTTGGGCGTTTCGCCGCCATTCCGCGCCAGGTATTGGTAGTAGTGCAATTTACGGTATCGGTTGTGCTTATCATTGGGACGATCGTGGTTTTTCGCCAGATCCAGTTTGCTAAAAACCGGCCCGTAGGTTACAGTCGTGACGGCCTTGTATTTGTGCCAACATTTACTGACGATATTCATAAGCATTTCGACGCAGTAAAGACCGACCTGTTTAAATCCGGCAGCATCGTATCCATGGCCGAGGGCGGCTCAGCACCAACGGGAACCGCAGGGAGCACAAGCGCTATTGAGTGGGAAGGCAAAGACCCTAACCAGAGCGTAGATTTTCCTACCAACAACATTTCTTATGATTATGGCAAAACGATCGGCTGGCAGTTTGCTCAGGGGCGTGATTTTTCGAGGGAGTTTTTATCCGATTCGGCTGCGGTAATTATCAACGAAACTGCGGTACATTTTATGAGCCTAAAAAATCCGCTGCAATCGAACATCAAATATTATGGGCACCCATTTAAAGTAATTGGTGTGACTAAAGATATAATCACGGATTCGCCATATGGGCAGATTAGACCGACAGTCTATTTTCTTTCAAAAGATCCTAGCAGTGTTGTGCTATTAAAGATCAACCCGAATGCGAGCGCCAATGAAGCATTGGACAAAATCGGCAAAGTATTTAAAGCCTATAACACAGCGCAGCCTTTCACCTACCAGTTTGTCGATCTTGAATATGCCAAAAAGTTCGGTAATGAAGAACGGATCGGTAAGCTGGCAAGTTGCTTTGCCGGGCTTGCTATATTTATTAGCTGCCTTGGTTTATTCGGCATGGCATCGTTTATGGCCGAGCAGCGCATCAAAGAGATCGGCGTGCGTAAAGTGCTTGGTGCCTCGGTGCTTAACCTTTGGGCCTTACTTTCAAAAGATTTTGTGGTGTTGGTTGTTATCTCACTGGTGTTTGCTACCCCTATTGCGTGGTACTTTATGCACAATTGGCTTCAGGGTTATGATTATCGTTCCAGTATCGCCTGGTGGATATTCCTGGTAACTGGCGTTGGCGCTATGACGATAACCCTGCTTACCGTCAGCTATCAGAGTATTAAAGCCGCATTGGCAAACCCGGTGAAAAGCCTTCGCTCAGAATGAGCTATGGCTTTCGAAGAGAGTTTGCGTTCGGAATAAGGATTTTAGGTAGCGACGGGTTTAAAACCCATCGCTACCTAAAATTTTCAACCAAACCATTAACTTTGCAGCCGAATGAGCAAATTTTTCGGTTACATCTTAACACCTGTCCATTACATTTTCTTCGGATTGGTTCTCGTCATTTGCCACCCTATACAGTGGTTTTGCTTTAACGTTTTTGGATACAAAGCTCACAAGCGGGTAGTTGATGGCATGAACCTACTGCTCACTGCCAGCTATTATTTACTCGGCAACACGGTAAAATTTACCAATAAACAAAACCTGCCAATAGGCCGCCCGATTATCTTCATTGCCAATCACCAGAGTTTATACGATATCCCGGTACTTATTTGGTTTCTTCGGAAATATCACGCCAAATTCATATCCAAGATTGAGCTAACCAAGGGTGTACCATCTGTATCCTACAACCTGCGCCACGGTGGCGCAGCCAATATAGACCGTAAAGACCCGCGCCAATCTATTACCGAGATTATGAAGCTTGGGACTCGGATGAAGGAAAAAAATTGGTCGGCAGTCATATTTCCTGAAGGTACGCGCTCAAAAGACGGGAGCGTAAGAACATTCCAGGCCGCGGGCGTTGCAACCTTACTCAAAAAATGCCCGGAAGCTTTATTGGTGCCCATTGCTATCAAAAATTCGTGGAAGATGGTGCGTTATGGACAGTATCCGTTAGATACTTTTATAGCCATGAGTTGGGAGGTGCTGACTCCGATTGAGCCAGAGAAAAGGCCGGCTGATGAGTTGGTAGCTGAAGCTGAAGCGTCAATTAGAAAAACGCTAAACCAATACAATTGATCAAATATTCTTCCCGTCTACTATCTTAAAAAACTCATCACGGTAAGTATCGCCCACCGGGATAATCTTGTCGCCAATAAAAATACGGCTGCGCTCAATACTGTCAATTTTGTTGATGGATACGATGTAGGATTTATGCACACGAATAAAATGTTTCTCTGGTAGCGCATCCTCCATTTTTTTCATATTCTGAAGCGTGATAATGCGTTCTGCAGGCGTGAATATTGAGATATAATCCTTTAACCCTTCGATAAACAAAATATCGTTTAGATACACCTTTTGTATTTTATGTTCGGTTTTTACAAATATGAAATCACTCAGGAAATCATTTTGTGGGTTGCTGGTTTCCTGCTTTACCTCCGGCTTAGATGAAGGCTGTATGATCGTTTGCGCCTTTTGCACCGACTTGAAAAAACGGTCGAAAGCGATAGGTTTAAGCAAATAATCGATCACATCCAGCTCGTAGCCTTCCAATGCGTACTGCGAATAAGCGGTAGTCAATATCACTTTAGACTTACCATTTGCTATCCGCAAAAACTGGATGCCCGTCAACTCAGGCATTTGCACATCCAGGAACACCAGGTCAATCCCGCCTTCCTGCACCAACTGCAATGCCTCTATGGGATTGGTTGTTGCCTTCACCAAAGTCAAAAAGGGCATCTTGGAAATATAATCTTCCAATATATGGAGCGCCAGCGGCTCATCGTCAACTACAAGGCATCTGATCATATTATAAAACTAATGATAATTCGCAGGTATAAATATCCTGCGTGTCCTTTATGTCAAGTTTATATTTCCCGGGATAAAGCAGATCGAGCCGGCGCTTTACATTTTGCAAGCCTATCCCACCTTCCGTGTCCCGGTTATTCATGTGCTTTTTATTTTCAGTGTAGAAATGCAGGTTGGTGCCGTCCAGGTTAATCAACAAAATTATCGGCGTTTTAGGGTCATTGGCCACGCCATGCTTGAAGGCATTTTCAATAAATGCTATCAGCAGCAGCGGCACAATTTTTTGGTTACCTACTTCTCCCGTAATTTTCAGTTCGACAAAAGCCTTATCGCCAAACCTTATTTTCTGTAAGTCGATATAATTTTGCAGGTATTGGAGTTCTTTAGCCAGCTCAACCTTATTGTCATTACTTTCATACAACATGTACCGCATAATTTCAGATAGCTTCAGTATGGCCTCGGGCGTTGTATCCGATTTTTGATAGGCCAGCGAATAAATGCTGTTGAGCGAATTGAACAAGAAGTGCGGGTTAATTTGTGATTTCAGGAAGGCCAGTTCGGCGCTCAGGCGCTGGTTTTCAAGGTCGCGCTGTACGCGTTCATTCAAAAACCAATCCACACCAAACTTCAAAGCCGTGCTCAGAAAAAGGAAAAATATGTTGGTCAGGCCCGAGCTTATAACGTAGGTAAGGAACGGGGTTTGTTTGCCATCATGTACCAGTATATATGGCTTAAAGACTAATGCAACCCCATATTTGCCCAAGGCAAAAACGATGATGACCGTAACCAGCGCAATTGAATAGTACCTGTATTTTTTCTTATCTAAAAACCGGGGAATGAGATACAGGTAGTTCAAATAAAACAAGCCGATATTTATGGCGCTGTATACTCCAAAAATAATGATCAATGCCTCATTACTTATCTTGCTTTCGCTATGAGTAAGGTAAGCAAAGTAGGATACGATACTTACCCAGAACACAATATGCCAGAAAATTTGCCAGTTTCTTTTCAAGCAACTAATGTAATATTTTGCGCGCTTTATTATTCAATATTTATATCTACCCTACTTTTTTACCGATAAACCTCTCAATATGTCCGATGAACCCTTTTATAGCTTAAAATACCCGTTCATCTACAAATCCCGTCCGTTGGTCTAAAACATTTTAGCGGGCAGATAATTAACTATTCCTTTGTTGCATCAAAAAACACTCGCAATGAAAAGGCTTATCAAAAACTCGAATCCATTTATTTTACTGCTGTTACCCGTGGTATTTGCATTGGTGATGGGAATAAGTTATCAATCTCAGCAAAAAAATGAATCTAACGTAGGTTCAGCTGCTGTACATGCCACTTCACTTTTTTACAAAGGAGTATCACTTGTTAAAACGGTTTGCTCAATTGCCAAAGAAAAACTATGGTAATTGATACTAAGGGGTTAAGCTTCCATTTCGGCAATCAGCAGGTTGTCAAATCGCTATCCCTACAGGTGCCCGAAGGCAGTATATATGGCTTCCTTGGCCCAAACGGCGCAGGAAAGACCACCACAATAAAATTGCTGCTCAATTTGTTAAAAACAGATGAAGGCAGCATTCGTGTTTTTGATAAGGACCTGCAAACCAACCGCATTTCTATACTTTCACAAATAGGCTCATTGATTGAGCAGCCTGCTATTTATCTCCATCTTACGGGAAAAGAGAACCTGATGAACAGGGCGCTACTTTTGGAAGTGCCTGAAAGCAGGGTTGATGAAATGCTCGATCTGGTCCATCTGAAAGATGCCGCCAATAAAAAAGCCGGCAAATATTCCTTAGGTATGAAACAGCGCCTCGGTATTGCCCTGGCACTACTGCCTGACCCCAAATTGCTCATCCTTGACGAGCCTACAAATGGTCTCGACCCTAACGGCATCATTGAGATACGCGAATTATTGATAAAATTAGTTTCGAAGCATAATAAAACGGTATTTGTTTCCAGCCATTTACTGGCCGAAGTGGAGCGTATGGCTACCCATGTTGGGATTATTGACCATGGCGAGTTGCTTTTCCAGGGAAGTATCAATGACCTGGAAGCTATAAGCCAGCCACAGGTGAAGATCGAGGTCAATAATACCGTTGACGCAGCCAATCTTTTGAAAAAGCAAGGCTTCACGATAACCGAAATAAGTGATGATACTTTATCCATCCCTTACACTTCAAAAGTGCAGATGAGCGAAATAAATGCTCTTCTCAACCGCAACAATTTCCAGGTATTCAGCATCCAAAAGGTGCATAAGGACCTGGAGAAACTATTTTTAGATATTACCCAAAAAGCCTAACAAATGAAAGGATTTATACTGTCGTTTCGGTCTGAGTTTTACAAAACACGTAAAACCATGGCATTTTGGAGTTCGGTGCTGTTACCGCTCATTATTTGTCTTTTACTTTTTATCGGGTTTTTTAGCCATAGCGACCAGATGGCATCAACACCAGGCATGGAGCTCTGGTTAAGGTTTGCCGGCGCTATTTTAGGAGTGATGGGCTCATTGCTTTTACCAATGCTGATTGTTTTTATCGGCTATTCGGTTAATAATATCGAGCATAAATCCGAAACCTGGAAGTCACTTTTTAGTCTGCCTATCCCCAAATGGTCGGTATATTCAGCGAAATACGTTTATGCTTTTTCGCTTGTTTTTTTATGCCTTAGCCTGTTTTATCTTTTCACAATAGGGTTTGGCAATTTGCTGAGTGTCGTCAAACCAACGTTAAAATTCAACGAATACCACATAGAAAGCACCCTTGCACAGATCTATTTTAAACTTTTGCTTTCGTCATTAGGCATCCTATCCATACAATTCTTACTGAGCCTGCTTTTCCGTGACTTTCTAAAACCAATGGGTATTGGTTTTGTGGCGACAATCGCCGGCGTTATCCTTGCAGGAACGGATTGGAAATATGCTTACTTGTTCCCTTATTCAGCTGCTATGTCAACCGTTAAAAGCATACATCCGAGCGGTGGGGGCAAAGGGCAGACTATGCCACAATTAACGGTTGATTTTTTTACCAAAGACATATTGGTGAGCCTGGCAGTTGCTGCGGGCGTCTTTATACTCGGTTACTTTATTGTGCTGAGAAAGAGCGTGAAATAGCATTTCTATCATTAATGGCTATCTTTTGGATTAAGACTCCTGATTATTTCGGCAATACTTTTATTACAGGAATCAACTGATTTATCATATTGCAATGTATTTTCCTTAAGGCCTTTATAAAGCAATCCATATTTTGTGATTTGAAGTAAACAGTACTGTTTCACAGTATCATTGCGATCCTTTAATCGCTGTGGAATATTCAGTGTACCAACGTCATTTAATAGTTTTAACCCTTCATTCCAATTGACTAATCCTTTATCTTTAATATCCAAAAGCATTTGTTGGTCGGACCGCCTTTCCCCATTAAATACACCGAGAGCGGTACGTTCTTTCTTAGCGAAATCTCTCATTTTCGTTTCGTATTCCGCTATACCATCTTTCGGCATATTAAAATAAATGATAAATGAAGTTGCGATTGTGGCAACAAGCAATACCGTTAAGGTGATATATTTAAGGTTTAATAATTCCGGCTTCTTTAAACTTGGATAATAAGCATATCCTATTAGCAACCCACTAATCAAGCCGCCAATGTGGGCGGCGTTATCAATACCCGCTTTAGTGCCATTCATCAAATTAAAGACGACGAATATTCCTATACTGGCAAATAATGCCGAACGTGTTTTCTTATCTATTACATTGGTGGTTAGCATAGCTAAAAAAACGCCATACATCCCAAAAATAGCCCCTGATGCTCCTGCACTTACAGTAAGCGGATGCCAATAAATACTTGTTAAGCTGGCAATAATTCCGGTGAACAAATAGGCAGCCCCAAATCGCAACTTTCCCAAATAAGGCTCGAGCAGTAGCCCAATATAAAGCAGCGCATACATGTTAAAAAGTATGTGGAATATGCCGATATGAAGAAAAATACTTGTGAGTAATCTCCACCATTGGCCATCCATGGTTACTGGCCTAAAATCGGCACCCCATGAAATCAAATTTGCCGTGGTTGGTTCAAAAAAACTCACTCCGGAAATAACCATTATAATGAAAACCAGAAGATTAATGTCGATGATTATCGGGGTTATATAATATTCTTTCCTTGGCTTAAATAATGAAAAGAAATCCTGAAATTTTTGAACCGTTGTTTCGGGGTTGGCTAAGGTATCTTCTTCCTGTGCCCTGAGCGGCGGCATTACTTTATTGACTTTTTCGTCAATTTCAGCTTCCGTTAATGAAGAAAGTAGGGTGTTAAATGTTTCTATAAAATCTTCAACATGTTTTTTGTTTTTACCCCAGTCATACATTCCGCTGCTAATATTTTCGCTTTTAAGCGATACCGATGTATCCTGTATGATTACAGTAAACCGCTCCGTACTATTAAATAACCCACCGCCTATTATAGCGATAAAGCCACTCTTACTGGTATAATTTACATCCCACTCAAGTTGCTTAGCAGCTTCAAGAGCAACTACAAGATAATGTTCAGGACTTAAGTCATCTAAGTATAGCGACTCATTAAATTTAGGGGTAAAGCCAAATGCCATGTGATATTTTTTAGGTTATCTTCCTAAAAATAGTTAAATTTTTCAATTAGAAAATTACACGTGAAAACTACCTCAACGGCTTGGGCACAATAGGTAAACTTTCGTGCCCATCCACATCCACTGATTGTACGGCAAAAAAGTAATTATCTTTTGAATAATCCAGGTCGGCTTTGTTATCCGTTACATAAAACTTCTTCTCCCAAACAGGACTTGTCGTTTCACGCATTAATACATAATACCCCGCAGGTTTTTTGCCGATGGACGGAGCATCCCATTTGAGCTGGGTGCGATTAGTTAAGCCGCTTGTAATTACACCCACATTTTGAGGTTCGGCTGGTGCTGATGCCAGGTTAGCCAAAACTGACAGATTAATCCTGGCTACCTTCTGCACATAGTTAAAATCGACAAAGTCTGGCAGGTCGCCGTAATCCACGCCGTTTTCGGTACGGATATTCTGATGCTGACGGTTACAGTCCTCGTTCATTTCGGTAAAACGTACCGCCGTGTAACCTTGCTGCAGAAACGGTATATGGTCGCCGCCGCGCAAATAACGATCGCGGCGGTAAATGAGTTTTACATCCAACTGGTCGACGTAACGTTCAGCGGTTTCTTTGATATAACGCGCAAGTTCGCGCGACGGACTATCATCTTCGCCACCTAATGAAACTAACCCTGCTATTTGTTTCTCATTCCCCGAGGCAATGGTCGGCACGCCTTCGCTGAATACGCGGACATGGATATTATCCTTCAGGTCATTCTCCATACCATGCGTATTGCCTACAATATCATTGTTCAGCATGGCGTCAACATTCCAGTTCTCTGCTTTGGCTCGCTTTGCTACATGCGTCGAGCCATATAAACCCTGTTCCTCGCCCACTACCGACATAAAAATAATGGTCGCCGGAAACGGGTGTTTAGCCATCACCCTTGCCAGTTCCATCGATACAGCTGTTCCCGAAGCATCATCATTGGCACCCGGTTCATCACCGTTGGGGTCCATCACATCTGTTATACGTGAATCATAATGCCCCGATACAATATACACCCTGTTGTCTTTAGGATCCGTGCCTTTAAGTATTGCAAGGACATTTTTCAGTTGAATGGGTTTATCCACGCGATTGCCTTTTGGCTGAGTGAATGTATCGAACTGTACTGTCATCCTCCCGTGCGATTCGGTAGCATACCTTTCGTACTCCGCTTTTATCCAGTTACGGACCGCCCCACTGCCTGTAGTTTTGCTGGTCGTGTCGCTCAGCGTATGGCGCGATTTAAAACTAACCAGTTTACGGATAATCGCCTCGATGTTTTTTGAGGACACCTCATCGGTCATTTGCTTAATGGCCGCATCCTGCCGGACGGTGGTTTGCGCCATTGCCGACAAACTCAGAAATAGTGGCAGAATAAATTTTAAATATTTCATGTTAGGTCTATTCTTCTTCTTCAACCTGCATCACATCTCCCACCTGCTTAAAATTGCTGCGTACAAAATGGCACCAGTCACATTCCTCTTTACCGCAGCCAGTGTTAAAATCATGTGCCATTATCTTCTGGTAAACGGTACTGATCTGCTCCCGTACGATCACAGTATCTTCCGGACTGATCAACATCCTTTCACTAATATACTCACCCCCGCTCTCCGGTTCCACAAAGTCAAACTGCGTCCCGATTACCTGCCAGTCTCTGGTACGATCATTTTCTATCAGCAATTTATAAAAAACCGCCTGCCGCCAGTAATCACCTCCATTTGGTTTTTCATTGGTGGGCCCTTTTAGCTTTTCGCGGGCATTTTTGTATTTACCGGTTTTATAATCGACTACTGTAACCTCGTGCTTGTTTACAAACTCAACCTTATCCAGGCTACCCTTGACTGGTACGCCATCTATCTCAAGATTCTTGATCGACAACTCAACTTGTGCTACTTTGTTCCAATTCGGTATATTCGATTCATAAAATGAAGGCAATATTTTATCGCCGTAATCCAGCCGCAGCTTAAAGTCTTCTTTAGTAAAAGAATCCCGATTGCGATACATGTAAGTGCGGAAATCCTTCATGAAAGTTTCGGTTGGCATAAACTCATCGTTATTGTCTTTCAGATTCCGGAACGCCCTTTTCAAGGCATCATGCACTGCCGAACCAAATGTGGCTGAAGGGCTTTTTCCTGACGGCACCCGGATAAGGCACTGGAAATAAAACCGCAGCGGACAATCCAAATAATTACTCAGGTGGGTAACCGATAGGGTATAATTTTGCAGCAATTGGTCGATGTAATTCTTATCGATCAATTCAACTCTTGGCTTATCATCTTCGCTGAACTGCGTCACATAAAAATCCATCATATCAGCCTCGTTCACTTTAGGGTAGTGAACCTGCAAATGGGTCTCTGCTAATATTTCACCAATAAATTGAGACGACTCCTGATCCTTGCCAGTTTTATCTTTACGCGCATAAGATATCACGAGGTTTTGTTTGGCTCTCGTGAGCGCTACATAAAACAGTCGCCGCGACTCTTCATTCAGTGCAATGTCATCGTCCGGTGCATTGGTTAGTGTATCCGGGAAGCTAAAACCTGTGTTACGCCCTTTGCTGTCCCATGTTTTTTTGTCGGCCCCTAAAAGGAAAACATGTTCAAATTCTAACCCTTTTGATCCATGCGCTGTTAGAAAGTTGACGCCATTTTCGGAGTAGATAATTTGCGTCAAAGGCAACCGGATATTATTGTCACTCATCAAGTCGATCGTTGCTACCAGGTCCTTTATCCTGATATCAGGATTCCTGCGGCTCTCATCTTTCAAAAAGTTGAAGAAGTTGGTCAGCACCTCCATATACCAGCCTTTGTCGGGCTGTTGCATGATGTATTTGAGAATACCCATTTTTGAGATCAGCTCCTGGAAAAGCTGTTGCAGCGTGACGCTTACCGATGCTTTCAATAAATCATCGATATGGGTCATCAGGTATTTCATTTCCTGGTTTCGCGGTTTATCAAATAAACTCGCCTGCGCAACGGTCTTAAGCTCGGTTATGTACCGGCGTAACGAAGTTTTTGCTTCACCGTTATTGGAGGTGGCATAATTTTCCTTAGCAACGGCCATGCTTGCCTTAGCTATTTCAATGGGTGCGATATTAAAGAAATCATAGTGCATGATCTTGAACAGCAAATCGTCACCGCTATACGGCGAATCCATTTCCATGCTTAGGTATCGCAATATGCTGATGATCTTTTCGCCAAATGGCAAGCTTAGGATATCAATTTTTCTTCGGGTATTAACAGTAATTTTTTTTGAATCAAGGTATTTCAGCAGTTCTTCTACCTGGCTGTGGTTACGGTAAATAACGGCGATCTCAGTCGGTGGGGTCCCCTGGTCTATCAGCGCTTTTACCTGAAGGGCCAAATGAACTACTTCTTGTGCAGGGTTTTCATATTCGTTTATTTCAGGTTCGACGGCAATCTCGTCAAAACGGGCATGTGCCGATTGGAGATTTTTGTCCCGTTGTAATTGTCCGGTAAGCCTTTCCTTGTTGTTGCTGATCAACGCTTTAGATATATCCAGGATATGCTGGTTCGATCGGTAGTTGTGTTTGAGCACCACCGTCTTTAGTGTATTCACATAGTCGCCGGCAAAATCAAGGATATTCTTCATGTTCGCGCCCTGGAACTTGAAAATCGACTGGTCGTCATCACCTACCACGAACACATTTGGTGTATCCCAGTAATTCAACAAAAATTTTAACAGTTCATTTTGCGAACCGCTGGTATCCTGGAACTCATCCACCAAAATATATTGGTACCGTTCCTGGTACTTGCGCAATATCTCCTCGTTCTCCCTGAATGCTTTCAGCACCCAGGTAATCATATCGTCATAGTCGTAATAACCACCCTTTTTCATTTTGGCATCATACCGCTGGTACTCACTTACAGCAGCCAGTAATTTGGTCATCACATCCCGTGCAGCATCGATATCTTTTTGTTTAGGATCGCCAATTTTTATCCCCTTGACGGCATTCCCACGTTTGTAAATAAACTCTTCGCGGTTCGGCAAGTCATCCAGGTAGTCTTTCACTGCCTGCCTGATCATTTCCTCATTCCAGTTCTCCCGCTTCATTACCGAAAACAAGTTTTTCAGTCGCGGTACGTCATAATAGATATCCCCGGTGAAGCGCTTTAGCAAATGATCATTCGGAAAGTCGTCAACCAGTTCCCTGAACAGCGATACAGAATCAAGGTCTGACAATGGCTCCAAATTCAGTTTTCCGAAATATTCCAGGTTTTCCTGGATGATCTCGTTGCAAAAAGCATGGAAAGTATATATGTTAACCCGGTAAGCGTCTGGCCCAATAAAATCGAACAAACGCTTACGCATGGCTACTGCGCCCGCATCGGTATAGGTGAGGCATAGTATCTCATGGGCATTGGCATCGGTTTCCAAAAGTATCTTACCGATACGGGCCGCCAATATTTGCGTTTTGCCCGTGCCCGGACCAGCAATAACCAGCACGGGGCCGTCCATTTGCTCTACGGCGGCTAACTGCTCCGGGTTCAATTTGGCTAAAGCTTCCTGGAATTTTTCGTTATATTTATTGGGAGTGGATTGCATGATTGTAGAAGTAAAGATAGAGAAAAGAGTATATACCAATTGGTAACTATAGGCAAGAAAAACAGAAAATCACAATATAAGTCTCATCATTTATTAAATAATGAATCGGTTACTGAGAGGGTATAAGTTGCACTCTGATGGTTAATTTCTTTGAGTATCCAATATCTTTTATCCTTGAAGTTTTTATATGAAATTTGGCCTCCTCGCTTAAGTACAAAAGAGTAAAAATATATTGAATCCATACGCTGATTAATATCATCAACGTACCCTAAACGATTTTCCTCTCTTATTATCTTGCTCGAGTCGACGGCAATTATCACCGACATAACCGGGGGTCCTCCCGGAAATTGATATTTTATCTTCAACGGCCTGGAAGTCTTATTTGAAATTACATATTTAAATTTTGAGCCAGGGTCGCAAGATGATAGAATAAACAAACTTATGATTACTAATAAAGCTATCGGCTGTCTCTGAAATTTATTCACCATTAAATATATTAGTTTATTTTGAGGAAAAAATAAATTCCATCTTTTAATAGCGCCCGGAGTATATCTAAAGTCTCTCAAAATATTTTAAATTTGTGAAAAGTGATTACCATGAGCACAGCAGAGATACGGCAACGTTTGCACGATTATATTGATATAGCAGAAGATAAAAAACTTGAGGCTATTTATACACTTTTGCAAGATAATAGTATCGCAGATGATTATGAGCTTACCGATGAGCAAAAAACTGAACTGGATAAGCGTTTGCATGATTACCAAAACGGAATTGGTAGAACTTACAACTGGGATGAAACCGTTGCTATTATCGATAAGGAGTTAATTAAACGCAGAAAGTAGTAAATGAACTATGCATTTGAACTGCGCCAGGAAGCAATTTTAGAATTGACTAATTCCGTAATTTGGTATGAGGAACAACAATTAGGCTTAGGCATTAAATTCAGAGGTGAGGTAAATAACAAACTTGAACAAATCTGTAAAAATCCCTTTCATTACAAAAAATCATATAGAAATTTTCATGAAGCATTAACCGACAAATTTCCTTTCTTGCTTGTTTATTATATTAATGAAAAGGAACATAAAGTAGTGGTTCTGACAATATTTCACACAAGTCGTAGTCCAAAAAAGAAATTCAGGAAAAAGTAGTTCATTTCAAACTCACCCCTGCCCCACCTTTAAAATATACATCCACGCTTACCGGCAGTTTGCCATTTGGATCAATAGTCCGGGTTATTACTTTCACTGCAGAGCGTTGCAACTCGTCATTCATCTGGTAACAGGCTATCAGTGCGCCGCTTTTTTCAATTCCAGGTAAACCCGCGATGGTATAGGCATTGGCAAAAACGCACACCACAGAGTGGTTAAATCCGGCCAGTTGGGATATAAATATTTTTACACCGTTGCTATAATCCAGTTTGCTTGCCGGGCGGGGACGGGTATCATTGATGCTGACGAAAACCTGGTCGTATTGTCTCAGTTTTTCCAGCAGTTCGAGCAATTCCTCGGCTGGCGTGCCTTTGCCGACTATAAATTTGTCACTGTTCAAATACCATTGGGATAACTCCTTTTGAAACACGGTTTCTTGCGTGACTCCAATACTTACGATGGCTGTTTTAACAATTGGGTTTAATTGCAAGGTTTGCGCATCACCTTTGAGGAGGGTAACCGATGCATCGCTTAACTGCTGCACCAAGACTTTGGCGCTTTCGCGGTTCAAATCTTTAAACAAATGTTCTGTAGATGTTTCATGATAATGATTCAGCCCTGCCCAGTATTTAGCAGCCAAGACTTTTTTTACCCTTGCTTCAAATTCCTTTTTTGATATTTCATTTTTACGAACAGCTTTTTTTATCAACCCAATAGCACGTTCCGAGTTTTCTGACAATTCTATAATATCATTCCCGGCTAAAAAAGCACGAACATCAGCTTCGCCATCAGGAAAGTATTTTACCACAGCTTTCATTTCCATCGCATCCGACATCACCAAACCTTTAAAGCCGAGTGAATCCTTCAGGTCGCCGGTAACTATAGCACGTGACAGCGTGGATGGCAGATTCCGGGTCGAATCTAAAGCCGGGATATCCATGTGGGCTATCATCACCCCACTTATACCAGCTTTGATAGCTTGCCTGAATGGATATTCTTCCAGCGTATCCAGGCGTTTTCTGTCAAATGGCAACAAGGGCAGGTCAAGATGCGAATCCACATTGGTATCCCCGTGCCCGGGGAAATGTTTTGCAGTGGTTAGTATGCCTCCATCCTGCATACCTTTCATATAGGCTATTCCTTTGGCAGCCACATTGTACTTATTGTCCCCAAAGGAGCGGTAATTGATAACAGGGTTATCGGGATTATTATTGACATCCATATCCGGGGCCAGATTTATCTGCATACCCATGCGCTTAAAGTCATAGGCGATAAACTGCCCCATTTTGTAAATTAGCGAATTATCCTGTATAGCGCCAAGCGTCATTTGAAATGGATAAGAGATAGTTGAATCCAAACGCATTCCCAATCCCCATTCGCCATCCTGGGCGATGAGCAAAGGAACTTTAGCTAATTTTTGATAAGTGTCGATCAACTCCACCTGGCGCACCGGCCCTCCCTGGAAAAACACCAGGCCGCCTACCTGCTCGTCTCTTATCACTTTACCAACTGAATCTTCATAGACTTGCCCCCTATCGGAATGGGCACGCACAAAAAATAATTGCGCTATTCGTCCCTTCTTGCTCAATTTCTTATAAACAGAATCAACCCAATGGTTCTGGCGCCCCAAAGAAGCAATATAGCCCTGCTTTTGTTGCGAAAAGGCCATGTTGCCGGCAAGCATAGAAAAGCATAGCAAAACGAAGATAAGACCTCTGTGAAATCGGTTCATAAGCTTCAAATGTAAGAATTTGGAGTGGTTGTATTTCTTCAAAGGTTGGAAAGTTGAAATGTTATAAAAATGCCTCAATTTCAACCACGAAGAAAAAAAATTTCAACAAAGCACTAAACCTCGCTGTTATCTTTTACTCTAAAAGAGACAAAAACCATAAAAAACTTACTACGATGAAACCATCATGAGCTACAATCAAAAAATAAAACAGCTCATGATAGCTTCATCTCCACTTAAAAACAAATTACTACGATGAAAAAACTATTCTCTTTAGCGATATGCCTGTGTATTGCAGGCACCGTATGCGCTCAAACTTATTATTATTCCCCCCGTCGTGCTCACCATCGCCCGGCTCAAAGGCAAACTGATGATTTTTACCGCCCGCGGGTAGGTGTTACAGGTGCTTTGAATATCGCCAATACCGTTTCGTCCTATGATGGTAATTATAGCACAAGTTCGATATTAGGCTTTAACGCAGGTTTAACATTCGAAATACCTTTGGTATATCCGTTGTCTTTTGAACCTGAAGTCTTATTTTCACAGCAAGGTTACCAGGCCAATACGGTGGACGGTACCTTAACACAGCGAAACAATTATATCGATATACCCTTGCTGGCAAAATTCCGTCTGGTACGCGGTTTCAATTTTTTGATAGGCCCTCAATTGAATTTCCCACTGACCAGCACTACGACGTTTGATAATGGATTCAACGTCGCCTCTGAATCATATTATACTGATACCAATAACAAAAGCTACGTAGCCGGGGTGGTTGGGTTTAGTATTGACCTTAATCAAAATGTCGATTTACATGCCCGGTATATGATTGATTTGACGTCAAATACTAACGACCCCAATTCGCCCATTGCCGATTACCGCAACCAGGTTTGGCAATTTGGGATAGGGATAAAGTTTCAGTAAGCTATACAATAAGGGACGCCCTGTAAATAGGGCCTCCCTTATTAGTTAAGCAATAAAATTTTGCAGAAAATATATTTAACTAAACTGCGCTCTAAACCTGGCGGTGGTAGCTACTTTTCCTTCGGAAAATTTTATAATATTGCCTGGCTATGAATAATATAAGCCTAGTATTTCCTAAAATGTTAAGCAATTTATTACCTGATATATAAAAGCGGGTAACTGTTGTTCCTGTGAATCTTGACCGGAAAGCCCGCCCATACTTCCTAATCAGCTTTCTTTTTAACTGGTAGAACTTGCTATCGTCGTTGCCCTCACTTTTATGCAGAAGCTTAAAGTCGATGACATAGCAGCTAAATCCTAATACATCAGCGACCAAACAAATATCTGCTCCATAAAAATGGAAGCCCCCTAAGTCAGCAGATAACGCCACGTTAGCACTATTCTTTACTATAATAAAATTCTCATCAAGGGTTGCCACTCTTATCGGAAGATATTTTTCAACAAGATCTTTAAATGAATTCCCGGCTGATTTTTCCAGGGATTTTTTTCCCAAGCCCTGGATTAAATGTACAGCTCTGTATTTTATATTAACACTACCGGCATTACCCAATATCCCCCATTGAGGGTCGATCTTTCCAATCTCATCTATTCTATCGCGCAGGTCATTTAGGCCATGCTGTGTCAACAAAATATCCTGGTGACACAGGATGATATATTTACCTTTTGCTTCGCGTAAAAACCGATTAAGCCCCGCATAAGCCTCAAACGTATTTTGGGTGATATTATCGATATAGAGGTATTCGCAAGTATCAGTTGTAAACCCGCCTTTGATGAAAGATTCCCGCATCTCAAGGTATTCGGGCATATTGGTGACAAGCGTACAGATCGAAAATTCAAATTTAAAAACCTCGTCTTTGTCTATTTTCCTGGGCTGGGTCTGCTGCATTAATATAAAACTGTGATTACTATTGAAAGGTTTGCATATTGATGAGCCGCTGGTACAACCCGTCCTGGCTCATCAAATCCTGGTGTTTACCCTGCTGCACAATCACACCACTTTCCAGTACAATGATAATATCGGCATTTTGGATGGTACTTAACCTGTGAGCAATAATAAGTGAGGTGCGGTTTTTCATCAGGTTGTTTAATGCGTCCTGTACTAGCTTTTCTGATTCAGTGTCCAGCGCCGATGTAGCCTCATCTAACAACATGATCGGGGGGTTATTTAATACCGCCCGGGCAATACAAATACGCTGCCTTTGACCGCCCGAAAGCTTGGCACCACGGTCGCCGATATTAGTTTGATAGCCATTGTCGGCTTCCAAAATAAAGTTATGCGCATTGGCAATTTTGGCTGCGGCCTCAACCTCTTCCTGGGTTACACCGGTTTTGCCAAATGCTATATTATTAAAAATCGTGTCGTTAAATAAAATCGTCTCCTGGTTCACAATACCCATTAATGAGCGCAAAGAGTGCATGGTTACTGATTGGACATTTTTATTGTCTACCAATATTTCGCCGGTTTGAGGCTCAATAAATCGCGGTATCAAATCCATCAAAGTGGATTTACCGCCGCCGGAAGGCCCCACCAATGCCACCGTTTTACCTTTTGGTACCGTAAAGCTTATGCCTTTCAAAACTTCCCTGTCCGTATACGCAAATGATACATTATTAAAATGGATGCCTTCATTGAAGCTCTTTATTTCTACAGCATTTGGCGCATCAACTATCGTCGGCTTCTCATCTATAAGCGCTAATACGCGCTCGCCGGCGGCTATGCCCTGGTGTATATTACTGAACGAATCGGAAATGGCTTTAGCCGGTCGCATAACTTGGGAGAATATAGCAATGTACCCAATAAAAGCTTCGGCGGTTAAGGTTGATGTATGATTGATCACCATCGCCCCGCCATAAAGAACAATGAATCCGACCATCATTACACCGAGAAATTCAGAAACCGGCGATCCAAGTTGCTGCCTTTTGGCCATAGAGCGCATGATGTGCGAATATTTTTTATTCTCGTTGTTGAACCTGTTTTTAATAAAAGGTATCGCGTTAAAAGCTTGAATGATCTTTATGCCCGAAAGCGCCTCATCGAGATAGCTGATCATGGTACCGTAGGTCTCCTGTGATTCCCTGGCTTGGTGTTTGAGTCGCTTAACTATCCTAGATATAACAAATGCTGAAACCGGTATGATCAACATGGAAAATAACGTCAGCTTATACGATATAAAGAAAAGCGTTCCCATATAGGCGATAAGCTGCAATGGTTCTTTAAATATCACCTGCAGGGTGCCCGTAACCGAAAATTGCACCACCTGAACATCCGATGCAATCTTGGAAATAATATCTCCTTTTCGTTCGTTGCTAAAATAACCAAGATGCAGGTCCATTACGTTATCAAAAACTCTTTGCCGCAATTTAAGCAGCGTATGGATGCGCAGGTTCTCCATGATGCGCTGCGACAGATACCTGAACACGTTGCTCAGTAATACGGACAATATAATGATCACGCAGACAAACTTAAGCGCACCTAAGGCGCCATAAGTAGCGTTGGCCAGGTGCGCGTAGTAATTGAAAGTGGCGATCAGGTCGAGCCAGCTGTTGGGTTTGGCAATTACCTCGTTTACCGGGGATGGATAAAAAATGGTTTTTAACAACGGTACCAGTAACGCAAGATTGAGCGTATTAAATATAACTGCTAAAAATGTTGTGACTATATAAGGTACAGCGAACTTGCTGATGGGTTTAGCAAAAGATAACAGCCTGAAATAAGTCTTCATCCAATAGAAATAAGTTGCAAAGCTAAGAGTAATTAGATAATTATATAATTAACTGTGTTTAAGGCTTAAAACGTATAATGTTTTTGTTTTTGACAGAAGCGTGTATATTGGAAACTACATCAAAAAGGGATATTTTGCTGTTATGTTTGTCCATTTGTTCCCTGAAGGCTTTCTTACGGAGCTTAATCAGACCCCTGTTTTTAAACAGTTCGCGATAGCTTTTCCAAATCCAAAATTGCCCCGCAAATAATTTGGGGAGCAAATCGATAAGGGTGATCTGGCAATAGTATGCAAAGGACGCCAGTCCGTCAAAATGCAGCACATGAAAGTAAAACCGGTTGCGGAAGTAAACACTTTTTACCCATTGGGGGGTTTTATAATTCTTTGTCGTGGCCGATAAACGGTGGCGGCAAATAGCATTGTGTTCATAGTAGCATTTCCATCCAAGGCGCCATGCCCTGATGCTCAGTTCCATATCCTCGCTGTAAAAGGGCGAGAACATCTCGTCAAAACCGCCGAGTTCCTTCAGCTTAACGGCATCAACCAATGCATTCGCGCCAGAAAGGTACATTGTGTATAACCTGTCATCCGGATTTGTGCTGTAAAAGAACGAACCCGTCTTTAATTTCAAACCATTAAATTGGGGTAAACGCGCGGCGTCCTGTATATGATCGCCTTCCATATCAATAATGCGGCCCATCACGCCAAAAGTATCTGGTTCATCAAAATATTTCCATTGATTTTTTAAATAATCGGGTGTGAGTTTCACATCGGAGTTTAAAAAAAATACCAATTGGTATTTTGATGCTTCAATACCCCGGTTGCAGGTATAGGAGAAGCCTTTGTTTTCAGGATTAAGGACAAGTTTTATAGACGGGTAATTGGCTTTAATGAAATCAACTGAATCATCCTTCGACTTATCATCAACAATAACGATCTCATACTCCGTTTGAGCATTCTCGATGGCCGTGATAGCATAGGGCAGGTATTCTTGTAACAGGCTTTTACCGTTATAATTTGGGATAATAATTGAAACGCTTTTTTTGCTATCCATCGGTTTAATTGCCAAATATAATTATATCCGCATCGCCGGAGCCTATTTATTAAAATCCGTACAAGTGGCCTGTTTTATTAAATACTTTATATTTTGTTACTTTATCAACCGATAATGCCAGGCAAATCAACTCATAACAAACCCGATTGCGACGATTTTAAATCGGTTGCCCGTGCTTTAACTTTGGTTGAAAATGAGCTGCCCGGTTCTGAACAGCTACTAAAAAGCCTCAGTTTTAATAAGAAAACCCCAATAATCGGTATCACAGGCCCGCCTGGCGCAGGCAAAAGCACATTGGTAAATAGCTTGCTTGGCGAACTAACAGCTAAGGGTAATAAAGTAGCCGTACTGGCGATAGACCCTACTTCACCATTCAATTTTGGTTCGTTGCTTGGCGACAGGATCAGGATGGCAAATCATTTTAACCACCCGGGTGTGTTTATCCGCTCGCTTGCAACGCGGGGCTCGTTAGGTGGCTTATCGGCCAAAACCATCGAAATGACTGATGTGCTGCATGCTGCAGGATTTGATTACGTACTTATAGAAACAGTAGGCGTAGGGCAGTCGGAAATTGAAATAGCCGGTTTAGCCGACTTAACTTTCGTGGTATTAGTGCCCGAGGGCGGCGATGAGATACAAAGCATCAAATCGGGCCTGATGGAAATCGCCGATGCCTTTATCGTCAATAAAGCGGATAGAGATGGGGCCGATATTTTTGCCAATAATATTAAGAAAATGATTCAGCAGAAAGGCGCTGAAATACCCGTTTTCAAAACCATAGCCTCGCAAAATACAGGGATAAATGATGTTGTCGATTTTATTGCGTCCCATAATCATGCTAAAAACAGCCGAAAGGAATATCTGTTAGCCGAAAAAGCTTATAAACTCATTCAGCAAAAGCGAATGTCGGGCGTTGATAAAGCTGCGTTGCAAAAAAATATCGCGGGGGTAATGTCAGAGCCCGGTTTTAACCTGTATAGTTTTGTTGAAGATTGGTTAATTAAGTTAAGTAGTTGATCAAGTTGAGTGGTTTTCGTTCGCATCAAACCCAATCAACTATTCAACCTAATCCAACTCTATCAACTGTTCATAATTTCTTCAATATGTTCTGCTTCCAGCGGGATATCGGCCATCAGGTCAATATTGCCATCGGCGGTTATCAGGATATCATTCTCCAGCCTTATGGCCAGCCCTTCGACAGGGATATATATACCTGGTTCACAGGTCAGTATGTTACCCACTTCAAATGCCTTGTACCTGCTGGCAAAATCATGAACATCCAGGCCCAAATGATGCGAGGTACCGTGCATAAAGTATTTCTTATACGCAGGCATTTTAGGGTCTTGTTTTTCTACGTCATGCTTATCCAACAATTTCAGGCCTATCAGTTCGGCTGTCATCAGCTTTCCGACTTCTTCATGGTAGTCAGATAATACCGTACCCGCCCGTATCAATTTAGTTGCTGCTTTCATTACCCGCAATACCGCATCATACACATCGCGCTGACGTTTGGTGAACCGGCCGTTTACCGGTATTGAGCGGGTCATATCGGCGTTATAGTTGGCATATTCAGCACCAAAATCCATCAGCAATACATCGCCATCTTTACAAACCTGGTTATTATCGATATAATGCAGCACATTGGCGTTAGGCCCCGAAGCTATAATAGGGCTGTAAGCATGACCTGTAGCCCGTTGCTTCAAAAACTCATGCGTTATTTCGGCTTCAATTTCATATTCAGCTACGCCCGGCTTAACAAATTTTAGCACGCGCACAAATGCATCGCGGGTCATATCACAGGCGTTTTTCGTCAGCTCAACTTCTATGCCCGATTTTACAGGGCGCAGGTCTCGCATAACAACTGCCGAGCGCTCGTAGTTATGCAAAGGGTACTTTTGGTGCAGTTGCTCATACATCCTGATATCCCGGTACGGAACGGAGTGGCTATACCGGTCATTCTCATTGGTATTTATATAAATATTATCGGCATAGTTAATAATACTATGTAATATCGCATCCAGTTCATGCAGCCAGTATATGTTTTCAATTCCCGAAGCTTTGCGCGCCTCCTCTTTGGTATACTTGTGGCCCTCCCAAATGGCGATGTTTTCGTTAGTCTGTCTTAAAAAAAGTACTTCTTTGTATAGTGGATTAGGACAATCGGGGTACAAAAGCAATATACTTTGTTCCTGGTCGATACCTGTCAAATAAAAAAAATCGGTATTTTGCTTAAAAGTGAAGGTTTGGTCGCCGTTCCTGGGAAATTCGTCATTAGAATGAAAAACAGCTATAGAATTGGGTTTTATTCGTTTAACGAAATTTTTTCTATTATAGGTAAATAATGCATTACTTATAGGTAGGTATTTCATCAATATTGATATTATTTATTTTTTCAAAACAATTTTTTTTATTTATTTGTATTATCTATTGTAAAATTGGAACAATGTTTGGTATTGAATTCAAACATAATTACTATTTTTGGAAAAAAATCACAATTAAATTGTTTAATCTTAAAACTATGAACTATTCTACATTAAAAAAAACAGTCGCCCTTTCGTTAGTCTCTCTCTTGGCTGTCGGGATAGCAAATGCTCAAACTGATACCAGTAAGAAAGCTGCTAAACCCGCGATGGCTACGTCAGATACAACTACTGCCAAAGTATTTGGTGGAAGGGGCCAGTACAACACCTGGAGTGTTGGTGTAAATGTCGGTGTTACCTCGCAAGCGCTCGCTACTGGTGGATCAACTGACTTTCAGAATAAAAAAATTGACCTTGGTTATGGTATCTCCGTAAGGAATCAACTAGCACATTCATTCGCATTAGAATTTGATTTGCGCGGTGGTAAAGTTGAAGGAAGTGGCACACAGGTTAACGCAAATGCAAACTACTCAACTAATTTTACGCAGGCAAGTATCAGTGGTATAGTTAACGTTGCCACAATTGATTATATCCGCCGCAAAAATGCTGTTAATTTCTTTATTACAGCTGGTGCAGGTATGGCCTGGTATAATCCAACAGGTGTTGACATCAATAATGTTCCTTTCAACTGGAAAACTCTTTCAGGTCATGAAGTAAAAGAATATGTTGTGCCGGTTGGTGCAGGTGTTAAATTCAGGTTATCTGACCAATTAGGTTTAAGCCTGGGTTACACTGAAAACTTTATCGACGGTGACAATTTTGATGGTGCGGCTCTTAACTATCCTACCAAAGACCATTATTCTTATGGTTATGCAGGTTTAGAATATACTTTCGGACCAAAGTCAAAACCAAACTTAGAATGGGTGAATCCTGTTGCTATGATGTATGACGAATTGTACGACGCTGCTCTTCGCCAGGAAGTTGAAGCTTTAAAAGGCCGTGTAGGCAATGTTGAAAATGCAATTAACGACCTGAAGAAAGATTCTGATGGTGACGGTGTTGCTGACCAATTCGACAAATGCCCTAACACTCCTGCAGGTACAGTTGTTGATGGTTCTGGTTGCCCAATCAACTTCCCTAAGATCGATACTTCATTATTCGTTCGGAAGCCAATCGTTGATCCAAATGCTGCTAAAGCATTCTCTAACATTCAGTTCGAATTTGATAGTTCAGTATTGAGAACTTCTTCTTACCCGGCATTGGACGCTACTTCAGCTGATCTGCGTGCTAATGCTTCTAAGAAGATTGAATTAGGCGGCTATGCTTCATCTGAAGGTACTGCTGCTCACAACTTACGTTTATCTAGAGACCGCGCTAATTCAGTAAAAACTTACTTAGTTAACTCTGGTGTTGATGCAAAACGTGTGAAAGTTAAAGCATACGGTGAAACTAACCCTATTGCTGATAACTCGACTGAAGAAGGACGCGTAGCTAACCGTCGTGTTGAGTTCAAACAAAAATAATATCCGATAAATTAAAATATTCAGAAGGCTCTCCGGTTGCGGAGAGCCTTCTTTTTTTGCTAAATTTGTTCATGTACTTTTTCCGGAAAAAAGACCCAAACAGGCCCACCAATTTTAACCTGAAGGTAATGCATACTATTAATGCGATTGCCATCATCGTGTTCGTAGGTGGTATCCTATACAGGCTAATTCAGTGGTTGATCCTGAAGAAATAAATGGGGCCGGCGCTAAACATTTACAACATCCATAAGAAAAGATGAAAAGCATAATCAACACCAATAACGCTCCCGCTCCTATCGGCCCATACAGCCAGGCAGTGGCGACGGGTAATCTCCTGTTCGTTTCTGGGCAAATCCCAATGAACCCGGCGACAGGCGAAATCATAGCAACTGACATAAAAGCGGAAACCAAACAGGTGATGGAAAATATCGGCGCTATCCTGGCCGAAGCAGGCGTTGGTTTCGGGAATATTGTTAAAACCACCATCTTTTTGACAGATATGCAAAGCTTTGCTAGCGTAAACGAAGTATATGGCACCTATTTTACCGACCAGTTCCCGGCGCGTGAAACCGTACAGGTATCGGCGCTGCCTAAAAATGTAAATGTTGAAATTTCAGTAATTGCCATAAAATCCTGAACACTAACCATTGAACCGGCAGATATTTCAAACTCCTGTTGAATATTTGAAGGGTGTGGGCGCTACACGCGCCGACGTCCTGAAAAAGGAATTGGGGATATATACCTATGAAGACCTGTTAAGGCACTTCCCCTTTAAGCACATCGATCGGACCCGTTTTTATAAGGTTAGAGAAATAGACCCTGAATTACCTTATGTGCAGGTGCTGGCGCGCGTAACACATATAGAGATCATCGGTGAAAAGCGGGTGAAGCGGCTGGTCGCCCAAGCCAAAGACGATACCGGTATCATAGAGTTAGTATGGTTCCAGGGTGTTAAATGGGTCGAAAAATATCTTGCTGTCGGCAAAGTATACGTACTGTTTGGCAAGCCCGGCATTTTTAATGGAAGGCCGCAAATGGCGCACCCCGAAATGGAGTTATATGCTCCGGCCACGCTCAAACAGAAAGGGAACCTGACTTTACAGCCTGCTTATAGTTCGACAGAAAAGCTAAAGCAATTTTCGCTAGACAGCAAGGGCATTCAAAAACTTACCGCCGCCCTGCTGGAACAGTGTGGCGGTGAGATTGAAGAAAACCTACCGTTCTACATCCTGAACCAATTTAAACTGATGGGCCGGGCAGATGCTTACCGCAACATGCATTTCCCGGAGGATGCGGCGATGCTTAATGAAGCCCGGCAGCGTTTAAAATTCGAGGAGTTGTTTCTGATCCAGTTAAAGTTGCTTAAGACCAAACTGCTAAGGGTTCAAAAATTCAAGGGACATATATTTGAAAATGTTGGAGACTATTTCAATAATTTTTATCATCAAAAGCTACCGTTCGAATTAACCAATTCACAAAAAAAGGTTCTAAAAGAGATCAGGCTGGATACACAGCGCGGCGTACAAATGAACCGCCTGTTACAGGGCGACGTAGGCAGCGGTAAAACGGTTGTAGCTTTGATGAGCATGCTGATAGCCATTGATAATGGCTTCCAAACCTGTATCATGGCGCCAACCGAAATACTGGCAAATCAACATTACCAAACTATTAAAGGCCTGGTAGGCGATGGTTTTTTGGAAGTAGCATTACTAACAGGCTCTACAAAGAAAAAGGAAAGAAACATCCTCCACGAAAAACTAGAAAACGGGCAATTAAAAATACTGATCGGTACACACGCGTTGATTGAGGATAAGGTGCAATTCCAAAACCTGGGCTTTGTAGTTATCGACGAACAGCACCGTTTCGGCGTGGAACAACGTGCCAAGTTATGGCGGAAGAACAATGTTCCTCCCCATATCCTGGTGATGACGGCAACTCCTATTCCTCGTACACTGGCTATGACGCTGTACGGCGACCTTGACATATCTGTAATAGACGAACTGCCTGTGGGAAGAAAGCCTATCCAAACTGTACACTATTTTGAAAATCAAAGGCTGCGGATGTTCGGTTTTATGAAGCAGGAAATAGCCAAGGGAAGGCAGATCTATGTGGTTTATCCCTTGATACAGGAAAGCGAGAAACTCGATCTTAAAAACCTGGAGGCGGGCATTGAAACCATGCGGCATGAGTTTCCTTTACCCGATTATCAGATCAGTATTGTTCACGGCAAAATGCATTCAAAAGATAAAGATTTTGAAATGCAGCGTTTTGTAAAACACGAAACCCAAATTATGGTGGCCACTACAGTTATTGAGGTTGGGGTAAATATTCCGAATGCTTCTGTGATGATCATCGAAAACTCTGAGCGTTTTGGCTTATCACAATTGCACCAGTTACGCGGGCGGGTTGGCCGTGGGGCCGAGCAATCGTTTTGTATATTAATGAGTTCTCATAAACTGAGCTATGATGGCAAGATAAGGCTGGATACGATGGTGCGAACTAACAATGGCTTCGAGATCTCGGAGATCGATCTGCAACTACGCGGGCCGGGGAATATTGACGGTACGCAACAAAGTGGTGTCAACGACCTGAAAGTAGCCGACCTGGTTACCGATCAGCAGTTATTGATACAGGCCCGCAAATGTGTGGAAGATATTTTTGCCAAAGACCCGCAACTCTCGCTACCGGAACACCAGGTTTTGAACTTAGCTTTGCAGGCAAAAAACGCAGGATTAAGCTGGGATAAGATATCCTGAGACTGCAATTTTCGCACAAAATACTACATTTGTTAAAAAGCAATTCTTCTCAAATGAAACTGAAAATCACGCTCCTTCTGCTTCTTGCAGCTACAACTACATTGCTGAAAGCACAAGATTCCTTAATGCTCCGCAAAATATACGATGAGGAACTGGTAAACGGCCAATGTTATGGGAACTTGCACTACTTATGCAAGAATATCGGCCAGCGATTGAGCGGTTCGCCCAACGCGCAAAAAGCAGTTGAGTGGGGCAAGAAAATGATGGAGAGCTATGGTTTCGACCATGTTTTTCTACAGGAAGTGATGGTGCCTCATTGGGTGCGCGGCGCTAAAGAACAGGGTGTAATTATTGATGGTAAGACCAGGATATCGGTCCCTATTGCTGCATTGGGAATGTCTGTAGCGACACCAAAAGAGGGTGTTACCGCCGGGGTAATAGAAGTACATAGCCTGAAACAATTGGATACGTTAGGCGAAGCTGTAATAAAAGGAAAAATTGTTTTCTTTAACCGCCCATTCGATCCGCGTTTTATTGAAACTTTACGCGCTTACGGCACAGCAGGTGATCAACGAAATTTGGGTCCGGCAGCAGCAGCCAAATATGGCGCACGGGCGGTTATCGTGCGTTCGTTAACCGAAAGCCTTGACAATTATCCTCATACCGGCGCAACCAAGTATACACCCGATGGTCTCAACATTCCTGCCGCGGCTATATCAACCAAGGCAGCAAACCAATTGAGCGCATTGCTTAAACAAAAGCCGTCGTCAATCAAATTCTATCTCAGGCAAAGCTGTAAAATGCTGCCTGATACCTTATCTTATAATGTAGTAGGCGAACTAAAAGGAACAGAAAATCCCAATAAATTTATAACCGTTGGCGGCCACCTTGACTCCTGGGATTTGGCCGAAGGTGCACATGATGATGGTACCGGTGTAATGGGATCATTAGAGGCAGTGCGTATACTCAAAGCCCTGGGTTATCGGCCAAAGAATACCATCCGTGCGGTGTTATTTATGAATGAAGAAAATGGCGATAAAGGGGGTATTAAATATGCAGAATTAGCTGCTCAAAATAAAGAGGAACATATCGCAGCTATCGAAAGCGATGCCGGTGGCTTTACGCCGCGCGGGTTTGGCTTCACCGGCTTGTCGGCAGATCAGCTAAAAAACCTGGCTCAATGGAAAAAGCTTTTTGAACCTTACGGTTCTGAAAGGCTGACGGCGGGCGGAGGTGGAAGTGATATCGGCCCCTTAAAAGAAAAAACACCCGGTATAATTTTGATAGGCCTGTCGCCCGATTTGCAACGTTATTTTGATGTTCATCACAGCGCGAATGATGTGTTTGAAAATGTCAATAAGCGTGAGCTGGAACTGGGTTCCGCCTCTATGGCATCACTAATTTACCTTATCGATCAGCATGGATTTAGCTCTGGAAATTAATCGCCGGGTAATTTTTTTGAAACAAGGTAGCCCGATAAAATACAAATTGTAAATTGCGGCGTATCAATACTTAAGCCAGGTAGTGTCCGAAGAAGGAGATAGTCAGCCCAAAAAAGATTCATTTGCAGCACTGCGATATAAGGATTTTCGCTCCTATCTTGGCATGCGCTTCTTCTTCACTTTTGCATACCAGATGCAAACCGCAGTGCTCGGTTACTATATCTACCATCAAACGCACAGTAAGGTCAACCTGGCATGGATAGGCTTGAGCGAGGCCATCCCAGCTGTCGGATTAGCATTATATGGAGGTTATATTGCCGATAAATATGAAAAGCGAAAAATGCTGCTGATCGTTTTGACCGGCGTATTTTTGTCATCGCTCGTGATGTGCGTTGTCACCTTGAAAAGCATGCACGGCTACATTGATGCCGGTTGGATATTACCGGTATTGTATAGTATGATCTTCTGTAACGGGATAGCCCGTGCTTTTTTCGGGCCGGCTATATTCACCGTTTATGCTAACAGCATTCCCAGGGAAATATTTCCGAACGCAGCTACATGGAGCTCCCAAACCTGGCAAATCGCAACTATTTTGGGCCCGTTATCGGTCGGCTTTATTTATTATTTCACAGGCGGCATAACCGGCAACTTTGTTGTGATATTATTCTTTCTGCTGGTCTCGCTGATCTTAGTTTATCGTTTAAGGGATTATCCTGCGGTGTTCATACCGAAAGAAAGCATATACAAAAGTCTTAAAGAAGGCATACACTTCGTCTTTAAAACCAAAATGATGATCAGCGCTATGACGCTTGACCTGATTTCGGTATTCTTCGGAGGAGTAGTAGCATTATTACCCGTATTTGCGCTTGATATTCTGCATGTCGGGCCGCAAGGATTCGGGCTGATGCGCATGGCCTCTTCATTGGGGGCTGCGCTAACAATGATGGTCATGGTGCGCTTCTCGCCTTTAAACAGGCCATGGCGCAACCTGCTGATAGCCGTAACCGGTTTTGGCCTCTGCATTATCGGGTTTGGCTTATCGCGAAGTTTTTTCCTGACGTTATTGTTCTTATTCGGACAGGGCGCCTTTGATAGTATAAGCGTAATTATCCGCGGAACCTTGGTTCAGTTGCTAACACCTGACCAGATGCGTGGGCGCGTATCCGCAGTAAATTCGATGTTTATTGGATCATCAAACGAAATTGGTGATTTTGAATCAGGTATCGCCGCTCAATTACTGGGCACTATACCAGCGGTTTTGTTCGGCGGTTGTATTACTCTCGCAGTAGTCACCTTTACCTATTTTAAAACCAAAAGCTTACTGCCGTTAAAAATAGGAGATATTCACACCGTTGAACCCGGAAAAATAGAATCTGCTTAGGGAGTCTTTACACTCTTCCAGAAAAGGTAAATCAGCGAGCCTAATATCGGTACCACAATAATGATCACCACCCACAGAATTTTGGCGCCTCCATTAATACTCTGACTCCTTAGAACGTTGATCAACGAATACAAGCTAAGCAGCCCCCAAATTAGGAGGAAAATCAAACCGAGGGTGCCGCCAAATGCGGATGTGATCAGGTACATGTTTTATTAGTTAATACGCACTCCAGCCAATTCTATTTCAGCCTCGCAAAATTGTTACTTAATTATCTATATCTGCTGTGTCTTTCTCGCCTATCTGCTGTCTCCACATGGCATAATACAAACCTTTTTGCAGTATCAATTCAAGGTGTTTACCCGATTCCACTATCCGCCCCTTTTCAAGCACATAAATCGTATCGGCATGCATTATAGTTGATAATCGGTGAGCAATTAATATTGTTATGTGATCTTTTAAAACTGATACATCTCTGATAGTTTCAGTGATCTCTTCTTCTGTTATTGAATCCAGTGAGGAGGTCGCTTCATCAAAAACCAGCAGATCAGGTCTGCGTAATAAGGCGCGCGCTATTGATAAACGTTGCTTCTCGCCACCCGAAACCTTTACACCACCTTCACCAATGACCGTATCTAATCCATTAGAAGCCCGGGCAAGTAATGTTTGGCAAGCCGCACGTTGCAATGCCAACATACATTCTTCATCCGTGGCTTCAGGACGTACGAACAACAGGTTCTCGCGTATTGTGCCCGAAAATAACTGCGTGTCCTGGGTAACAAAACCCACCTTTTCGCGAAGCTCATCCAGGTCTATCTCCTTCCCCGCGATATCATTGTACAAAATTGCTCCCTCTAAAGGCTGATAAAGCCCCACAAGCAGTTTTACCAATGTCGTTTTGCCGGAACCAGATGGCCCAACAAAAGCGACTGTTTCTCCGGTTTTAACTTCGAAGTTGATGTTATTTAGTGCATTACGATTTGCGGTAAGATGTTTAAAGCTTACATTATCAAAAGTAAGTTTTTCAATATCGCTAAGTAAAACAGGGTTTTCAGGCTTAGCTTCAATTGGAGTGCTTAATATTCCTTTGAAATTTCCGAGCGATACCTCTGCTTCCCTCCATGCCTGGATCACGGTGCCCAACTCCTGCAGCGGGTTAAACAGAAAGAATGAGTAAAACAAAAACATCAAATAGCTACCCGTTGTAAGGGAGCCTTTAAAAATAAGAGCTAATAAAATAACAACCATAATGCTGCGCACCAGGTTTACAACCGTGCCTTGCACAAAGCTCATACTTCGCACATATTTAACTTTCGTTAGCTCCAGATCCAGAATCTTATAAGTAGTTTTATTTAAGCGCTCAATTTCCTGTTTTGCAAGACCGAGGCTCTTTACCAATTCTATATTCCTTAATGATTCTGTGGTTGAACCAGCCAGCGCTGTAGTTTGGCCGACTATTCGCTTTTGAATTTTCTTTATGTTTCTGCTCATGAGCATACTTACCATCATTATGATCGGCATAGCTCCAAGATAAACCAGTGTAACCTGGTAATTGATCTTAATAGAAAGCACCATAACCATGATCATACCGACCAGGCTAACGAATAGTACGCTGATAAACGAGGTTATGAATTTCTCACAATCAAGACGTACTTTTTGCAAAATGCCCAGTGTCTCTCCGCTGCGCTGATCCTCAAACACCTGGAAAGGTAATTCAAGCGAATGCTTCAAGCCGTCCGCATACATCCTGGCGCCGGTCTTTTGAACAATAATATTGGTAAAATAGTCCTGGAAGTTCTTTGCTATACGAGAAACCATAGCCGCGCCGATGGCAAGACCAACCAAGCCAAGCGAACCATAAAACTTGGTGTCGAAGTCATAATTTTTATGATCTACGGGCACCACGTATTTGTCGAAAATGCTACGCGTGATGTAAGGGTCGAGCAATGAAAATCCAATGTTAAACGCGGCAAGCACCAGGGCCAGTGCTACAACCCAGCGGTGTGCTTTAAGATATGATAAGAGTACTTTCATGATTAACGTAAAAATAAAAAAAGGGAACGGCTTAAATAGCTCATTCCCTTTAATTTGACAATAATTTGGTTATTATACTGTCATTATATCTTTTTCTTTTGCTTCAGAGTGCTGGTCAACTTTGGCGATAAAAGAATCGGTCAATTTTTGTACTTCGGCTTCGCCAACTTTCATTTCATCTTCCGAAACACCTTCTGTTTTCAGTTTCCGGATCTTCTCATTGGCTTCTTTGCGGATATTACGGATGGCGATCTTACCTGTTTCTGCCTCAGCTTTTGCTTTTTTAACCAAATCACGGCGGCGCTCTTCAGTTAAAGGCGGAACATTGATACGAATGATAACACCGTCATTCTGCGGATTAACGCCAAGATTAGCTTCCATGATCGCTTTTTCGATAGCAGTCAATAGCGACTTTTCCCAGGGCTGTATCACAATGGTACGTGCATCTGGTGTATTTACGCTGCCTACCTGGCTTAATGGGGTTGGACTGCCATAATAGTCAACCACAATATCATCCAGCATACTGGGGCTTGCTTTGCCTGCACGTATTTTTTGTAACTCGCCTTCGCAATGGTCAATGGCTTTTTCCATCAAGGCGCGGGCATCAGTAACTTGTTTTTTAATGAGTTCGCTCATTTTCGTAATATTTTGTGTGCAAAAATATAAATTTATAAGAGAATCAAGAGGCAAGAATCAAGATACGAGACAGAAGAATTTTGACCTGCCAGAAGTCTTGGCTCCTGGTTCTTTGCTCTTGATTCTTAACGCACCAGCGTCCCAACATTCTCCCCCTGGGCTATTTTCATAAAATTGCCTTCCTTGTTCATATCAAATACAATGATCGGCAATTTATTTTCGTGGCAAAGGGTAAAGGCAGTCATATCCATTACACTCAGGCCCTTGTCAAATACTTCCTGGAAAGTTATTTCGTCGTAGCGTGTTGCGGTAGGATCTTTCTCGGGGTCAGCAGTATATATACCATCAACACGTGTGCCTTTAAGTACAACGTCAGCTTTTATTTCGATCGCCCTTAACGAGGCGGCGGTATCTGTCGTAAAATAAGGGTTTCCCGTGCCCGCACCAAAAATCACGATCTTATTCAATTCGAGATGATGCATAGCGCGGCGGCGGATATAAGGTTCGCATATCTGCTCCATTTTGATAGCCGACTGCAAGCGTGTTTCCACGCCAAAAGTTTCAAGAGCATTTTGTAAGGCCATGCAGTTGATCACGGTGGCCAGCATACCCATGTAATCTGCCTGGGCACGGTCCATACCCGATTTTTCGGCACTTAATCCCCTGAAAATATTACCACCCCCCACTACAACAGCTATCTCGATACCAGCATCATGGACGCTTTTGATATCTTTTGCATACTGTAAAACCTGGTTATTATCAATGCCGTATTGCCTGTCGCCCATTAAGGACTCGCCGCTCAGCTTGAGTAGAATGCGTTTATATTTCATGAAGGGTAGTTTGTCAAAAATATCAATTTAAATTCAGTGTTAAAATTTTATGTCGTTTAGTTTATGCGCTTACCCGCCATAAATGTTCCTGCAAGCTCATAACTATCGTTAAAGATGGTAAGATCGGCATCATATCCGGCAACAATTCTGCCTTTATTAAGTTTCGCTAATTGGGCCGGATATAGTGCGGCCATATTGACGGACTCTGCCAAATCAACCCCAAAATGATTCACACCATTCTCCACACATTTGAGCATAGTAAGGCACGAGCCTGATAAAGTGCCGTCTGGCATAACATACCTATCGCCTTTAAATTGATGCTGGTATGGGCCATGGTTGGTTACGGTAACTGAATCAGTGATGAAGAAAAGCTTATCTCCTAGTTCACGTTTGGCGAGCCTTGCCATAACAAAATCGACATGGATACCATCAGGCACAATACTGGTATATGGCCTTTCTTCAAAAATAGCAGGGATATAGCCCGGATCGCGGTGGTGCATTTGCGGCATCGCATTGTAGATATGTGTAACCGCCTGTATGGGGTTATTCAAAAATGCCTTGCCTTGCTGATAAGTAGCATTGCTGTGACCTGACGACAAAATGACACCGTGATCATGTAAATAGTCTATAACTTCCTGGTCCTGCAGTTCGGGGGCAATGGTCATCATTTTGATCACGCCGTCAGCCATTTCGATCCATTTGCTGACCAATGGCATCGTAGCTTTTTTGATAAAATCGCTATTATGAGCGCCTTTGCGGATTGGATTGAGGAACGGCCCTTCCAAATGGAGCCCTAAAAAATTACCCTTGCTTTTTTCGCGATAAGCCCGGCATACCTTAATGGTCTGCTCAATCACTTCATCCGTATTGGTAGAAATTGTAGGGAAAAACCCTATAGTACCTTGCTTGAGCAAATCGGTTTCCATTTGCAACAGGGTAGCTTCGTCCGTATCAATACTTAATAACCTACCGCCGCTGCCGTATAATTGCAGGTCTATAAAGCCGGGTGCGAGGAATGCTCCATTCAAATCAATCCTTTCAGCGTCATTTGGAATCTCCCTATCCGAAACTACAGCAGTTATCTTATCCCCGGAAATCAAAACGGCTTTGCCCTGGATGATCTGGCCATCCGAAATAATTAGGGCGTTGTGCAGGGCAGTTATCATGTTACAATATTACGTAGAGACGGAATGCATTCAGTCTCTGCAAGAAAATATTATTGCAAAAAAAATCCCCCTCGCTAATAACGAGGGGGATAAAATATTTAAGCTCCTAAAGCTACCCGCTTAAATGCGGTAACGGTTAACCCTTTGTCGACCGTGTTTAAGAACTGGGCGACGCTTTTGGATGAGTCTTTCACAAACTCCTGGTTCAACAGGGTTGAGTCCTTGTAGAATTTGTTCAGCTTACCAAGCGATATCTTTTCAACCATTTCTTCTGGTTTGCCTTCAGCACGAATTTGCTCTTTTGCAATTTCAAGCTCGCGCTCAATCGTAGTAGCATCAACACCGTCTTTATCAACTGCGATAGGGTTCATAGCTGCAATTTGCATAGCTACGTCTTTTCCTGCCTCGTCAACACCGGCAACGTTAGCGCTCAAAGCAACCAATACACCTAAACGGTAATTACCGTGGATATAAGCAACTACTTTCTCGCCTTCAACAACTTCGTATTTAGATACGCCGATCTTCTCGCCGATCTTACCTGTTTTGTCGATAATAGCTTCGCCGATCTTTTGGCCATCAACTGTCAGATCATTTAAAGCATCAAGGTTAGCAGGATTATTTTCAACAGCTGTGCTTGCGATCGCGGTAGCAAAAGCAATAAACTCAGCATTTTTAGCTACGAAATCCGTTTCGCAATTCAGTTCGATAATAACACCGCGTTTGCCATCTTCTGATGTACGCGCAATAACTACGCCTTCGTTTGATTCACGATCCTGGCGGCTTGCAGCAACCTTAGCGCCTTTTTTTCTTAAAAAATCTATTGCAGCTTCAAAATCACCGTTAGTTTCGGTCAAAGCCTTTTTGCAATCCATCATACCTGCACCCGTTTGCTGGCGCAGTTTATTTACATCGGATGCAGTTATTTGTAATGTAGACATTGTATGTTCCCTTTTTAAATGTTAAAAGTTGCAAGTTGTGAGTTGCAAGAAGCTTTTCCTGCAACTCACAACTTACAACTCAAAAATTATTCCTCTGTCTTTTCGGCAGCAGGGGCAGCCGGAGCTTCTGCTTCAGCAGCTACTTCAGCTACTCTTTTTCTTTTACCGCCTTCAGCAGGTGCGCCGGTAGCAGCAGGTGCAGCCGGAGCTTCAGTTTTAGCAGTATCAAGCTTGGCTTTTGCAGCTGCTGCTTCTTTTTCTGCTTCATCTTCTTTCTCGCGCTTGCGTTCGTCCAAACCTTCTTCTATCGCTTTGATGATAATGCCGGTAACCAATGAAATTGATTTGGTAGCATCGTCATTCGCCGGGATAGGGAAATCGATGTTCGACGGGTCAGAGTTGGTATCAACCATCGCGAAAGTCGGGATGTTTAATTTCAATGCTTCTGAAACAGCGATATGTTCTTTTTTCACGTCGATCAGGAACAAAGCAGCCGGTAAACGGTTAAGATCCGCAATACCACCTAACAATGATTCTAATTTGATACGCTCGCGCTGTATCATCAGTCTTTCTTTTTTCGAAAGGTTGCTGTAAGTACCGTCTTTAGTCAATTTATCGATGTTAGACATCTTTTTGATCGACTTGCGAACTGTTGCGAAGTTGGTTAACATCCCACCTAACCAACGTTCGGTTACGAAAGGCATGTTTACTCCTTTTGCATACTCAGCTACGATATCTTTCGCTTGTTTCTTTGTAGCTACGAATAATACCTTACGGCCTGATTTTACAATTTGTTTTATAGCTGATGCAGCTTCTTCAACCTTAGTTAAGGTTTTATTTAAATCGATAATGTGGATACCGTTGCGCTCCATGAAAATGTACTGTGACATTTTCGGGTCCCATTTGCGGGTAAGGTGACCAAAGTGTACACCT
>JAYUEE010000009.1:0-60961 GCA_043739405.1 Mucilaginibacter sp. | reverse complement strand
TGATCATTATTGCTGACGGTGGCTCCACTAAAACCAATTGGTGTTTGGTTACCGAAGAAGGTAAAAAAGTGTACTTCAATACCGAAGGTTATAACCCTTATTTCTCAAGTACGGCGTATATCGTTCAGTCGTTGATGGAGAATCTTCCGACAGACCTGGAGAAGAATGAAATAACAGAGGTAAATTATTATGGTGCGGGTTGTTCAACTGACGATATGCGCAAAATTGTCGCCGAAGCAATGCAGGCCGTATTTACAAAATCCCGCGTTTACGTCGGTCACGACCTGTTGGCAGCTGCCCGCGCTTTATTAGGCACAACTGAAGGATTTGCCGCCATTTTAGGCACGGGGACCAACACATGTATCTATAATGGCCGCGATGTAGTGCACAATATTGATTCGGGCGCCTATATACTTGGTGACGAAGGAAGCGGTTGCTATATCGGCAAAAAACTGCTGGTTGATTACCTGCGCGGCTATATGCCTGAACCTGTGCGCAAACTCTTTTGGGAAACCTTTAAGCTCACACCGGATGATGTGAACGAGCAGGTTTATACACAACCACGTGCTAATCGCTTTTGTGCCAGTTTCAGTAAGTTTGTTTACGATAACCCGGTAAACATTGAATATTCGCGCAACCTGGTTCGCACTTCGTTCGAAGATTTCTTCCGGAACCTGGTAACGCATTATCCTAACTACCAGAGATATACTTTTAACTGTATAGGTTCTGTCGGCTATAACTTTAGGAATGTTTTGGAAGAAGTGGTATCCGAAAACGGCATGGTGGTAGGTAATATTATCCGCTCACCTATAGATAACCTGGTGAAATATCATTTAGACCTGGCTCCCAGCCAATTATAAATCAACTCTTTGAATACAAACAAAAAATGCGGTCTTAAGCCGCATTTTTTGTTTGCTGATAATCAATATTTTAAATAACCTTCGCCTTATTTTCAAGGTTCAGTTCATTCTGGAATATCTTGGAGTACTTGCGCCTGTCAAACTTATACAATTTAGCCGCGCGGTATGATACGCCTTTCTGCTTCTCATCAAGTTCTTTCAGGAACCCGTAGCTCAGCATTTTTTTTCTGAAATTACGTTTATCGAGCTTTTTATTTAATACAGCTTCATAAAGCGACTGTAATTGCGTTAGCGTAAACTTTTCTGGCAACAACTCAAATGCAATAGGCTGGTAGTTTAATCTCCGGCGCAGTTTGGTAAAGCCGGTTTTAAATATCTCGCTATGGTCAAATGCCAGCTTCGGCAATTCATTTACAGGGTGCCAGAATGCCTTTTTTGCATATTGCGTAATCGGGCGCAAATCTTTTTGACCGTTAATGCGGATCAAAGCATAGTAAGCTACCGTAATTACTCTTCCCTGTGGGTGCCGGTTTACTTCGCCAAAAGTATGAAACTGTTGCATATGCAGGTCGCGCAGGCCGGTTAATTCATACAAAATACGCTCAGCAGCATCATCAATACTCTCGTCCTGTTCAACAATATATCCGGGTAGCGCTAGCCAATCCTTATAGGGCTCTTCATTCCGCTCGATCAGTAATATTTTAAGCTCTCCTGCTTCAAATCCAAAAATTACGCAGTCGATCGAGAATACTGAATTAAATGTAGGTAACTTTACTTCCAAAAGATGTGTTATTTTAGGTTTACGATCTAAAGATATGTTGTAAATGTTCTAATATAAAAAAAATAAAATAAAATTCAATGGTGTAATTTACACACACTATATTCGTACCGAAAAATTTCACTTAAAAAATGCACAAAATTTCAAAACTGGGCGTGCTAACTTCAGGGGGTGATGCCCCCGGAATGAACCCTTGTATAAGGGCAATAGTACGTACCGGAATATATAGTGGGCTACAGGTAGTGGGTATACGAAAGGGGTACCAGGGACTTATCGAAAATGATATGTACGATATGAATCCCCGTTCGGTAAGTAACATATTAAATTTAGGTGGCACCATACTTAAAACAGCCCGATGCCTGGCATTCCGTACCGATGAGGGCATGGAAGCCGCATATCAGAATCTTAAAAAACAAGGAATCGATGCACTTGTGGTTATAGGTGGTGACGGCACTTTTACCGGCGCTTTGCGTTTCTCAAAAAAATACCCCGACATACAAGTAATGGGCGTTCCGGGAACCATCGACAATGATCTATATGGTTCAACCTATACACTGGGTTTCGACACAGCAACCAACACAGTAGTTGAAGCTATCGACAAGATACGCGATACTGCTGATGCCCATGACCGCTTGTTTTTTATTGAAGTGATGGGCCGCGACAGTGGGGCAATCGCCTTACGTGCCGGCGTGTGCTGTGGAGCAGAAGCTATATTGCTGCCCGAAAAAGCTACCGCAATTGATGATCTGATAACCAACCTGAAAGCTGGACAACTCAACAAAAAGTCATCCAGTATTGTAATTGTTGCCGAAGGTGACAAAAACGGTGGTGTTTATGATATAGCACGCCGCGTTCAAAGCGAGATAAAAACCTATGATATCAAGGTAACAATATTGGGCCACTTGCAACGCGGCGGAAGCCCTTCGGCATTTGACAGGGTTTTAGGCAGCCGTTTGGGTTATGCAGCTGTTAAAGCATTGTTACGCGGTCATACCCAAAAAATGGTGGGCCTGCAGGCTAACCATGTGAAAATAACCAGTCTTGAAGAAGCACTTACCGAACATGAATTTAAACTTGAAGAGGATTTGATGGAGATGGCGGATATACTATCGATCTGATCAATGATTGCAGTTGTTTATAGTGGATCAAATTATGCCGACTGGCGGCTTGCCGACAGAGGGCGAACTATAGCTTCCTTTAAAACAGCCGGCATTAATCCCTATTTTAACGATGAAAATCAGATCATTGCACTGCTGAATAAAAACATTAACCTGATCCATCACGCTGAGGAAATAAAGCGCATCTATTTTTACGGTGCCGGCTCTTTCTCAAGCGACTTGAAAAATATCGTACATAATGCCTTTTCGGCCTTCTTTAAGTTCGGAAGAGTAACCGTTGAACACGATATTGACGCTGCAGCAATAGCTTGCTGTAAAAACAGGCCAGGGATTATATGTATCTGCGGCAGCGGCTCGAATGCCGCCTGGTATGATGGCCGGAAAGTTAAGCCTAATAATTACGGCCTGGGTTTCGTATTGGCCGACGAGGGTTCGGGCAATTGGCTCGGCAGGCAACTGCTCAAAGCCTTTATGAATGAAACACTGCCGCCGAACATCCGCAAAAAATTTGAGCATCGTTACGATTTCGACCGCAGGAGTTTGTTAGAGAAAGTCTATCGTCAAAAACAGCCGGCTGTTTTTCTGAGTTCGTTCACTGATTTTTACCTTGATAATAAGGAAGATAATTATCTAAAGAACGTCATAATTACAGGTTTTAATAAGCTAATTCACACCTATTTGTTACCTTTACACAAACAGCATCCGGGGGCTACAGTAAATTTTACAGGCACAGTTGCCGCAAATTTCCAGGACTACCTGCTTGAAGCCGCCTCAGAAACAAATATCACCATCGGAAATATTATCAAAGAACCTATAAATAATCTATTAACGTACTATTCAAATAAAAATTAAAAATCATGAAAATAGGAATTAACGGTTTTGGCCGTATTGGACGCCTGGCTTTCAGAGCTGCAGTTGACAGGCCTGACGTAGAAATTGTTGGTATTAACGACTTGGTTGAGCCTGACTACATGGCTTACATGTTAAAATACGATTCTACTCACGGACCATTCAATGGCACTGTTGCCGTTGAAGGCGGACATTTGGTTGTAAACGGTAAAACTATTCGCGTAACTGCCGAAAAAGATCCTGCTAACTTAAAATGGAACGAAGTTGGCGCTGAAATTATAATTGAATCAACCGGTTTGTTCCTTACCATGGAAACCGCGCAAAAACATATCGACGCAGGTGCAAAAAAAGTAGTAATGAGTGCGCCCGCAAAAGACGACACCCCTACTTTCGTAATGGGTGTGAATAATAAGGAATTGAAAGCAAGCCAAACGATCGTTTCAAATGCATCATGCACCACCAACTGTTTAGCGCCTATAGCTAAAGTTCTGAACGACAAATTTGGTATCGAAGAAGGTTTAATGAGTACTATCCATGCGGTAACGGCTACTCAAAAAACAGTTGACGGTCCTTCGCACAAGGATTGGAGAGGCGGCCGCGGTGCTTACCAGAATATCATCCCTTCATCAACCGGCGCTGCTAAGGCTGTTGGTCTGGTTTTACCTGAGTTGAAAGGTAAATTAACCGGTATGTCATTCCGCGTTCCGGTTGCTGACGTATCAGTGGTTGACTTAACTGTACGCCTTAAAACCCCTGCTACCTATGAAGACGTTAAAAAAGCGATGAAAGAAGCTTCAGAAGGCTCAATGAAAGGCATTTTAGGCTATACTGAGGACGAAGTAGTATCTCAGGATTTTAAAGGCGATGCACGTACATCAATATTTGATGCCAAAGCCGGTATCGCTCTGAATGATAACTTTGTTAAAGTAGTATCATGGTACGATAACGAATGGGGTTATTCAAACAAATTGATCGACCTGGTACAGGAATTGGGTAAATTATAATACCCGTAAGTAATAATATTAAAAAGCCCGCTGATTGTTAATCAGCGGGCTTTTTTTGCAGGTATTATCCAACCATTATTTCCCCTCATCCACCCCCTTAATAAACTTAATCACCCCATTCATAAAAACCTGCTGGTCGTCCCACATGGCTAAATGGCTACCGTTGGGGCAATACAGGCTTTGGCCGTTTTTTACCTGCGTGCTCATCCACTCCATGTATTTTGGGTCCATGGTATCATATTTGGCGCCTTCCATTAAGGTTGGTACCGTAATTTCCTTTAGGCGACTTGTTATATCCCAATGCAGCAACCGTCCTCCTACTTTAAACTCGCTCGGACCCTGCATCATTACATAAATTTGCTCGTTCACATGGTTAAAAGCGCGGTTTACCGGGTCGGGCCATTCAGGGAGGCGGCATAAATGCTTGTTGTAATACTCTTTTATAACCAACGACTCGTAGGTCGGGTTTTTATACATTCCCTTAGCTTCGTAATTTTGCAAGCTGTCAACCAATGATTTACGCATCTGGCTACGTAACACAGCATTATATTTTTCGTAGGCCGGTATGCTGGCCATCATATTGCAAACGATTAACCCTTTAAGGTTTTTTTGATACTTAAGCGCATATTCCATCGCCAGCATACCGCCCCATGAGTTGCCTAGTAAATAAAAGTTACTGCTGTCCAAATTCAATGCTTTACGCACCTGCTCCACTTCTTCTACAAATCGTGGTGTTGTCCACAAACTACTGTCGCGGGGTTGGTCGCTGTAAAAGGAACCTAACTGGTCATATTCTATCATTTCAAAGCCTTCCTTTGGGAAAAAGCTTTCGAAGCACTCCAGGTACTCGTGTGTCATAGCCGGCCCGCCATGGAGTAATAAAACCTTGATACGCGGATTATCGCCAAAGCGCTTTGTCCACACTCTAAACTTACCTACCGGCGTTTGGATGCTCACCATTTTGATACCGGCAACCTGAACGCCTGAATCAACCGGGGCAAAATATTCGGCAACTGTGGTACCGGTAGTTTGCTGTTTGCAGGATGAAAGCCCTATAAGGACCATGAACGACAGATAAAGAAGCTTTTTCATGATGAGGATAATTGATTGGATATAAAACTAATAAAATCAATTAATTACATCAAATCAATCCCCCTTCTATTAACAGCACCTTTTCAATTGAAGTTTCTTTTAAATGCAGGTATTGCAACCGCTCTTTGTCGCTGCAGTATGCTTTAAAATCATCCCTTGTAGGGAAAGTGACGACATGCAACTCATATGGATTGCCCATTGTAGTTTCTATTACCTGTTCCTTTGCCGGGCGCACACGGTAAACTAAGGTTCCGTTATACTTTTTTAATAGAGGGAGTACATGTGACTCGAAGGTATTAAATTGCTCCTCCTGCCCCTCTTTAACATAAATTACCTGGATGTAATAAAGCATGTTGATGAATGGTGAATCCAAATCTAACGAAAAACCCTTTCAAATCTAAAGTCACTAGGGGGCTAAGATTTACATCAACTCATCATCCCTATCTTCGTGGTACACTTTAAATGATAAATAGTAAAGTAATACAAATGGCACTCCACTGAGTACAATATCTGAGGTGCTTAATTTCGAATAATACCTTACCAGTTCGTAAACAAACAACAAAAGAGCGAGCGTGCCGCCAGCCAGGTATAAATATAAAGACTTGAATCTCATCGTATTTCGTTTTACATTAATACCCGGCAACGCCGCGACAATACTCGCTATTTAGCTTGTTTGAAAACAACTGCCCCCAAAGGCGGTAAATTAACACTGATAGAGTGCTCCTTACCGTGCCAGTGTATTTTCTCGGAATGCACAGCTTTAGCATTACCCATACCGCTTCCCCAGAATTGCTTATCATCCGAATTAAATATTTCCTTCCAGTTACCGCTTTCAGGGACACCCAGACGGAAGCCGTGATGTGGGTTCGGCGTCATATTTAAGGCGATCACCACGTCGTTCTTGGCATCCAGGCCCTTGCGACCATAGACAAGTATAGAATCGTTGGCGTTGCCACCGTCTATCCATTCGAAGCCACTGCCTTCAAATGCTTTTTCATATAAAGCAGGCTCGTTTTTGTATAATTTGTTCAGGGCCTTTACCACTTCCTGTATTCCTTTGTGATTTGGATACTCCAATACATACCAATCCAAAGATTTGCTGAAATCCCATTCAGTCCCCTGCCCGAATTCGGCACCCATAAACAGCAATTTCGTACCGGGATGGGTAAACATATAACTATAAACCAGGCGCAGGTTGGCAAATTTTTGCCATTCATCACCCGGCATCTTATTCAGCATCGAACCTTTGCCGTAAACTACCTCATCATGTGAGAAGGGCAGCATAAAGTTTTCCGTAAAGGCATAGATCAGGCTAAATGTTATCTGGTTATGATGATATCTGCGGAACAACGGATCAGTTTGAAAATACTTGATGGTATCGTGCATCCAGCCCATCATCCACTTCATACCAAAACCTAAGCCACCGGTATAAACCGGGCGGCTAACGCCTGTAAAGGATGTTGATTCCTCAGCAATAGTTTGCGTATCCGGAAAATAGCTGTAGCATGCCTGGTTAAACTCCTTCAGCAGGGATATAGCTTCCAAATTCTCATTGCCGCCATACATATTAGCTTCCCATTCGCCATCCTTGCGCGAATAATCAAGGTAAAGCATCGACGCAACGGCATCAACACGCAACCCGTCAATATGGTAAATGTCGAGCCAGAATATCGCATTACTTATTAGGAAAGCCCGTACCTCATTACGTCCGTAATTAAAAATATAAGATTTCCAGTCCGGATGAAATCCCTTGCGAAGGTCCTCGTGTTCATATAAATGTGTACCGTCAAACTTATATAACGAATGTGCATCGCCCGGGAAGTGTGAAGGCACCCAGTCTAAAATCACGCCGATACCTTCCTGGTGGAACTTTTCTATCAGTCCCATTAATTGTTTTGGGGTACCATACCTGCTTGAGGCCGCATAGTAACCACTCACCTGGTAACCCCAACTTGGATAATACGGGTGCTCGGCAATCGGCATAAACTCCACATGTGTGAAGCCCATTTCCTTTACGTACGGCACGAGCTTATCTTCAAGGTCTTTATAAGAATAGAACACGTCAGGACTTTCTGGATTGCGTGCCCAGGAGCCTATATGCACCTCGTAAACCGAATAAGGCTTATCTAATGCATTGTGTTTATAGCGCTCTTTCATCCACTTCGTGTCCTTCCACTCATAATAAGTATCGGCTACGATAGAGGCCGTACGGGGAGGCTCTTCCCATCGTAATGCAAATGGATCGCTCTTTTCCATTTCTTCGCCGGTGGTTGATTTGATGAAATATTTATAAGTCTCACCATCTCCTACATTGGGTATAAAACCTTCCCATATACCCGAACCATCCCAGCGCACATATAAAGCGTGTGTGCCCCGGTCCCAGTAATTAAAGTTCCCTATAACGGATAAATATTGAGCATTAGGCGCCCAAACGGCAAAATAGGTACCGATAACGCCATTAAACTCAACAACGTGCGCGCCCAATTTTTCATAGAGTTTGAAATGTTTGCCAGATTTGAACAAACCGATATCAAAATCGGTAAAGCGGCTGTAAACCTGGACTTTGTTTGGCAGGGTATCTACTGGCATAGCTTCTTTTTTAATTGCAGGTTTTGTTTTCGCCGCTTTCGCAGGCTTCTCCGCAATCTTGGTTGAAGATGATGATTTTTTAGCCGACTTATCTGCAATTACTTTCGTTTCGGCAGATTTAGTCTTTTTCGCAGTGCTTTTTTCAGCTGCTGCTTCTTTGCCGGTACCAGTTTTAGTTTTAGCCATATCTGTATGCCCAGGGGCGTTTAGTTAAATTTTTCTATTTCAAACAAAACATGTTGTATGCCTTTTAGCGGTATTCGTATCCAATCCGGGCGACCATTCAGTTCATATCCCAATTCATACACAGCCTTTTCCAGCAAGTGCAATTGAAGCAGGAAGTTCAGTTCGGTACGGCTACCAAATGTAGTGGTTATATTGCCCATCGTTTGCATATATGCATCAAGATAAGCATCGGTAATAAGCTTATACCACCTATCGGCTGCTTTTTGCAAGCGTTGCGGGTCAACCCCTTTTGTTTCACTGCTAAAATATAATTTGGAACAAACCGCGTAATGGAAGGACCGTATCATACCCGCAACATCCTTTAAAGGTGAATGTTTTATTTTCCGGTCGGTAATTGAGCTTTCAGGCTCACCTTCGAAATCAATGATTAGGTAATCTGTTCCGGTAAAAAGCACTTGCCCCAAATGATAGTCGCCGTGAATGCGTATGCGCGATGATTTCAGGTCGTATTCAGATAGTTTTCCAAAAAAGCGTTCGATAGCTTTTTCGTTATTAATAAAATCATCAGCCAGCTTTTTAGCGTTCTTGTCCAGCCGCGAATAATTTTCTTTTAATAAACTGATGCGTTTAACAAGCAGCTTATTCAGGTGGTCCTGCAACCATTTGATATATTCAACATTAAACTTTTCCGGTTTGAAGTCTTTGTTCTTTTTGCCTGATAAAAGCGCCAGGTGCATTTCTGCTGTACGTTTTCCCAACAATTCAACCTTCTCAAAAACATCGTCGCGGATGCTGAAAAGCTTATCCACAAACATATAAAGGAAATCGTTCAAGTCATCACCGGTGGCAACCCAGCTATCTGATTTGCTGGCGACTTTCTGCATCATTAAACCCAACGTTACCGGTGGTATGCCCGGGCGTTCATATATCAAACTGCCGCAAAATGAAGGAATATTTTTAAAACCTCCAATTTCCGTCAAAAACTGGAGCATCTCTACTTCCGGGTTAATTTCCCTGAAAAGCTTACGATAAAACTTAAAGAAATATCTATTACCAAAAATCAGTGACGAATTGCTTTGCTCAAGGTCGGGGGCGACGCAAAGATATCCCATATCTTCATCTGTCACAGCCAAACCTTTCCCTTTATGATAGCTTAAATGCCCGGTCTCCTGTTTTACCGTTGCATTGTCCCAGATGTTCTTATATAATTCTGTCTGGAAACGAAAGTCATAAATGGCGTCAATCAGCCAGCCCGGTTGTCCGTCGGCAGTTATTTTAGCAATAAAAGCTTTAGGATTGATTTGCCCCATTAATTCATAATCGTCAGGAAGGAAAGAAACCGGCATGGCGTATTTTTCCTCGTCGCCATAAGTATAACCCACATGCACTATTATCAAATAGGCTAAACCGGCCTCAATGGGCATACTAAGGAGTTGCTGTACCTTCAGGAATTTTATCATCCGCGCCTTACCTGCAAACCAGCGGCATTTGCGCATGTATTCATAAAATACATTCTCCTCCAGCCAGGCAAGGGCCTTTTTATCATGAGCAAATTCTGCCCAGGGCTTATTCAGCTTTAACGAATTAGCATTCCCGATGACATCAATATCGCCCATCTTCATAAATTATACCTCTATCCTGAATAAATGTATTGGCAGGTCCCACGGCTCAAACTGCACATAGTTCCACTCCTGGTTCCAGGTATAGGTGTTACCTGTTAAAATATCGTACACTGAAAAATCCTGACCCGGAGAAATACCCAAATCCCATAAAGGTGTTTGCACATGCCCGAACTGTTTGCCATAAGGGTCAAGCTTTACCACGCACATAATGATGTTATCGCCTGTACGTTTGTAGTAGGCCAGTATATTATCATTGTGTACCTGGCAGAACATCAGGTTGTTAGTATGCTGCAGCGCAGGGTTTACTTTACGCGCCGCATTAACTTTAGTGATTACTTCCGTCAGCCTGTTCCTTTTCGACCAATCCCAATGCCGCACTTCATATTTTTCCGAATTCAGGTATTCTTCCTTGCCGGGATAGGATTCATGGTACATTAATTCATAAACCGGCCCGAATATCCCATAATTGGACGACAGCGTTGCGGCCATAAAATATCGGCTGATAAAACTGCTTTCATTACCGTTTTGAAGTGAATATGGGTTAATATCATGCGTATTGGGCCAGAAATTGGGACGGTAATAGTCCTTCATTTCCGTCTGCGTCAATTCATCCATGTACTCCACGATCTCCTGCTTGCTGTTGCGCCAAACATAATAAGTGTAGGATTGCGTATAGCCCAGCTTGGCCAACTCTTTCATCACTTTAGGCTTGGTAAAAGCTTCCGAAAGGAATATGGTTCCCGGATATTTCTTCTGTACTTCAGCGATACACCATTCCCAAAAATTGAATGATTTGGTATGAGGATTATCCACCCTGAAAATGCGCACGCCTTGTTCGCACCAATAGTCCAATATGCTTTTCAGTTCTTTCCACAGGTTTTGCCAGTCGTCATTTTCAAAATTGATGGGCAATATATCCTGGTATTTCTTTGGCGGATTTTCGGCGTATTGCACCGTGCCATCGGGTCTCCATTTAAACCACTTGGGGTGTTTTTTCACATATGGATGGTCGGGCGAGCATTGTATGGCAAAATCCAGCGCAATTTCTAACCCGTGAGCAGCAGCTTCTTTAACCAAATGCTTGAAATCAGCTAGTGTGCCCAGGTCCTTTAAAATATCTTTATGCCCACCATCTTTTGAGCCGATAGCATATGGCACGCCATCATCGCCGGGTAAAGCATTAACAGTGTTATTTTTTCCCTTCCGAAAAGTATTGCCAATCGGGTGTATTGGCGGAAAATACAATACATCAAAACCCATTTCAGCTATACGCGGTAATAAAGCCTCGCAATCCTTAAAAGTGCCATGCTTGCCCTCGACAGGTGATGCAGAACGCGGGAAAAAACAATACCAACTGCTAAAGCCTGCCTTTTCGCGATCGACATAAGCCTTCAACTCTCGAGGGTAGGTTGTTGCGTTTTCCAGGTCCGGGTAAATCTCGATGAAATGATGTACGTCTTTTCCTAAAACCAGGTTAACCGCTAAATCATATTTAGTGCTATCACGCAGGGTAGCTATAATGTTAGTGAGCTTCTTTTGGTCGGGTTTACTAGCTTGCGTTAGCATAATTTCCAGTAAGTCAGCCCCTATCAATAACTCTACGGCCATGTTTTGGGCATCCTGGTATTTCTTAAAAAAACCTTCGAGCCATGTCAGCGCATGGTCTACCCAACCTGTAACCGTATATTGATAAAATCCAGTTTTTGTGAGTTCAAAAGACGCCCGCCAACGGTCATTATTAACAATGTGCATTGGCACATACGACCATTTCTTTTCATCCTCATGCTTGTATAGCACGCGTCCGCCAACATGGTCGTGTCCATCCGTAAAAATATCTGCCTCTACCCTAACGACATCGCCGGGGACTTTTTTGATATAGAACCTGCCGGCGTCAATTTCAGGCGTTACGTGCTCAACAATAACCCGTTGTAAGCCCTGTTCAGTCATTAGTTTGAAGAAAAATTATAAATGCGGTCAATAATTGGTATTGTATAAATTTATTTTAGGCTTATTATCAATTGCTGAAAATTCTTTCGGACTTTGAATTGAACAGTTTTATCAGCTGCTATTTTAAAGTCTTTTATCTCGTTGTTATCAGCAATAATTTTTTTAGGCTTGAATGGCAGCCCTATTACGTTTAATTGGTAGTTTTCATACCGCGGCGTATAAAGGCCCTCCATACTTTGCTGGATGGTGAGTTTATTGTCATTACCGCGCACTACAAATTTCTTTTCAAGATATATATCCTGCTCGTATGCAAACGTCTCGCCGTAATCTTCAAAAATGAACGAATTTACTTCGATGTCGCTGAAGTAAACATTCATCTTCACTTCGTCAATTTCCTTCTCTCCAACATATTGCATTACAGGATATTCCGGAATTATCGAACCTGCCTTTACAAAAACAGGCATGGTTTCCAGGGGCGTTGCAACAACAACTTCTTTTCCGCCTTCAACCAACTCATGTGTCCAGAAATTATACCATTTACCTTTTGGCAGATAAACCTTGCGGCTTTTCTGTCCCGGAGCCAATACCGGGCATATCAATATTTTATCCCCGTAGGTAAACTCATCCTGCCGGAAATGATTGCCTAATTCGCCCTGTTCCTGCAGTACAACTGGCCTCAATATTGGAAATCCATAGCGATGATGTTCCCAGAATGCCGAATAAAAATACGGCATCAGCCTGTAGCGTAATTCTATAAACTTGCGGTTGATTGAGGTATACGGTTCTCCAAAACTCCAGGGCTCGCGCTCTTTTGTATCACCCGCAGAGTGCGCGCGCATAAAAGGAGAAAAAGTTCCGAATTGTATCCAGCGCGTAAACAATTCACCATCAGGCTCACCGCTGAAACCACCTATATCCGTACCGCAGAATGAGACACCAGATATCGATAACCTTTGACACATGATGTTTCCTAACTGCAAATGTTCCCATGAAGCCACATTATCACCGGTCCAAACTGACGAAAACCGCTGCACACCCGCATAACCCGCCCTTGTTATTGTAAACGGGCGTTTATTCTTCATGATCTTGCGCAGTCCTTCATAGGTAGCGCGCACCATTTGCATGCCATATACATTGTGTGCTTTACGATGCGACCCGCGATGGCCATCATACTGATGGCGTACATCGTCAGGGAACGTTCCCGTACCGAAAACTGCCGGTTCGTTCATGTCGTTCCAGACACCCGCTACTCCTAATTGAACCAGTTCGTCAAATAAATTGCCCCACCATTCCCGTACTTCTGGGTTGGTAAAGTCAGGGAACTGGCAACGGCCCGGCCACACATGGCCCTCCATAAAGTAATCATCGCAGCGGCGACAGAAATACCTGTTTTCTTTACCTTCTTTAAATACCGAATAGTTATCATCCACGCGAATTCCCGGGTCAATAATTACTACTGTTTTAAAACCCTGTTCCGATAATTCCTTGATCATCTTCTTGGGATCAGGAAAATATTTGCGGTTCCACGTAAAACAGCGGTAACCGTCCATATAGTCGATATCGAGGTAGATGCCGTCGCATGGTATCTTCTTTTCGCGGAAGGTCTTGGTCACCATTCTTACCTTCGATTCCGGATAATAACTCCAGCGGCACTGATGGTAGCCCAAGGCCCACATAGGAGGCATTGGGTGTGTGCCTGTTATCAAATGGTATCTTTTTACCACGTCCATCATATGCGGACCGTGGATATAATAGTATTGCAATTCGCCACCTTCAGCCCAGAAACTGGTTTTGGTGGGGTCCTCTGCGCCAAAATCAAATTCGGCCCTGAATGTATTGTCAAAGAAAATACCGTGTGCAATCCCTTCATTTAAGCTGATATAAAATGGGATGCTGCGATACAAGGGGTCTTGGTTCCAGGCAAAAGAATACGCATCGGTATTCCAATTCTTCAACCTTTTTCCGCGCAAGTTAAACTCGGTTGGTTTATCACCCATACCAAAAAAGCTTTCTTCGGCATGGCAGTCTTTGGTACAATAAACGTAATAGCCACCAAATTTTATATTTTCCTCCCAGTGCATTGGCACTGCATCTGAGCTGGTTACATGGTTCTGGTTGTCAGAAAATGAGATAAAAAAGTCCTGCTTCCGGACATGACAGTTGACGATGTTGGTATAAACTACAAACTCACCTTCGTGTTCATGCAGACCAAATACGGAGACTTTTTTCTCCAGTTTAGGCACAGCGTACGAGAATTCGTCCAGGAAAACGCCATGCGGCGCTAATCGTACCCTAATAATTTCATCAGTAACTACAGTGATCTCAACCTTGGCATCACCGTCAGAAAAGTAAAACTTGTTATTTTTTTGTTCAGCAGAAACGGGCTTACTCAGATATTTTTTTACAATAGGTTTTATGCCGGCAACAGGGTTATTAATGTGATGCAATTCATCGTCTGCCGCAACATTGCCGGGTATTAGTTCGGGGTTCAGTATATTATTATCTTCCATTCAGTATTCTAAAGTAAATCAATATGCTAATGTGTATCTTCTACGCAATATAATAAATCGGCTTCAAAACTTGTGCATTAATCTTTAAGAAATAATTGTTTGGTTGACAACTCAATTGCTGATCAATAACAAATCACGGAACGTCAATGATTTGGATGCGCTTGCCATCCTGTACAAAGAGAACAGAAATTGCTCCAAGCAGCATGAAAATTCCGGCCATAACCAGTCCATAAATTGCTTGTCCGTGAAATGCGTATTTCATAAGTGGCTTTCCGCTAATACCATTTACAATTTGTGGTATAGTGATAAAAAAGTTAAAAATGCCCATGTATACCCCAATTTTTGTTGCAGGGATTGAGCTTGATAGAATGGCGTACGGCATAGCTAAAATACTTCCCCAGGCTAAACCTATTCCTATCATTGGCAGAATAAGTACGTAATCGTTTTTGATAAAGAATATAGAGATTAATCCGATACCACCCATAGCCAACGAAAATGCATGGGTTTTTTTTCGGCTGGTTTTACGCACAATTCGCGGTAATAAAAGAGCGTAAATCGCCGAAACTACATTGTAAATACCAAAAAGAATACCTACCCAGTTACCGGCATTATTATATTCCAGGGATGAAGTATCACCGGCTTTAATATGGTAGACATGCGACGCTATAGCCGGTGTGGTATAAACCCACATAGAAAAAAGTGCGAACCACGAAAAAAACTGAACAATACCCAATTGCCACATGGTTTTTGGGGTATTGATAAAATCGGTAAATATTTCGACAATACCACTTTTCTTTTTTCCACTTTTAACTTCTGCTTCATGAAATTGGGCATATTCTTCAGGTGGATATTCTTTAGTTTTAATTACCGTCCAAAGAATACTCGCGATCAAAATGACCCCACCCGTATAAAAAGAAAACAAAAGGTTATCAGGTACATGTCCCGGAGCAGCGGTTTTCGCTATGCCGAACCAATTGGCAAAAACATAAGGCAACCACGAGCCTAGAACGGCTCCAACCCCGATCAGGCAGGTTTGCATTGAAAACCCGTCATTATGCTGACTATCAGGCAGATTATCAGCAACCAAAGCCCTGAACGGTTCCATCGCAACATTAAACGATGCATCCATTATCATTAACATCCCTGCACCAACCACGATAGGTGGTATTAACGCTGCCAACATGGATGAATTAGGCATAAAAAACAAGGCAAGACCCGACAAAATAGCTCCCGTCAAAAAGTAAGGCCTTCTTCGGCCAAGCTTTGTCCACGTGCGATCGCTATAGTGACCAATGATAGGCTGAATAATCATCCCCGTTATAGGTGCGGCTAACCAAAATAAAGACAGATTTTCGACATCTGCCCCAAAAGTCTGTAATATGCGGCTAGCATTGCCGGTTTGCAAAGCAAAGCCAAACTGGATACCCAAAAAGCCGAAGCTCATATTAAATATTTGCCAGAAACTTAGGTTTGGTTTCTTTTTAATAGCCAATGTTGCCATAATCCATTTGGTTCAATTGTTTAACTGGTTCGGTTTCAAAACTCTAATAACATACCACCTGTCGCTGGCAGCGCTATCTCGAGTCCACTGTTTATGTCGGTCGTGCTGTATTTAGCTCCGCTTAGTAAATCGGTAAATTCCTTCTGTCCGCTCAAGTTTAAAGTTTTAAGCAGGTCATCCGGTAATTTAATTTGTATTTGTCGTTCTTCGCGGTTAAAATTGGCTACCACCAATATACGTTGTTTATCGGTATAACGAAGAAACAGGTATATGCGCTTGTCGAAACCGGGCTGATGCTCGTTAGCCAGCATTAATTCCCAAAATTTACCCGATTTAATGGCTTCCTTCTGCCCCGTTATATTCAGCAACTTACTGTAAAAATCACGAAGGTTCTTTTGACTTTCTGACAATAAGCCACCATCCATCTTACCATTGTTAAACCATTTCTGATGCTCCGGCACGGCCCAATAGTCAAATATGGTGGTACGACCGTCATCATTGCTAAAGCCTTCGAAGCCGCCACCGGGTTCACCTACCTCCTGCCCCGAATAAACCATCACCGGACCCGTATTTAATGTGGCGGTAATGATCATTCCCGGTACTCCCATCCAGGGGTCGCCGCCGAAATATTTTGATGCAATGCGCTGCTCGTCATGGTTTTCCATAAAGCGCAGCATGTGCTTGTCTATGTCCTTGCAATCCCGGTTCCAAACCTGGTTAATGTCCCAGGTGGTAGCATCCCATTCGCTGTAGGTTAGTCTGCGTATTGCATCGTATAATCCCACCTTATCGTACAAGTAATCAAATTTTCCCTGGAAAATATAACTTTGATATTTCCCGATGTCATAAGCTTCGCCTATAAAGATCAGATCGGGATGGTCTTTTTTTAGTTTCGATATTACCCAGCCCCAGAATTCAACCGGAACCATTTCAACCATATCGCAACGGAATCCATCAATACCCTTCGCGCTCCAAAAGCTAAGAATATCATACATTTTATTCCAAAGCGGTGGTATTGGGTTAAAATATGGCTTACGTCCGTTTAAATAATCAACGCCGTAATTCAGCTTTACAGTTTCAAACCAGTCATTAATCGATGGCATCGAAGTGAATTTGTCGTTGCCCGTAGCCTTAGCAGGTTTCTCCGCAAAAAAACCGTCTTTCAACGGGCTCCAAAAATCATCGCCACCGGCGCTATACCCTTTCGGCACCACAAACGCCTGCCCGGGAGTATAATAGAAGTCGTTTTTGGGATCAAAAGCCTTTGTTTTGTCATCATCTGCTCCAAAATCGCGCACACCTTCCGGCTTTACATCCGAATGATAAGTACGCGATACATGATTCGGAACAAAATCCATAATTACTTTCAATCCGTTTTGATGAGAACGCAAAATCAGAGCCTCATATTCGGCCATGCGGTTTTTCACATCAACGGCCAAGTCGGGATCCACATCATAATAATCCTTAACAGCATAAGGAGAACCAGCTCTGCCTTTAACCACATCGGGATCGTCAACAGCAATACCATAAGCGGAATAGTCCGTCATTGTGGCATGCTCTATCACCCCGGTATACCAAACATGGGTAAACCCCATTTTTTTTATCTCCCGGAGAGCCTTATCATTGATATCATTGAATTTGCCGGAGCCGTTCTCTTCGATCGAGCCGTAATATTTATTCAACGATTTTGTATTCCCGAATAATCGCGGCAATAATTGGTATATGATCAGTTTAGTATCTATTGACGGTGATTCCATTTTACGGTTTTTCAGGCTTCAACAAGCAACTCGTTGTTACCTTTTACTAATTGTTCTTTGCCGTAAATTAACACAATAACTTCTTTACCTGAAAGGTTTTTTATCTGAACACCTTCTTTGCCTACCCTGATATTGAGTAGCGTCCCCCTGAAAATGATATGGAACGAAAACGAATTCCATTGTGCGGGAAGGAACGGCTGGAACGATAATTTCCCGTCGCGAATACGCATCCCACCAAATCCCTCTACTACCGACATCCAGGTACCCGCCATTGACGTGATATGGCAGCCGTCTTCGGTGTCATTATTATAATCGTCAAGGTCAAGGCGCGATGTACGCAGGTAAAACTCATAAGCACGTGCCTCATCACCCAATTTAGCAGCAATTACCGCATGCACACACGGGGAAAGTGAGGATTCGTGCACCGTACGCGCCTCATAAAAATCATAATTACGACGTATGGTCTCAATGTCATATCTATCTTCAAAAAAGTATATTCCCTGCAACACGTCAGCTTGCTTGATGTAGCATGAACGTAATATCCTATCCCAACTCCATTTCTGGTTCAGCGGGCGGTCGCTTGCTGGCAAATCCTTTACTAAGGTTTGGTCTTTATCTAAATAACCGTCCTGCTGTAAGAATACACCTTGCTTTTCATCATAAGGGTAGTACATCTTTTCGATGATGTCGCGGAACTTTGCCGTTTCCTTTTCTTTATCGAAGTTTATTTTGCTTACTAAAGCGTTGTACTTTTCCGGTTCCGTGGCCTTTATTTTTTCGGCAACATCGATGGCATATTGCATACACCAGGTTGCAATAGTATTAGTGTACCAATTGTTATTGACGTTATTTTCGTACTCATTGGGGCCGGTTACGCCGAGCATTACATATTGCTGTCTTTCGTCGGACCAGTTAACCCTTTGCGACCAAAACCGGGCAATGGCAATCAATACTTCAAGACCAAAATCGGCTAAATATTTCTCATCGCCAGTGTATCGTACATAATCAAATATGGCGTGCGCGATAGCGCCGTTGCGGTGAATTTCTTCAAAGGTTATTTCCCATTCATTGTGGCATTCGGTACCATCCATGGTAACCATTGGATATAAGGCTGCGCCATCTTTAAAGCCTAACAATTTCGCATTATCGATAGCTTTCCCCAATTGTTTATAACGGTAAAGCAATAGGTTGCGGGTAACCTTCTGGTCGGCAGTAGCCAAATAGAAGGGTACGCAATAAGCCTCGGTATCCCAATAAGTTGAACCGCCGTATTTTTCGCCGGTAAACCCTTTGGGACCAATATTCAGGCGATCATCCTCGCCGGTATAGGTTTGATTGAGCTGGAAAATATTGAAACGTATCCCCTGTTGCGCTGAAATATCGCCATCGATAATGATATCGTTGTGTTTCCATTTTTCTGCCCATGCGGCGGCCTGTTCGGTCAGCATCGTTTCGAAACCCTTCTCGCTGATGGTTTTCAAGGTATTCTTAAGCACCTCGACCAATGCGCCCGCAGGGTAATTTTGAGAAGAAATGTTGGCCGCATATTTAGTCAATGTTACCGGCTGGTTGGCTATGGCTTGTACAGTAATCGCCGATGCGATGTATTTGTCCTTTTCGATGCTTTTTGGTGAAACATCAACAAGTATGTTATTTTGAGCCAAGGTAAATTTTTGACCTGTCGCTACTTCAAAACCGGTCTTTTTAGTCCTGAGTTGTACATATCCGCCATTGTCCCAGCTCTCTTTTTCTACCTCGTCCCAAAATTTCTCGTCGTAGTTTGAATCCTTGTTCACCACGTCACCATTCACAAATGGGGTAATGGTGATGATACCGCTATAATTTAATGGGGTTAGCGTGTATTTGATTGCACCCGTTTCATCATCGGCAATACTGCAAAAACGAACAGCTTCAACTTCTACTTCTATACCTCTTGCCGTTTTTGCGTGGAAGGCCCTTTTCAGGAAACCTTCTTTCATATTTAGTTCACGCCTGAAGCCAGTTACTTCGCATTTTGCCAGGTCAAGTTGCTCATCGCCGATCCTGATATCAATTCCTATCCAGTTTGCCGCATTGATGACTTTTGCGAAATATTCGGGATAGCCGTTTTTCCACCATCCAACACGGGTTTTATCCGGGTAATAAACCCCCGCTACGTAATTTCCCGGCAAGGTTTCGCCGCTGTAGGCTTCTTCAAAATTGGCGCGCTGGCCCATACGGCCATTTCCCAGGCTAAAAAGGCTTTCGGATATCGTATTATATGCAGGGTTAAATCCCTCTTCTATAATCTTCCACTCATCTGCTTGTATGTATTGCTTCATGTATTTTCCTTAATTTGTTATTGCAATCCGCTAACCAGCGGAGGGCAATCTCTTCGCGATGTCTCCGACGAGTTTGCTTCGTCGTACCGTCTCGCAATGACATGTTTGTTTTGCTTATATGTTTTTCAATTTTTCTATAGTCATTTCATTTAAACCCTTTACCACCAGGTTGGCCTCGCCCAGCACATCCGGCGAACCTATGCCTACCGCTTTCATCCCTCCTGCAATTGCAGCTTCTACTCCTGCTATTGCATCTTCAAAAACCACACAGTTTAAGGGCAACGTATTCAGTTCGTCGGCGCCTTTTAAAAACACCTCAGGATCGGGTTTGGGTTTGCTTACTTTATTTCCGTCGATAACGGCGTCAAACAAGTGTGCGATACCTGTTTTTTGCAATATCGTCACCGAGTTTTTACTCGCCGAGCCCAATGCAGTTTTTAATCCCGCATTTCTGCAAGCTTCAAGGAACTCAACTGCGCCCGGTAAAACTTCCCCTGGCGTCATATGGCTTATCATATCCACATACCAGTTGTTTTTGCGTGTGGCCAGTTCTTCCTTTTCAGCATCGGTTTTGGTTATGCGGCCCCACCCCAATATCAAATCAAGCGAAGCCATCCGGCTCACACCTTTCAGCTTCTCGTTATCATGTTCGGTAAAATCAAAACCCAGTTCATTCGCCAATCTTTTCCACGCCTTGTAGTGGTATACCGCAGTATCAACAATTACCCCGTCAAGGTCAAAAATACACGCTTCTATATTATTCATTTCTGCAGTAGACCGCCGTCTCAAAAATCACTAAAATATATTTATTAATGGGTATTATTTGGTATTAATTCAAGCACTAACGCCGTTTTTCCCGGCACTGTTAATTTGGGCAAATCGATTGTATTACCTGTTATAACATTCCGGGCTTTTAAAGCACCGTTTATTCCCTGGCTATACCTGTCTGTGCTTATATCCTGGTCGGTGTCTTTGCTATTTAATATTACCATAACCGTCTTCTGCGCATCGTACCTGAAATAAACATATATACCGCCCTGCGGTATATATTGCAGCATTCTACCGTTTTGTATTGCCGGTGTATTTTTGCGATAATTAGCCAGTGTACGTATGTAGTTGAAAGCATCGTTTTCGGCATCGGTTCTGCCTGCTGCGGTAAACTTATTATCCTTATCGCCTGCCCAGCCGCCCGGGAAATCCGAACGAACCAAACCATCTGGGTTCGAATAATTTTTCATCAATATCTCGTCGCCGTAATATAATTGTGGTACACCACGCAGTGTCAACAACATTGCCATTGCCGATTTTAACTTAGTTACATCTTCCTTAACCATAGATAGGGCACGACTCATATCATGATTATCCAGGAAAACCACGTTGCGGTTTACATCCTGGTATAAAAAGTCTTGCGAAAGCAATTCATAAAGGCGTTCTTCACCGCCATTCCAGCCCATCAAAGCGTCGTAAATACCCTCTTTTATCACCGCATCAGTTATACCGGGCAAATGGGTGTCCAAACCACGGTTTACGGTATTGCCCTGCGTAAAGTATGCAGAGATAAGCGGATCGTTAGTTAGGACCTCGCCATATATTGATAGGTGCGGGAATTCTTTGTTAACATCAACCGCCCATTTAGCCATATATTCGGGGTCGTTATAAGGATATGTATCAAGTCTGAACCCGTCCACTCCCGAGTATTCAACCCACCAGATGTGATTTTGCGTTAGAAAATTCTGTACATAGGGGTTGCTTTCGTTCATGTCGGCCATGCGGTGGTCGAACCAGCCGTCAAGCATCAGTTTACGGTCCATGGCCGAAGCATGGGGGTCCATTACAGCTTCATACTTAAAGTTCGATTTGGTATAAGTTGGCCATTGGTGTACCCAGCTTTTCATCGGCAGGTCATTTATCGTATAGCCTTCAGTACCGGCGTGATTATGAACCAGGTCCATCACTACTTTCATACCCATCTTATGGCATTTCTCTACAAACTCTTTATATAGCTCGTTAGTACCATAACGGGCGTCAATTTTATAGTGGTCGGTAACCGCATAACCATGATATGACGCGTTGGGTTCGTCATTCTCGATAGCCGGGGTAAGCCATATGGCAGTAACACCTAAATCTTTCAAATAATCAAGGTGGTTCATGATACCCTGGATGTCTCCCCCATGGCGACTGAACATTTTGCTGCGGTTAACCGAGGTTTCGCGCATGCCGGCAATGGAGTCATTTTTTGTGTCACCATTGGCAAAGCGATCAGGCATGATAAGGTAGATCAAATCCTTATCGGTTACCCCCTGCGCACGCCCTACGGAATGGTCGCGTTTTTTCAACACGTATTGATAAGTTAAAGCCTTTTCGCCTGCTTTAATAAATTTTATCGGGAACGTTCCCGGAGATGCATCAGAAAAAACGCGTAAATCCACAAATAAGTAATTAGGATTTTCGACTTTATGCACTGCTACAAGCTTCACTCCAGGGTAGTTTAATACCACATTTCGTGATGCAATATGGTCGCCATGGACGATCAATTGGAGGTTCGGATTACTCATGCCAGTCCACCAAAACATGGGCTCTACGCGCTCTAATGCAGGTATTTGAGCCGAAACACCCATTACCGCCAGCAAGCCGCCGAGTGTTAAAAACAATACTTTCTTCATATCAGGTTTTTTCAGGAAAATAACTGGGCGGCCGGCAAAAAAATGCTCGCTCCCGCGTTTCAAATTTAATATAAAATTGATTTTCTGTAAGAAAAAGTGAAAATGTTTTAGCGGGTGGTAATAAGTGAGTGATGGATGAGGAAATTCGGATTGTCAACCCAAAGTATCTTTTCACACTTCACTGTGCATCACATGAAAATATACCTATATTTGCTATACTAATTATTAGTATGACAACTAAAAAATTTGATAGCTATTCGTACCTGCTTGACCGGACAGCCCGCAAGGTAAAGCAATATGCTCAGCAAAAATTTACCGCAGGGGACTTTAATATTACCGTCGACCAGTGGCTGATACTGAAGAACCTGGACAATGACAAGTATCTGAAGCAAACTGAGCTGGCAGAAATAACCGGGAAGGACACCCCTACCCTGACGCGGATTATTGACCTGCTTTGCAAGAAGGGCTTTACTGAAAGGATCATCCACAAAACTGACCGGCGCAGTTTTACGGTCCACTTATCTGCGAGCGGCAAGACTTTACTGGATGAACTATCGCCAAAGGTTGATGACATCCGAATGCAGGCCTGGGAAGGACTAAGCGAGGCCGACTATGAAGACCTGAAAAGAATATTAAATAAAATATACCAAAATCTTGAATTGTGAATTTAATAAAACAATAATATGATAACCACAGATATAGGCATCATCGGAGCCGGGCCGGCCGGGTTGTTTGCCGTTTTTGAAGCCGGCCTGTTAAAAATGCATTGCCATTTGATCGACTCCCTGCCACAGGTTGGCGGGCAACTGTCCGAAGTATACCCGCAAAAGCCAATATATGATATACCCGGCTATCCGGCCATTAACGCGCAAGAACTTGCCGATAACCTAATGGAGCAAATAGCACCTTTCCATCCGGGATTTACGTTGGGCGAACGTGTTGAAACGCTCGAAAAGTTGGCTAACAGCACATGGCTGATCCGCACCAGCGACGGAACAGAAATTACTTGTAAAGTTGTAGTTATAGCAGGCGGCCTGGGGTGTTTTGAACCCCGCAAGCCAGAGGTTGACCGCCTATCCGAATTTGAGGGCAAAGGCGTTACCTATGCTGTAAAATACCCCGAGCAGTTCAGGGGGCAGCATGTAGTATTGGCTGGTGGCGGCGATTCGGCACTGGACTGGACCATTTTTTTGGTGGATATTGCTGAACGAGTGACTTTGGTACACCGTGGCGATACTTTTCGGGGTGCGCCTGATGCAGCCGAAAAAGTTTTTGAACTGGCAAAGATCGGCAAGATCGATCTGCACTTGAAAACAAGGGTTGTGTCGCTGGATGGCGCCGGGCATTTGGAAGCGCTTACATTGGTCGGCCCGGAAGGCCAGACCATTATAAACGCAGAACATTTTGTACCGCTGTTTGGCCTGAGTCCTAAATTAGGGCCAATAGAAAACTGGGGACTTAATATCGACAAATCGGCCATCGAAGTAAACACTACCGATTACCGTACCAATATTGAAGGGATATATGCCATCGGCGATATTAACACCTATCCGGGTAAACTTAAGCTGATACTTTGCGGATTTCACGAAGCGGCACTAATGGCACAAAGCGCTTTCAAATATGTATATCCCGATCAAAGGCTCACCTTTAAATACACCACCGTTTATGGTATAACCGAATTGCAGCAATGATCAATTTTATAGTTGAAGGCCGTGATGGCAAACGCGCGCCAATTTCGATACCAGAAGGTATCAGCCTGAATTTAATGGAGGTGTTGAAAGCATCTGAATATGATATAATGGCAACCTGCGGAGGGATGGCGCTTTGCGCCACCTGCATGGTACAGGTACTTGAAGGCGCCGAACAATTACGCTCCCCACACGATATTGAGCTGGATATGCTGGATACTGTACCGAATAGCAACGATCAAAGCCGCTTATCGTGTCAAATTACGGTTAATGAAAACCTGGAAGGCTGTATTTTTAAGATTGTCGGCTAAATTGAAAATGTTTGATAGCAAAGATTAATTGATTTGGTTTTTACCCTTTTTACTTGCCGATAAGATCGTTAAAAATCATCCAAAAGCCCACAAGACCAACTGCTAAAAACATAAAAAACATGTAAAAAAGCCAACTACTATAATAGCAGTTATAATTAGATGACATCATTTTAATGTACTTTTTAAATATCATGCTAAGCAAACCATGAATGATAAACGGAATTGCAAAAGCCCATTTCCAATATTGTTCGATTAGCCCCGGAAAAAGCAATCGAACTATTGTAAATTCAATTAATGTAATTATCGCTGTGCTAAAGGTTCTTATGTGGTAATCAACATTAAGATCAGACAAACTTGGCAACGCCGCAACCACCCTGTAGGTTGATACATCCAGGTAAAGTAATGTTTTCAACAACAAGTTCACTTGTGCCTCGGGATTGACAGGTTCGGTCCCTTCCATTTTATACAGCTAAATTAGCATTTTAAAGGCAAATAGACTCACCTACTATCGTATTAAAAATAGGCTAAAACAAAAATGGCACAACGGATAATTTCTATCCGTCATGCCAATGCCCAATGTCATTAAGTTAAGAGATTCTTATCTTTTTTGCCCTCTTTATCGCGTAGCGAAAGAGAGGGCGGTCGAGCGGCTGAGCTACGACCGGGTGAGTCAACGGAGCGCGTTCATTGCCGCTATTATTCCTTAACTTAACGACATTGTGCCAATGCCTTAAGGTTGTATTAATTAATTTACTTTCGCTGGTATCTGCGCATTAATATCGGCGCGCATTACGTCCAGGTCTTTTAGGCGCTGGCGTTTTTCCTTTAAGTCAGCGGTAAGCTTTCTTATTTTTTCACTTTGCTTGCCTACGTTGTTATTAGCTGTCCTGGCATCTTTTGCCTTACTGTAGGCATCATCGGCGTTCTTTTTTGCATCTTTTGAATCTTGCAAATTACCGCTCCTTGCTTTTGTAGCGCTTGTATCACTTAAAGCCGCCGCGGTCTGTGCAGAATTACCGGCATTAACGGCTTTGGTTTGGTAACCGGGCAGATCATTTTGCGCAGCACTTAATTTAGAGGTAAGGTCGGCAATATCATTTTGCACTTTAACGTATTCTAAGTTTAATTTTCCGGTATCGGCCGGCGATTTATATTTTTGAGCGTAAGATGACGCACTGAAGCCTAATAGTACTACAGTACTCAGCAGATAGTAAATAAATTTCATGATTGGTATTTTAGTGGAAGTAAAGATGTGTAATATGCGGAATGCTGTACATCATCTGAATTAATAACACTAATAAGCATCAATAGTTACGCCTGCTTAGAAATAAAGTTTTTTAACACACAACTCACATAATATATAACTTGAAATCGATATCGATCATTTCCATCCCTGTTACTGACCAGGAAGCAGCAAAACAATTTTATTTAAAGCTGGGCTTCACATTATTGATAGAAGCACCATTTGAAAATGGACAAAAATGGGTACAACTTGCGTTTCCGGGACAGGAAGCGGTTTCTATTACGTTGGTGACCTGGTTCCCCAACATGCCCGCAGGCAGTGTAAATGGCTTTGTCGTCAAAACTGACGACTTAAATAAGGAAATTGAAGAGCTAACCTCCAAAGGCATTGCCGTTGGAAAAGTAGACGTAACGCCGTGGGGCAAATTCGCAGCAGTAACAGATCCGGACGGCAACCGATTAAGTTTCCACGGGAACTAGTTTGCAGAAACGCCATGAATAGCGTCTCTGCAAAAATCAGCTACCACCTGTCCAAACCCAATAGCTTTCTTCCCAGTGGCGACAGCTCAGCCACCGGGTTTTTCTTTTCACGTTCCAGCGGGTCGCCAGGAAAAGCATAACCCTGCATAGCTTCCCTGCTCTGCCAGCTATTGATGCGCCATTGCCTCAGTTCTTCATTGTCTTCCTGCGCCGGCATCATGGCGATATATTGGGCTATCCTAACTTTGTCTTTACTTGTATTTGGTCTTATGCCATGCGGTTCAAGGCTATTGAATATCAATAAGTCGCCCGCTTCCAGTTTTACTTTCACAATTTCAAAACCCGTGGTATCAGGTTTGTAATGGTCACGGTCCGCCGGTTGCATCAATTTCCAGGCATCATAAACACGATATAGTTCGGGCACACATTGGAAACCACCCATATTCTCATCCGTTTGATCGGCAAGGGCCAGCACACCCTGCACATTCTGTGGTTTAGTCTCGGGGTCGTAATCCCAATGAATAAATCCTTTATATTCAAACCCAGGCCGCAGCGGAAAGTTCAGGTTCGCCCGGTCAATGGTCGCCCATAGTTTTTCGGTGCCCCACACATCGGCGAAAGCTTGGTGAACCCTTGGATATTGCCGATTATCCCACAAATACTGGTGATTATATATTTCCACCATACCGGTATTGTTCAGCTCCTTCATTTGCATTTCGGCATTGGGCCTTTTGTACCAGCTTTCTATATCGTTTGGGTCTTTGCCTTCATACTCCCACAGGTAATCAGCCGTTCTTTTGGCTTGTTCTCTCGGAACGGCATTTTTTACTACTACATACCCGTTTTCAATCCAAAACTTCCAGTCTTCCTCGCTCAAAACACGCAATGGCTCGGCATTACTGCGGTCATTTAATTTGAGTTGGCTCGATTTAGCTGTTGATGGATTTCCGGGTATCTCTTTGTGGGCATTGTCAGGGCTCATTGTCATGGCCATTGTACCCATTGTTTGATTTTCAGTCTTCATAACTATAATTGATTTCAAATCAAAGGTAAGTTGCCGGCCTGCCAGGTTTATCCTTTGTAATGACCAGTATTTGCTCTGTATTGACTTATTTAATATATTTATATTCAACAATAAGACAATAAAGATGAACGAGATACAATTAGAGAAAGTCGATTTTGAGCCTGGCAAGTCATTTAAATTATTCTCACCGCGGTTGCGGAACACTTTTTTATGGCATTATCACCCTGAATTCGAGTTAGTATATGTAGAAGCGGATGCGGGCATCAGGCATGTGGGTTCACATATTTCCGGGTATACCCAAAGCGACCTGGTTTTTATAGGCGGTAACCTACCTCATCTGAATTTTGATTACCGTCTTCGCAGCGACTACCACCAGGTAGTGGTGCAATTACGGGAAAACTTTATGGGTGCAGCCATAACCACTTCGCCTGAATTTTCGTCCATTAACCGATTATTTAAAAGGTCGGCATCTGGTATTGCCTTCTATGGCAACACAAAAGCTGTAGTAGCCCCAAGGCTAAAAGCCTTACATCATTTGCCTTCCTTTAACCAACTGATAGAACTAATGGATATTTTTCAGTTCCTGGCCAGCTCAGATGAATATCATATCCTGAATGACGGCCACCTTAGTTTGCAATTCTTCCTAAAGGATAAAATCCGCATGGGTGCTATTTATGAGTATATAGATGCCAACTATAACCGTAAGCCGGATGTTAATGTAGTAGCCGATAAGGTACACCTCACTACCCCCGCATTTTGTCGCTACTTTAAAAGACAAACTAATATGACATTTACTGATTTTGTAAACCAGTACCGTATTGACCTGGCAAAAAACCTGTTGATGCAGGATAAAAATGTAACCGAAACCTGCTACGCAGTCGGTTTTGAGAGCTTATCCTATTTTAATAAGCTTTTCAATAAGATTGTGGGGACGAATCCTTCTGAGTTCAAAAATAACTGGCCTGCTTAAAGGACGAAAAAGCCTAATCAACATATTATATATCAGTATTATTTATTGTTAATAAATAAAGTGAACCCATTTCAAATGTTCCCGTATAAGCATCTGTTTAGTAGATATAGTTATGAAACTAAGAATAGGTGCTTTATTATTATCTTTCTGCATATTGATTGCTGCATGTAAGAAAAACGGGGTTGAGCCTACTGCTCAGTCTACTCCGGTGGCTCAAACTAAGGGAGCTGTATCGTCAATTTCCACCCAGGGCACCAGTGCCGCAGGTATAGATACTGTTGGTAACAACGTAAAAGGCTACCTTAGGCTCCAGTTAACAAAAGACGCTATCAATTCTGATAATATCCTTATCGCGTTTGATCCGTCTGCAAGTACGGCTTATGTGGCCGGTGAAGATGCCCCGACGTTGCAGGGATTTGGCGTGGTAAGCTTATCAAGTTTATCAAGCGACGGAGTTCCTTTGGCCATTAATTCGACTGCTCTAACAAACCGGGGGCTGAAAGTAGGCCTTAAAATTTATGCACGGAACGATGGTATTTATTCACTGGATATGAAAAACATCAAGAACATACCTGATATGTATGATATCTGGCTAATTGATAATTACAGACAAGACTCCTTGCAATACCGCACATACTCGAAATACAACTTTAATGTTATCACGGCTGACACAGCTTCATTTGGCAGCCACAGGTTTAAATTGGTGATTCGTCGCAAATAATAATACAGCATTTTACAGGAGAATAAAAACCTCCGTCCCATAAAATTCAAAAATTGTGATCCTAAAAGGATTACACTTTTTTGTCTTTAACTTAATTTCGTTTTGATTATCTTGTCGGTGCCAATACAGCCTGATGAAAATCTTAGCTTTCGCTTCAACCCTTGTTACTTTATTGGTTATCTGGGCACTCCAAACCAAATTTGGCGATATTCCGCCGATAGGTAAATTCCTTAATCCTGCTACAGGTTTTTGGCAAAATGCGGAGAGCAAAAATGTCTCTTCCGAAGAAAACCTGCGGTTGGATGGCTTGCAGGACAAGGTGATCATCCGTTACGACGAACACAGAATACCACATATTTTTGCGACCAATGACCATGACCTTTATTACGCGCAAGGGTATGTTACTGCATGTGACCGGCTATGGCAGATGGATATACAAACCCGTAGTGCTGCAGGCAGGCTTGCCGAAATAGCCGGGCCAAAAGCATTGGACATTGACCGCTACCACCGGCGTATGGGTATGACTTACGGTGCCGAAAACACTGTTAAAGGGATGATGAAAGATCCTGTAATGAAAGCTGTAATTGAAGCCTACACTGATGGCGTAAACAGCTATATTCACCATTTGAGCAAAAAGGATTATCCGGTTGAATTCAAGTTACTGGATTATGCTCCTGAAGATTGGAAGCCTATCAATTGCGCCTACCTATTAAAATTGATGTCTGAGACTCTTGCGGGAGGCTCTGACCAGTTTGCGATGACCAACAACCTAAAAGTTTTTGGCGCAAAAACCGTCAACGACCTTTTTCCTGATTATGCATTTCATGAGGACCCCATTATCCCTGTCGGCACCAAATGGAACTTCAAACCTTTCCCGATTCCCAAGCCATCTGCCGGTTTTATTGCGCAAATGACAGATAATAAGCCAAAAGAAAGGGTACCAGGCATTGGCAGTAATAATATGGCCATAGCAGGTAGTAAAACGGCCAGTGGCTATCCTATCCTGGCTAACGACCCACACCTGAATCTTACTTTTCCGTCTATTTGGTATCAAATGCAGATGTCGTCTCCAACAGTAAGTGTTTACGGCGTTACACTACCGGGCGCTCCATGCGTAGTAATTGGTTATAATCAAAATATAAGCTGGGGTGTAACCAATGTAGACGCCGATGTGCTGGACTGGTATCAAATTAACTTTAAGGATAACAGCAAAAACGAATACTGGTATAATAACCGTTGGAATAAGGTTAAAAAGCGGGTTGAAATCATAAATATTCGGGGCGAAAAGCCAGTTTTTGATACCGTTATCTATACCCATCATGGCCCGGTTGTGTATGATAATGCATCCCAAAAGCCAAAGAATCGAGATAATATTCCTGTAGGCGACGCCTTGCGCTGGATAGCACATGATGAGTCGGATGAGTTTATGACTTTTTACTTGTTGAACCGTGGCAAAAACTATGATGATTACCGCATGGCACTCACCTATTTTACGGCACCTGCACAGAATTTCATTTTTGCTGATAAGGAAAAGGATATTGCCATTACTCCTAATGGTAAGCTGCCGCTTAAATTCAGGGACCAGGGCAAATTTGTTATGGATGGCAGCGACCCCGCCAATGACTGGCAGGGTTGGATACCTTATGACCAAAATCCGACGGTGAAAAATCCGCCACGGGGATTTGTAAGCTCGGCCAATCAAGCACCCACAGACACCGCTTATCCTTATTACATCAATTGGAAATTTGAATTGTATGACAGGGGTAAACGAACAAATGATTTGCTCGCAGCTATGAAACATGCGACGGCAGATAGTTTGCGATTGCTACAGATGGATGATTACAGTATGCGGGCGCATGATGTTTTGCCAGCGATGCTTAAATATATTGATGCTTCAAAACTTGATAAAACCCAGGCGGAAGCATTGCAGATAGTAACCAAATGGGACAAACACTTTGCTGCTAATTCAGAAGGTGCCAGCATTTTTAATGCCTGGTGGTTGCGTTTTTACGATTTGTTATGGGATGAATTTGACAGGGATGATATTGAACTTACTGAACCCACATTTGACAGGACAGAAAAGCTATTGTTAACCGAGCCCAACTCTAAGTGGTTCGATATTGCCAGCACCCCTGCAAAAGAAAATTGCGCCGATATCGTGATACGATCGTTTAAAGAATCTGTCAACCAATTGGAAAAGGAACATGGCAAACCTGGCCCAAAATGGCAATGGGGTGATGTAAAGGATACGCATATCAGTCACCTGGCTAACCTGCCTGGTTTTGGCACAGGCCATTTTTCAGCCGGTGGGTCTGGCGCAGTGATCAATGCTTTAAAAGGTGGCAATGGTCCCTCATGGCGCATGGTGGTGCAAATGGGACCAAAGGTAAAAGGCTTTGGCGTTTTCCCGGGCGGTGAATCAGGCAACCCGGGAAGCTACTATTACGAAGACATGTTTGAGACCTGGAAGAATGGTAAATTAAATGAATTACTATTCTTGCAATCGCCGGATGAAAAATCGAACCGGATCAAATCAACCCTCACCCTAAGCAGCAAGTAAAATGTTATTCCTCATCATACTAATTCTTTCCTTTTTGAGCAGTTATTTTTTACCATGGTGGATAATAGCGCTAATAGCGTTTTCGACTGCATTTTTTATGAACAAAAAGCCGGGTATATCATTTTTGTCAGGCTTCGCTGCTGTTTTTTTAGCATGGACAATATTAGCCTTGCTAAAAAGCATACCTAACGACAACATACTAGCCGACCGCGTTGCTAAATTATTCCAGTTACCCAACTGGATATTACTGCTGCTTGTAACCGCATTCATAGGAGGCCTCGTTGGCGGAATGTCGGCGTTGTCGGGGGCTTTATTTAAGAAATCGTTAAAAAAATAATTCCCGTTCAATTACAATCGCGCTATCTTACAGATATAACAACAGGCTTCGGCATTACGGGCATGCAAATATTCTACAATGGGATTTTGGTCAAATACTTCATTTATCATTTCATCAACATCCGCATCGCCCACTAATTGAGTAAATACCATCATTTGCTCTTTATTGTATCCAATAAGTGATAACGGGAAGCTTTTTTTGTTAGCCTTTATTTCGGGTGGGAAGCGATAAATATCTTTGTACTCTTCCAGGTCTTCAGCGTTTATAAATATCGGCCCGGGTTGGTTAAATGGATTATCAATTTCAAAAGGGCTATGAGTGAATAACAGACGGCTATCAACACCCTTTACAAACGGGCGCAATGATACCCGGCATGGGCCGGAACCGGTTGCAATTTGCTCAATAACTTCATGGCCAAAATCATCACGCCTGCTTTCTTGGATTTGTTGCGCGTATTCCCTTGATAAGGGCACAATCTTAAAATTGTTCATGATCTTTATATTTTGATATACAAATTTCGGGGTATTCATTCCATAATGAAACCCAGAACTTGCTCATTTGCATATCTGCATATTCGCACATTCGCCCTATATTTGCGCAATGGATAAACCGGATAAGGCACAGGTATTCTTGATTAAAGATGAGCAACAATTTGCTGATACGGCCTTGGAGGTTTTTCGACACCAGGCTCAAAACTGTGCCATTTACAGGGAATTCATCACCAATCTTTGTATTGATCCTCTTTCTGTAACAAGCATAAAAGACATCCCTTTCCTTCCTATTAGTTTTTTTAAATCGCATGATGTTGTAACTAATACTGATACAGTGCAAGCAACATTCACAAGTTCTGGCACTACGGGAATGATAAACAGTAAACACCCGGTAACCGATGTAAGCTGGTATGAGGAGAGTTTCCGCAGGGCATTTGAGCTATTTTACGGTAATATCAAAAGTTACTGCATATTGGCCCTGCTCCCATCCTATTTGGAACGCGAAGGTTCATCATTGATATACATGGCCGAAGATATGGTAAGGCAATCAAAAAATCCTGACAGTGGCTTCTACCTGTATAATCACGAAGAATTGCTTCAACAGCTAAAAAAACTACGAAAAGCCGGCACACCTACCATGCTTATCGGCGTCACCTTCGCTTTGCTGGACTTTGTGGAACATTATCAATTAGATTTTCCGGAACTGATCGTAATGGAAACCGGCGGTATGAAGGGTCGTCGAAAAGAAATAATACGCCAGGAATTGCATCAAACCTTATGCAAAGGATTTGGCGTAAAATCAATCCATTCCGAATATGGTATGACAGAGTTGCTTTCACAGGCTTACTCAAAAGGCGATGGGATATTCAATTACCCACCATGGATGAAGATTATTACAAGAGACACCAATGACCCGATGACAGAACTTGGAATCAATCAAACTGGCGGCATTAATGTAATTGATCTGGCCAATATTAACTCATGCTCTTTCATCGCCACACAGGACCTGGGTAGAATCTACGGCAATGGCTCATTCGAAGTACTGGGCCGTTTTGACAACTCCGACATACGCGGATGCAATTTGCTCATCGCATAAAACTTAATTTACAACTAACACATTATTACTATTTTTGCGTTCACATCAATACCAATGATATTATAATGGACAAATTTTTGAGCGATCAACAAGACGCAAAAGCGGTCGAAAAAGTATATACAAGATTAGTTGACCTGTTAACCACGGGCGAAGAAATAATTTACATTGCTACGCAGAAAAAACCCCTGGTAAATATTTTACCGGATTGTGTAGCCTTAACTAATAAAAGGGTGTTGTTTTTCACACCTGCAAACCTTGGGCTATCCATCAAATTCATTGATTTTGTTTGGAAAGACATCGTTGATGTTTCGATCAAGGAAGAAATAATAGGCGCTGTGTTTTTTGTAAAAACAACTAACCAGGCCGAAATGGGTGTGGATTACCTGCCGAAAGTCCAAGCACGCAAACTATACCAATACGCACAGGAGCGCAAGGAAGAGGAACGTGAAGCGCGCCGCCAACGCGAACTGGAAGAAAAGCGTGCGGAATCAGGTTCTTTTAATTTTGATGCTCACGCTGCATCTGTAGAACCTGAGCCGGTTATAACTACACCGCTTGTAGCAGCGGCGGTTCGTGAAGAAGCAAAACCAGATGAGCTAACCGAAAAACTCAAAAAGTTGAGGACTTTATTTGACCATGGGCTAATTTCGCAGGAGGAATATAACGCTAAAAAGCTGGAATTACTGAGCGACTTATAAAAGTCTATCGTCAAAGTTAAATGGAGCCTTCTTAACGATTCTCACCTTCCCTGCTTTGGGATGTAACGGATTCAGCAGATAATTGAACTCTTCCGGCACAAGAGCCGATGGCACCTTTAATAGCAGGTGTTCGTTCCGCTGCAAAAATGAGTTCCCGATCTGTTTTAAAATATACTGTTCGGGGTACTCGTTCCAATTATCCGGAAGGACATTTTCAGGTATCGCTAAAAAATCGTCAGGGGCATCAATGGTTAGCAGAACGAATTCATTCGGAATATTCGTTGCAACTACGTGAGCCAAAGATTCCAATACCGCAAGCGAACGAGAAGATGCCAAATAAACCATCGGCTTACCCTCGCTGTTCCAGCGTCCTCCATATAAACGCGCTCCGTTACCGCTAAGGTCATCAGCATATTTGACACTCGTAATGCGGTAAAGTAACATCAGGCAAAAATACCGTGCTCAATACGGCCCAACTCCTTGAAAACCATATCAAAACCTACCGAACTATCTAAAAGAGAAACCGGTGTCTCTCCTTTGAAAACATGGAGTGGCGTTTTCATCCAGGTTTTGAATTTATCCAATGAGCCAAAAACCTCCTCACCGCGGGTGTACAGGCGGGCGAGCTCAACGGCTTTTTCAGCATACTCAGTTTTAATGATAGCATCATCATCATAACGTTGTAAAGTACGCTCAGAAATATGCATAATATCAGCAAACTCCTGTATAGTAAGAGATATCCTTTTAGCTAATGACAAAAGCAAACGCTTTGGCAAACCGTTACGGGTAAGCTGAAGCATATCAAAATCACTCAGCGCAGAAACTTGTTTACTGTTACTGCCAAACAAGTTATTGACTAAGCTTCCGCTGTTTTTAGTTACATAAAGGGCCATTGGCTCATTAACGTAAAAATTTAATTTACGTTTCTCTTTTTCGGACATTAATCCAAAAATAAATACATTTTGTCGGATTTCAAAATTATTCAGCAACAATTAAAAAATAATTCTTCTTCCCTTTTTGAGCCACGATGAATTTACCACCGATGAGATTGGCGGCACCATAAATATCATCCGGCGAATCCACTTTTGACTTATTAATTGCAACTCCGCCGCCCTGTATCATTTTCTTAGCCTCACCTTTGGACGGAAAAACCGATGTATTTGCAGCTAGCAAATCAGTAATATTAATCCCTGCTTTTAATTCAACTAATGGTATCCTAAAATTTGGGACACCCTCGAAAATACTCAGCACCTCATCCCCGCTTAATTCATTCAAAAACTCAATACCAGTATTTCCAAACAAAAACTCAGACGATTGGATAGCTTTTCGGTATTCATCTTCACCATGCGCACGAATAGTAATATCCATTGCCAGCGCCTTCTGTAAAGCACGCTGGTGCGGCGCCACAGCGTGCTCAGTCTCCAATGCCTCTATGGTTTCCTTATTAAACAAAGTAAATATCCTGATATATGCCTTTGCATCTTCGTCACTGGTATTCAACCAAAACTGGTAAAACTTGTATGGCGACGTTTTTGCCGGATCAAGCCAGATATTACCGCCTTCGGTTTTACCGAATTTAGTACCGTCCGATTTTTTAATGAGCTGCGTAGTCAAAGCATAAGCTTCGCCCGCATCCTTACGACGTATCAGTTCGGTACCGGTTACAATATTCCCCCACTGATCTGAGCCGCCCATTTGCAAAGCACAATTATTATGCTTCCACAAATAATAAAAATCGTATCCCTGAACCAACTGGTAAGTAAACTCAGTAAATGACATACCGGTATCGCCGCTGATGCGGTTTTTCACCGAATCCTTAGCCATCATATAGTTTACCGTGATATGCTTACCCACATCACGAATAAAATTGAGGAATGTATAATCCTTAAACCAATCATAATTATTAACCATCTGCGCACTATTGGTGCCACAGTCAAAATCCAGGAATTTCTCCAGTTGTTTTTGTATGCCGTTCAGGTTATGCTGCAGCACATCTTCCGACAATAAATTGCGCTCAGCCGATTTACCGGATGGATCACCAACCATGCCGGTCGCGCCACCCACCAAAGCAAACGGCTTATGTCCTGCTCTTTGAAAATGGATCAGTGTCATGATCTGCGCCAGGCTGCCAACGTGCAGGGAATCCGCAGTAGGGTCAAACCCTATATAACCTGAAACCATCCCTTTGTTTAATAGCTCCTCGGTTCCGGGCATTATATCATGCAGCATGCCGCGCCAGCGCAATTCTTCAACAAAACTCATTATCAAGTATTAAAATTATAAAGCTGCAAAGATATAAGAATAGTGGAAAATCCATTTTTTACACAGCCTTTAAACTGTAATCAAATAATTTGCCTACCTTGAGTAAACAAATTTCCGCTGGAAGTGAGCCTTTATGAATTTTTTGTCGCATTACTATTTCGACCGGGACACTACGAACTGTTACCATACTTTAGGTACGGTATTGCCCGATCTTTTAAAAAATGCGGATAAAACTATTCTCATCCACCCCGAAAAACTACAGCACAGCGACCCGGCGATAAGCGACCTGATCGCTGGTTGGAAAAAACATTTGCTGGTTGACCGATATTTTCATTCGTCCAATTTTTTCATCACCCGTTCCAGTGAATTACGAAAACTATTAACGCCCGCCGTCGACGGCTCCCCTGTAAAACCCTTCTTCCTCGGGCACATCGCACTCGAGCTTATCCTCGATAACCTTTTAATCACCACAGGTAAAATATCGGTAGACGATTTCTATAGCCACCTCGCTGGGTGTAGCCACGATAAAATCAAGGGATTTTTAAACTTATCCGGATTACAGGATGCTGATAGATTCTTTAGGTTCTTTGAGAAATTCAAAAGCAATCGATACCTCGAAACCTATGCTGACACCAGTCAAATATCATATGCACTAAAGCGCGTCTGTATGAGGATTTGGGACGATCCCTTCACACCCCGGCATGAGGAAAAAATGACAACAGTGTTGGCCGCGTACCGCGACAATATGTATCCGGATTTCATGGCCATTTTTGATGAGATTGCAGTAAAACTTTGAGCACAATCGGTGTAATCCAGATTACCAATCGGTGAAACTAAGCGTAGCGTTCTCATGAACGCCATAAAAAAAACCAACAATAAGTGAATAATCACAAATTCCACTACAAAAAGCCTTAAAAATCAATATTTAAGACCAAAATTATTTTTTTGAACTAAAAATATATCCGTACCTTTGCAATCCCAATTGCATAATTGGGAAAAGGAGAAAATTTATTTTGGCAAAAAAACAAGAAGCAGAAAAAGAATTAAAAGCTAAGGAAGCTGAACTCGACGTAGTTATTGCACCCGAGGAAAAAGAAACCATTGAATCAGAGGCTGATTCATTGTCGATCGAAGAGATCAAATCAAAAGTTACAGCACCAAACGCAGATTTCGATTGGGATGCTGACGAAAAAAAATTCGGTAATTACAGCGACGCTGACCGTGAAAAACTCGAAAAATTGTATGACGGAACTTTCAGTTCTATCAACAAAGGCGAAATCATCAGCGGTATCGTTGTAAATATCAACAGTAAAGATGTGGTATTAAACATCGGTTTTAAATCTGATGGTTTGGTATCCGTTTCTGAGTTCCGTGATACGCCTGATCTTAAAATCGGCGACGAGGTGGATGTTTTTGTTGAATCGCAGGAAGATGCTAACGGACAGTTGGTACTTTCGCGCAAACGTGCGAAAACTCAAAAATCATGGGAACGTATTAACAGTGCATTGGATAATGACGAAATTATCACCGGTTTTGTGAAGAGCAGAACTAAAGGTGGTTTGATTGTTGACATAATGGGCGTTGAAGCCTTTTTACCAGGTTCACAGATCGACATTAAACCTATCAGGGATTATGACGTTTATGTGGGCAAAACAATGGAATTCAAAGTTGTTAAGATCAACCACGAGTTTAAAAACGTAGTGGTATCGCACAAAGTGCTGATCGAAGACGATTTGGAAAACCAAAAAACTGAAATTGTGGCCAAACTTGAAAAAGGCCAGGTATTGGAAGGTACCGTTAAAAACATTACCGACTTTGGTGTATTCATCGACTTGGGTGGCGTTGACGGCTTACTGCACATTACCGATATATCATGGGGCCGTATCGAGCATCCGAGAGAAGTATTATCATTAGATCAGAAGATCAATGTGGTTGTGCTTGACTTTGATGACGAGAAAAAACGTATCGCCCTTGGTTTAAAACAATTAACCCCGCATCCTTGGCAATCGCTTGATCCTGCTATCATTATTGGATCTAAAGTTAAAGGCCGCGTAGTAACCGTTGCCGATTACGGCGCATTCTTAGAAATCATCCCGGGTGTTGAAGGTTTGATCCACGTATCAGAGATGTCGTGGTCACAAAACCTGCGCAACCCACAGGAATTCCTGAAAGTTGGCGACGAAATTGAAGCACAGGTATTGACACTGGATCGCGACGAGCGCAAAATGTCGTTAGGTGTTAAACAATTAACTCCTGACCCATGGCAAAATGCCGGCGAGAAATACGCTATCGGCACCAAGCACATCGCTGCAGTTAAAAACATGACCAACTTTGGTGTGTTTGTTGAACTGGAAGATGGTATTGACGGCCTGATCCACATCTCCGACCTTTCATGGTCTAAGAAAGTAAATCATCCTAACGAATTCACTAAAGTTGGTGAGAAGTTAGACGTGGTTGTACTGGAACTGGATATCGAGAACCGCAAACTGAGCCTGGGCCACAAACAACTGGAAGAAAACCCTTGGGATACTTTCGAAACTATCTTCACTATCGATTCGATACATGAAGGTACCGTATTGAAAGTAACTGATAAAGGTGCTGTTGTTGCCCTGCCTTATGGCGTTGAAGGTTTCGCTCCTATTAAACATACAGTGAAAGAAGACGGCAAGAGCCTTAAGGCTGAAGAAGCTGCTGACTTCAAGATCATTGAGTTTAACAAGGAAAACAAACGTATCGTTATTTCGCACTCACGTATTTGGGAAGAAGCTCGTAACGAGGTTAAGGCCCAGGAAAACGAAAGCCGCAAGAAAGAAGTGAAAGCTACTGTAAACGCGGTTAAGAAGGTGAAAGACTCGGTTGAGAAATCAACTTTAGGCGATTTGAGCGTATTAGCACAGCTGAAAGAACAGTTAGAAGGCGCTGAAAGCAAAGCCCGCAAGGCTGCACCTGTTGCTAAGAAAGCTGAGCCGAAAGAAGAAGCATAATAAACTTAATAAATTAAATCCTTTAAGCCTTGTGTTGCAAAGCACGGGGCTTTTTTGTACGATTTAAATTCCTAAATTTAAGATCGATGAAAGAGGAAACTTTACGGGATTATTTTGATGGCCTTATATCTACCGACATTCTTTATATGGATGTTGAAGGCAGCGAGGTCAAAACTTCCCATGATGTAATTTCAGTGCATATTGACCAAATAAAAGAAGAAGGTGAATATATAATTACGAGAGACCATTTACTTAAACTTTGTAATGATACACTAACAGGAAATTTAAAAACAACTCATCTAACAACTATATCATTCGCGTTAGCTTTCTCTGAATATTTTATATGGGACGCCGATAATGACGAAGTTGTTTCCGAAGTTATTTTTGATTGGGATAATCCTGAAATAAATTTTCCGATAACCATTGAAAATCTAAAACTTTGGAAGATTTATTTAGAAACAGGCGTCTATAATCTAAAAGGAGAATAGTAAACAAGATAACGCTTATATGCCCGGAGAAAAGAATATTCCCGCATAATTAAAAAACATGAGCCCAAAGTTGAACCCAGGCGAATATGTTTTTTGTACGATCGCCGGGTTGAAAGGCATTGAACTGTCTGAAATTATTGGATTGTTCAGGGAAGACGAAGCAATAACTATAATAATAAAAAAAGAAATTGCCGACCATTTACACCTGCCTTATACTTACGTCGCTGCATGGATAACATTAACAGTGCATTCCTCATTAGCCGGAGTAGGATTTACCGCAGCATTTTCTACCGCCCTGGCGGCACATTTAATTGGCTGCAATGTAGTCGCGGCATATTATCACGATCATATTTTTGTGGACCAAAAAGATGCTGAAAAAGCCGTAAAAGTGCTCGAAGAACTCTCAGGGAAAAGTTAAAGTGGCTGGCAATAAACTAAAACTGTGTTTTAATAATACACTTACCAACTAATCTATAATCACTATTTAACTAACCACTAAAATTATTACCTTTGCCCAAATCCACCCCACGATGCAAAACCTCACGCTGCTCGACGGTCCAAAGTTCCAGATAACCATACAGCGTTTATGTCGCCAGTTAATCGAAAATCACGATGACTTTACCAATACAGTATTGATAGGCACACAGCCACGTGGCATTTATTTAGCCAGGCGTGTTGCTGAAGAATTGCGAAAAATATTGCCCGGCAAGACCATTTTACAGGGAGATATGGACGTCACTTTTTACCGGGACGATTTTCGCCGGGGCGAAAAACAGCTTGTACCCAATCAAACACGCATCGATTTTATTATAGAAGGTAAAAAAGTAATATTGATAGACGATGTATTGTGGACGGGCCGCACCATACGCGCTGCCATGGACGGAATGCTTTATTTTGGGCGACCCGAAAAAGTAGAACTGCTGGTGCTGGTCGACAGGCGATATTCGCGCCATTTGCCTGTACAGGCGGATTATGTGGGTATTGAAGTAGATTCCATCGCATCACAAAAGGTAATTGTAAGCTGGAAAGACACCGATGGGGAAGACAAGATATTGTTAGTATCAGAAGCAAAATAAAAGGAGAATATGGCAGAATTAAGTACGAGGCACTTATTGGGAATTAAAGATCTGAATCGCAAGGACATTGAACTTATCTTCGAAACTGCTGACGAATTCAAATCCGTTTTAAACCGTCCCATCAAAAAAGTACCTTCCCTGCGTGATGTAACCATAGCCAATATTTTCTTTGAGAACTCAACCCGTACGCGCCTTTCATTCGAATTGGCAGAAAAGCGCCTTTCGGCTGATGTAGTGAACTTCGCAGCCTCTTCCTCTTCGGTAAGCAAAGGCGAAACATTAATAGACACCGTAAACAACATCCTGGCAATGAAAGTGGATATGGTGGTAATGCGCCATCCTTATGCCGGGGCGGGTATATTCCTTTCAAAACATGTAAAGGCCCAGATAGTGAACGCAGGTGACGGCGCCCATGAACATCCAACACAAGCCTTACTGGACGCTTTCTCTATACGCGAAAAATATGGTGATGTGGCGGGCAAAAAAGTAGCCATTGTCGGCGATATACTTCACTCGAGGGTAGCGCTTTCGAATATTCTTTGCCTCAAACAACTGGGCGCCGAAGTAATGGTTTGCGGGCCAACAACCCTGATACCAAAATACATTGGCGCGCTGGGTGTAAAAGTTGAACACAACCTGCTTAAGGCGCTCAACTGGTGCGACGTAGCCAATATGCTGCGCATACAACTGGAGCGCCAGGATATCAAATACTTCCCATCATTACGGGAATACAGCATGCTCTATGGCTTGAATAAGCAAATACTCGACTCGCTGGATAAAGAGATTACCATCATGCACCCCGGCCCCATCAACCGCGGCGTGGAAATCACCAGCGATGTAGCTGATAGCAAGCAATCCATCATACTCGACCAGGTGGAAAATGGTGTAGCGATACGCATGGCTGTGCTGTATTTGCTTGCCGGACAGACGCAATAGTATTATCCAAATAAACTGATCACGGTCATTAATTTATCTCAATGTAAATTCTACCTTAGGGTTAATTTATGAGAGCATCATTCATTATTCTTTTTTGCTTAGCCGTATCGTTTACGACTTCTGCCCAAAGCGTACAAGGGCGCAAAAACGACTCGGTATTCGTATTGGTCAAAAAATATTTCAACGCCAAGCAGTATGATTCCTTATATTCCCTGGCAGGCGAAAAATTCAGGCAGGCGTTAAGTAAGGAAACTTTCCAGCATGTCGCCGAAACACAGCTTTTCCCGATTGGTACGATTAAAGAGTCGTCATTTACCAGCTTTGTAAACAATAAAGTAAGCACCTACAAATTGATATTTGACGCGGTTACCTTACAAATGCTGATGAGTCTTGACGATAAAGACAAATTGGAGCTATTCCTTTTCCAACCCTTTAAAGAAGATATTGCCAATAAACCCGGGGCTGTTGCCACAACCAACCTGATGCGGACCCTGACCGATAAAAAGGTTGATTCGGCTGCCCGGACTTATATTCAGAAAACCAATACAGTTGGCCTAAGCATTGGGATATTAAGAAATGGTGTAATAACCACCTACAACTATGGCGAAACAGCACGGGGTAACAACAAGCTCCCGGATGCAAACAGTTTGTTCGAAATTGGCTCTATCACAAAAACTTTCACATCTACACTACTGGCTTACTATGTGAATGACGGGAAAGTGAAATTAACTGACCCGATCACAAAATACCTGCCGGATTCAGTCGTCGCCAACAAGCAATTGCAGGGAATTACCTTAGAAATGCTGAGCAACCACACCTCGGGCCTGCCCCGTTTGCCCGATAATTTCGATAACCATTCCAGTAATTCTCAAGATCCATACAAGGATTACAAAAAGCCGGACCTGTTTGCATATTTGAAAACGTGTAAACTAAACAGCAAACCGGGTGAAACCTATGCCTACTCCAATTTAGCTGTGGGTTTACTGGGAACCATTTTAGAAAAGGTAAGCGGAAAACCCTTCGAACAAATGGTAGAACAAATTATCTGCCAGCCATTAGGTATGAAAAGCACGGCACAAAACCTTAGCACGGCACAAAACCAACGATTTGTAAAAGTTTATAACGAAGCCGGTAAAGAAACCGCCGCCTGGAACTTTGACGCGCTAGCACCATGCGGTGCACTCAAATCGACTGTAAATAACCTGCTCACCTATGCCAAAGCCAATATGGTTCCTAATGACAGCAAACTGTCTAAAGCGTTTCAACTAACGCACAAAGTTACTTTTACCCAAAAAGACCTCAAACTTGGCCTGGCCTGGCACATCATCGTGGTAAACAATGTTGAATACTATTTTCACAACGGCGGCACTTACGGCTGCAGCTCTTTTTTGGCCTATAATACCGAGAAAAACATGGCTGTTGTGGTGCTCTCCAACAGCGGTGCGAGCGTGGATGCGATGGCTGCAGATTTGATTAAAAGAATACAATAAATGATTACACCGATTAGTTTTTGATTTCACTGATTTACTAATCACTAGTCACTAATCTCTAATCACTGATTAACGGTCCTTCACTTCCGCTCCATCCCTAATCTCGTCACTGGCTAATTTTACCAATTTATCACCGGCTTTCAGGTCACCATAAACCTCCATCTTATCATTTGCCAGGAGGCCTTTTTTCACATTAACCCATTCGGCATGGTGATTAGTTACCCTGATCACAAAAACCTTTTCGGTTGAGGTCACAACGGACGTCTTAGACACGATAAATGCGCTGTCGCGGGACGGAACCGGCACCGAAACATCAGCATACATACCTGGTAACAACTCTTTATTTTTATTATATACATCCATTTCAAGCCGCTCGGCTCTTAACTTCTGGTCTAAAGCGCCTGCCAGGCGTTTAACCTGTGCTGTAAATTTTTTGCCTGGTATCGATTTGACAGAAAATGTTACCACATCCTTGTTGCTCAAGCCACCCGTATAAGCTTCCGGAACCGAAATAACCAAACGCATTCTTTTTTGGTCCTGTATCACAAATAAGGGCAAATCCGATCCTTTACCTGCTGGCCCCACATAAGCACCCTGGTTAACATTACGCGCACTTACCACTCCGTCAAACGGCGCCCTGATTTGCAAATAGTCCAGGTTAGCAGCCACCCCTTTATAGTCCGATTTGGCAGCTTCTACATTGGCCAGGTCTGAGTTTTGTTTAGCCTCTGCCTGTTCCAGGTCATTTTGCGAAACGGTACCTGGTGTTTTACTGGTGTTAAGCAACCGGTCATAAGTTGCCTTGCTGGCGTAATAAATAGCTTCCTGTTGCTTGATGCGCGATTGCGCCGATGCCAGTTGCGAATTGATTTCCGGTGCCTCCAAAGTAGCCAGCAGTTCGCCGGCATGTACTACAGAGCCTATGTCAACATTAAGCTTTTTTACATAACTGGTTATTTTGGCATACACATCCACTTCCTGGTAAGGGATTAGTTCCCCCGGAACAGCGATAGAAGCATTGAGCTTACCCTTTTCGATAGGCACCAGGTCTACCGATGGCGTCTGTACAGCATCTTCCTGTTTCTCGGTTTGAGATATCTCCTCTTTTTCCTTTTTATCGGAACAGGCAGATAGCCCGATAGCCGCCGAAAAAGCCAACGCTATAATGTATTTATTTTTTGGGATGTTCATGATGATGTGCTGGAACATAAAATTTACTTTCTATATCTTCAGGATCTAAGGAAACGGATTCAGTTGATGCTTTGCCTTGTACCCAGGCAAAAACTAAGGGCAGTATCAGCAGAGCGGCAAATGTCGATGCCATTAGTCCGCCAATAACCGCCCTGCCCAGTGGTGCGGTTTGGTCGCCGCCCTCGCCCAGGCCCGACGCCATCGGTATCATACCTACTATCATTGCCAAACTGGTCATTAATATGGGGCGCAGGCGTAATGCCACGGCTTCACGAGCCGATTTTAGGGCATCGCCATTATGCTTGCGTAGCTCCTCTGCGTTGGTTATCAGCAAAACCGCATTCGATATGGATACACCGACCGACATGATCATCCCCATATACGACTGCAAATTAAGTGTCGCGCCGGTAATTTTAACCAGCAGCAACGACCCTGCGAGTACCGCCGGAACAGTTGCCAATACAACAAAGGACATTTTAAACGATTGGAAGTTTGCTGCAAGCATCAGGAAGATAACAATGATCGCCACCTCGAGCCCTGTTTGCAGGCTGTCAAGTGTATCTGTCAGCGTAGTACTGATACCGCGTGTTTGTATTTTCAGTCCACGCGGAAGTTTGCCCATAGCTGCGATGGCCTTATCAACGTCGGTAGTAGCGGTACCCAGGTCCATCTTATTCAGGTTAGCCGTTACCGTAAGCATAGGTAATTGCCCGATATTATCATCTTCGCCAAAAGTTGTATCTTGCTTAATATCAGCCACATCATTCAGTATTGGCCGCGATTGGTTGGGCGCCAGGGGAATCTCTTTGATATCATTGATGCTGGCCATCTGGTATTCCGGAATTAGAACCTGTACGCTATAACTTAGCCCTGTTTTTTCATCGAGCCACACATTTTTCTCGGTAAACCGCGACGACGATGTAGATGCTATAAGTGAGCGCGATACATCGCTCATACTTAAGCCAAGCTGCGCGGCACGTACCCGGTCAATATTAATATCAATTGAGGGATACCTGAACGATTGGCCTATCTGTATATCACGGAGGTAACTTACTTTTTTTAGCTTCTCCATCATTTTATAGGCATAGATCACATTTTGTTGCTTGTTTTTACTCATGATAGCAACTTCGATAGGCGTCGGCGACCCCTGGCTTAATATCTTGTCGGTCAATTCGATCGGCTCAAATGACAGCTTCACCGATGGTTGTGACTTATGAATAGCCGCGCGTAAACGCTCTTTTAAATCATCCAGGTCAACTTTAAACCCTTCACGCAAATTTACCTGTAAAACCGATTCTTGCGGACCGGCCATAAAAAGATAGATCGGACTGGTGGAAAACTGCCCCGGGTGCTGTCCTACCATAGCTGACGTGATCTGGATATTATCCCTGCCAACTATTTTTTCTAATTGATGGATCGCGTCAAGCGTAATCAGTTCAGTCCGTTCAAGCCTTGTCCCGTCTGGGGCACGTAGCCGAACCTGGAATATCCCCGAATTAACTTTCGGCAAAACATCCCTGCCTATGATAGTGAACATGATAAATGCAAATCCTAATGCGGTCACCACATAAAAACACACCCATAAACGCCGGGAAGGCATCATGAGATCAATTAATGCCAGGAAACGTTGCCTGAACTTATCGAAACGGGTCAGTTTACCGCCATGCCCCTCGGTCGCTTTCTTAATAGCAAGCTCTTTTTGCTCCCAAGGCTCGCCTTCGTCTTCCAGTGCAAAGCCATCTTTGTGGCTTTTGTCTTCGTGGTTGTTCTTCATCACCCAGTTAGCCATTACAGGCACAAAAGTTTGCGATAACAGGTATGAAGTGATCATCGAGAAACCGATAGCCAATGACAAAGGCAGGAATAACGCCCCCGGAATGCCCGTCATGGTAAATGCAGGCGCAAATACCGCCAGGATACAAAACAGGATGAGCAATTTCGGAAAAGCGATCTCTTTACACGCGTCCCATATGGCCAATGCCTTGGGTTTACCCATATCAAAATGCTGGTGTATATTCTCGATAGTTACTGTCGACTCATCCACCAAAATACCTATAGCGAGCGAAAGGCCGCTCAGCGTCATGATATTGATGGTTTGATGAAACAGCGATAAGAAAAATATGCCCGAAATGATACAGGTAGGAATGGTTAATATTACGATAAACGCGCCGCGCCGGTCACCCAAAAACAGCAACACCATTAAACCCGTTAAAATAGCGCCTATTGTTCCCTCTTCAGCCAAACTTTTTACAGAATTGATCACATATACCGATTGATCAAACACATAAGACAGCTTAACATCCTCGGGTAATTGGGCCTGGAAACTGGGTATAGCCTTCTTCAGATTTTGAACCACTTCCCATGTCGAAGCATCGGCAGATTTTGTAATGGGCAGGTAAACAGACCGTTTACCATTCACCAACGCATAACCGGCCGTAATATCTGCCCCATCTTCAACGGAGGCTACATCACGCATAAACACCGTCTGCACGCCATTTTTGATCAATGGTATATCGCCGAACTCTTTGATCGTCTTGATCGTTGTGTTTGACGGCGTCAGGTAATTATAGTCACCGATACGCACGTTGCCGGCGGGCGTATTCTGGTTGTTGTCGCGCATGGCCGCAACCAGTTGATCGGGCGTAAGATTGTGTGCACGTAGCAATTCCGGATCGGCTTTGATCACAACGGTACGCACGTTTCCCCCAAATGGCGCCGGTGATACAAGGCCCGGTATTTGAGTAAAATTGGCGCGCACATAAACGCCTGCCAAGTCCAAAAGCTCATTGTTCGACCTTGTGGGACTGGATAATACCAACTGGCCCACAGGCAAGGTTGATGCATCAAAACGCAGGATAAACGGCGGTTGCGAACCCGGCGGGAATATGGCCTGCGCCCTGTTGGTGTACGCCGTCACCTCCGCCGCGGCCTGTGCCATATTGGTACCCTGGTAAAAAGTGAGTTTCATCAGGGTAAGGCCCGAAATATTACGTGTTTCGATGCTCTTTACGCCCGATACATACAAAAGCAGGTTCACATATTGTTTTCCAAAGTAAGCTTCCATCTGGTTGGGTGTAAAACCGCCATAAGGGTGCGATATATAGATAACCGGCAGGTTCAGATCTGGGAAGATATCGATCTTAATGCTGCGCACTGCATTTATACCGAAAAAGAACAGGCCCGCAACTATCACCAGTACGGTAATTGGCCTTCGCAGTGCTCCTTTGATCAATCCCATGTAATTGTGTTATATTTTGATTAAAAATTATTTATAAAAATGCTGAAATCGCCTATCGACGCCGATTTATACAAAAGCGCCTGCCATAAATTGTTATACGCAATGTCTTTATCCACCTCGGCACGGTTTAGCGTGTACAGGGCCTGCGTCAGGTCTACAATATTCGCCAGCCCGTTTTTATATAAAGTATATTTCTGCAGATAAGCATCCGAAGCCGCCTTCACCTCTATAGGCACTTCGTGGTAGTTTTTTAATGCCGTGGCTATTCTTGTTTCTGCCAATGAGGCCTGGTTATGCAGTTGCTGACTCACCAGCTCATATTCGTTACGATATTGTTCTGTCGTGAATTTTTGCGCCTTCACTGTATTACTCACCCTGAACAAATTGGTAAAATCCCAGGTGACGCCAATACCTAACAAGTAATTAAAGCGTGTTGGTTCTACGCCCGATCCATAGCCTGAAGTGTAAGCGCTTTGATCAAGTGCGTAGCCCGTCCCAAATCCCGAACCCCTACCCTGGTAAACCCCGAATAAGGTGAATGTTGGATAGTTAAATGTATTCAGGTATTTAGACTGCTCGTCGCTTACGCCGATGCGGTTGCGGTAATATTGCAATAATGGATGATTATCAAGGTTTAGCGACGATTGCGGATCAACATTGGCCGGAGCTTTGCTCACAAATACACTGTCGAGCAGGAAAGTTTGATGCGGCAGTCCGAGGTATATCGTCAATTGATTGCTTTGGTCGAGTACGGTCTGTTGCGCGTTCGACAAAGCGATACGCGCGTTGGAAACTTCAGCATTGGCCTGTGATGAATCTACTCCCGGGTTCAACCCGTTCTTAACCCGGGCAACCACTACCTTTTGGAGATCTATGGTGCGGTTAAGGTTATCCTCCTGCGCTTTGGCTAATTGTTGTGCGGCCAGCAGGTCGAGGTAAGCCGCAGCCACGCGAACCTGGTGCTGGAACTGCTCCTGCGCCAAATCCGTTTCATCGCGCGATACCACTGTCTTTTGCACTTTCACTTTTTCAACCGAGCGCCCAAAGGCAAAGAAATCCCAGTTCACATTCGCGAGATAAAGAGCGCCAAAACCGGCATTCCAGTTTTGGTTTGCCAGCGCAGGGCCCGATGATGAAGCACTTAAACCTTTATAACCATAGGACGGCCCAAACTGGCTGTTCACCGTACCATAATCCTGCTGGCCCGAAAAGGTTAGGTCGGGCAGGTATTCGTTTTTGGTTTCGGTCAGGAAGGCTTTGGAAGCATTCAGCTGATTCATTTTCGCCTTAATTGAGGCATAGTTCGTCTGCGCGGCCTGTTCCGCATCCTTCATCGTAAGCACCTTTTGCTGTCCGCGAGCGTTAATCAAACAAAAAACACTCAAAAAACCAGCTATATAGTATTTTAAAGGTGTATTAAACATAGATGTGTATTTTTGACACAACAAAAGTATAATTATATCGCATAAGAAAAACTGACGCATAAGTATTATAGCTGTTACGAAAGCAAAGCAGCCGGTGCAATCAATTTCCAATCACCATCACCTTAATCCAGCGATACGTTGCAAACCGCCCTTTATACTTTAAAAAATGTACTTTGGTATTATAATTCCAAATGCCTGTATGAACCGCCGACTAAAAGTACTATTTATTGTTTTACTTTCTTTTGACATTTCATCTTATGCTCAACAAGTTTCCAACCCTTTTCCCCAACACGCCAGCTATGTTAAAGGCTCTATCAAGCCCGATCATATCTCGCAGCAACAACTTGACGGCTTAACACTCAATTTCTACCAGCAATGGCAAAAGCGCTATATCAAAACCGGCTGCAAGCCGGGCGAGTATTTTGTTTGGTTCGAACGAAAGGGCAACAAACGATGTGTATCCGAAGGGCAGGGTTATGGTATGATGATCACTGTGCTCATGGCCGGCGCCGATCCATCGGCTAAAAACACTTTTGACGGGCTTTTCAATTATTATAAAGCGCATCGCAACAACCATCAATACCTGATGTCCTGGGCGCAGGGTAAAAACTGTAAGAACCTCGACCCAAGTTCCGCTACCGACGGCGATATGGACATCGCGTATTCCCTGTTACTTGCTGACAAGCAATGGGGAAGCAATGGTGCTATTAACTATTTAGAAGAGGCGCGTGATATGATAGGCACTATCATGACTTATGAAATCAATCCAAAAACTTTCTCGGTTATACTAAGCGATGCAGTTGAACATGATAGCAAGGATTATTTTGACATGCGTGCATCCGATTTTATGCCCGACCATTTCAAAGTATTTGAAAAAGCAACCAGAGATAAGCGCTGGGGAAAAGTAGTTGATAATAATTACAAATTGTTCAGTTACATGGAGCGCACCTACAGCGAAAATGCCGGGTTGATACCTGATTTCATACAAAATATCAACAAGAAAGCCATCCCGGCGAAAGCACATTTCCTGGAGTCAAAATATGACGGCGCATATAACTACAATGCCTGCCGTGTGCCCTGGCGCATAGCGACAGATTATTTGATAACAGGCGACCCGCGAGCTAAAGCAATAAACGATAAAATAAACCACTGGATACGCCAAACAACAAAAGGTGTGGCTGATAATATTTCAGCAGGATACACTTTGCAGGGAAACGATATCAAAGGGAGGTATTTTGAGGCGCTTAGTTTCATCGGCCCGTTTGCAGTATCGGCAATGGTGGATAAAAAGAACCAGCAATGGCTCAATGCCGTTTGGGATTACCTGGTCAATTTCAAGCTAAAGGACTATGACTATTACGATAACAGCATCAAACTGATCGATATGATCACCCTTTCGGGAAATTATTGGGAACCTGCGTCAAAGTAAACACAAAAGCCCCGATAAGTCAGGGCCCTTGCTATATAGAAGTGATTATTAGGGTGCTATTTTGTATTCGCTTATAATTTAATAGTTTTCTTTTCTACGTTCCATCCTTCAACCACTATAGTTGGCGATCCAGTGCCTAATTTAGCAACAGGTGCCGTTACCGATACCGTAACATGCTCATGCGGCGCAAGCGTAAAGTAACTATTTGTCCAGTAGCTTGGCATTACTTCATCGCCATTATTCATCAATTGCGGACGAACGAAAAAGGCTACTTTATCCGAACTATTGGTGATTTGCAGCGTCCACTTATCTTCGCCTTTCCCTTTCTCACTGCTCAATACTTTGGTTTCAAGTTTAGTGCCCGGCATCTTATTCAAGGCCCTGAAATCATTACGTCGTGAAAGCCAATAAACGTTATGCGAGACAACTTTGCCCGCTGCATTTTTAAGATTGAGCACCACAAAAACCATTTCTTTAATACCGCTCAACGCATCTTTCAATGGAACTGCTTCGACTGCGCCTGCCGAATCCAATTTAATATGTTCCGTATGTATAGATTTGAGTAATTCGCTTTTGCTGTTATAAATCGCAACGTCGGCTGTAAGATTACCTGTTCCATGATGCCTGCGGTTAATTATAGCCGCTGTGGAATCATCCTGGTTAAATTGTATATGTAACGGCTCAACAGCATTTTGCATGGCGTAATAGCCGGCATTTGGCTCAAGATACCAGTCGTATATCTGCCAAACCACGCTCGGCAAAGCTGCATTTAGTTTCCATAGCATTACACCGCCAGTTTCGTTCAATTTATGACCGGCTGCTTCAAATATGCCCTGGTAACCCACATAGTTCATCAGCTGCATCTTATCTGAAAAATTCACCATGGAAGCAGCCGTGTCGTACCTCATTACCATTTCGAGATAATACTTATCGTACTGCGCCGCGCCGGTTGCTGCATCATGATATCCCCAGGTGTTATTAAGCGGGAACGGCAATTTGGTATCCCAAACTAAATTCTGCACCGTACGCGCCAATGTCGTATAAGGCGGTTGCGACGGAATGCCCGTTTCATCTTTAAATACCCAATCGCGACCGGCATCGGCCAGCTTGTAATATACTTTCGGATCCTTCCAGGCATATGGACCTCCGCTATAAACGCCCGAAGGCATATCATCAGGATATGATCCTTTCCACCCCGCCGGCAACTTGGCAAAACCTGATGAACTCGGTATAAATGGCCTGGTACCATCTAACGCGATGATATTGTCGCGCATAGCGTCATATAATTCTTTTCGCGCATGCCCCTCGTTACCACCTGTCCAAACCAGCAGGCTCGGGTGATTGCGAATACGGTAAATAGTGCTCACCACATTCTTCACAAATACATTGCCCTCGAGCGGCCAATCCGGCGAGCCTTTAAATTCGCCCTGCGTATCACCTGTTACCCAAAAGTCCGACCATACCATCATTCCATACTTATCGGCGGCATTCCAGAAAGCATCCGGAGGCGTTACACCCCCACCCCATATCCGCACCAGGTTCACATTGGCATTACGGCATAAGTGCATCTCGTAATCATATCGGGCCGAATCGCGGTTCACCATCATATCAGGTACCCATGCGCCGCCATTTAAGTGAACACGTTTACCGTTTACATAAAAATCGCGTCGGACAAAGCCGTTTACCTTAGTAGTATTTGAAGTTGCCGTGCGTATACCAAACACGAATGAGGTATCATCCATAGCTCCACCGGCTTCGTTGGTATATTGCAACCTTATTCTATACAAGTTCGCTTTACCATAATTATTGGGCCACCATAAATGGGGCTGGTGGATTACCAGCTGGCTTATATCAGCAGAATTCCATTCGACATCAGAAGTTGAATTAGCAGCCACATCTGCTGCTTTTGAAAATTGAATAGCTGCCCCTGTAAAGTTTTCCGGTTTGATGGATACGGTAAGCTTCCCTTTTTTGGATTCGTTCGTATTGTTACTCAATGATAACTTTAATGACAACTTTGCGGTGGATGTATCTGGCAAGTTGGGAAGTTCGGTAACTAATTTTGGTTTCCCGATAGTAACTGCCCCAGTAGTACGCAAATATACCGGCTGCCATATACCCATATTCCTGTCGCGCACAGGCGGAATCCAATCCCATCCTACAGAACAAAGCATGGTCACATTTTTCCCAATATCACCCGTCGGCCCCCCGTTTTCATAAAATGGCCCCAAAGCTTGTAACTGCTCTTTCGCCGGGTATCCCGCATAATCCAAAGGATATATCTCAACCGCAAGCGCATTTTCTTTCCCTGCAATAATTGCCTTACTTACATCAAGGCTATACTCCGCAAACATCCCTGCCATCTGGGTCGAATCGGCTATTTGTTTGCCGTTAACCCATACTGCGGCGCGGTAGTTTATTCCCTTAAATATCAGTTGAAAACGACGCCCCTTATCTGCATCAGACACTTTAAAAGTGGTGCGGTACCAGTAGGGTTTCTTCCATGGGTTAGGATTGTTGGGCAGATGGCTGTACTGCTCAAGATTATATTCTTTGTTGAACTGGTCCGAGGCATCAGGTATCAGCATATTATTCAAACCCTGGTATGGGTCAGGATAAATATGATTGGCTACCAGGCCAGTAAGCACAGTAGAAGGCACCTTCACCGGCATCCAATAAACGGCAGAGTGATAAGCCGGTGAAGAGATGTCAGCACCCGCATCCTTAACAAGTGCCGATGACTGCAAATCAAAGTTAATTAGTTTAACCTGTTTAATTACTCCTTTTTGAGCGAAGACATTAGCGCTAAGAAAAAAATTGATGAGGAGCAGAAAAGTTGAAGCTTGTAAAAGTCTTTTCATTAGTACAATTCGATTTGTAAAACTACTTAACAATGGCTAAGTGCAAATTGTACTAATTTACCTTTTTATTATACTATTTTGAAATAGGTGGCCTATTTCTTTGAGCATTGTTTTTTAGGACAATTAAAGGTGGGTAAACGTAGATGAATTGCTGATTTTGCACTATAAAAAAAAGAGTTACAACCAGTAATAAGTACCAGCCGTAACTCCTTTGTTATTTTTTCAGAATGCCTTTAAGGCTATTTTTTTTATATGATTTTCCAGAACAATAAATGGCAAATTCGGGGCCCAAAACGGTGTTAGCCCCTGCTGGAACATAAATCCCTTCGCATAGTTACCCAATACAATATCCGGTGTCCCATCATTGTTGACATCGCCGACATCCATATTCATCCAGCGGCCATATTTGCTTACCGGTATAGCATGTGGTTTAAAACTCAAAGGTTTATCCTGCTCAAAATAAATAAAGCTTTCCGCCGGGTTGCCCTTCATATCGGCAAAGTAGGCACTTGTAGCTATGTCGAGGTCCCCGTCGCCGTCAAAATCAGCTGCAATAGCTTTTGTACAACCATTGATGGGATAAAAATAGCTTTGCTTAAATTTCCAGCCACCCTCATTAGTGAAAATATATAACCCGTGATAAGGCTTTAATATGCGGGAATCGAAGAAATTGTAACCGCAGGTATAAATCAGATCCAGTTTACCGTCATGATTTAAATCAGCAAGCTGAAAACTGCTCGATCCATACACCGGCGGAAACCGTAATAGATTTTTTGAAGTGAATCCGCCTTTATGGTTATTTAGAAACAACCATAGGCCCTCGTCGCCGCTTCCAAAAAGCACCATAACATCCTGCCACCCGTCATTATTAAAATCTCCGGCTACTGCCTGCACGGCTCCTGACCGGTTGGCTATGTTACTTTGGTTGTAGCTATGATCTTTATTTTGAGTTAAAAGGTAAACCCCGCCGCTTTTAAAGCCTTCGCCGCAAATTACCCAATCCGCCAGGCCATCCTTATTAAAATCTGCCGAAATAGTTTGTACCGGCCTTGCCAGGTCAGATGCTATAAGTGACGGTGTAACCTTGCCTTTAGCGTCGAGGTCTACCTGCATTACTTTACCATTAGGGAAATCCACAGGCTGCAGTTGACCAATAGCGGAAAAAATGCCCTGGGTTACGCCTTTTTCATCCTTTATAAAGCTTGCACTCACCACCGGACCCGGCATTGTTGTTACTTTGTGTCCCTGTAAATTACTATTCCATTCAGTTAATTCTCCTGTCAAACCATCACTGCTATACAGTTTATGTGTTGAAGGGTTAACTGCCACCATTGTGGTAAATGCCGTAACCTTACCGGCCTGCGGCTTCTTCAGGGTAAATCCGGCCCAATCATCCGTTAAAGGGGCAGGCGGGGGAGTAACTTTGAGCGCAACCGGGGCCAGTTTTTTATAATAATTAACAATAGCCTGCCATTCGCCAAGGGATATTCCCGAACTGTCCGGATGTTCTTTAAAATAATCAGGCCCATATGTTGAAAGGCCCATATAATGCGACATTGATGGCAGGGTGTGAAACTTCCACACATCGCTTGTTAGTGCATCGGCGGGCACGAGTTTATGGCAACTGGTACAATATTTTTGAACCATTTTTTCACCATCAGCAACAGTATCGCCGGTGGGCTCGAAATTATTGCTGTTGTGTTTACAGCTATTGAGCAACACGCTTCCCGAAAGCAGGAACACAAAAAATAACAGATAGAATGTATAAATCCTGGTTTTAGGTAATCTCATAGTTTATAAATATTGTGTTGGATTTTATTTCGTCAATTTTAGTCTTTGCCAGATGAGTTCGCCAACCTGGTGCCCTTGTTTGGCTCCTACCTGCGAACTGTTCAGGTAATGTATCCCGCCATAAAATCTGCTCATCGCTTCTTCGTCTGAGGCCTGGATAAATGATTTGAAATCGCGTTGCAGGCCTATATATTTCTTGTCACTAGTGTCATAAAAAGCGAAGTGGTCTCCAAACTCATGTGTCATCACCGTAGCTGAGGCAGCGCTGATGGTGCTATGACCTGCCGTATATTCCGGAAAAGGTGGTGTTTGTAATAATGGAAGCCAGTCATGATCTATCTTTTCATTTATCACTGATACCGGGCGCACATAAGCGTATTTGTACTTCACTTCCCAGCATGTGATAAATGTTTCGTATAGCGCTATTGAAGTTAGAGCATAAGCTTGCGCCGTCTTTGCAGCATCAGCATTAGTTTGTTTACACGCGATAGTTGTAATACCTATCCAATGGCCGCCAGGAGTTATTTTCTTATCTGCAAACATCATGTGCCCGTTATGAACTACTACAAATGGATTATCATCCCAATAAGTAGCAATCGTTTTTTCCTCGGTAGTCAGATGTTTGTTTTTTTGGTATACTGCTTTTGCCTGCTGAAAGAAAACACTGGAAGTGTCATCGCTATAAGCCGGCGGCGGCGGCGGCATAAATATCGTCGACGAATCGATCACCAACGTATGCATATCGCCCCAGCAAAATTCTACCCCATCCATATAGTCCGGCGGTGTCGGCCTCCATTTACCGGGCGTATTTGTACCCAGGTACTTCGGTTTGCCGCGGGTTTGCGGGTAATCATCAACCGAGGCCCTTTTGAGCACCGCTTTACCTATCTTTTCGCCAAGCGCAATGGAGCGGGCGTAAGTAGAATCATCCAGGGCATTTTTGTACAAGCCGTACACCCTATCTTCATACCTTTTCAGGGTGTCTATTGAAAAAGTAACTTTATGTGCTACCGTGAAAAAAGCTTTAGTAGCAGCCAGGGTGTAATTGTAAGTTTTACCTTGCTCAGGTTCCGGCATTTTTCCAAACCCTTTCAGTTGCGCAGTTATGGAGTTGTATGTCGGGTTCGTAAATTTCATAGCTTCATAGCTCGCCAGGTTAGCATAAGCGTAAATGCGACTGGCTACAGGGGGCGAAAAAACGTCGTATATAATTACATGCGTCAATTCATCCTCGTTAGCATGCAATATATCGGCATCGGGTGGTAATGACCCGGTGTGTTTACAAGAGCTAAACAGACCGGCTAATAGCAGTATCACAAATACTTTAAAGGGCTTCATCTCAATAAATTAATTAATAGGTATATTCCTGGTATGTCCATAGCTGTCGGTTACAGATACCGATGCCATTGTGCTTTCAATATTAATAAACCTTCCCGACTGTGACAAGAAAGAATCACCATAATAAAATTCCTGCCTGGTAACTTTACCGTCTTTGTATTTTATAATAGCATACGCATCCATTGGCTGTAATGCAACAGGGTGTGAGCTTCCTTTAAGTTCAAATATTTTCATAACATCCCTATTCTGGCTCGCTGCTAACAAATATCTGCCGTTTGCGCCCATTACTTTTACCAGGGCCTTTCCATTTCCCGGGATATAAATACCACTTTGCAAAATAGTTTGCGGCGTAAAGCCTCCTTTACCATCCCCTTTCAGCATAAGGCCATTAAAAGCATCATATCGGCCGGTAGTTAACTCCGTACCGTAATCATTACCATTAATTATTACATCCAGGTTTCCATCGCCGTCAAAGTCATCTACACTCATTCCGCACAGTTCCGACATTTGTGCCTCCATTGGCAACGGGATCATTGTAAATTTACCATGCCCGTCGTTCCGCAAATAAACTGACTGCAACATATTTGCCTTGAGGCGTAATGCCCCCTGGCGCATTTCTGGCGTAATAACCTCATCCATCGTCGCAGTAGCAAATGATTTGTAATTCTGGAATTTGGTCCGCATACCTATCATCTGTTTCACAATATCGTCCCTTACCTGTGCCGGGAACTCTTTCATTGTACCATCCTGGTCTTTCAGGAATACCGAAGGGAAAGCATCATAACTTCCATTATTGTCAAAGTCTTTGGCCGTAATGTATGTTGGATATTGGTCGGTGGCCTTAAAGAAAGTATTTAGCCCGGTATTGCCAACGATGTAATCAATATTACCGTTATGTTCAAAATCGCCCGCGACAATTGTGTTCCACCATCCCAGCTTACCGGAGATACCCGTATTAGCCGTTACATTTTTAAATACGCCGTGATCATTTCTTAAAAATGTTACCGGCATCCATTCACCCGCCATTACCAGGTCGGGCCAGCCGTCATTATCAAAATCGCTGAATACTGCATCGCAAACCAAACCTATTTTGTCAAGGTCTTTAGCAACCGAAGCCGTTACGTCTGTAAATTTCACATGCCCGTCTTTACTATCGTTGCGTAAAATAAAGCTTGATACCGGTTTGGGGTAATTCCATGGGTCAACCCTTCCAGACACAAAAAGGTCAAGTTTCCCATCTTTATTGTAATCAACTGCACGCACACATAGTTTGCTTGTCAGGTTTTTGGGCAATGCGTCAACGGCTTCTTTAAAATTCCCTTTACCGTCATTTATGTAAAGCCTGTCCTGGTAAAAACGTGAACCGGCTTGATTGGCATAGCCACCACTGGCTACATATAAGTCCAGTTTACCATCGCCGTTTGCATCGAATAAGATCAGGCCCTCATCTTTAAAATTATCACTGGGGTTGTTTTGCCCTGGCCCTAGTAAATTACGCTGGATAAACTTACCATCGGCTTGTTGCAGGAACACTTGTGAAGGATATACCGACGTTCCACCAACTATTATATCCTCCAGTCCGTTGCCGTCCACATCGCCCACGGCTAAACCCGGTGAGTATTCAGATAATTTGTGCGGCAACAACTTTTGAATATTGAAATCAACAAAATCAGCATCCTGGTTTTTATAGTTGACGCCGAGCATCCTGGTTACTTCTTTAAAAAGCGAAGCTTTGTCTAATTCGGGCTGCTGAAAACTATATCCGTCCCCGGCGTCTTTTATGTCAACCTTCAATACCTGGTCAACCTTCACGTTCTTAAGTGTCTGTTTTTTTGAATTCTGCCAGCGTATCACCACAGAATCAAGCGTAGCGGTTTTACCTAAACCAAAATGTGCGATATTTTGTATCGTTGATAAATAACCCCTGAATGGGGTGTTTTCATAAACCTGGTGTTTACCATGATCATAATAAATATCGGCCCATGCACCTATCCCATCCCGGTTATATTGCCCACCCTTGAATTTAATATTTAGATAATGGCTATTGCCGGGGTCTTTATCCCGCGTAGTATTCCGGTATATCATGGCCTCATCATCGATATTATTAATGACTACATCCATAGCGCCATCATTATCCAAATCCACGTATACGGCTCCATTTGAAAAGGTTGGTGTCGTAAAACCCCAGTTTGCGGTTACGTCATCAAATTGCAGCTTGCCATTATTTTTGAAGGCGAAGTTGGGTATCTTGATTATAGGTATCTGGTCCAGAATCTGCTTTTTACTTGCGATAAAATAAGATTGCGCCCTGAAATTCATAAAGTCATGATCTGTTACATCACGGGGATACCCGTTAGTAATGATCAGATCGCGATAACCATCATTGTCAAAATCAGTTAGCAAAGGTCCCCAACTCCAATCGGTTTGAGACACATTGGCCATAAACGCCACCTCGCTAAAAGCCGGGGCGCCGATCGAATCATTCTGCCCAACCCTTGGCCCCTGGTTTACCTGTAGCGTATTACGCGGGTATTGATATTGATGCCCATACCGGTCAAAATTTTGAAATACCTGGTAATTATTAGGGCTCATAAACATTTTCTTCCGATAGTTATCGGGCGGATTCATATCCAACTCAAATACGTCGGCTAAACCGTCGTTGTTGATGTCTTCGATATCCATCCCCATTGCGCTTGAGGATGTGTGCTTAAAGTATTCTTTTGACTTATCGGTAAACGTTCCGTCGTGATTATTGATGTACAGTATATTATCCGGTAAAAAATCATTGGTTACATAAATATCCTTCCAACCGTCGCGGTTTATATCAACAATATTTGCTGCGTGACCATAGCCTTCGATCAGGATACCTGCCTGTTTGGAAACATCATGAAAGACGCCGTGTTTTAGAACCGGATCCCAATCGTTACGGTATAGCCGGCCTGTGCTTTTTGAAGATCCATCTTTAATAATGGGTTTGAACAAACTAGTATTATCTGTTGGGTCGGCTTCATTTACAGTAACATACATGTCCATGTCGCCATCGTTGTCATAGTCGAAAAATGAAGCCATTGTAGAGTGTACCGTAATATCCAGGCCATACTCTTTTGCCATTTCTTTAAAATGAGGTACGCCATTTTTGTCAGGCCCCAGGTTAACGTAGAGTAAATTCCGTCTCTTTGACGAATCATTTAATAAGGTATTGCACACGTAGATATCGGGCCAGCCATCATTGTTGATGTCAATAACGGCCACACCTCTGCCCCAGCCACCTTTTCCGCCTACTCCTGCTTCATTGGTGACGTCGTCAAATTTCATGTCCCCTTTGTTGATATACAACCGATTTGAAACGGCGTTACCTACAAAATAAATATCCTGCAAGCCATCGCCATTAAAATCGCCTATACCCACGCCACCGCCGTTATAAATATTTAACTTATCTAAGGGGTTTATAGTGTCATTTTCGACGATCAGGTTATTGAAGTGCACACCCGAATGAGAGGATGATACTTGTTCAAATAATGTTTTTTTCTTGCATGAAAAAATAATAGCCAAAAATAGAAAAGGCAGTAAATAACGAAAAGATTTCATTCAGGCGTTTAACTGGAAAATAAACTAATATCTGGAGCTAAATGTACAAAAAAAGAGGGGAGATAAAATTATCTCCCCTCTTTTTTGTATTAACCGGGTTAATTAATAACCTGGGTTTTGTTTGATAGTACCGTGGGTAATATCGATTTGAGTTTGTGGAACAGGAAACAGTTCGTTCTTACCGGCAACAAAGTGTGCGCTCTTAAGCAGCAACGCAGGGAAGTTAGGTACTGCATTTTCGTGTGCCAGATAAGCATTTAGCTGAGCTGCCATAAAGCCACTTGCCTGCGGGCCGCCGTAAAGGCCATCCCAGCGTTGTAAATCGAAGAAACGGTGTCCTTCCTGGCCCAATTCAAGCCTGCGCTCAAACTCTACTGCCTTGCGGGCATAAGCCTGGCCGCCCAATACAAAGCCTGCTGCTACGTTTGCTGCACTGGTGCCTGCACCTGC
>JAYUEE010000008.1:0-22453 GCA_043739405.1 Mucilaginibacter sp. | reverse complement strand
TTACGCCGGTATGCTTCATCAGCAACATCACCCGGTGGTAGTCAGACTCTGTCAGATCTTTTGCTATAGGCTGATGGTTTACGTCGGCTAAAAAGCAGTACCAGAAACCGGCTTCGGCGTTATAAGGGTCGCCGGGCTGGTCGGATTTTGCATGATGTACGTGGTGCGATATCACATATATCTCTTCGGGAATAATGCAAATTGTAAGGTTTTGTGTGAAAAAACGCCAGAAAGCATTGCGGAAATGATAAGCGCCGTGGGTACAATAACGGTGGTGCCATATGGTACCATGCGTGCCCAGGATGATCATGCTGTATACAAAACCTATGGCCAGCGTCCAGGGGCTTATATAATGAAACAGGAACATGTAGAAAAAAGGAAGAAGGCATAACACTTTAAGCCACGCGAAAAACGGCAGCCAGTTTTTACGGTCCTTAAAAACATTTAACCTTGAAAAAAACTCTCCCACGATCTGACTAAAACTGGGTTTAATCAAATTATCCTGCCCATCCTTCCAACCGTAGGAAGGTGGCTGTAATACGTAATCTAAAAATGCCATTTAATTAGAGATACTAAAATTTAAAAGTGATTGTGATTTGATTTATAAAATTTGAGTGATTGCATTGTTATGTTACCCACGTATCCTTTTCGGATTAAAAGCGATGATGTACTTCAGATCATCTCTTGCTATCGTTCCGTTATCCATTAGCTGCTCTTCTTTGCTTAATGATTGCTTAAGCCTTGATTTGACAGATTGGAAAACAGGCAGCAACATATCCGGAAAAGCTTTGCTGGCTACAGCGGGGTGGTAATTTCTTTGTATCCTGGTTCTTTCAGCTTCTGTTACCATGCTTAATTCCCAGCTATCTTCGTCCTTAAAGCCATGTTCTTTGGCTTCGTTCATTAAATCGTAAACATATATACGTGTTTGTGTTTCTATCGTTTGATCTTGCATTTTGCGGATATTTTGAATAACAGTTCAGCACCTGGATTAAGTAAATGGGTGCCATTTTCTAGAACAGAGGGATGTTTGCAGAATAGTTCATTGCCTATGTAATGATAGTGCTTAAAAATCACCGAAATAAAAAGCGGGCAATGTCTAAGAGGTATAATTTGGTAATGGATTTCTTAAAGGTATGTAATAATTCTGTAAAAAATTTGATTTTGTTCAAATTAATTCGATAGCTATGGCTTGTATTTACCTATCGTACTTACAGTCAACCACTAATCTCCGCGATAACAATATCGTTTACGGTATTTTATTTTAGTGTAAATTATTAGCATATTAAGATAGTTGGTTTAAGGTAAGTTTAATCTATTTCACCAAAAGGCAAAATAAACCGATATTAATGCGTACCTTAGCCGCTCATTAAAAAATTCAATGCAAAAAGAAGGAACAGTAAAGTTTTTCAACGCCACAAAAGGCTTTGGATTCATTTCACAGAGTGATAGCAGAAACGATGTTTTCGTACACTCTTCAGGACTCATCGACGAAATTCGTGAAAACGACAAAGTAAAATTCGATGTAGAAGAAGGCAAAAAAGGCCTTAATGCGATAAATGTAACAGTAATTTAAAAATCACTATAAAATTTAATCGTTGAGCATCCCGATTAATCGGGATGCTTTTTTGTTTTCATAAAGTTTGTATACCACTAAAATCAATTAATACATGGCAAAATCAAAAGCAACATTTTTTAAGAAAGAACTCCAAAAGAAAAAACAAATCAAGAAAAGAGATAAAGAAGAGCGCCGCATCGAGCGTAAGGATAACTCTGCCGGCGGAAAGTTGGAAGATATGATGGCTTATGTAAATGAATTTGGCGAGATCGTATCTACCCCACCTACCCCTGTTGTTCATAAGGAAGAATAATATAAACTCCGAATAAACTTATTGATGATCTTAGCGATTCCTGTTTTTCAGGACTTCGCTAATTCCGTTTCATACAAAACTTTCCCTGCGTAATTAATTGCCTTTACAATTAATCTTTTTGAATCCAAAGCAAAATACATAAAACCATGTTCCGAAGCCTGGAAACGACAATCGGGTATGCCAGCTGTTACTCCTGTAAGTTCTGAGCCCGCGCCTGAAATAAACTGGTGTGTAAATCCACCAGGTTTGATATGCTGAAGAGAATGTTCGTGTCCCGAAAGATATATATCTACCTTATTATCCTCAAAGGTCTTTTCTAAAGCTTTTCTCATCGTCAACGTGTCGTAATTAGTAATACGCGGGCCGACAGTATGGTAGGGATGATGCCCTATTACTATCTTCCATTTTACATCTTCGGAAGCTTTGGATAAGGTTTCGTTAAGCCATTGCATCTCTTTTTCTACATAATCAGTCATCGACTCATGAAGGAATGGATCGGTATCAATAAAAATCAAAAGTGCCTTTTCCTTGCCTTTTTTTTGAGGCTTTTCACCGTCTTTGGCGGGCGCGTCCTCATCTTTTCCCTTAGTTAATTTAAATTCTTTAGAATAATACCTGGCCGGCATATCCCACCTGCGGCTTATTTTGCTGTAGCGTATCTGTGCATCAACATCGGTATGATAATCATGGTTGCCCAAAACCGGGTACCAATCGCACTGCAATGAATGTGCCGTATAGATATTTTCAAAAGAGTAATGCCACAATGGATCAAATTCACTTACCACTCCCTTTGGATAAAAATTATCGCCGTTTGAAATAACGAAATCCGTGGCATGATCGGCGCCCCAGAGCCCCATTTGTTTGGCTACCTCCAGTTGGTCGTATTCTCCATTGCGTCCCCAATCACCGATTGACATAAAATGAAGCACATAATCATCTTTTATCTTTGGGAGCAAAGTAAGGTCTTCACTTTTTAAATGAGTTTTTAGCGGTGACGCTGCAAAAGCGCCAAAAGGTGCTATTAATGATGAGCCGATGGCTGTGAGAGCCGTATTTTTAACAAAATCTCTGCGTTTCATATCAGTGTCTTAGAGTGTTGAAGTACTTTAAATGACGAAAGAAAGGATTCTTTAATCGAATCCTTTCTTTCTTGGATCAAACCAATAGAGATATTAGTGTTTGTTGCCTTTACCGTCCGTTGTATAGGCCCCCAGGTCCTGGTTACCCAATTCGGGATGTTTACTGTCAAAACTCGGATTACCAGCTCCATAAGCCGGTGAACCTGGTTTTAAATGAAAATCATTGGTGTTTGGAAAACCATTGGGTGCTGCTACAGTGCCATCGAATTTAACAAACAATGGGTCAAGGTCACCAACCTTTTTTGATATCAGGTCCAACGGTTGTGGTACACCCGAAGCTCCCGCCGGGTAAAAATTGTCGCGGATATTAATTTGTATGGTAGGATCAACCAAATCGGTAAAGGAGTCGACGGTAGCATAAAACAGGTTGTTTCCATAAGTAGTATGCACCACGTCGCCATCATTAAAAATTTCTATACCATGATAATCATTAACATAAATATTATTATAGATATGCCCTATTGCATTAACACCTACTGACGTCCCGCGACCTGGCTCGGCAGAACCTCTTCGCCACCCAACGGAAACTATGGTATTATTGTAAACATCAACTTCCGTTTGGGGAAATGGCACCGAACTACTGGTTTCCAATTTAACGCCACTGCCCGCCTGGCTAAATATGACATTGTAGGCAACCACACCAGTAGTACCTGATTTTAAGTTAATGCCTTCCCCGTCCGTGCTGCCTGAGGAGCTGATCGTATTCCTCAAAATAGTTACCTTAGGACCGAACAGGCCCATCAGGTCATCCTGGCCGTTGGTGAACCACGAATCTTCAATATCCACATTAACATGGCCTCTTACCACCAAAGTTCTTCTGGCACTTCCTGAAGCGTCCGGGCCACCGGTATTATCAACATGGGTCCATTTAATGGTTACTGCCTGGGCGCTATCAGCCTGAAAGCCGCCCCATGTTCCCGGCTTATTGGTATCCGAATTAAAATAAACCGGGCTATCCTGTGAACCCAATAAATTTAAAACACCCTGAACATTAAACTGTGCATTGTTTTTTACGATAACAATGGCTCCGGGCTGTGCGGATAAAGTATCACCTTTTTTAATCGTAACATCTCCAGTCACTGTGTAGGTTTGACCAGTTAATAAAGTGCCTTTAACAAATCCAACAATATTACCCGGTGCTATGGGACTAGATGTAGGAATTTTTATCTTGGTGAAGGTTGTTAGCTCCGCTTTTTTACAAGAGGTGATCCCCGATATATATAAAATAGCAACCGATAGTAAATAAATATTTTTTGCTTTCATTTCGATAGTTTTTAAATTACAAAGAATAACGGAAACCCATGTTGAAACTGACGTTATATAGATCTTTCGCCTGTACCAGGTCGCTGATTTTTACAGTGGTGGGTGTATTTAAAATGTTATTGACTTTGGCTGTAAGTGTAAAATGCCTGCTTAGCTCCTTTTCGCCGGATAATGACAAAAACGATTGGGGTTGTTGATAATAGTCGTATCCATAACCCGTATAAACATAAGTTAGAGTCCTGCTATTATAGGTATAGGCCAATTGCACAAAAGCTTTTTGTTTATCATTTTTGTATAGTAACGATAGGTTCAATACATCTCCCGTCTGACCTTGCAAAGGGCGGCTCTGAAGCTTGGTCACACTGCCATTGGCAACGCCTTGAGCATCTGTTGTAATTACGTTTTTGGGGGTATTGATATTTGAATAGGTATAGGTATAATTACCTGAAATGCCCAGGTTGCCAAAATACCTGCTATAAACCACCTCGGCTCCTTCTATTTTGGCAGTACCAAAATTTTGAGGTGTGGTAACAGCCTGTCCCGAGGATAAACTCAGCAATCCGAATTCAATTGGGTTTTTTATTTCCTTGTAAAAACCGCCGATGAAAAACTGTTCTTCGTCCTTCGGAAAAAGTTCATATCGCAGGTCATAGTTTTTAGCTTCGGAATGTAGTACGAATGGGTTACCAGTTACGTCCGTACTCTCGCCACGCGTTGAAGTGGGTACAAGCTCGTATAAGGCCGGCCGGGATATCGATTCGAAGTAGGAAGCCCTAAGATTGGATTTTTCGGTGAGTTTATATTTTAACTGAACGCTTGGCAACACATCGGTATAGGTTTTCTTTGCGTTGCTTTGCACATCCAAAACAACCGGATGTGTATCATACCCCTGTTCGGTGCCCTCAACCCGTACACCACCTATCACATCTAATTTGCCCAATTGAAGTTTCAATTCACCATACCCGGCAGATATATTTTCATAAGCGGTATAATTTGCCTTATCACTGGTTAAGCTTCCGGTAACGTCATACACAATCCAGTTACTGCTGTAAATATCGGTAAAGGGACTTTTGACACCATTTGCTTCAGCGGCTGGTCTTAATGTATACTCATTCTGGATAACAAACCGAGTGCTATGGCGGTATAAACCTCCTGCTTTTAATTCGAATGAACTATTTTCACCAAGCTTTGCTTTATAACTTAAATTTGCCACGGCGCTTAAATCCTTATTCCCGTTTTTTTCCCAAATCCTGGATATAGCGTCAAAATAATTTGGCGTGCTGGTAAAATCGGGATTTATTAAATGATTGATCGAAAGGTCGGCTCTATCCGGTAAGTTGGCTGTTGCGTTTGAGTAAATACCCGCCCAGTCAAAAGTAAAATGAGAAGCGATGATATGTTTGCCGGACAGTTTAAGATTCTCCACATACTGATTTTGAATATCAGACCGGTTATCATTAAAAACAGTACCTGTACCTGGTCCAACCCGGCCTCCATTGCCGCCCCTGATAGAAGTATCAATACTTAAACGCGCTTGTGCGATATAGGTGTACAGGAACACGTTATCAAGTGATATTTTATTCTTATCATCAAACCTGTAATCCAGGTGGGCCGATAAGCCATTGTTTAGTTGTTGGGTTGAGTATGTTCTGTTGGCTACATCATTGAGGACAGGTTTATTATTATTTTGGGGGTCCGGTGCCGCAATATTAAACTGGGAATTTGTACCGTAATATTGATTTTGGTAACTGTCGGAAACGATGAACCCAAGTTTGTTGTTAAAAAACCTTTTGCCATAAGTAAATCCCAGTAATGAAGTTAGTGGCGCATTTTTTTTGGTAAAATCAAGGTTAGACCTTGAAAAATATCCGGGAGAAGCTTTATAACCAGGCCCAAACCTTTCAATCGGGCTCATTCGTTGTACAGCGGCCTCATCAAAGCTATCGTATTTACGATTAAAAAATATGGCGCTGTAACCTAAAGAGCCATTAACTTTGAAGTATTCATAGTCAGGAGCATCTTTAAAAATAAGATTAGTAGTGCCCCCGATAGCGTCCGCCTCCATTTCGGGGGTTAGCGATTTACTTACTTCGATCCTATCCAGAAGGTCGGAAGGAACTATACTCAACGATACGAATCGTGAAACCGGATCCGGGCTTGTTACTTTTTCACCATTAATTAAGGTGTTATTATAACGTGGTTCTAAACCTCTAACAATAGCATATGCCTCGTCAGAGCCGCTATTACGCTGTATAGTAACCGCTGATACACGTGCAAGTGCATTGGCCGCGTTAATATCAGGCGACCGCTCCATGGCACGCGCCGAAATCACGTTAGTTATATTATTGGCATTTTTTTCGATACGCCTGGATGATGATTCGGATTCGCCATTTAGTTTGCCCACAACATCAACCGTGTTAAGGTTTTCAGCACTTTGTTCAAGCGGAATATTTAAGCTAATAACCTGACCAGGAATATCTATTTCCTTCTCGAATTCCTTAAATCCAAGATACTTTACCTTGACTTTGTAAGAGCCAGGTTTGATATTGGCAATTTGATAGTTTCCAAAAGCGTCGGTTACACTACCTCGTTTTGCATCATCAAAATGAACATAGGCGCCGGGAATCGGTTCATGACTCTTTCCATCGGTTACTGTACCTTTTAGTGTTCCATTTTGTGCAAATGTGTAAGACGAGAAAAAAAGAATAAGGGATGCCAGCAGGTAAAATTTGTTTGCCATAGGGTGATTTTTTTTCAAAACTACCTGGCGAATTCTGGATAAATTCTGAATAAACAGGTGGGAAACAATAAGTTAACCTATTGATAATAAACCATTAACAAATGTTATTTCAAATTCCATTTTATGTATCTCGAGTACACGAAATGATAACCTAAACTTAACAAACCAAACAGGTTTCCTATTTGTTTACGGGCTTCCTATCTCAACCAGGGTCCCTGCCGACAGGCTCCTACGGAGAGGATTGCATTATGCCGTGCACGGTCCACGGCGGGAGGCCCCGCGAAGGCAAAAAATCAGATTTAAATACACTTCATATCCTGCTGAAACCTAACCGGTAATCCGGCTTTTACTAAAGTCGTTTTTTGGCGTTTTTTATTACGCAAATCACTGATTTATAACCTTTTGCGAGTAATTTTCGTATAAAAGCAACAGATAAATTACGTTGCTCCGGGCGGGTGGAAATTTTAGTGAACGGGCTATACAGTGGGATTCGCTTTCGGTGCAAACATTTGATAATAACCCTGATTTTCTCTTAACCAAAAATATATCAAAGATCACAACCATGCGTACAAAACTATCAATCACTTTACTAATCTTAATGCTGATCGGCATCGTCTACAGCTGCCAGAAAGGCGCCCAGACGGCAGATAACGGCACTGTGCCGGTTACCCCTAAAAACATGGGAACTGTTCGTTCAAAAATGTCATCTATGCATAGTGTTGACGCTTTTGCTTTGCATTTCGGTGATCGTATGAAAGACAAATGCCGTGATTTAACCAAAAGACTGGATGACGTAAAGCATCACACTGAATCATTTATAGACCGGTGCAAAGAAAAGCCGGGCAAATCCCACCGGCATGATTCACATGTCATCTATGTGCCGCAGGACTATCCTACACTCCAGGCCGCAGTTGATGTTGCCCCGGTTGGTGGCAGGATCGTTGTGTGCGGAACGGTGCCACAGTCGGGCAATGTTTTGATAAATACCGCCAATCTGTGCATAGAAGGACAAGAAGGGCGCGAACGGCGCGGTGAGCATGAAGGCCACGATGGGTTTGCCACGCTTAAGGATACCGTTTCAACGGACAACCTGGTGATAACTGCGCCGGGCGTTACAGTTAAAAACCTCAAATTGGTAGATATTGGTATACAAATAAATAACCCTGCAACGGGTGTCACCCTGGCCAATGATAAAGTGATCAATAATAACCTGAGTAATCCCTCCATCATCACCCTCACCAATTCGAGCCGCAATGAAATTACTGATTGCAGTTTAACCGGGTCGGGGGTTAATGCTGACGGCCAGATAGGAATACTACTGGATAGCTTATCAAATCATAATGAAATTGAGGACTGCAGCATTGACAATACGGATTTTGCGGCCTATAATATCACCGGGTCGGATAACCAAATTAAACATTGCCGTGCAACCAATTACAATTTAGGTTTTGCGGTGTTTAACTTTCTTGGCACTACGTCCACAACAGGCAATGTTTTTACCGATTGCAATGCGGATAACTGTGCAGGCGGCTCGGGGTTTTTATTATATGCCAACGAGGTTGGTGTGTTTAATTGTTCGGCAAATAATTGTGTAAATGCCGTTGTTAACGTGTCGTTATCCAGCAGGATCATACATTGCTCGGGAAACGGCTGCTTCCAGGCATTTATTAACTACCTGGCAAACGACCTGACCGTTAGTGAATGTACCGCAAACCAGTGCGGGTACAGCGGTATCCAGGTTGAGATCTGCAGTAATTTCAAGTTAACGCATAACACCAGCAACGGAGGTACAGGATCTGGTATCATGATCAATAATTACAGCGGGAACTTTTCAAAGGGGGTATTGGAAGATAATAAAACCAATGGGAACACCGCGTTCGGTATTTATTTGAATAGTGTTGCCAACTCGACTATCCGGGAAAACAAGTCGGTGCATAATGGCCAATGTGATTTCGATCAAACCAATTGCAGCGCCAACGTGGTAAGCCACAATCAATTTGGTAATAGTTGTAGTGGGATGTAAGCAATCCGGTTTTTTCGTACCGAAAGATAAAAGAAACGCCCTGTCCGCTTCAACGGATGGGGTGTTTTGTTTTGGGCGTGCCTACGGCCCCGCTGTCCGTTCATACGCCACGGGCATTAGACGCAGGCCGGTATCCACTCCCATCATTAACGCAATTTGTCTGAACTACGATTCGTAGGATTAGATGATTGGCATGATTTTATTTAAGTCCCTGCGGGTGTCCTGCACGGAACCCCGCGGAATGAAATGCGCAGTGCAGCGCAAGGCTCTCTGTAAAGAGACACTGTGTGTCAACATAAAATGGATATTACTAAACAGGTTCATCCAACAGGTCTAGGTAAAGTTGTAGCCAGCCATTCGGAAAAGCCAGCCGTATCTCTGTATGGTCATCCAGCCGCCAGCGTCGCCCGCGCCAATTATCCAGTTCGTCCTCGTCGCCAAGTTCACCAAATCCATCCAGGTCCTGACCCAAGAACGAGTTCAGTTGCCGCATGACCTGCTCTATCTCCTTGATAAAAGTCCATCTGCCATTGGTAGGTTTATCTTTACTGAGAAAATATAAGCTGCGACCTGTTTCTTTGGTATACAGAATATGCGCTCGGGTAAAATGATCGAACAGAAATTGCGACAGCAAAAACGTTTTCAGAATATGCGTTTCATCCTCATTTTCTGCATAATTCCCCTTTTGCAGTATTTTCAGAAAAGCCAATAGGTGCGTCTGCGGTTCGTTAATCCACAGGAATTCTTGATAATACGTCACAAATTCAACTGGCTTCAATACCAGGGTGTTGACCTGAAGCTTTTCATATACCTGATTCGTCTTCTTATAAGCCCTTTTGTCATTGGTAACATAAAAGTCGCAGCTAGATGCAAACGCAGCATGAAAAGCGTCATTGGTCGTGTTCTTAAAAGTCTGATTGCGGCCTTTGCCAACACTCACTTTGTCCTCCTGATACCCATGCATGTCAAGTTGGATATAAGCATTTGCAATACGGCCAAACCACTCGGGTGCGTGTTTCATCGGACGTTCGAAAGGACTGTCACCATCATCAATCGGCAAGCCTTTATAAATGTTTTCGATCGTTTGAAAAGGTTGCTGAGCATCGAATAGTTGGTCACGAGGAATATTCAACCCTTTTTGTGCTATATCGCGTAGGTCTTTATATGCTTCTCCTTCGTTTATGCTTTTGAACATTTCCATTGAGATGCGAATCAAGTCCCCATAGGTCATGTCTGCACGAAGTCCTGGGTAAAATCGCTGCATTCCAGCAGCTGTAACCGGGTCATTTAGTGCTTCCAACAACACACCATCTAGCGGACGGTCAAGCAGTTGGTTGTAGTCACTGGCTTTTGCCAAAAGTTGCGGATTACTGACTAATTCATCTAAGTTAAAGGGTTCTGCCCGTGGCAACGGCTCTTTCTGCTGTTCGAACAGGTTGAAGGGCGAATAGGGTTCGATTGTTATATCTTTACCATTATTGTATATGCACAGGTCATCGGTTACTTGACTTAGAAATTCAAGATCACTTCGTATCTGCTGTTCATTTTCCAGTGTTCCACTGTAGCCGGAATGGATATCACCGATGTGGGCAGTAGAAAAAATCTTAATGAACTTATCCTTATTACTAAGGATGTCCAGCAATTCCTGATGCTGGCCGTTTTTCATTTGCGCTAATACATTCCAATCAAGATACAGCCTGACCATATACCTAAAATCCTTTATCCAAAGTTACTGATTCAAAAGCCAGAAGATGCAGGTGTGGATAATGTTGCAGTGCCATTGAACGGCCTTGCAACCCCGCGCCAGGGATAGTAGCGGCAGCCTGCGAAGCAGCTAAAGCGGATAGCCCGCCCGGGCGCCCAAAGAAAGAAAATAAAACTAATTGACGATCTTCATCCTTTTCGCAGCCGGTTTAGTGATCGTGTGCGATGCCTTCGGCTTAAGCCCTATAGCATCAATAAGGCTGTCGAGGCTTTTTCGGTCCATTCGGTCAAATCCCTGTTTCATGGATGCTTTTTTTAGGGGGTCCTTTTGCATCATGGCTCCAAATTTTATGAGCAGCTGGTCCATCCACGACAATTTGGAAACGATGCACCGGCCGGGCATGAAGAACACATCGGCGATGTTGCGGATGGCAGGATCGAGGTTATTGTCGATTATCTTTTGTTGTTCGCGCTTGTCTGAGGCGGGTGTGGCGCATACGATGAACAGGAATATTTTCTTTTTGGCCAGCGCGGCAAGATTGCGTTTCATCCATTTTGCAATTACCAGTTTTCCAACATACACCGAACTGCCAAGGATTACCAGGTCATGATCGGCCAGCACGGTTGATGCAACGGCGCCTGCTTCGATAAACGAAAGGTGCAGCGAATCGGAAAGCCATTGCGCGTATTGTTGAGTAGCGCCGTATTTGCCCTGGTAAATAATAATTCCGTTCATGATATATTTTGTGTTGAGGCCTGCAATTTAGGTAAAGCTTCTCTCGGGGAAAATGATGCTAGTCACGGAAACCAGTGACCTTGCAGGTTTTAAACCTTGTGAGAATCAAGAGGCAAGAGTCAAGAATCAAGATTTGTCCTGGCTCTTGCTTCTTGATTCCTGGTTCTATGAAAACGCCCTGCTTTTCCCTACCTTTAGTTCAAAACACATATCATGAAAAAGTTTACCCTAATGGGCCTGCTTTGCGCGGCTTTTTTGTTCGGTTATGGCTTTAGTCGTTTAACCAACCCGGTTAATAGCGGTCCGCGGGTAACGGGCATCGGCGGTATATTTTTTAAAGCTAAGGACCCTGCCGCGCTGAAAGCCTGGTACAGCAAGAACCTCGGTATTCGCATGAGTGCATACGGTTCGACCTTTGAATGGCACCAGGGCATGGATAGCAGCAAAAAGGCTTTTACCAGTTGGGCGCCGTTCAGGGAAACCAGTAAATACTTTGCCCCCTCTGAAAAACAATTTATGATCAATTACCGCGTGGAGGGGCTGGACCTGCTTTTGGCCCAGATGAAAACAGCGGGTATCCAACCAGTCGACAGCGTGCAAAGGACGGACGGTGGTAATTTTGTGCACCTGATGGACCCGGAGGGCAATAAGATTGAGTTATGGGAGCCTGTTGGGGTGGAGAAGGCTCCGGCGGGGATGGTTACGACGAAGTAAAGCGCCGGCAATATTTGCAAAGGGCTATTAGATACAATAATATCCTAATGCCTGGATGACTCGTCCGGCAAAAGCTATACTAAGGTTAAATTTTATGGTTTACATGCTTTTTAGTTAAATATTTGATATTCAACATATTAACTACACAATACCTTAAATTATGTAAACCATGTAAACCATGTTTTGCTGTTGCAGGCGCCGCATTATAGCTTTAATGACGGGTTGCCAGACCTGCCCTGGCACCCAAACAAAAAACGCCCCTCAATTTCTTGAGAGGCGAAAAAAAAAATCGGGTAAATGATGGGGCTCGAACCCACGACCCTCGGTACCACAAACCGATGCTCTAACCAACTGAGCTACATCTACCGTTTGGAGTGTGCAAATGTAAAAAAATACCCTCTAAAGTCAAGGAATTTTTTAATATTACATTCGGCTTACGGTTAAATTTAGCGCACTGTTCAATTATTACCGACCTTTGTACCTATGGCTGAGCAGTTAATAGAATTGAACGTGACGGGGATGCATTGCAACAATTGCGCCATCTCGGTACATAGGTTGCTGGAGAAAAAAGGGTTTCATGATATCTCTGTAGATTTTGCCTCTGAGGAAGTAAAATTTACCACTGAAGATACTAACGCTATTGATGATGTAATAAAAAGCATCGAAGGTTTGGGTTATAAAGTAGTAGAGGACCTTGCTACCCACCAGGAAAAGTTCTATGACAAAATAGAGAATAAGCTGATTTTCTGTACGATATTTACTATCCCCCTGCTGTCGGCAATGGTGTTGCCCTGGCATTTCTTACACGAGCCTGTGGTACAACTGATACTTTGCCTGCCGGTTTTCATAGTCGGCTGCCTGCATTTTGGCAGAAGCGCATGGAGTTCGTTAAAAGGCGGTGTGCCCAATATGGATGTGCTGATATTTATTGGTTCATCGTCGGCCTTTATTTATAGTTTGATCGGCACCATACAGGGTTTAGGTATGAACTTCCAGTTCTATGAAACCTGCGCTACCATTATCACACTGGTATTATTGGGTAATTTGTTTGAGAAACGTTCGGTTACCCAAACTACATCGGCGGTAAAGGATTTGGTGAAAATTCAGCAGGTAAATGCTAATCGTATTGTTAATGGTGCGATTGAAATTATTAGCGCCAAAGAGGTTCGGCCTGGGGATACTTTACAAGTAAATACCGGTGATAAAATACCGGTTGATGGCGATGTATTATCAGGAAATGCCTCGGTCAATGAATCCATGCTTACCGGCGAAAGTATCCCGGTTGAAAAAGGCAAATACGATAAGTTGATTGGTGGTACGATTGTGGAACACGGTAACATTACTATGCTTGCCACCAAAGTGGGTTCCAATACGGTGCTTTCGCAGATCATCGAACTGATGAAAAAGGCGCAGGCAGCCAAACCACCGATACAAAAAACCGGCGACCAGGTTGCAGCTATATTCGTACCAGGCGTTATATTAATTGCTCTAACCACCTTTGCTATTGCATACTTTGCAGGCCACATAGGCTTGCAGCATGCTTTGATGAATGCCATAGCAGTTCTGGTTATTTCGTGCCCATGCGCTATGGGGCTTGCCACTCCTACTGCTGTAATGGTTGGACTTGGCCGGGCCGCAAAAAACGGGATATTGATCAAAGGAGGCGACACTGTGGAGACCGTAAGCAATGCAAAATATATTGTGTTCGACAAAACAGGTACGCTTACCACCGGCAAATTCAGCATCAATAATATTAAGATCGAGAAGGATGCTGATTTAGAATATGTGAGGGGTGTCATTACAGCTATTGAGGAACGGTCAAATCACCCGATAGCTCGTTCATTGGTAGATGGGTTAAAGGGTCTCCCGCAACAAAAGACCATCTTACGCTCGGTAACTGAAGAAAAGGGCCTGGGCATGCGTGCAGAGGATGTTGAGGGTAATAATTACTTTTTAGGTGCATCAAAAAATACCGACGAAAAAGCACTTTTCAATGTTTCCTTGTATAAAAATCAAGCACTGCTTGCGCAGATCGAGATTGATGACGAGATAAAACCCCAAGCTGCATCCTTAATCAGCACCTTGAAAAGTATGGGTATCACTCCCGTGTTACTGAGCGGCGACAGGCAAAGCCGCTGCGAGAAAGTAGCTAAAGTTATTGGTATTGATGAGGTACATGGTGATAAATTACCGGCCGAAAAATTGACCGTGATCGATATCTATCGCAAAAAAGGGAAAACGATAATGGTTGGCGACGGCATCAACGATGCACCCGCCCTTACCCAGGCCGATGTTGGTGTTTCGATGAACGATTCGAGCCAGGTAGCGATACAATCTGCCAAAGTGATATTATTGAATACCGACCTCTATTCGCTGGTTAAATTTCTACAGATCAGCAAGCATACCCTGATCACGATCAAACAAAATCTTTTTTGGGCCTTCGCTTACAACATAGTAGCAATACCCATAGCAGCGTTTGGTTTCCTGAGCCCAATGATCGGGGCGCTTGCTATGGCTTTTTCTGATGTGGTGGTTATTGGTAATTCGCTGAGGTTGAAGATTAAACGCCTATAGTTCATAGTTCATGGATCATAGCCTGATTTATTTTATATTTTTGGCATTGTGGATATGATTAATGACTGGCAAATTGCCATGAACTGTTAACCATGATCTATGAACTAAAAGAATGATTGAAATTTTTACTGATGGTGCATCAAGCGGTAACCCGGGATCGGGCGGATATGGGGTTATTCTCCGTTCGGGAAAACACTACAAAGAGCTTTCAGAAGGGTTCCGAAAAACTACCAATAACCGAATGGAACTGCTGGCTGTAATTAAGGGGCTGGAAGCGCTGAAAAGCCTGAATCAAAACGTCACTATATATTCTGACTCAAAATACGTAATTGATTCTATCGAAAAACGCTGGCTGCAGGGATGGGTAAAAAAGGGCTTCGCAGGCAAGAAAAACAAAGACCTGTGGCTTCGCTACCTTGATGTCAGCAAATTGCACAATATCAAATTCAGCTGGGTACGCGGCCATGCCGGTCACCCCGAAAACGAACGTTGCGACGAACTGGCGGTTGCAGCCGGCAAACAAAAGAATTTATTGATCGACTCCGTTTTTGAAATGGAATCCGCTAAAGTTAACCTGTTGTAGGCTTATTGAATTCCGACTAAGCCCTCAAAGCTCCGCTTGGTTACCTGCGGTGAAAAACAAGCCATCATTTCTTCGGCCTGCTTCACCATGTTTTCTGAACCGATAAAAATAGCCGAACGCTGGTGCAGTTCGTTTACTTCTAAATCTAAGATACGCTCGTAACCATTACTAGCCTTGCCGCCAGCCTGTTCAATGATAAAAGCCATCGGGTTACATTCATAAACCAGGCGCAGTTTTCCTTTTGGTGCGCTTGCTGTTATGGGGTAGATAAATATACCACCCTTTATCAGGTTGCGATGAATATCAGCCACCATTGAGCCAATATAACGCGAGGTGTAAGGCCGTTTGGTTTTTTCGTCCTCAACCTGGCAGAATTTGATATATTTTTTCACCCCATCCGGAAAATGAACATAATAACCTTCGTTGATAGAATAGATCACACCATCTTTAGGAATCTTCATATCCGGGTGTGATAAACAAAACTCGCCGATGGATGGGTCGAGTGTAAAGCCGTTTACCCCTTTACCGGTAGTATAAACCAGCATGGTTGATGAACCATAGATCACATAACCTGCCGCAACCTGTTCTATACCTTTTTGTAAAACATCCTGTATAGCAGCCCGACCCTTAGTTGATTTCCGGCGGTAAATAGAGAATATGGTACCGATACCTACATTCACATCTATGTTTGATGATCCGTCAAGCGGGTCAATTGCTACAATGTATTTAGCATCTTTAGAAACATCTGTATCCAAATGGATATAATCGTCATTTTCTTCCGAGGCTACAATGCAGCACTCACCGCCATGTTTTAGCGCTGAGATGAATTGTTCATTCGCATACACGTCGAGTTTTTTCTGGCCCTCGCCCTGTACGTTTGTAGTACCATTTTCACCAAGTATATCAGCAAGGCCTGCTTTATTTACTTCGCGGTTTACTATTTTCGACGCTATACCGATGTCTCTTAGCAGTCTGGAAAGTTCACCCTTAGCGTACGGGAAGTCGTTTTGTTTTTCAATAATAAATTGGCCTAAAGTTTTAGCTATTTTCATATACTTAGTGTATTAAATACATATTATTTTTGCAATTCTATGGCCTCTAAGGTATGGATTTTTTCCTCTGAAATGCAAAATCTAAGCAGTGTACGTAATTTATGCCAACCTTGTTTCCCTGCTGCGCCAGGATTTAAGTGTAAGCAACTGATTTTTTTGTCGTAGATAACTTTAAGGATATGTGAGTGCCCGCAAATGAACAATTTGGGTGGGTTAGTGTAAATTTCCTGTCGGAGTGACGGATTATAATGATCGGGATAACCGCCAATATGCGTCATCCACACATCTATGCCCTCACAATTAAATCGTAGATGCTCCGGGTAGGTAAGTCTTATATCTTTTCCATCAATATTGCCATAAACACCACGCAGGGGTTTAAAGGCAGCGAGCTTATCCGCAAGCTCTATCGTACCAAAATCACCGGCATGCCATATCTCGTCGCAATTTTCAAAATGTTTGAAAACGGCATCGTCAACGTAACCATGGGTGTCGGAAAGTAAGCCTATTTTAACCAAGTAAATAAAAAATTACTGCCAAAATTCAACAACATAAATAAAATATAAGCCCCAACCCTCGTTGTACACATAATGCTATTTTCATAATATTTTCGCCTGACATTCAGAACGAGAGCAATCACAATAAAAATAAAATCGCCTATGAGCGGTGCTGCATAGCTTCGTAGGACGAAACTATTACTAACCTGGCCAAATGTTCTGTGACTATTTATAAAATAGTATTGTAAAGCAAAAAACACATTGCCGATTACCGGTATCAATAATGATATCGTTAAAAGTATTGATGTCGTTCTCATATTAAAATGCGATAAAATAAGGTTGCAGCAGTTTTTTGTATTCGTCAGAATACTGATTTTCTGCCTTATAGATTGACAATTTAGTTATTTCGGGTGATACATTATTAAATCCAAAACGAACAACCGTCCTATGGGCATCTGAATGGGGGAAGGACTGTATGTTAATGATCTCTTTAGGAAACAGGCCATTATCAGCGGCAAGCGCCGATATCAACTGCACGATGTCAATTGGTACTATCAGCCAAAAAGCTCCTTGTGGCGTTAAATATACTGCTGCAGATTTTATCAATCGCTCAAAAAAAGCTGTATCTGTGTGTTTCGCAAGCTCTTTATTTGCCTTGTGCGATTTTAACGAGTTGATATAAAAAGGTGGATTGGATACGATGAGGTCATACCGTTTGTCTGGATTTGCATTGAAAAAACCTTCAAAACTAGCCGGGTAAATAGCAAGTTTCTCAGCAAATGGCGACTTTATAAAATTGTCACCTGCTGTTTTAGCAGCTGATGAGTCGATTTCTACCGCATCTATTTTTGCTCCACTAAAACGTTGCGCCAGCATTAAGGCAATTACACCGGTTCCGGTACCAATATCCAGAATATTCGAAGGATTGTCCGCTTCAACCAATGCGCCCAGCAATACGCCATCCGTATTGATTTTCATTGCGCAGCCGGTTTGGTCAACGCTGAACTGTTTGAACTTAAAGATGCCGGACATGGCTCAAATCTCGTAAAACTCTATCGGTAAGCCGTCAGGGTCGGCAAAAAAAGCAAACCGTTTGCCGGTAAATTCATCTATGCGGATAGGCTCAACAACAACACCTTGATTTATGATCTCTGAAACAGCTTGAACAATATTCTCTACCTCAAAAGCTAAGTGACGCAAACCGCACGCTTCGGGTTGACTTGGCCGCGCTGCCGGATTGGAAAACGAGAAAAGTTCTATTTGATACAGACCGTTTATTTCGAGGTCGAGTTTATAGGAGTTTCTTTCGGCCCTGAAAACTTCACGGACTATCTTTAACCCGAGCACCTCACAGTAAAACCGTTTGGATCTTTGGTAATCCGAACAAATAATAGCGATATGATGTACGCGATTAAGTTTGAGCATTTATTCGCCTAAAATAGCATGCAGCACGTTGTCGTAAACAAGCTTGATATCGGCAATGTGGCCGAATGACTCCTCGTCAATATGCAAGTAACCATCGCTAACCGAACCTAAAAGACTAAAATCAACTTCGCTGGTAGCCATCAGTTCAATAAAACGTTCCTGTTCCTCTGGCGATATGCTCACCACTACCCTGCCCTGCGCTTCACCGAAGAGGAAGGCATCCTTGCGGATCGAATTGTCAGAATCTATTTCGAAACCAAGCCCGTTTGGCATAGCCGATTCAACCAGGGTAATAAACAAACCACCATCAGATACGTCATGTGCTGATTGTATCACCTTGTGTTTGATCAGTTGTTTGATCACCTGGTGCATGGCATATTCGCTGTCCAAATCAAAATATGGAGCAGGTGCTGCAGATATCTTATGGTAGGATGCTAAGTATTGAGAAGAAGCAATATCATTTACTGATTCACCTATCAAGTAAATCAAATCACCCGGGTTTTTGAAGTCAGAGGTCATAATGGTCGAAATATCATCCATCACTCCTAACATACCTATCGTTGGGGTCGGGAAAACCGGGCCTTCATCAGACGACTGGTTGTAAAAACTCACGTTACCACCGGTAACCGGGGTTTCAAACTTGGTACAAGCTTCGCCCATACCTTTAATAGCACCAACAAACTGCCAATAAACTTCGGGCTTATAGGGATTGCCGAAATTGAGACAATTGGTAATGGCTACAGGCTCACCGCCTGCACAGGTAATGTTACGCGCTGCTTCGGCCACGGCAATGGCGCAGCCTTTTTGCGGGTCGGCATAAACATAGCGCGAATTACAATCTACCGTTAATACGATTGCTTTATCTGTTCCCTTTACGCCTACTACCGCGGCATCGCAGGGACGGTTAGTCGTCATGGTCGAAGTGCCAACCATCGAATCATATTGCTTGGTCACCCAGCGTTTGGATGCGATATTAGGGTGTGATATCAGGTGTTCTGCCACGTCTTTCAAATCAGCCGGTTCCTTAACATCACTTATCTTAAATTGCTGGTTCTTTTGAAAATAGGCAGGTTCGCGGTATTCGCGTTTATAAACCGGTGCACCGCCACCCAAAACAAGGTCATCGGCAGGAACGTCGGCTACCAATTCGCCATGCATATAATAAAGCAGGCGTTTGGTATCTGTCACTTCGCCTATAATGGCACAATTTAAATCCCATTTATCAAAAACAGCTTCTACTTCTTTCTCACGACCCTTATGAACCACGATGAGCATACGTTCCTGCGATTCAGAAAGCAGTATTTCAAAAGGCTTCATGTTTTCCTGGCGCGTAGGTACTTTATCGAGATAGATAACCATTCCATGTTCACCTTTAGCTGACATTTCGGAGTTGGAGCAAATAATACCAGCCGCACCCATATCCTGCATACCTACAACAGCGCCTGTTTTTATCACTTCAAGCGTAGCTTCCAATAACAATTTTTCCTGGAACGGGTCTCCTACTTGCACAGCCGGCAAATCGTTTACCGAATCTTCGGTAATATCTTTTGATGCAAATGCCGCGCCGTGTATGCCGTCTTTACCCGTTGCTGAGCCTACGATGTATACCGGGTTGCCAACACCATAAGATGTAGCGGAAACCGTTTCGCCAGCCTTAACGATACCGGCTGACATAGCATTCACCAGCGGGTTAACGTTATAACATTCGTCGAAAAATAATTCGCCGCCAACAGTTGGGATACCAAAAGCATTGCCGTAATCGCCAATGCCTTTTACAACACCTTTAATGAGCCATTTTGTGCGATCCAAACTCAGATCGCCAAATCTCAACGAGTTTAGCTGTGCGATCGGTCTGGCACCCATGGTAAATATATCACGGTTGATACCCCCAACACCTGTTGCAGCGCCCTGGTAAGGCTCCAAAGCTGAAGGGTGGTTATGCGATTCAATTTTGAAAGCGCAACCGATACCGTCGCCCAGATCAACCAGCCCCGCGTTTTCTTCGCCAGCTTTCGCCAGCATGCGCGGACCGTCTTTGGGCAAGGTCTTAAGCCATGTAATTGAGTTTTTGTAAGAGCAGTGTTCGCTCCACATTACCGAGAAAATTGAAAGCTCGGTAAAGTTAGGCACGCGGCCCAATATTTCTTTTATTCGTTCAAATTCTTCGGGCAGTAAACCTAAATCTTTGGCTGTTTCGGTAGTGGTTAATTCCAGGGTCTCCAAGGCAATTATCGTTTGTTGAAAGGATGGCCAAAATTAGGAAAAAGAGCTGAAAGCAGAAAGCCAAAACCCGGTAAAATAAAAGCGGTGGCTATAAAACCCACCGCTTTGTCTATAAAAGTTAATGTATGCGCTTATTAATCTGACGACGGTATCTGGAAATTAAACGGCATATTGTACCTTACCCTTACAGGCCGACCGTTTTGTATACCCGGTTTCCATGCCGGAACCAATTTTAATACACGGATGGCCTCTTCATCCAAACCATGTCCCGGACCCCGAATAAGCGTAATATCAGATAAATGACCGTCTTTTTCAACTACAAAACTTATAATTACTTTCCCGCTAATACCCTCTTCGATAGCCTGGCTTGGGTAATGTAAGTTTTTCTGCAAAAATTTCGCCCACGCGGCTTCACCGCCCGGGAATTGAGGATTTACCTCGATAGTACCGAAGTCCTTTACTTCGTTATTCTCTGTAACCCCGGGCGAGGCAGCTGGCGGCAAATCGATATTTTCAATACCTGGAATGCCCTTTTTTGTTTCGGTGCTTATAACTGCATCCTTGAGATCATCAAGAGTAGGTGGATTCACTGCTTTAGTATCTATAGTTGGTACCATCTTAGGGTATTTTATAGTAGCAATATTTCTAACTGGCGGCTCGACCCGCGGTTTGGGCGGAGTAACAGGCGGCTTTGTAACCGGAGGATGAGCGTTAATCACAACCACTGTACCCATGTCGGGCACTATCATTGGTTTTCGCGTCATGATAAAGCTGGAAAGTAAAAAAAGGAATACGACCGGCAAAACTGTAAAACCCAATGCTTTGAGCAAGTTACCATCATAATGCTTCCTCAGGTCGTAGGCGCCGTAAGCTTTGTTACGGTCGTCGAATACAAGTTCGAGCCACTCGGACCTGTACAAATCAAATTTTTGTGATAACATTTTTTTGAAATTTAATTTTGATATATAACGTTTAAACAATATTAAATATTGTTTAAAATCAAAATAATTTAAATTTCAACTGCAAAGTGTGGGTTGTACACTTTATTCTTCTGTGTTCAAATGTTTTTATTAAGAGAAATATGAGGTTATTTTTTTCTTACCACTTATCGGTCACAACCTTTTTAACAATTGGCTGCTGCACCGCTTTTTTGTTGGCGGGGTGGTCAACAAGCATATAAGATCTTAACTGCTCGCCCAATTGTTTACAAAAAACACCCGTTTGGTCCAGGTAACCTTCTGCCTCCTTCTTATCAACATGGGATGATGACTTTTCGATGGGGATTTCTATTCCGGTGGACGGTACAAAAACACCGTACCGATTTTTTTCATATGGGACGAAAACGAAATCAGTTAACCAATACCTGTATTTACCGCTTTTACACTCAATGGTTAAAGCAAATTTTATTTCCCCGCTCTCGTGCTTCGCGAAAGCAAGTACGCTGTATGTAACAAATTTATCTATAAGTGTTATACCTGTATCTCCTATTGTTTTCAGGCTACTCTTTGGAAGTGTTTCTTTTATAAAACCGAGTGCCTTTTTACACAAACTATCTGCTGACGCACCCGGTTGGTTGACCACCTGGTAATAAATATATTTATCATGTTCATCAAGAGCGAGTAAGCTTTTTTGACCATATGCGGCCTGTAGCAATAATATGCAGATACCAGGAAGAAAAAATCGTTTCATGCTATAAATATAAAGCCGCTCTTCGATATATGAAGAGCGGCTTATGAAATTTAATTAGGGAATTGCTTAGAATGCGTAAACTGCAGCGATCAGGAACTGAGTAGCACTGTTAGTTGCAGCTCCATTGCTGTCAACAAAACCAATTGGGAATGCACTGCTCCTGTTGTCAAACCTTACTTCAGGAATCAGTGTAATAGCTCCTGCTTTAATGTTGGCAGTTGCG
>JAYUEE010000007.1:0-62216 GCA_043739405.1 Mucilaginibacter sp. | reverse complement strand
TAACATTTTGGCGGCGATATGCATCGGGATTTACTTTAAGTTGACCGCAGACGAGATTAATGCAGGCATCAGTGGCTATCAACCAAAAAACAACCGTTCGCAGATAACCGAAACCACTACCAATACGCTCATTTGCGATTACTATAATGCTAACCCGAGCAGCATGTTTGTAGCGATCGAGAATTTAGGCAAGCTGACAGCAAAGCATAAAGTACTGGTTTTGGGCGACATGTTCGAAATGGGGGATGAGTCGGCAGCCGAACATGAAGCGGTTATCAAAAAGGCACTGGAAACTGATGTCGATGAGCGAATTTTTATTGGTCATGATTTTGAAGGAAGTCGGAAGTCGGAAGTCGGAAGTCGGAAGTCAGCCGTGTTTTATCCTACAGTTGAAGTGGCTATCGCCGCGTTAAAGTCACATCCCATAAAAAACTCAACGGTATTAATTAAAGGTTCGCGGGGTATGGCTTTGGAAAGATTGGTGGAACTATTTTAGACCGATTTTCTTGCTATATTCATCAAAAAATTCCCTTATCCTTATGAAGAAATTTCTGCTGTTTTGCTTTTTATTTGCCTTGCTCGGTTCGGTATCGTACGCTCAGCGACCGCCTCTAAAAAAGGCACGCATCGGGGTGCAATCCATCGGCAGCCCTGAAGTAAGATTAAAACTGGTAGCGCGCATACAGGGTTTAATAGCCGTGCCGGGTAATAAGCACGATATCTATGATAAAGCTATCTACTCGCCAAAATCGGTGCATATTCTCGAAAAAACAGTTAATGGCAAGAACATAAAAAAACTTTATGTCAATAGCCTCGAAGGTGGCCAGACAGTAGTATACGATATGAACGAATCACTCAAAAAGATCGCTGTCATTAGCCACACTTTCACAAAAACAGATTCAGCACTTTTCAAAGAAACCAACTTCCCGGGATACACCTTTAAACCCGGTCGCACCGATACCAACATCTTTACGGGCAAGCCTGTGGAAATGTGCCTTTCTAATAATGACAAATACCTTTGGGTGCCTTACTATCGCCGCGATTATGACCCGTTAGCACAAGAGCCATCAGCCATGGCGATCATCGATGTGGATAGCGATAAAATAGTGCGCGTGATGCCCACGGCGCCGCTACCGAAAATGGTGGCCTGTTCCCAGGACAATAAGTTTATAGCCGTAACCAACTGGGGTGATAATACCGTTCATTTGATCGATATCAGTTCAGGCGACCCCAAACAGTTTCAATATGTGGCCCATTTTGTGGTGGATTATAAGCTGAACCTCAGTAATTTTGGTAAAAAGGTCGACCGTGATGTCGCCTGTGGCCTTTGCTTGCGGGGTACTGTATTTACGCCCGATAGCAATTACCTGTTTGTGGGCCGGATGGGTGGCGGCGGTATAGCCATATTCGACATCAAAGGCAAAAAATACCTGGGCAGCATATTCGGCACCAAGAAAAATGTTCGCCACCTGGTGATAAGCGGTGATTACCTTTATTTAAGTTCCAATAACGACGGTGTTGTTGAAAAAACTAAATGGAAGGACTTGCTGAATTCGTTTCTTGCTAAACAAGGGCAAAAGAACATTCAGTATGATCAATGGCAATTAACCGCTACGGGAAAGGGGGCGCGAACTATTAATGTCACTTCGGACGGCGCTTACCTGTTTGCCAATGCCAATGAAGAATCAAAGATCAGTATTGTACGAACATCAGATATGAAAACCATAGGTTTTGTTAATGCCGACTCTTATCCTGTAGGCATGGCTATGGATAAAAGCAACAAATACCTTGTGGTAACTGCACAGGGACGAAACAATAAGGGTGGTAACTCGGTAATGATATATGAAATTACCCGCCGTTAAATGGAAATCAACGCCTTTATATATCTTGAATTTGTCCGGAACATTATGCGCAACTTACCGGGAACATCTGAAGGATTGTGCTTTGGTAAACCAGCTTTTTATATTAAAAAGAAACCGCTTGCGCGAATGTGGGAAAACGGAGAAGTGATTGTAGTGCATAATCCCGAACGCGAGTTATGGATGAAAAAAGACCCGGAGACATTTTTTATTTCTGACCACTACCGCAACTACCCGTCTATGTTGATCAACCTGGAAAGGGTACAACCGGATGACCTGAAAGAATTGCTTGTTACTGCCTGGTTGGGTAAAGCATCAAAAACTTTGCTGAAAGAGTATCAGGTTAAATAATAGGTTAACTAAGCGCCAAATTAGCCACTTCCTCACCTACCAAACTACCCATAGCAACGCCCATCCCGTTACAGCGCACAGCGCAAAATACATTGAGTTGAACCTCTTTTATTATCGGGCTGATATCCTCGCCAAAACCCATAATACCGCTCCACCAGTAATCAATTTCAGCATTTTGATTGGGCAATATCATCTCATTTAGATATTCAACCAGTTTGGCTTTTACTTCTTCGGTATGACCAAAATTCCAGGTTTCCTCCTTCTTAAAGTCAATATTTCTGCCACCGCCAAAGAGCACACGGTCATCAATATTCCTGAAATAGTAATAACCGTCGTTAAAGTGGTATGTTCCCTTAAGTTTTAAACCAGGGATTGGCTTAGTAACAAGCACCTGTCCGCGGCCCGGGATAACATCCAGTTCGGGATATAGTTGAGCTGCAAAAGCATTGGTTGCTAATATTACCTTCCCGGCTTTAAAATCCCCGTGCGACGTATTCAGCCGGACACCATTGTTATCATGGTGGACGCTATTCACATTGCATTGATTCAATACCAAAACGTCAGCCTCGTATACTTTGTTGAGTAATGCACGCATCATTTTACCGGTGTGTATCTGTCCTTCATAAGGATTGTAGATCATCCTGCTCACTTTATCGAATCCAAAATCAGCTATTTTGGCATCGGCGGACTTATAAATTTCTGAATTGCCTATGACCTGTTTCAGCAAGTTATTAAAATAGGCCAGTTGGTCAAGAGATTCTCTGGCACTTTCTTCGTCACCGTCCATAAATAACTCGTAGCCCCCGTATTGGTGAAAATCAATATTGCTATCACCGAGGTTTTCACGCAAACGCTGCAGTCCACGCCATTTATAGTCTACCAGGCGTAATACATCTTTTTCCGTTGATTTTTTCAAATAGGCAATCTGTTCTGAAAGTGTTCCAAAACAGGCAAAGCCGGCATTTTTGGTGCTTGCACCGCTGGGTAAAAAACCTCGTTCAAGGACGGTCACTTTTAATTCAGGTTGTTGTCTTTTTAAATGAACGGCGGCACTAAGGCCCACAATGCCGCTGCCGATAATGATAACATCGGCGTTATCAATAAAAGCGGTGCGCTCCCAGTATGAAAAAGTATGTTCCAAACCCAAAAGTAAAAATTCAAAACTCAAAAGCGCTAAAAATATGACAGGAGCGTTGTTGTGGCATTTTAAATTATATTACTAATTTTAAACGTCACAATTCGTTCCATGGAAGTACACCATCACCCCGAAGTTGAACACAAAGGTTTTAAAGAATACGTGCTGGAGGGCTTAATGATATTCCTTGCTGTAATGATGGGCTTTATTGCCGAAAATATAAGGGAAAGCATCACCGAGCATAACAGGGCTAAAGAGTATGCCGAAACGATGGTAGAGGATTTGTCGGCAGATACGACATCGCTAAAGGCAGACCTGACATACACCCGTTTTACAGTACACAATGTGGATACTTTGATGCAGCTATTGAGTTCATCAGATATCAAAAACATACCAAGCGGTAAATTATATTGGTATGGCCTTTTTGGGGGCGCCCAGCCATCTTTCACTCCTAACGACGCTACTTTTCAGCAAATGAAAAGCTCGGGATCATTACGATTTTTTAAAAAATCGATCGCCCGCGAGGTTGCCACTTACGACCGATTGTGCCGCCAGTCAACAGGCGTAGAAGAAGGCGATCACCTGTTGTTTGCCGAGGTAAGAAAATTACGGGCTCAGATATTTGAATTTCAATATAATAAGCAAGCTAACGACCTGGCTATAGCCCTGCATCCCGAAAAAACAAACTGGGGCAAAGTAGTCGTTTTTTGCAAGAGTAACCCACCGTTGTTAAGCTATGACAAGACCGTTTTTAATGAATATGTCGAAATGGTACGGTCGAGGTTTATGGACCGGAAAATCGTACTCGCCGATACACTGATGAGGAAAGCTAAAAAACTCATAGTCGACCTGAAAAAAGAATATCGTCTTGATAATTAAATAATTAGCCTTCTGTGCGTAGCTGGTGAGGTTTTCCGTCGATATATTTCACTAAACATCCTGACAATCAAATCCTTTCATAAACCCCTGAAACTCTTTGGGTTATTATTTGTACTGTATTGTACAAATAAAACCAATTATGAAAAAGTTAATAAAATTAGGATTCCTTATCGTGGTCATTTTAATGACCACATCTAAACTATATGCACAAGTAAGTATTGATGTAAGTGTACAGGCCAACATAGCGCCACCACCAATACCCGAATATGACCAACCGCCTTGCCCCGACGATGATTATTTATGGCAGCCGGGCTATTGGGCATGGGACCAGGATGCCCAGGATTATTACTGGGTACCCGGCGTTTGGGTAGCTCCGCCAACTCCCGGATATTTATGGACCCCCTGCTACTGGGGTTACGAGGGTAACGTTTATGTGTACCATCCTGGTTATTGGGGGCGTCATGTAGGATTTTATGGTGGTATCAATTATGGAGGCGGTTTCTTCGGAATAGGCTTTGCCGGAGGAGAATGGCAGGGTGATCATTTCCGTTATAACACGGCGGTGGTGAACGTAAACACCACCGTGATTCGTAATACCTATGTAGATCGTACTGTGATCAATAATACTACAATCATTAATAATCGTGTAAGTTATAATGGTGGTAACGGTGGTGTACCCGCAAGGCCGCGCGCCGAGGAAGTACAGGCTATGAAAGAACAGCACGCACAACCAACCGGCGACCAGGCATCGCATCAACAAGCAGCACACGCCGACCATAGCCAGTTCGCCAAGGCTAATAACGGGCAGCCCGCCACTGTTGCCATGAATAAAGTAAACGGTACCCGTGTTCCATCAAGAGGAGCCAATAACAACCCACCTGCTAATCAAAATAGAAATCAGCAGGATAACAGGCAGCCTAATAACCCGGCACCGGCCAACAAACCCGCTGATCAGCAACCTGCGCAGCAGCAAAGACCGGTTCAGCCCCAAACCACCCAGCCCCAACAGGATAACCAACCACGTGTACAGCCGCAACCAAACCAACCACAACCGGCACAGCCTGAGAACCAACCACGTGTGCAGCCGCCAGCAAACCAACCACAACCGGCTCAGCCACGCATACAACCCCAACCTGAGAACCAACCGCGTGTGCAGCCGCAGCCAAATCAGCCCCAGCCAGCACAGCCGCGCGTACAGCCACAGAATTCGCAACCACGGCAGCAACCGCGAACTCAACAACGTCGCACCCAGCCACAGCACACAAAAGCTCCTGCAAAAAATCCACCTGCAAAATCACAACCTGATAAGCAGAACTAACAATACACTAACTAACACCTGCCTGAAATTCAGGCGGGTGTTTTTATGTTATAAATAACCAACTGCGCCAATTCTGACCTAAACTTCCAAAACACTTTGGGGTCTTATTTGTAGTAGTAACACAAGTTAATAGTTATGAAAAATCTGGTAAAAATAATATTCTTTGTAGTGGCGGCTACCATGTTATCCGTCACTAAATCAAATGCCCAGGTAAGTGTGGGTGTAAGCATACAGGCGAATATCGCCCCACCGGTTATACCGGTTTATATACAACCCGAATGCCCTGCGGACGGCTATCTATGGCAGCCCGGTTATTGGGCTTGGGACCCCGATGCGGATGACTACTACTGGGTACCCGGAGTATGGGTTGCCCCACCAAATCCCGGTTTATACTGGACCCCTTGCTATTGGGGTTATGATGGCGGCGTTTATCTGTACCATACAGGTTATTGGGGACCCCATGTAGGATTTTATGGCGGCATTAACTATGGCGGCGGCTTCTTTGGAGTTGGTTTCGCAGGTGGCGGGTGGTCAGGGGGCCATTTCAGGTATAATACGGCTGTAGTAAATGTAAACAGAACGGTGATACACAATACCTATATAGACCGCAATGTTGTCAGCCGGAATACTATAGTACATAACCGCGTTAGCTATAACGGCGGCAATGGCGTAAATGCTAGGCCTCGTCCCGAAGAACAACGTGCTATGAACGAACGTCACCTACAACCCACAGGGCAACAAATGAGTCACCAGCAAGCAGCCCATGGCGATCGCAGCCAGTTTGCAAAGTCCAACCATGGCGCACCTTCGGTGACAGCGATGAGGCGTGTAAATCCTGCCCGTTTTGCACAACATGCAAATACCGCGGCCGGTCATAACAACGTTAGGCAAACAAGGAATAACGCTGGTCAGCAAGCCGGAAAGCAAAACACCCAGGCAGGTCGTAATAATGCCGTCCAGCAACAACAACGTACGCATGCCCAACACGGCCAGCAGCAAGTACAGCAGCAACGTGCGCAGGCTCAACGTGGTCAGCAGCAGAGAGCACCACAGCAACAAAGGGCTCAGCAGCAGCAAAGAAGCCTGCAGGCTCAAAGGGTAGAGCAACAGCGCGCACCGCAGCAAAGGGCGCCGCAACAGCGCGCACCACAGCCTCCACGTCAACAGGCTCGCCCTGCACAACCAGAACGTGAAAAACACAGGTAAAATAAATAATCAAAACGCCTAAAAAAGTAAAAGCCCCGATTGGAATCCAATCGGGGCTTTTCTATATGACAAAGTTTTGGTGAATTAATTCATTCTGTACGGAGCGATTAAATAAAACTCCGGTATCTGTACGTCAAAAAGATTATTATCAATCAGGCGGCTCATCTGGTATTGGCCCTTCATACTGCCCATATCAGTTTTCAGGTTGCAACCCGACACATATTCGTGTGTGCTTCCCGGTTCAATAATCGGCTGCTGTCCTACCACACCTTCTCCTTCCACTTCTCTTTTGGCGCCGTTTGAGTCGAAAATCTCCCAGTGCCTGCGTAGAAGCTGCACGGAATTATGGCCTACGTTCTCAATGCTTATCTTGTAAGCAAACATATAATGGTCATTTGCCGGGTTTGAATATTCCGGTTGATAAATGGTTTCCACAGAAACCTTAACGCCATCAGTAATTATAGTTATCATGAGCTGTGAATGATTCAAATATAAATTTAACAGTTCAAATATTAAGCCATTTCTGTGGCGTAGTTCTCATTTACTTCAAATAATATTTCATTTATCTCTTCAAAAGTGGCGGCGGTAACTAATTTCATACGATATTCCTTAAAATTCTCAACCCCTTTAAAATAGTTGGAATAATGCCTGCGCATCTCAAAAACGCCCGTTTTAGGCCCTTTCCACTCAATTGACTTAGCTAAATGCGTACGGCAAACCTCTACACGTTCGGCAATTGTGGGTTTTTCCAGGAACTCGCCAGTGTTAAAAAAATGTTTTATTTCGCGGAAAATCCAGGGGTATCCGATGGCTGCTCGGCCAATCATCATGCCGTCAACGCCAAATTCCATACGCCAGGCGGCGGCTTTTTGTGGAGAATCGATGTCGCCATTACCAAAAATGGGGATATTAATTCCCGGATTCTTTTTAATCTCGCGTATTAAGGTCCAGTCGGCAACGCCTTTATACATCTGCGACCGCGTGCGGCCGTGAATAGTTAACGCCTTAATGCCCACATCCTGCAACCGTGAAGCGACTTCCTGTACATTTTTTGTATTATCGTCCCAGCCAAGCCTTGTTTTTACCGTTACCGGGAGGTGTGTTGCCTCAACAACGGCTTTGGTCATGGCAACCATTTTATCAATATCCTGGAGCAGACTTGCACCAGCACCGCGACAAGCTACCTGTTTTACAGGGCAGCCATAGTTAATATCGATCAAATCCGGATTTACCTGGGAGGCTATCTCGGTGGCTTCGCGCATATGTTCTATGTCACTGCCAAATATCTGTATACCTATCGGACGTTCGTATTCAAAAATGTCGAGCTTTTGCCTGCTTTTTGCAGCATCACGTATCAATCCTTCGGATGAGATAAACTCCGTGTACATCATATCCGCGCCGTTTTGTTTGCACACATAACGGAAAGGCGGGTCACTCACGTCCTCCATCGGCGCCAGTAGCAGCGGGAACTCTCCTAAATCAATATTTCCTATTTGTACAGACATGCTTATCTTTGACCGCTCCAAAATTACGATTTTTACACCACATTATGACAGAGTTCCCAGTTAACCCATTACCGCGCAAGCAAATAGCGCCAGGGTTGCAATTTTTAATCCTTATTGGTTTACTTATTGGGATGTTAATAGCCGGGTCGAGTATTGGTATCGTTTTCATTAGCGCTAAATACGGATTAAATGCCCTGACTGAAGTTTTACAGTCAAAAATGAATGTACCTCATGGGGATACCATTTTGTGGATATTACAATTCACAGGTACCACTTTCCCAATTTTAATCACGCCAATCATTTTCTCTTATTTTATCGTGAAGGAGCCAGAGGAATACATGAAAAACCATTTTCATTTTCCCTGGACTCTAATTTTGATCGTTTTGTTAGCTATGGTCGCGTCGATGCCGGTGATAGAATACCTTGGGAATTTGAATGAAAAAATGGTTTTACCCAAATTCTTAAAGAGCGTTGAAGACTGGATGCGTGAGAGCGAAAAGGAAGCTGAAAAAATGTCTGACAGGATGATGCAGATGAATACGCTAAGCGATATGATCTATAACCTGCTTTTCATTGGCCTGCTTACAGCTGTTATAGAAGAAATATTGTTCAGGGGATGCTTTCAAACCGTATTTTTCAGGTGGACCAAGAATATGCATGCCGCTATTTGGATAACGGCAATTCTTTTCAGCGCCTTTCACATGGAATTTTACGGCTTTTTACCGCGATTGGTTTTAGGATTATTATTTGGCTATTTCACCGCCTGGAGCGGCAGTATATGGCCGGCTATATGGGCCCATTTTGTAAATAACGGCACTATAGTAGTATTAACTTATATGTCGCAACACAAGCTTACCAGCTTTGATTTTACCCAGCCGCAATTATTTACCAACGCAGGTTACATTATTGGTTTTTTATTGACGTTATTATTATTGTTTATTTATTGGTATATTTCATCCAAATGGCACGTTGCTCATCATGGAGAAGAACTGGATTAAAATCTTTTCATCACACAATTACTACCAGGCCGAGATAGTAAAGCAGATGCTTATTGAAAATCAAATAGATACCGTGTTACTCAATAAACAGGATTCATCGCACCGCACCTTTGGCGCTATCGAGGTTTATATTCACCAGCAGGATTTCAGCAATGCCATCGAGGCTATGATCCTGAATCAGATTTAATTTATGAAAACACGCGCCATAACCGGCTTTTTCTTTGTCATCGTAATGCTTGCCTCCGTATTGCTGGGGCATTATACTTTCGATATATTTTATTTGGCATTGAGCGTTTTTTGTCTTTGGGAGTTTTATGGACTTGTTAAGCAAAGCGGCAGCCAACCAAATTATTCTGCAGGCTTAACCAATGGGGCTTATATATATGCCATCTTCGCCCTGATTACTTATGATAACGATCTCTCTTACCGTAAACTTATTTTCCTTCTGCCGATAACTTTAAGTACCATTTTCATCCAGGAGTTATACAAAAAAGCTGAGAAACCCTTTACTAATATTGGTTACACATGTACGGGCCTCCTGTATGTGATCGTTCCTTTTACTTTTTTCCACGCATTGGCTTACCTGGGCGGCAGCTTTAATTTTCATGTTCCTCTCGCATTTCTAATCATGCTTTGGGCCAACGATACCGGCGCTTACCTGAGCGGCTATTTTTTTGGCCGGACCAAGCTTTTCGAGCGCCATTCGCCCAAAAAAACCTGGGAAGGGTTTATCGGCGGCGTGTTTATCAGCGCGGGTGCTGCCTATATCATCAGCATTTTTTATACCGACCTGCCTTGGTCGCAATGGGTGTTTATGGCAGTACTTATCAGTTGCTTTGGCACACTTGGCGATTTGGTGGAATCCATGTTCAAACGCAGCCTTAACGTTAAGGACTCGGGAGGCATATTGCCCGGGCACGGTGGCCTGCTCGACCGTTTCGACGGGCTGTTTCTTTCTGTACCAATCGTATACACTTATCTCTACTTCATTACAAATTCGTAATTTCGCATTAAAATTCCTATAAAATGACTATCCACAAAGAAGGATACACCTCCTTAGCCCTGTGTGTGCTTGTGATATTTGTATCCAATGCACTTATACAGTTTTACTACCCGTCGGCCCATACCTTAAAATGGATCGTATATATATTATCCGGTGCTTTGTTCCTGATCATCCTGCAATTTTTCCGCAGTCCGTCAATTCGCATAAACGTTGATGAAAAAAATGTGCTTTGCCCGGCAGATGGCAAAGTGGTGGTAATAGAAGAAACTGAAGAGCCCGAATATTTAAAGGACAGGCGCATCCAGATATCGGTGTTTATGTCGCCTATCAACGTACACGTTAACCGCAACCCAATTTCGGGTGTAGTGAAATATTTTAAATATCATCCCGGTAAATACCTGGTGGCCTGGCATCCAAAATCTTCAACCGAAAATGAGCGTACCACCGTTGTTATCGAAAACAGCTCGGGTGTTTCGGTATTGTTCAGGCAAATAGCCGGTGCCATGGCGCGCCGCATTGTTTGGTATGTAAAAGAAGGCGACAAGGCCGAACAGGGCCAGCAATTCGGCTTTATTAAGTTTGGCTCAAGGGTAGATGTATTTTTACCGCTTGGCACAAAGATCAACGTGGGTATTGGCGAAGTGGTAAAAGGCGGCAGGACGGTACTGGCAGAATTAGTTGCTCCGCAACCGACAAAAGAAAAAGCTACTAAAGTAGCGAAGAAAACTGCGTAATTATTTAGAAACCAAGCCTCACGAAAAAGCCCTTCAGAAAATAAATCTGAAGGGCTTTTATATTTTAATCCCGGTTGGGAGTTAAACTCTTTTTGATTTGATACGAGCTGCCTTACCAGTCAGTTCGCGCAGGTAGTATAATTTAGCACGGCGAACTTTACCATGGCTGTTAACTTCTATCTTATCGATATTTGGGGAATTGATAGGGAATATACGCTCAACGCCTATACCGTTTGAAACCTTACGTACTGTAAAAGTTTCTGTAGCGCCAGTGCTGTTACGCTGGATAACTACACCCTGGTATAATTGGATACGTTCCTTATTTCCTTCACGTATTTTATAGTGTACGCTAACAGTATCACCTGCCTTAAACGCAGGAATTGTCTTTTTTTCTACTGATTGCTCTTCAACAAATTTTACTAAATCCATGATATTAAGCTCTAAATGCAATTTTTAACCCGTAAAAATCGGCTTGCAATTATAGGGATTTTATTTCAAAATAAAAAGTGAGTTTGAAAAAATTGTCAGAACACGATTTCTAAGATTTATTGGATTTCCATGATCCTGTCAATCTTTTAATCCTGAAAATCGTGTTCAGACTATTTCAGCAAATCCGGCCTTCTCTCTTTAGTCCGTTCCACGGCCTGCTCAAAGCGCCATTTCTCAATCTCCGGCGTATTACCGCTTAATAAAATATCCGGCACTTTGTGGCCATTCCAGTCGGCAGGGCGGGTATAGACAGGTGCATCCAGTAAATCATCCTGGAAGGAGTCAGACAAAGCTGAGGTTTCGTCATTCAACACACCGGGTATTAAACGGACAACCGCATCTACCAAAACCGCTGCGGGCAATTCGCCTCCCGATAATACATAATCTCCTATAGATATCTCGCGCGTTACAAAAATATCACGTATGCGCTGGTCTATTCCCTTATAATGCCCGCAAAGGATAATGATATTTTGTTTGCCCGATAACTGGTTGGCTATCGATTGATTCAAAGTTTCGCCATCCGGCGACATGAAGATAATCTCATCATAATCTCTCTCGGCCTTTAATTTTTCGATGCACCTCGCGAACGGTTCAATCGTCATTACCATGCCGCTGCCACCGCCGTAAGGATAGTCATCCACACTCTTTTGCTTACTGGTAGAATAGTCGCGCAGGTTATGTACATGGATCTCTGCGATACCCTTCTTTTGCGCACGCTGTAAAATGGAATGTGCAAAAGGGCTTTCGAGCAAGCCGGGCAAAACAGTAATGAGATCGAAGCGCATGGCGCAAAGGTAATGTGCAGATGTGCTAATTTCAAATGTGCAGATGAAGGTTAATGCTGAAAGCCACTATAGTTTCCTGCAAATTTCCCAATGGTGACCGAAGGGATCTTTTATCCGGCCAAGACGGTAGCCGTAATCCTGGTCAGCAACCGGGTAAATTTCTTCAGCACCAGAAGCAATAGCTTGCTTCGCCACAGCATCTGGGTCAGGCACTACGAGCCCCATACGTACAGTGCTGCCACCCAATGTTTCGGGACTAAAATTTTCATGTTCCGGCGACTCATCGGCCACGAGGAACCGAACACCCTTAATGGAAAGCTCCGCCACCACGCCGCCATCCGGATCGGTCAGACAAAACGCAACTTCGGCGTTAAATGCCTTTTTATAAAATTCAACTGCCACAGCACCACGCCGCACAGATAGGGTTGGTAAAAAAGCAGCTTCTTGTTTCTCCATAACAGTTAATTACTATTCTCTAAATATTTCCCGCATTGCTTACAAAGTTATCCAGGGCTTCGGGACTCAACAGCTTTTCAATTAGCCAGCTATGTCCAAACGGGTCTCGTATTTCTCCCTGCCGATACCCATATTCATAATCCCTAACCGGGGAAACCACAACGGCTCCTGCTGCTATAGCCCTTTCCACCATAGCGTGCACGTCGTCTACGACAAGGCCAATTGTAACCGTTGTGCCGTCGATTTTATCAGGGCTTAAAGTCCGGCTGCCTTCTTCATGGAGGCGAAACTGAGCGCCGCCTATTAAAAATGCCGCGACATGTATGGTGCCGTCAGGATTGTTAATCCGCCACAGCAATTCCGCACCAAATGCCTTTTTATAAAATTCGATATCAGTTATGCCGCTGCTAATCGATAACACCGGCACAAAGGTGGCTTTTTGCTTCATTTTAACGATATTTTTACCTTGATTCCTGGCTCTTGTTTCTTGACTTTAGTTTTTAGTCACCTTCTTCCAGCATAAAAATTTGTTCAAGCGGTTTGCCAAATACCCTGGCGATCTTTAGTGACAATACAGTTGAGGGCACATACCGGTTACTTTCAATCGTATTTATTGTCTGACGGGACACCCCGACTTGCTCAGCCAGGTCGGCCTGGGTTATATTTTTGATGGCACGCTCCACACGTATGTTATTTCTCATCGCTTACCCCTCCTTTTTTGCCGACCAATTGTTACGTATAATAGCCCACTGAAACCGGAAAATAAAGAACAGCAATAGTGTCCACATGTTAAGCATCATTATGTGACCGATCTCCATGTGCTCCGTAAATATCAAAGTAGCTATCAGCACCACATAATTGAAATAAACTGCCCATTGCAGCGAGTCACGGCGTAATTGCATGATCTGCTCATCCTCGATCTTTTCCTTAGAGAATGCAAACAGAAACAAACCAATAGTTACCATTAAAGTCGTGAAGATGAAAAAGACGTGCGAGCCGGTAAACAGGCCCGGTTCCTGATTGTCCATATCGTGATATTTTTTAAAAAACATCATAATGGGTATGTGGACCAGGAAACAAGCTAAGCCCAGGTAGCGAAACCAGTAAGGAAAAAGGAAGCGCGTTTTCATATTTTGTCAAGTTTGATTTACCAAATGTAAAACAAAGTTTACAAATAGCAAATTATATTTGACAAAATATTCATGCAATAAAACATTTATCAGTAAAAACCTTACGCCAACATACTTCAGAATAAACTGAACCTAAAATTAGATTGTACGTAAAAAAGGATTGTAAAAATTGTAACTCTAAATTAAAAATGTTTAAATCGGCAAAAATCCCCTTGTCCTTTTTGATAATCGGTATTTGCTGGGCGCTATTTAGTAACCCAATTATTACCTTATTTTACAGGCATTTAGCACCACATGAGCAGGATTCATACAGGAGTTTAAATGATTTGATCTTCGTGATTATTATAAGCTATGTGTTGTATGTCAAAATCAAAAGGCAACAACATAAGCTAACTAAATCGGAAGAAGAATACCGTCAACTGTTTGAATCGAACCCTAATCCGCTTTGGATACATAACGAGGAGTCGCAGTTTGTTAAAGTGAACGACGCCGCCGTAAAAAAATACGGTTACAGCCGGAAAAAGTTTTTAAAAATAACTACCGACGATGTTAACTCGTCTGCCGATCATCAATTACTTAACGATTATTTGAACGAAGCCAACGGCGAGTTCCGGCTAGCCGGCATAAGGGAGCACATCAAATCAACCGGGGAAACCTTTATGGTATCCATTGTGTCTTACCCGGTATTGTTTAACGATCAACGCTGTAACCTGGTGATGGCAACAGATATTACTGAACTGATCGAGAAGGAAAGAAAATTGGAACATGCCTACCAAAGAATTAAAACATCCAATGAGGTGCTTATGCAAATTGCATGGTCAAATTCGCACGAACTCAGAAAACCACTTTGTTCTATTATGGGCTTAGTGACACTATTGAAGGAAGCCAGTGAACAGGAACGGGATGAATTCTTGCGTCTTTTGGAAATATCTTCGATTGAACTCGACCAGGTTTTAAGACAAAACAACGAAAAGGTAGATAACATAGGGGTTTTGGAAAAATCTGCGTAATCGCCTATTATCTATTGGGTTGATACTTTTCCTTGTGATTAAAATCAAACATCCTTGCGATGGTAAACCCTAACCGGTACTGCCCCCGTATATAATCTGACGTTGTATTGCTTAAATAATTAATTTCGTTAGCGTTCCTGGCATTTGTAACGTTAATAGTAAATACGTGGCCCCCGGTTACTAGTTGGATACCAAAACCGAGGGGGTCGCTAAACCCATTATTGGTTCTGAAAGAAGAGAACGGGTGCGCATAATCTACAATTACACTCATAAGCCTGGTCACCTTAACCCGCGCGGTGGCAGATACTGAGAAAAAACTATTCTCGCTTCCGGGAGTGTTTGGTATCGGCAAGTTATTTTGTACAAATGAGGGGGCTATTTGAAATGAAAAGTCGCGTGAAATTTTTCGCGCAAAAATTGCCTGTGCAAAATACGATACCCGATCACTAAATGAGTCGAAATCGCTGTAGGGCCGCAGGCCGGTTTCGCCAATTAATGTTATTCCAAGTGGTGAACTGTCATCATTAGTTTGGTGCAATATGGCATATTTCAACTCAAGGCTTATCAGTCCGCCTTCGTCGGGCATAGCACTTCTTCCGATATCGATGTTTAGGTCATTTGTTAACCCGTATTCGAAACCAATATATAAGTCCGCAACCCTGTCAAGGCCAAACAGGTATTTACCGCCCCCTTCTTCCCCTCCAACATCGCCAAAACGATGCGTGATGAGGACATTAAAGTTGTTCTTCTTAACTGTTTCAGTACTTTGAGATAAAATAAGTTTCGAAGATTCAAAGATTGCTACCGGCTCCTTCTTGTTATCGCTGCTCATCGAATTGAATAGTGAATCGGCAGCCGAGATGTGTTTAACGGAATCGGTTTTCTGAGCCATTAACTCTGTGCTTATCACAAGTAAGATCAATAATATTAAATTCTTCATGTCTAAAATTTATTTTGTCTGGACGTTTTTATAAGGACTGTAAATAGCTGAAACGGTAATTTTAATACTCTCGGCAATATGATAAAATAAAATTTGAGGTATATCAATGTGATGGTCGGCACATTTTACCATAAACTCTGCTGTCATATATACCATACCATTTTTTACTGTCATGCTCCCTTGCACTGTTCGCTTTTGCGCTACCCCATGCACAGTAAGTTCGCCTATGGCATTTACAGGGTAGATACCCTCTTTAGTGATATCAATGTGTTCCTGTATTTTTCCTTTGAATATGGCCTTCGGGTACTTATCACTCTCCATATAATCCGAATTAAAATGTTGTTGCATGAATGCCTTATCAAACTTAAATGAGCTTATAGCAACACTAAAGTCTAATTCGCCCGTAGCAACATTATAAACCGATAGCCCGGCCGGTGATATGGCTTTGATATCCTCTATTAGCGCGCTGGAAAAAAGAGTAATCTTCGCATTTTTACAGACATAGAGATCCTGCCCCTCCTGGTGGATATTTAAAAAGCTTAGAAAAATAATACAGAGATATTTCATTTTTCTAACAGGCAGTCTAACATTTGATGAATAAATTCAAATATATAATTGGAAAAAAACGATCCTTTTAAAGCGAAAAGAGCGTATCCCAACTAATGGAGATAACAATCGTTAAGTTATATCAAAATACTCGTATGTACAAGGCTACGGCAAATATGAATTAGGGGTGCGGCTAAGAAGAAAAAGATTGACCCCCAATTATCTATAATAGTTGCAATTACATAAACTATTATATGTTCAACAGTTGATCGGGGATTGTCCGGGCAAGCAAATGATGGGCGAATTGGCATTAACCAATTCGCCCAATTTTAATAATAAATTTTGCTAAAATAATTTTTTGCGCTGAAACATGCGGGCAGCGCGCTAGCCCTTGTTGATTAATATCAAAACAGCCGCGATGACTATCGAAATTGATACGACAACAATAGATACTTTAATGTAATGCTCTCTGCGGGGCTGACCTGAGACTACTTCTACAAAAGACTGTTTAATTTTTTTCATTTAACTGGCGTAATAAATCCATTACATTTAAAGACAATAACGATGCCATTATAGATACCATCATAATTAAAAATGATTGAATGTTAGGCTGTTTATTTTATTCCCCAAAGCGTGTATTTCGGCTGGTCTCAATCGGTATATATTGCCCGATTTTTTCTACACGGCGAATAAAAAAAGGCAGCCAAACTTGTGCCTGGCTACCTAACCCATTTTTCGATAGAAAACTATTTGAAAATAAACTATCAGGATTAAAATTAAATCCTGATGTTGGAGAAATACTGAATTATAGCCGTTATTAATCTAAATAAATATCCAGCAAGCCATCGGGCAGATCAACCGTTACTATCCCCTTAACCACATCAATGCTTTTGATAATTTCCTCGTTTAACGGGAAAAGAACTTCGCAGTTTTTGTAGTGAACAGTAGCAATAAATTGTTGTGGCAATTCCTGTATGCCGGTTATCTCGCCAAGCTCGCCTTCGTTGATATCTACAGCAATAAAACCTTCCAGGTCCATGAGGGTAAAGTCACCCTTTTTCTTTTTAGGTTTTAATTTATTAGGCAGGTAAACATCCTTTTTTACCAGCCTTGATGCCTTTTCAATCGAATCCTGGTCCTCTAAAAAAAGATAGGCAATATTGTTCGGGTGGTATTTAACAGATTCGACAAAATAGGGTACCAATTTGCCAGCCATGTCAACAAAAATGGCATTAAAGTCTATCATGTCCAGGTTATCAAAGTCTACATATAGTTGCAGCTCGCCTTTTAAACCTTTGGTTTTAATAAAAGTACCTATCCGGAAACTATCTTCTATGTTCATATTTTGAAATACCGTCAAACAAAAATAGCGAAGAGCTTAAGGCCGCTTCGCTATTCAATAAGTTTATATCCTGATTACTCAGCGCTATTAGCTTCTGCAGCAGGAGTTTCAGCTTCCGGCTCAGCAGCAGGGGCCTCAACTTCGGGCTCAGCAGCTACTTCTGCTTCGGCAACCGGTGCTTCTACTTCAGGCTCAGTAGCTACTTCTGCCTCGGCAACTGCAGCTTCTACTTCTGTCTCAGCAACGGGTGCTTCAACTTCTTCTTCCTCAGCAACCTCTGCTTCTTCAGCAGGCGGAGTATATTTGGCAATAATTGCCGCAGCTTTTACTTCTTTCTTTTTGGCTTCAGCGGCTAAAGCGGCTTTACGTGCATCTTGTTTTGCAGTTGTTAAGCTCTCTTTTTTACCGGTGATCTTATTGTCTTTTTGTGTAAGCCATTCCTCAAACTTCGCTACCGCTTGTTCTTCGGTCAAAGCACCTTTTTTAACGCCACCTTCTAAGTGTTTTTTATACAAAACACCTTTGTAAGATAATATAGCGCGACAAGTATCGGTAGGCTGTGCACCGTTGTTCACCCAATCAAGGGTCTTGTCGAAATTAATGTCAATTGTAGCAGGGTTAGTGTTTGGGTTATATGAACCTAAACGCTCAATGAAGCGGCCATCCCGTGGCGCGCGTGCGTCTGCTACTACGATATAGTAAAAAGGTTTTCCTTTTTTACCATGTCTTTGCAGTCTGATTTTAGTTGCCATTTTTAATTTTTTATGTGTTCAACATGTCCCCGGAGTTTCTTTCAGCGGGGATGCAAAGGTAAAAAAAATTATTTTAAATTCTAAATCAGATAAATAATTAAAATTCAAGACTGTTTTCTAAAAATTATTGGCAATTTGTGGCAGATATAATATGGAGCAAAAAATACGCATTGCCATTGATATGGACGAGGTTTTGGCCGATACCATTGATAAATTTATCGAGGTATACCGACAAGATCATAACACAGAAATACTGCTGGAGGAAATGAATGGCAAGGAGTTTCACGAACTATTGCCGGATACTTTAAACGATAGCTGGCGCAAATATGTGAACCAAAAAGGGTTCTTCAGGGACCTTAAGGTAATGCCCGGAGCTGTTGAGGTCGTTAAAGCATTACACGAAAAGTATGACATTTACATCGTTTCGGCAGCTATGGAATTCCCAAATTCACTTTTAGATAAGCACGAATGGCTCGCCGAACATTTCCCTTACATCAGTTGGAAAAATATCATATTCTGCGGCAATAAGATCGTTGATGTGCAGATTATGATCGACGACCGCATCCGCAACTTTGCGGGCTTCAAGGGCCGCCCGATATTGTTTTCGTCGCCACACAACTTCTATATTACCGAGTATGAGCGGGTAGATACCTGGACCGAAGTGGCTAATTTATTATTATGAAATTTATTTTCACGATAAAAAAATATAACTTTATAGAACTCGCGAATTTGAAAAAAATCTATGTTAACTGATATCCTGGCGGCGCTAAACGATTGCGTTTGGGCCTTTGATTTAAATACGCAAACCCACCTGTTTATCAGTCCAAGCGTGCACACTATCCTGGAATACCAGGCAAAAGATTTTCAGCAAAACAAAGAGCTTTGGAATGAGATCATTGACCCCCGCGACCGCGAAGAAGTTTTAACAGCTGCCAAAAAAACTAAAGAGGGCGAGTGGATTGAAGCAATCTACCGTATCGTGACCAAACACGGCAAAGTCAAATGGATAAGCCACAAAAAGCGTTCTCTTGCCGATGAGTCTACTGGTCATACAATAGTCTTAAACATTATAAAGGACGTATCTGATGATAAGCATGCACAGGATGAGATCGTATGGACAAAAAACAACCTGGAGGCGCTGATCAATAATACCGGGAATTATATCTGGTCAATAGACCGCGAAGGCAGGTATGTTTACATGAATTCTTCATACCGTAACCGTATAGCCGACACGATGGGTGTTGTCCCTAAAGAAGGGGACGATGCGTACGCCCATTCGGGCGACACTGCGCAAGTGCGCGACGAATGGCGCCAGTTTTATGAGCGCGCCCTGTCTGGCGAAAGATATATCACGCTTCACCAAAGTCCCGAACTGCAAACCAAACAAAATGTCTTTTTTGAAGTCAGTTTTAATCCTATTTACAAGAATTCGAAAAATGAAGTTGTTGGTGTAGGCTGCTTTGCTGTAGATATTACCGAGAGGCTAAAAACCGAAGAAGCCCTGATAGAGCAAAACGAACGTCTGAAAAATATCGCCTCTCTAAGTTCACACGAGCTGCGCCGACCGGTTGCAAGCATGCTTGGACTGATGAATATTATTGACAAGCAAAACTTCAGTAATCCTGAGAATGAACAAATCATCGAACATTTGTTTACCGTGAGTAAGGAGATTGACGAAGTGATACGCCTGATCGTGAATAAGACTTTTATCGATAACAAAAAGCCTTAATAAATCTACAGGGATAATATTTCTACTATCCTTATCATATTTGGATCGATATCGATATTGTGTTTGATAGCCTGCTCAAACGGTGTAAAAGCTATCTCATTATTGATCAGACCAGCCATTACCCCACGGCGCCCCTCAAGCAATCCCTCCACAGCTGCAACGCCGGTGCGGCTTGCCAATACCCTGTCCATACAGGTTGGCTTTCCGCCACGCTGAATATGTCCCAGGATAGAAACACGTGTATCCAAGTGAGGGAATTTCTCTTTCACCTGGCGGCCTATCTCAAAAGCTCCGCCTTCTTCATCCTCACATTCGGCTACGATTACAATTCTCGAAGTTTTATCCTTTCGCCCGTTTTCCAAACGATCGATCAATCTTAACATCCCTGATTTATTTTCGGGGATAAGAATTTCCTCAGCGCCTGTTGCAATACCGGCACGCAGGGCTATCATCCCCGAGTCGCGGCCCATAACTTCTACAATAAACAGGCGGTCGTGCGATTCAGCGGTATCGCGTATTTTATCCACTGCATTAATTACTGTGTTGATGGCCGTGTCATAACCTATTGTAAAGTCGGTGCCGTTTAGGTCGTTATCAATTGTTCCCGGAAGGCCAATAACCGGCACATCAAATTCTTCACCAAACGTTTTTGTACCACGAAAGGTACCATCGCCGCCAATTGCGATCAAAGCATCAACATTAAATTTCCTTAATTGCTCATAAGCGGCCTGGCGGCCTTCGTATGTTTTGAAATGGGCGCTGCGCGCTGTTTTCAACATGGTTCCGCCTCGCTGTATAATATTAGAAACGGATCTCCGGTCCATCGGGAAAAAGTCGCCGTTTATCATCCCTTCAAATCCCCGCCTGATACCGGTAATTTTGATATCATGATATAAAGCTGCGCGCACAACTGCACGGATGGCAGCATTCATACCAGGTGCATCGCCGCCTGACGTAAAAAGTCCGATATTTTTTATTTGGGCCATTTTTAAAGATGGCAGGATTACAACCTGCCCGAAAAATAAGTAAACGCTAATAATAAACTCATCGCATTAATGGTGTTGTTTCAACACTATCAATTCAAAGCGCGAATTTACATTATTTTTTTACTCAATGGCTGTTTTGATAAGCCTGAATTCCACTTTCCAGGAATTTTTTATAATTATCTACGCTGTAGTTGGCTCCCTGGGGTGGTACTAATACATTACCATTGTTGCCCATTATTACATAATAGGGCTGCGAGTTAGTGTTAAACTTTGATGCTTCGTAGTCGCTGTTTTTAGCACCTATATTTGTTATATGCTTACCGCTGAATTGTGATGTATATTGTTCGTTTACAGGCAAATCTGTTTTTTCGTCAACATAAAGCTCCAGCAAAACAAAATCATTCTGCATTTGCTTGCGAACTGCAGCATTACTCCATACATCCGCTTCCATTTTACGACAGTTGGCACAGTTCCAGCCTGTAAAATCTATTAATACAGGTTTTTTCAATTCCTTTGACGCTTCCAATGCCTGGTTATAATCATACCACTCATTGAACCCTGCATGTTTACCACGAGCAAATATGCCTTCATATTTTTTATCTTTTATAGAGGTAACCTGTTCGGGAGCCGATGAGCCTCCTTGATTTCTTGACAGGTCAAAGTCCTGCGTGGCCGCGGGCGGTAAAAAGCCGCTAATCACTTTAAGCGGAGCTCCCCATAAGCCCGGTATCATATAAATCACAAAGGCAAAAACAACGATAGCCAAGAAAGTTCGCGGTACCGAAAGATGGGGCAGCGCGCTGTCATGCGAAAATTTTATCTTACCAATAAGATATAAACCGGCTAACAGTCCAATGGCTATCCACAAGGATAAAAAGACTTCCCTGTCAAACCAGTTCCAATGGTAAGCAAGGTCAACATTCGACAAAAACTTTAATGCAAATGCCAATTCAAGGAAACCCAATATAACTTTTACACTATTTAGCCATCCGCCCGACTTAGGCAGACTTTTGAGCATAGACGGGAACAAGGCAAATAGGGTAAATGGCAACGCCAGGGCAATCGAAAAACCAAGCATACCTATTGCCGGACCTAAACGGTCGCCTTTAGACGCAGCATCAACCAATAGTGAGCCGATAATTGGACCGGTACAAGAAAACGACACCACAACCAGGGTCGAAGCCATAAAAAATATACCTATTATCCCTCCTTTATCTGAATTTGCGTCGAGTTTATTGGCCAGCGAGCTTGGCAGGGTAATTTCAAAAGCTCCGAGAAATGATATGCCAAATACAACGAGCAATAGAAAGAAGAAAAGGTTAAATATGCCGTTTGTGGCGAGCGCGTTTAACGCATCGGAGCCAAAAAGCAGTGTGATGACCAACCCTAGCGACACATAGATCACAATAATAGATAAGCCATAAATTGCAGATTGCAAAATGGCTCGCGCACGATTACCGCTCTTCTTAGTAAAAAAGCTAACCGTTAAGGGCAATAAAGGGTAGATACAGGGCATTAATAGGGCCAGGAATCCGCCTAAAAAACCGGCGATAAACACTTGCCATAAAGTTTTTGGTTTATCGGTAGCGGCGGTTGGTGATTTTGCTGCGGCGGCTTTTAATTTTAATGAATCTTGCGCTGCCTTCTTTTTAGCGACAAAGCTGTCTGCAGCCGTTTGTATGGTAGTAAACTGTACATCGCTGGTAGATACCGTATCCGTGGCCTTTTTCTGCACAGCCGCCGATGTGCTGACGCCGACGAATGAAAATACTATGATTGATACGAACGCAAACAGTGTAGTTCGCACAAAATTTTGAGATTGAGATGGTGCCATTTTCAGTTTGGCTTATTTGCCTAGTGGAATATCAAAGTCGACGTCTTCCGGCGGGAGGCATTTCTTATTGTTGCAGGTCTCGTATTCAAGCTGGCCCTTTACAGAAGTTGCATTAGGAGTCTTTAGTCTTATTTTTTGCTGAAAAGTAACTGTGTTTTCAAAATAGCTTACGTTCATTTTAAACGCGTCTTCATATTTACTTACGGGAGTTGGTTCAGCGGTTTTGCCAACGAGGGTATAGTCTTTTGAAGGCGCAAAAGTAAACGCCGTCTTTATAGGGCCACCATCTTTTACATTTTGAGAGTAGATATGCCAGGTATCCTGTATCGTTGCACGGAAGAATATTACCGCTTCATTATTCTTTAATCTCTTTGCTGCGTACGACCATTTTACAGGTTTTTCTATCTGTGCAAATGCCCCGGCACTTAGCAGTAATACGGTTATTAAAAGCAACACTTTTTTCATTTTTTATATTTTATTAGTTCAAAAATTCGATTTCTTTCTGATTAAATTCTGAAGCCTCAAAGCTGCTATTCACAACTAACAAGCCATTTTCTTTTACATCCGTTATCTTTCCATTAAAGACAAGGCCATTCGCTTTAAACATTTTGTCCTCGTTCAGCCGATAAAGTCGTGCCATATAGGCGTTCCTTACATCCTCAAAACGGTTAGATTTAAGGTTAAGATAAGTTGCCTCAACATTTTTACAAATCTCTGATAATATAAGTTTTAAATCATAATCCCTGTGTAAGATTTGCTTCACCGACACCGCTTTCGGCACATCTAACGGAAAAACCTCCTGATTAATGTTTAAACCTATGCCAATAATGGAGTTTTTTATCTGGCTGCCTTGTAAAATGTTCTCAATCAATATTCCACCCAGTTTTTTATCACTATAATAAATATCGTTAGGCCATTTTATTTTAAGATTGCTGCCTAAAATAGGCTCCAGCGCATCAATTATAGCTAAACTTACAGCGCGATTAAGGTCGAATTGCTGGGCGACGGGCAGGAATGTTGGCCTTAATAATAAGCTAAATGTTAGGTTTTTCCCTGGATCGCTATGCCAGCGGTTGTTTTGTTGCCCCCGGCCCGCATATTGGCTTTCTGCCATAATGACCGTTCCTTCGGGTAATGGCTTGGAATTTGACAATAAATCCTTTAGATAATTGTTGGTTGAATCAACATGTTGAATTGTGATTAAATTTTGTCCAACAAATAATCCTGAAAATATGTTATTTTGCAAAGTATAATATGTATAAACCAAAAGCGTTCAAAACTAATTCTTTTTGATGGTAAAAAACAAAGCGTTAAAGGAATCCGCTTATATTTCTGAACTGGCCATACATGGCATACAGGAAAAAAAGGGAAACGATATAGTGAGGTTAGACCTTCGTAATATATTTAGTTCGGTAACAGATTATTTCGTAGTATGCCATGCCGATTCGTCCACCCAGGTAAGGGCCATAGCCAATAGTGTTGAAGAAGAGATTTTTAAAGCGACACAGCAGGAACCCTGGCGTAAAGAAGGCCTGCAATTTGGAGAATGGATACTGCTTGATTATATAGATGTTGTAATACACATTTTCAGAACAGATAAACGCGAGTATTATGGAGTCGAGGATCTTTGGGGCGATGCTGAAATTAAGTTCTACAAAAGCGCCTGAAATTTCCAAAGTAACATTACCGTTTGCCACGCGTCTATGCAATGCCCCTAAATTTTAACAAATAATGATTGTAGTTTGAGATTATAAAAATGAAAGATAATAAACCAGATACTCCGAAACCGATACGAAAAATATCCAATAAAAAACCCGCTGCAAAACCACCCAAATTTAATATCATGTGGCTCTATGCCATTGTTATTATGATTTTGCTGGCTGTGGGCTATTTTTCAAACGGGGGTAGTGCACAACCAATCACCTACCAGTATTTTGAGGATAACATGCTTAAACAGCATGATGTTGAAAAACTTGTAGCCTATAAAAGCGGCGACCTTGTTACCGTCGAGGTTTTTATCAAGAAAGCAAGTTTAGAAACAAAATCGATCTATAATGACGTAAAGGGTCAAAAATCTTTTACCGGCTCACCTAACAATGGGCCACAATATACATTCACTTATCCAACATTCGAAACCTTGTACCAGGCCTTAAAAGCTTCGAATGAAAAAGTTTCGGTAGAGACCCCTCCGCATGAAAATATTTTATCCAATGTATTATTCCAGGCCATTATTATGGTATTGTTGTTTGCAGCGGTATGGATATTTATTATGCGTCGCATGTCTGGCGGTGGAGGCGGTGGTCCCGGTGGCCAAATATTCAATATAGGCAAATCAAAGGCTACTTTATTTGATAAAGAAGCCCAGGTATCTGTTACCTTTAACGATGTTGCCGGTTTGGAAGAAGCCAAACAGGAAGTAATGGAAATCGTCGATTTCCTTAAAAATCCCAAAAAATACACCAACCTGGGTGGTAAGATTCCGAAAGGTGCCTTATTAATAGGCTCACCAGGTACAGGTAAAACCTTGTTAGCAAAAGCTGTAGCCGGCGAAGCGCAGGTGCCGTTTTTCTCCCTATCAGGCTCCGACTTTGTTGAGATGTTTGTGGGTGTGGGTGCTTCGCGTGTTCGCGACTTGTTCCGCCAGGCAAAAGATAAGGCGCCGTGTATTATATTTATCGATGAAATTGATGCTATTGGCCGTGCGCGTGGCAAAAACAACATCGTCGGCGGTAACGATGAGCGCGAAAACACACTCAACCAGTTACTTGTTGAGATGGACGGTTTCGGTACCGATTCAGGCATTATTATATTAGCTGCCACTAACCGGCCTGACGTACTCGACTCTGCATTATTGCGCCCGGGGCGTTTCGACAGGCAGGTATCTATTGATAAACCGGACCTGTTGGGCCGCGAACAAATATTTAAAGTTCACTTAAAACCTGTTAAACTGGCCGAAGGCGTAGATGCCAAGAAATTATCAGCTCAAACGCCTGGTTTTGCCGGCGCAGAAATTGCCAACGTTTGTAACGAGGCCGCTTTGATAGCTGCACGTAAAAACAAAGAGGCCGTTGATATGCTGGATTTCCAGGATGCCATTGACCGTGTAATTGGTGGTTTGGAGAAAAAGAATAAGATCATCTCGCCTGAAGAAAAACGGATTGTTGCTTATCACGAAGCTGGCCACGCCATCGCAGGCTGGTACCTTGAACATGCCGATCCCCTGGTTAAGGTTTCCATAGTACCTCGTGGTGTAGCCGCTTTAGGCTATGCGCAATATCTGCCAAAGGAACAATTTCTGTATACTACGGAACAATTGGAAGATGGTATGTGTATGACATTGGGCGGACGCGTAGCTGAAGATATTGTATTCAGTAAGATATCGACCGGCGCGCAAAACGACCTTGAAAGGATAACCAAACTCGCTTATGCCATGGTGACCATTTACGGCATGAACGATAAGGTGGGCAATATCTCTTTTAACGATACACAGGGCGAATACCAGTTTAATAAGCCGTATTCTGAAAAGACATCGGAGCTGATTGACCAGGAAGTACGCAACCAGATTAACCTGATGTACGAGCGTACCAAAAATCTGCTTATTGACAAACGGGATGGTTTGGAAAAATTAGCAAATAAACTGCTCGAAAAGGAAATCCTGTTCCAATCTGACCTGGAAGAAATTTTAGGTAAACGTCCGTTCGAACACCGTACCACTTACGATGAGTTTGTAAACGGCCCTGAAGGTGGCAACCAGGAACCAGCGGCAGGAAACCTGATACATGAAGGTGTTGCCGATCATTCCGGAACTTTCGAAAGGAATCCGGAAGAAAAGGAAGCAAAAAAAACCGATAAAGAATAAAACAAAATAATCAAAAGCCATCCGGGAAGCCGGGTGGCTTTTCTTTTTTAGGAATGAGGGACATAACAACATCAAAAGAAAAGCTGCTTAAAAAGATACGCAAAGCGTTACTTGAGAAAAGAGACAATCCTTACCCTAACCTTGAGGATATGCCTCATTATCCACCAAGCGAGGAGTTACCCGAAGTGCTTTTTGCTGAAGAATTTACCGCTGCAGCGGGACAGTTTATTTTCTGCGAGGACGAAATTCAATTCATAGATATTTTATTGAACCTGGCCGAAGAACGTAAATGGCGCAAAATATACTGCTGGGAACCTGCTTTACAGGATATTCTGCAGAAATACGATTACCCTTTTTTTGAGACTGATAAGGATTTTGAACAAGCTGAAGTGGGCTTTACTTTATGTGAAGCCTTGATTGCCCGAAACGGAAGCATATTATTATCCAGTGCCGGCGCAGCCGGGCGAAGACTAAGCATATACCCGCCGATCCATATCGTATTGGCATATTCCTCTCAACTAGTATTAGACCTGAAAGATGGTTTCAAACTGGTAAAAAACAAATATGGGAATCAACTTCCGTCCATGATTACCACAGTTACAGGCCCCAGCCGCACAGCAGATATCGAAAAAACCCTGGTAATGGGAGCCCATGGCCCCAAAGAATTGTTCGTTTTTTTGCTTGAGGGTTAAATCTGGCATTTAATCTTTAGTCAAGCCACTGATTTACAGCAGTCTGTTTCGTCGCCACTTCCTAACAATATTTTACAGTTTTCAACATAAAATACCGTGAAAACACGGTACGGTTTTGTCTTAATATATTCTATATTGGATAAATTATTAATTAAAACCCTAACTAAAAAATCATGGCTTCAATTATTGATCGCGGACTGGCTAAGAGCCTGATCCAGCAATTCCGAAAAGAAAACACAGCGCAGGGCGGCCCCGCCTTGCTAACCGAAAATGGTGACTTTGTAAATGGCTTCTTTATTGACCGTGAAAGCCTCGAAACAGTTTTAAGCAATGCTAATTTTGCGGGAATTCACGTATATTTAGCAAAACATCCAACCTTTGATGGGAAAGAAGGGCGCAATTATACTATTGTCTTTGCAGGTTCGGAACCTACTCCTCCTGGTTCGGCAACCCCTTTTACGAGCCCGGGCGATATTTTTGAGTTTATGCCACCTTGCCCACCCGTTTGCAGCGACTTATAATATATTTTAGGTATTTGAAATGATAAATAATATCTCTTTAATTTTATCTATACTGGTTTGTCTTATAGGCATAGTTCGTTTTAGAAAACTAACTATGCCTTTCAAACTATTAGTGTTATTACAGATAATTGATTTGTTGTTGACAACGGTAACAGACAAACTTGTTGTAACTAAGTATCATACCAATGCACTCATATCGCATATACAAGCTTTAAACAGCTATATTTTCTATTCGCTTATTTATTATTTTTTATTCAAAAATATTTACGTCAAAAGATTCCTATTATTTTCGATAATTCCAATAACGGTATTTGCATTTATAAATGCGATATCAATTGAACATTATTACAATACATTCCCAATATATGTACTTATACCGACTGAAATATTATATGTAATATATTCACTGTTACTATTCAGGCAAATGCTTCTTTATCCGGTGCAGGTTAACATAGTTAAGCAAAGTGTATTTTGGTACAATATTGCAATACTCTTTTTTTCAGCAACTATGTTTATGAATTTGGGGCTCATGAACTATTATAGTCATCACAGTCTACACACTCAATTTATAGTTTATTTTTGGTATAGTGCCATTATCCTATTTAACTTACTATTGGGAATAGCTATCTTAACCGACAGAAAAGTAGTCGCTACTACCGATGCATAGTGATAGTTTAGGGATATCTGATGATAGCATAGAGAATGTAGTGCTATTAGCTGGAGCAGTATTTACCGGTATTGTCGGCTTCGTCATTTATTTCGTTGTTTTGTACCGTAACAGGCAGCTAAAAAACAAAAAAGAACAGGATGAGCGTGAAGCCGCCTTCCGCCAGGAGTTGCTTAAAACTCAGCTCGAAATACAGGAACAAACCTTTGAACATGTCAGTAAGGAGATCCATGATAACATTACACAGGTGCTGTCATTTGTAAAGCTCAGTCTTGGAACGGTTGGAAATACGCTCGAACCTGATAAAAAAGCAAAAGTAAATGAGAGCCGTGAACTGATTGCACAATCCATAAACGATCTTCGCGACCTTTCAAAAAGCCTGAGTTTTGAACACATTTCCTCTCTCGGTTTGGCAAAAACCATCGAAGCCGAGGTTGAAAGAATAAATAAAAGCGGGTTACTTAAGGTTTATTTTTCGGCCGAAGGGCAGCCGTTTTCTATCGGTGAACAGCATGAGCTGGTGTTATTCAGGATATTACAGGAAGCGTTGAACAATGCGCTTAAGCATGCTGCAGCCAAACATTTCAAAATCAGCTTGCAATATCATCATGATTTACTTAATTTAAGCCTCGAGGATGACGGTTTAGGGTTTTCGCCTGGATTACTTAATAATAAAAGTGGTTCGGGATTAAGAAATATGGAAAACCGTGCCGCTCTTATTGGGGGGAAAGCGACAATTGAAAGCGCTCCTGGGAACGGCTGCAGAATTAATATTTCCCTAAATTCCTTTAAACAACTTAATACTGATGGAGGACCCCATCCAAATAGCTTTAGTTGACGATCACCGACTGTTTCGCAGTGGGATAGCCTTTCTCATCAACAACTTTCACCGGTATTCTGTACTCTTTGAAGCAGGGGACGGTGAAGAAATGATACGAAAGATCAACACCAAATTAAAGCCGCATATTATATTACTTGATATCAGCATGCCCAAAATGGATGGTATTTCTACGGCCAAATGGCTCAGAAACAACCACCCCGATATAAAAGTAATTGTACTGTCGATGTTTGAGGATGCCGAAAAGGTATTGACTATGGTACGTATGGGGGTTAGGGGTTATTTATTGAAAGATTCGGAGCCGGCAGAATTTGAAGATGCCCTTTATAAAGTGTCTAATAACGAGATATACTACCCCGAGTTTGTCACCAGGCATTTGGTGCATAATATCAACATTGATTATACCCTCGCGAAATTAAACAGCAGGGAAATAGAGTTTCTTAAACTGTCAGCAACCGAGCTCACCTACAAGGAAATTGCCGAACACATGTGCATCAGTTCGCGTACCGTTGATGGCTACCGCGACCAGCTTTTTGAGAAATTGCAGATAAAAAGCCGCATCGGCCTGGTGCTCTATGCTATCAAAAATAAATTGATAGAAGTGTGATTTATTTGCTAAAAATATTAGCAAATTTGCCTTATGTCGCATGAAGAAAATGATGAATTTTTTAAGGGCAGGGGCGCACAGGTAAATACACACAATAAGTTCCTGAAAAACAAATACGTGCTCGAGCATATCGAGGGCCTGGACGAACCCATGCTCGAAAATACAGCTACGCAGCTGTATGAAGAAACGCCTAAAAAGATCGTAAGCGAATCAAATAGTCCTGATCTGAGCCATATGTATTCCATCAACCCTTACCAGGGTTGTGAGCATGGTTGTATTTATTGTTATGCCAGAAACGCACACGAATATTACGGCTTTAGCGCCGGGCTCGATTTTGAGCGAAAAATCATCGTCAAACGGAATGCCGCCGAGTTATTGGAGCAATACTTTAATAAAAAGAATTATGAGCCGGTATGTATCCTGCTATCAGGTAACACGGATTGCTATCAGCCTATTGAACGTAAATTAAAAATCACACGCTCCTTGTTGCAGCTGTTCCTGCGATACAGAAACCCGGTAAGCATCATTACCAAAAACAATGTTATCCTGCGCGATCTGGATATTTTGAGTGAGCTTGGCAAAATGAACCTGGCACATGTGAATGTGTCTGTCACTTCACTTAATGAACAGCTCAGACAAAAGCTGGAGCCACGTACCGTGACCGCAACAGGTCGCCTGGGCATTATCCAAAAGCTGAGCGAACAAGGCATACCGGTACGCGTAATGGCGGCGCCTATTATACCTGGCTTAAACAGTAATGAAGTTCCCGATATCATTAAAGCGGCCGCAGATAGGGGCGCCCTTTCAGCCGGGTTTACCATTGTGCGGCTCAACGGAAGCGTTGCTGAGATATTTTCGGATTGGATATATAAGGCTTTCCCCGACCGGGCCGAAAAGGTACTGAACATGATCAAAGAATGTCACGACGGGAAACTAAATGACAGTGAGTTCGGCCGTAGAATGAGCGGGCAAGGGAACGTTGCCGAATCGATACACCAATTATTCCGTTTGGGAATGAACCGATTTATGGCCGGCAGGGAAATGCCGCCTTTTGATTATAGTTTGTTTGTGCCGAAGGGGGGAAGGCAGACGAGTATGTTTTGAACACGATTTCAGAATTTATAAGATTAAACTGATTTTATCGTTTATATTTATTCATGAAAACCTTTATCACAATACTTCTATTGTTTCTTTTGCACACGCTATGCCATGCACAGACTGATAGTGCTTGGAGTAAAACCGATAAAGAGGTAATGAATAAAATTCAAGAACTCCGTTCTAAAAAAATTGATACCACCGTATCTTATTATAGTGATCGTGGAAACTGGCCGATGCCTGTTGTTGTTGATTCGTGTCGTGCCCAGGACATAAAATATTTATGCTGGGCCGACAATAATCACTCTTATATTCAAAGATTTGATGAGTGTAAGGAATTCGCTCCGGTAATAATGACACCCTCTTTTTTTAAATTATTAAGACAGAATTATTCAAAAATTGTAAAGGAAAAAATCAAAGGTCCTGAATACGTTTCTATCGTTAAAGGGAAAAAAGTGATGTCAAGAATAGTGGAATCTGATGGCTCGTATGCAATATTGGAAATTCGCGTAGCCGCCAAAACCATACATAAAGAAATTGATGACTTTGCTATGCAAACCAAATATGTTACGGGTAAGCATTTAAATAGAAATTACGCAACAAATCAAAGTTCGTCATTGAATAGATTACGGATTCTTATTGAGAAAGAAATTAAGATTCATTACCAATGACCTTTCATCAGCGCAATCTTTCCATCACAAAAATCAACGGTTCAGACACAAAAAAAGCGCCTCTTCCGAAGCGCTTTCCATATTTTGTCATATTGCTTTAGGCGGTTTCAACCTCCATAGCCATTTGCTCGTCAACCAATATACGGCCGCAATGTTCGCAAACAATTATCTTTTTGCGCTGGCGGATATCCGACTGGCGCTGAGGTGGGATCTGGTTAAAACAGCCAGAGCATGAATCGCGCTGGATAGTTACTACTGCCAGTCCGTTCTTAGCGTTTCCGCGAAGACGGTTATAAGCGATTAGCAAACGCTCTTCAATGCCTTTCGAAGCCTTGTCAGCTTCTGAGTTCAATTCGTTTTCTTCTTTCTCTGTTTCTGAAGTAATGGTGCCCAATTCAGCTTTTTTAGCTTCAAGGTCGCTACGACGGCCTTCCAGATCGGCAAGGGCCTTTTCATAAACAGCAGTTTTGGTAGTTATTTCGTACCCAAACTCTTTAATTTTTTTCTCACTCACCTGTATGTCTAATCCCTGTATCTCGATTTCTTTTGAGATGGCATCATACTCACGGTTGTTTTTTACTTCATTAAGCTGCGTTTCGTACTTTTTGATATTGGCCATCGCATCCTTTATCAGGTTTTTGCGGGTTACAATATCATCTTCCAAATCATCCAGCTCATTTTTTATTTTCTGTATGCGGGTTTCAAGTCCTTCAACATCATCTTCCAGGTCGGCAACTTCCATCGGCAATTCACCTCTTACCTGGCGTATCTTGTCAATCTTGGTGTGGATGGTTTGCAGCTCGAATAAAGCTTTAAGCTTCTGTTCTACGGTTTGTTCCATTAAATAAAATATTTGACGGGGTTTGTATTAATTTCTGTTAAACGGACGGCAAAGTTAGCAAATTTTTTCTGAATAATATCATACAATAATTGAACCGTAAATTGCTCACTCTCAAAATGTCCGATATCAGCAATTACCAGCTTTCCTTCGGTGTCAAAAAACTCGTGATATTTAAAATCGGCAGTAACAAAAACGTCAGCGCCTGCCGTTATGGCGTTCTTCAACAGGAAGCTCCCGGCTCCACCGCATACCGCTATGCGCTTCACATTTTTACCGGTTAAAGCCGTATGTCGTATCACGCGTGCCTGCATGTTTTGTTTAATAACAAACAAAAACTCCTCCTCGCTCATCTCCTCTTCCAGTTCACCGATCATACCCGAGCCTACCTGCTGGTTTTGGTTAGTCAAATTATACAGATCATAAGCTACTTCCTCGTAAGGATGAGCCAGGAAAAGCGCCATCAGTAGCTTACTTTCGATATTAGCCGGATAAATGGTTTCTATTCTTATTTCGTTCTCGTGGTGTCTTGTGCCCGGTACGCCAACATACGGATTAGTGAATTCATTGCCTTTGAAGGTTCCCGTCCCTTCCGCGTTAAAACTAACTTCACTGTAATCGCCAATATTACCTGCCCCGGCGTGGAACAGCGCGTTCCGTACCTGGTCTGCTTTATCAATAGGTACATAGGTAACCAACTTTTTAAGCAGGCCGCTTTTTGGTGCGAGGATACGGCAGTTTTTAAGTTCCAACGTTTCGCATATTTTGGCATTTACCCCATCCATCACGTTATCCAGGTTGGTATGTATAGCGTAAATAGCTATATCGTGCTTAATAGCTTTCTCAACAACGCGTTCTACATAGGTTTTACTATTGAATTTTTTCAAGCCCTTGAAAACGATAGGGTGATGAGAAACGATCACCTGGCAATTTTTGGCTATCGCCTCGTCAACAATAGCCTCGGTACAATCAAGCGATATTAAAGCCTGCTGCACATCCTTATCGGGCTTACCGACAATTAAACCCGAATTATCATAATCCTCCTGGTAAGCAAGCGGGGCGAGGCTTTCGAGGTAAGCAGTAAGCAGCGATAGTTTCATAACATGCGAATTTGTGCATTAATAATTGATTTTAAACACAGCGGCATATTGCAGGCCGTTACCCTTTTGAAGCGATTGCGGGATAGTCACAGAAACTGCACCCTTTTGCTCTTTCCATTTGATCCTCTGATTTGTTCCAAGCAATACAACTTTCTTTATCTTCCTGGTGTTTCCTGTTTGAATATTAAGTATACCCGGTAAAGTAACCTCACTATCCTTTGATAGCAAAAAGGCATATTCATTATTCCCATCAGCTGATTGTGTAAAAAATATATCGCCCGAGGAATAAGGCGCAACGGCTTTCGACGAATAAATACCCTCGCCATTGATCTTTATCCATTTGCCGATATCTGCCAGGCGTTTGTAAGCTTCCGGGTCCCAGTCGCCATCAGGGCCGGGACCAATATTCATTAACAAATTGCCGCCCCGAGATACGATCTTGACCAGCAACTGAACGATTTGTAATGATGATTTATAATGGTCACCTGGCACGTAGCTCCAGGAGTTGCCCATCGTGATACAACTTTCCCAGGGATGATCTAGCGGCGCAGCGGGTACTTCCTGTTCAGGTGTGGTATAATTCTCATAAGCGCCTGTAACTGTCCGGTCAACTACGATCAAACCGGGTTGCTTTGCCCTTGCCATTGCAGCTATCTTCGGCATATCTATATCCTGGTCGTATTTTATACCCTGCTGCCATTCCACACTTCTGTCAACCGTTTTCAGTGGCCGCACCCAGCCACCGTCCAACCACAGGATATCCATTTTACCGTAACCTGTCATCAGTTCCTGTATCTGGTTATATGTATAATCCTTAAACTGCTGCCACCTTTCAGGGTGCTTGGCCGGGTCATAGTTTACATTCCGGTCCTTCGGCGGGAAATAGGGCCACCAGTAATAAGGGCTGTGCCAGTCGGGTTTCGAAAAGTAAGCGCCAGTCATAAAGTTCTCTTTCCTGAAAGCATTAAATATTTCGAGGGCAACATTGCTTTTCGGGTTTGATGAAAAAGGTGTTTTTGCAGAGGTCACTTTATAATCCGTTTCCTTCGTATCAAACATGCAAAAGCCGTCATGATGCTTCGTTGTGAAGACCACATATTTCATACCGGCGTCTTTGGCAGCCTTTACCCATTTATCAGGGTCAAAGTGAGTGGGATTGAAAGTGGTTTGTAAATTTTCATAAGCTTTAACATAGGTATTGTAATCCGCAGAGTATGGACCTTTGCGCTGCGTCCAGCCTTCATCCTCGGGGCATATGCTCCAGCTTTCCACCACACCCCATTCGCTGTAAGGCCCCCAATGCATGAACAATCCGAATTTAAGGTCCTGCCATTGCGCAAGCTTATGCAGCACAGCGGTGTCCATTGGTTTTACATAGCCGTCCTTTTGCGCATTCGCAGTATTAAAAAACAGCATTATCAATAAAAAAGCAAGTACGTTTCTCATAACAAACGAATCTATGGAAACATTTGTAAATATTATTCGGTGCTATGCTTCCAAACAACTTTTTGTTCCGAGTGATGCGGCTTCGCTATGATATCTCCGTATAATTCCGGCTTCCTGGCTTTGATGTAGCGGTAGCCGCCTGCCTGAGTAAGTTTTTCTGGTGTGATGGTTGCGATGGCTATCTCATTATCAAAGCTTCGGCATTCAGCTATGATATCGCCGAATGGATCAAGTATCATGGAGCAGCCATTTTTTAATTGGTCATCATCCATACCAATGGGGTTTGAGAAAACGGCATATATTGCATTGTCATAGGCCCTTGCGGGTAACCATTTCATCAACCAGGCGCGACCTTTTAAGCCATCAAACTCCTGCCGCAGGGAGGTTGGGTCAGCTTCACGGTTTTCCCATAATTTCGGGTCGACAAAGCCTGCGCCCGGCCGCGTCGATGGGGTACACATTGTTACATGCGGCATAAAAACGATATCTGCCCCAAGCAATTTTACCGCCCTAACATTTTCAATGATATTATTGTCGTAACAGATCAGGATACTGCACTTCCAGCCATACAGATCGAAGATCACATATTCATTACCCGGATTGATATGGTCATTTATGAAAGGATGAAGCTTACGATGTTTTGCTACCAGGCCGTTCTTGTCAACACAAACCTGCGGCTTGTAAATCTTGCCGTCAGCACCCTTTTCAAATAGTCCGGCTAAGATGGCAATATCATACTTCCGCGCAATTTCAATGAGCCTTTTTACACTCGGGCCGTCCGGTACGAGCTCTGCCTCGTCAAGCATTTGCTGCTCTGAAAGCGGTATCGCATACCCATAGCCGGTAATAGAGCATTCGTGAAAAGCAATCACATCCGCGCCCTGGGAGGCCGCCCTTGCCACCAGTTTCTCGATCACGGAAAGGTTATAGGCCTTATCACCGCTACGGTTTTCAAACTGTGCCGTCGCAATTTTCAAATTTTTCATAGACAAATGTAAGCGGTTTTTCAACCACTTAATTGTCTTGATCAGTTACTCATTTTAGATATCTGGAAACTTTCATAAACCATTTTCTGGTTGTACTCCAGTGCAAGTGTTTTATGGTTTACAATGTCAACAATTGAACCGATCATGCACAAGCCGCCCGTGAATAAATAGAGTATGCCCATGCCTATTTGACCAATCATGAAGCGTTGAAAGCCCCATACTAAAAATGCACCAATGATGCAAAAAATAAGCATATCCTGCGGACTCTTACGCTTGGTAGAGTACGACATATAGAAATACTTCTGCTGGTTTTCGCTCAATTGCGCAAGTGCTTGTTGTATGTACCCCAATTCTTCCGGCGAAATACCAGGAAGAGCCATATAGGGGTTATTATTTTGAAACATATCCATGATAATGAGTTTTAAAGTTGACCAAAACTAAGATAGAAGTAAAATATCTGAAACACAAAATTGGCGAAGTTTATATACCGTTCGGTGAACCACGGTATTTTTACGGTGAACCAAACTTTTGCTAACGGGGCGAAAATGTTTTGCTGCCAGAAAGCCTTGATGCCGATAAACTATAAATTCGGTACAGAATAATACAAAATGCAGGTACGCCCAGCCAATGCGTATGCCACGATTTGGACAGATCACCGTGAAGCAACCAAGAGATAGCGTGGCCCAATCCACAACCCGGGCACCAGGTGAAACCCATGGCCTTAAAGGGGCACAAGCTATATTGTCCTTGTTTTGAAGGATCGGATAAAGCCAATGAGATCAGGGCAGCGGCCCAGAACACAAGTTCGAAATATTTAGAAAACAGCCTACTCGCCAGTTTCATTCTGCTCAGCTTCTCGTCCCTTGGTCATCACCAGTAAAGATACAGCAAGCGATGATAACACCCCAATAAGGAGTGCTGCAAAAATGCGGCCCGAGAAATCGGCCCAGCTGATTTTTTGGGTAGAAGATATCCAATTAATATAAACGATACCCACGAAAACCACGAGGATACCTGCCACGATCAGTATTTTAAAGGCGTGGATCAACCCCTCCAGGAAATTCATTTTACCATGCATTTCGCCGTAGGCATAAACTTTTACACCATAATACAATCCAACTATCGGGATCAGCACAGATACAAATTCTACTGGATGTATCACGTCATTACTAAAAGTGATGCCCATGAAGTGCATGATAAACAGCCAGACGCCGCTTAACAACCCTATAATTAATCCGGGGATAATCGCGTTTTTCATACTTATTTTGCTTTAAAAGTACACCGCATTAAAACTCGAAATACGATGGTGGTTCCAGGTGATCAAATGGTGATATAAATATACGTGTTTATTTAATTTCATATACATATCATAAAAGTGAATTTTAACATGCTTTGTTTTTATTAACTACCTGTTTTCGATACAAAAGGTTGCCGTATAACCGAAAAAGTACCTTTTTTACTATATTTGCAGCGATTTGAATATCCGTGATATCTTAGAGCGCTACAAGGCTGATGAACGGGTAACGGTATTGGCCCAAAAGCTTAATGCCGGTAAAAATCCCAGGGTTCAGTTACATGGTTTGGTCGGATCGGGCGATGCGGCAGTGGCGGTAGCTTTGTATTTTTTGCAGCATCCGCATATGATATTTGTCCTTCCCGACAGGGAAGAAGCCTCTTACTTCCAGGCCGACCTGGAAAATCTGACCGGCAAAGAAATATTACTTTTCCCATCATCTTACCGAAAAGCATTCGAGTTTACACAGCCCGACAGCAGTAATGTGCTGGCACGCGCCGAGGTTTTGAACGAACTTAATCATTCCTCCGAGTTTGGTAAACTGATCGTCACCTACCCGGAAGCTTTGGCCGAAAAAGTGATCGACCGTGCTTCGCTTGAAAAAAACACGCTTGAAATTGCTGTTAGTAATAAACTCAGCATTGACTTTATCAACGAGTTTTTGATTGAGTACGATTTTGACCGGGTTGATTTTGTGTATGAGCCGGGGCAATTTTCTATTCGCGGCGGTATAGTAGATATATTCTCTTTTTCCCACGACTTACCTTACCGGGTCGAGTTCTTTGGTGACTTTATTGAGTCAATCCGCACTTTTGAAATTGAGAGTCAACTATCCGTTGAAAGGGTTAAAAGCATTACGATAGTTCCGAACGTCCAATCAAAGTTCCTGACAGAAAACAACATTTCTCTGCTTGAATATGTGGATGCCGGTTCGCAGATTTGGATAAAGGATGTACAGTTCACATTGGATATTATAAAAAGCGGTTTTAAAAAGGCTGTTGAACTATGGAAGGCATTATCTGCAGACGAAAAGCAAAAAAATCCGGATTGGATAGACCCGAAGTTTGGCTTTACCGACGATAAACTAATAGCCGACCAATTGCATGATTTTCCTTTGGTGGAATTTGGCAAGCAGTTTTTTTATAGTGGAAGCGAAAGCATTGATTTTGATATGCGCCCGCAGCCTTCGTTCAACAAGGATTTTACTTTACTCATCCACAATTTTAAAAATAACGAGGCGGAGAAAATTGAGAATTTCATCGTAACGGATTCAGCAAGGCAAGTTGAGCGGCTTTACGCGATCCTGGATGATTTAGATAAAACGGTAAAATTTACGCCGATCAGTATTGCATTGCGCGAAGGCTTTGTTGACCGCGAACAAAAAATTGCTTGTTATACCGATCACCAGATATTCGACCGTTACTACAAATACAAACTCAAAAAAGGTTACCAGCGTTCACAAGCCATTACATTAAAAGAGCTGCGAGAGTTAAAACCCGGCGATTTTGTAACCCATATCGACCACGGTATTGGCAAGTATGCGGGCCTGGAAAAAGTCGAGGTGAATGAAAAGATGCAGGAAATGATTCGGCTTATCTATGCCGATAACGACCTGCTGTATGTCAATATCAACTCGCTTAACCGCATTTCCAAGTACAGCGGTAAGGAGGGTTCTATTCCCAGACTGAACAAACTGGGTACTGATACCTGGGAGCGCCTGAAAAAAACCACAAAAAAAAAAGTTAAAGACATAGCCCGCGACCTGATACAGCTTTACGCATTGCGCAAGGCCAAAGAGGGAAATGCCTTTACACCAGATAGTTATTTGCAAACCGAACTGGAGGCATCCTTTATTTACGAAGATACGCCCGACCAGGAAAAAGCCACCGCCGATTTTAAGCGCGATATGGAATCACCCCATCCCATGGACCGGCTCATTTGCGGGGACGTAGGTTTCGGTAAGACGGAGGTAGCCATCCGCGCTGCTTTTAAGGCCGTTGCTGACAGCAAACAGGTAGCCATTTTAGTACCGACCACCATACTTGCGGCCCAGCATTATAAAACCTTCTCCGAACGTTTAAAGGGTTTCCCCGCAAATATTGATTATATCAACCGTTTTAAGTCGAGCAGGCAGATCAAGGAGACATTGGAGAAGCTGGCGAATGGCAAGGTGGATATCATTATCGGAACCCACCGCCTGGTGAGCAAAGATGTAAAATTTAAGGACCTGGGCCTGATGATCATTGATGAGGAACAGAAATTTGGCGTATCAACCAAGGAAAAACTGAAACAAATGCGCGCTAATGTGGATACGCTCACGCTTACAGCTACACCTATTCCGCGTACGCTGCATTTCTCGCTCATGGGGGCGCGAGATCTATCCATCATATCCACTCCGCCACCTAACAGGCAGCCGGTAGTTACCGAACTGCATGTATTTAACGATACCCTAATCAAAGAGGCGGTTGAGCATGAAATTGACCGTGGCGGCCAAATATTCTTCATTCACAACCGCGTTGCCGACCTGATGCAATTGGGCGGACTGATTCACAAACTAGTCCCAAAAGCGCGCATAGGCATTGCCCATGGACAGCTGGAGGGCGATGATCTGGAGGATGTGATGCTCAAATTTGTGAACGGTGAATATGATGTGCTGGTAGCCACTACTATTATTGAGGCCGGTTTGGACATACCTAATGCCAATACTATCATCATCAACCATGCGCACATGTTTGGCCTGAGTGATTTGCACCAGATGCGCGGCCGTGTGGGCCGAAGCAATAAAAAAGCTTATTGCTACTTGTTGAGCCCGCCGCTATCAACGCTTACGCCCGAGGCACGCAAACGCCTGAGTGCTATAGAAGAGTTCTCGGACCTCGGCAGCGGTTTTAACGTAGCCATGCGCGATTTGGACATCCGCGGCAGCGGTAACCTGCTTGGCGCCGAACAAAGCGGCTTTATTGCCGAAATTGGTTTCGAGATGTACCATAAGATATTGGACGAGGCTATACAGGAACTGAAAGAAGATGAATTTAAGGGCCTTTTCCAGGATGAGAAGCCGCGGCCCTACATATCATTTACGCAGATAGACACTGATATGGAAATACTTATCCCGGATGAGTATGTTACCAGTATTGCTGAACGTTATAACCTTTACACCCAGTTATCCAAACTCGAAAATGAGACCGAACTCCAGGCTTTTAAGCAGGAACTGCACGACCGTTTTGGACCAGTACCACGCCAGGTAGCAGATATGCTGAACACCATGCGCCTGCAATGGCTGGGCAGGGCTATTGGTTTCGAAAAAATATCGCTCAAAAAGAACGTACTGCGGGGTTATTTTATCGCAAGCCAGCAATCGCCCTATTTTGAAAGTGATGCTTTCAGGCAGGTGCTGATGTTTGTGCAATCGAACCCACGCCGTACTAATATAAAGGAAGTAAAGAATACGCTGCGTATCAGCATTGAGGGCGTGAGAAGTATAGATGAAGCGGTGGAGTTGTTGACTGAGATAGCGGAACCCGTTGGGGTTTAGTTAATCATCCGCCTGCTATTCTTTACTAATTACCTATTTGCTGTTCATTGTAAAATATCTCCCCGTGATAAATATTGCCCGAAGCTTTAATGGCGTATTTCAACGAAACAGTGATTTTTGCCCGTACCGGGATGCCGTAGTTTTTGCGTGGTGTCCAGACTCCGCATTTAGAGAAGGCTGTAACGATTGCATTTTTTAACTCCGCGTCAACCGCTGTTAATGTTTCCAGGTTTGATATACGACCGTCTTTTTCGACTATGAATGCAACAAAAACATTGTCTACTGAAACTTTATTCCCTTGAGCGTCTTTCGGCAATTTTAAATTTGATTGTATTTCTTTCAAAAAATTGAATGGTCCACTCGAATAATAAGCGGGTGCAATTTCTGACGAAAATGAGTATTCCCTACCTGTTTTATCCGTTGCACTTGCAAATTGAAAAACCCCATTCTTATATTGGTAAATATATCTTATAGTGTCAGAATACAAAATCGTACTCCCATGCCACTCACCGTCCATTAACCCTTTTTTTACCGGCCCCTCTAACGAAACATTCTTAAAGTCTTTATTATAGGTTATCCATTCCCCCTTGCCTTCACTGCAAATTTTAGTCCCGGTTGTATCATAGCATTCCCAATTTATCGAAGAGCTATAATCTTGATCGACTGGCGCATTCTTCAGTACAGCGTATAATTTACCGTTCGGATAAAAAAAGTATTCATTCCCTTTTTTTAAGCCGTCGTCATAATGACCTACACTTTGACGCACCCCATTTTCAAAATAATTAATGCAATCACCGTCAAAGGCAATAGCTCCTGTGCCAGTAACGTATCGTGGAGTTGTCTTTCCGGAAAGTTTTATTTTACCGCTTTTGTAGTAATCATGAATAATAAATCCTTTGCCAGATGAATCATTAGGAAATATCACGCGTATAAAATCGCAACTGTCTTTTGTGCTAACTTTTATATATCCTTTTGAAGCATTTTTGTAAAACAGAACGGCCGTATCGATGATCTCTGATTTGGCTTGGGCGATTTGCAGCAACAACGCGTTAAATACAACGAAAAAAATGCAGGTGAGTTTGTGGAGCAGTTTCATCGGTTTCGGTCAAGTAATAATAAATGTATGTATTCCATTTCGATGAAAAAATTTAAATTTTACTTTTCCGTATATTTATAGTCCTAATAACATTGGTTGCCTGAATTTTATGCGAAGCAGAGTCTTACTATCAGTTCTATTTCTCCTGGTTTTTGAAAGTGCGTTTGCAATACCTGCAAGTTTCAAAACGTCATCGCCTTATACTAAAAAGGTTGCCGATACTATTGATACCCGCATTTACAATTATGCTAAAAATACGCCACAGGATATCGCGCAGGATATTGACAAGCTTGTTGATTATTTGAAACAGGCGGGCAACAGTAAAAAGGATATTGCAAAAGCCTTTTCCTACTGGATAATGCAAAACATCAGTTATGATATTGATGGCTTTTTGAATAGCAACTTCAACACGGAAGGGCCCGAGGGTACATTGAAGAGAAAAATAGGTGTTTGCCAGGACTATTCAGAACTGTTTAAGGCAATGTGCGACCGGGCTGATATTAAGTGTTTCTTTATTGCAGGTTATGCTAAAGCTTTCGATTATACACCCGGCAGCCCATTCAAAAAAGCCAACCACGCCTGGAACATCATCTGGCTGGATAACACCTATTACCTGATGGACCTTACCTGGAGCAGTGGCTATGTGCAGTTTGTAGACAATAATTTGCGCTACTTCCTCAGGCCGGATGTATCACATATTCTTGCTGCCCCGGAAGCATTTGTTGAAAAACATTTACCCACCGATCCAAAATGGCAGTTATTGAATTACCCGGTTTCCATGCAGGCCTTCACAAAATACAATAGTCCCCGGGATATGTTGCGTGATTCATCCAGGTATTATAGTTTTAAAGACACCATTGCCACATTTGAAAGCCTGGATAAAGATTCGCAGGAAATACAATCGGCCAATGCTGCTTATAATTTCTATCCTATCCTGAGCGATTTCGCCTATCATTACTACAACCTGGCGGTAAATTATTCTAATACCGCTACCGATTATTACAACGCCGCGGTAAGTTCATATAACAAATCGGTAACCGATAACAACGGAACTCCTGTGGCGTCTGGTGCCTATAATAAAACCGGGGTGAACAATGCCATTGATTACTACACTAAGGCCGTTAAATTATTAACTAAGATCAGGCACTACGCCGATAATAACATCAATGCCGGCGAATTGCTTGACAAATGCAACACGGGCCTCAACGATGCAAATGAGATGATGAAGACGTTAAAGTAGCTACGAGTTGAATAAGTTGATTGGGTTAAGTGGTTGATTGGGTTAGATTATTCAAAACTTAATCAACTTAGTCCAACCTATTCAACTCAGTCAACTTTTCTATAAATTCCCTTTAGGTTCCGGCCAAGTTCTTTATAGTCCAGGCCATACCCCACTACAAATTCCTTTTCGATCTCAAAGCCTATATATTGCAATTCGGCTATGGATGTTAGCAGCGCTTTGGGTTTCAGCAGCAGGGTGCACGCTTTAATGGAAGCAGGCTGGCGCACTTTCAGTTTATCGATCAGGTAATGCAGGGTGTTACCGGTGTCTACTATGTCTTCAACCAGTATAATGTCACGGCCCTTAATATCAATAGCCAGGTCAAAATCGTCCCTGATCTTACCGGTAGTTGACGTGCCGCCATAGTAGGAGGCGAGCTTGGTAAAGGTAACTTCAACCGGTATTTCTATTTCCTTTATCAGGTCGGCGGTAAATAAAAAGCTCCCGTTCAGCACTCCCACCAGTACAGGGGTACGGCCTTTATAGTCGATGTTGATCTGTTTTGCCAGTTCGGTAACACGGCTTTCAATCTTACTATAGGGGATTAGCAACTCAAAATTCAGGTCAGCAACTTGGGTCTTCATGCAGTAAATGTATATATTATAGCGACTCCATTAGAACAATTAACAAAATAATTCCAACATAAAAAGCTACTCCATACCAATGCCATAAGGATAATTCCCTTGATTTTCTAACGTAAGCTTCATCCAAAACTCTATTAGGAATAAATAATAGATATATCTTGGGGAAGATAAATGCTATTACTTTGTATCGTGTCTCAAGGGGTTCATTTGCTTTGATCTCATCCTCAATCTGTTTCTGCTTTATTTCTTGTTTAATAGCTGCAACTTGTTCCCGGGGTAGTTTTCGCTTATTAAACACCCTCTGTGCGGCTTCTATTGCTGCGGGCTGGTAATCTCCTTCAGGACCATTCAATATCGCCACCAGTTCAGCATCCGTGCGCTGGTCCATTACTGCATCAAATTCGTTTTCCATCTGTTGTTTTAGTTTAGGTGGCCTTGATAATACTAAAGTATAAAATTCCGCGGTAACATCTTGCGGACTTGCGGTCTTTCCAACTTCCCAACTCAAATCCCTATCTTTGCCCTTCATGATTGACTACCAGGTTCATACCTTATCCAACGGCATACGGATATTACACAAACATTTCCCATCGGCTATTACACATTGCTGTTTTGTGGTGAATGCCGGTTCGCGCGATGAACCGGAGAATAAAGAGGGCCTGGCACACTTTATCGAGCATTTGCTGTTTAAGGAAACCGAAAAGCGCAGTACCAACCAAATACTGAACCGGCTGGAACTCGTCGGCGCCGATTTGAATGCCTATACGACCAAAGAATACACCTGCATCCATGCTTCCCTGCTTAACCAGCACCTGGAGCGCACCATGGATTTGTTTGAAGATATCCTGTTCCATTCCACCTTTCCGCAGGACGAACTGGAAAAAGAACGGGGCGTTATTTTGGACGAAATTGCTTCATACCTCGACCAGCCGGAAGAAGCTATACAGGATGACTTTGAAGAATTGCTTTTTAAGGATCATGCCCTGGGTAAAAACATTTTAGGCACGCCCGAAACTGTTTCTGTTCTAAGTAAAGCGGATATCGGCCAATTCCTGATGGCCAATTATAATACTTCCGAGATGGTTTTTGCGGTTTTCGGCAACCATGACCTTAAAAAACTAATCAAACTCGCTGAAAAATACTTTGGCGCGATACCCGCTAATCATACAACCAAAAACCGGATCAAGCCAGGGGCAGCGCAAGGCATTAAGATACATACGCCGCGGCCCATCAGCCAAACTCATTGCATCATTGGCAGCCAGGCTTACCCGTCAGCACACCATCATAAAACTGGCTTGTTATTGCTTAATAATTTGCTCGGCGGTATGGGAATGAGCAACCGGCTAAACCTCGAGATCCGCGAAAAGTATGGCATAGCCTATACGATCGAATCCAACTATACGCCGCTGTCAGATACCGGCATATTTTCTATTTACTTTGGTACGGACGCTGAAAAGGCCGAAAAGGCTGAAAAACTAGTTCACAAAGAACTAAAAAAACTGCGCGACCAACAGTTGGGTACACTGCAACTGCACCAGGCCAAACAAAAGTTTATAGGGCAAATAGCTTTAGCCGAGGAAAACCGCATGGGCCTTATTATTTCAATGGCGAAAAGCTTGCTCGACTTTGACCATGTTGATACACTGGAACAAGTATTTGCAAAAATTGAGGCTGTAACCGCCGACCAACTATTAGAAATAAGCAACGAAATTTTCGACAACCGCCTTAGCACTTTAATTTTTCAACCAAATAATTAAGCCTTTGATGCGCCTGCGGCGGCACCTGTTTGTAGCAAAGCAATAAAGCTGTATTTTTGCATGATGAAACTGCCCATTATCGCATACGGAGACCCTGTTCTAAAAAAGAAAGCCACTGCAATCGAGCCTACCGAATATCCTAATATCAAGCAATTGATAGATGATATGTTCGAGACGATGTACGCGGCTCGCGGTGTGGGTTTGGCAGCCCCGCAGGTTGGTTTATCCATGCGTTTGTTTATTGTGGATGCCACGCCTTTTGATGATGATGAGCCGGAATTAAAAGACTTCAAAAAGACGTTTATAAATGCCATGATACTGGATGAAACCGGTGATGAATGGGCGTTTAACGAAGGCTGCCTGAGCATACCGGATATTCGTGAAGACGTGTACCGTAAGGCCGTTATCAAAATATCTTATTACGACGAGAACTGGAAGCACCACGAAGAAACCTTTAAGGGCATGGCTGCGCGTATCATCCAGCATGAATACGACCACATCGAAGGGAAACTATTTACCGACAAGCTAAGTCCGTTGCGCAGGCGCCTGATTGAAAAGAAGCTCACCGATATTTCAAAAGGAATAGTGGATGTGGATTATAAAATGAAATTTCCAGCTGCTAAAAAAGGAAGATAGTTTGAAGTCGGATGCATTAGGTCAGAATATCCTATCATAATTTTGAAAGATTTGCTCTGACTTCCGATTTCTGACTTCAGGCCTCTGGAACTCAATTCCCGCTCGCCCGGGCTTTATCGCCAGCAGCAATCTGGTTAATCAATGTTCCCCATGCAATAGGATTCAGTAGTGGGTTCACAGTGGAATGTGAGTTGACTATGGCATTATGTTCTTGCTGCGCATAAGCCGATTGTATTTCGTCCGCGTCTCTTGGCAAGGTGTTCCCCGTGGAGGCAATTGAAATATGCTGAATATTTTTGCGGGCAATTTCAAGGTCATCATCGGCCAGTTTCATACTTAAAAAATCCTTCTTGAACTCGTCTGTAGTTGCCCATGGAAATACCCTGAAAGTAGGCAGGTTGATGATTTGCGGTTTTATTTTGATCTCGGCTGTATAGCTTCTCGTGTAAACCTTTGCGGGTATTACTATAGTTACCGGCGCAAAGCCTATACTGGTAAAAATCAACGTATCCTGTTCGTGCACCACAAAAGAAAAATAGCCTTTATAGTTTGACACGTAAACCTGGTTGTGCGCAGAAGCGTTAGTAACGGTTACATACGGAACCACCACCTTTGCGCTGTCAGCGTTGTAAACTATGCCGCTAAATTGTATCAAAGGCTTTTCTTGCTGCTGTGCAAAGGCGCCAGCTGCGATGAAAAGTAACAGTATGCCTAAAAGATATTTCACTGTAATAATTGGCCGATTTTGTTATTTATACCAGTTCGTTAAAAAATGGTTTCAATAGTAAGCAAACAAAAATAATTTTATTAGCGCAAATGCTGATGCAATTTAACAATACTTAACATTAGCGCAAATTTTCGGGAAGCACAGCATTAGGGTCGTCAATATCTGTTAAGTTGAGAGCTTCGACTCCGGTAATCTCAGGAACAGCCTTTTTGATAGCTTCTTCAATGCCCGCCTTTAGCGTCATAATGCTCATGGGGCAAGAGCCACATGAACCCAATAACTTTAGCTTCACTACTTTTTCAGGTGTGATTTCCTCAACCGAAACATTCCCTCCATCAGTTTCCAAATACGGTCTTATCGTATTTAACGCCGCCTCTACCTGTTCTAATAAACTCATTTTTACCCGATTAATAAGTAAAATTACTAATTATTTACTAAATTCCTGTTAATGGCTTCCGCGTTGCGGATAGCAACCTGCTGTGCCACGCGTTTGGCCATATCAATAAATGCCTTGCTCATTGGGTTATCCTCATCAAGAATAACTGGACGGCCCGCATCGCCCGCATCGCTGATACTTTTAACTAAAGGTATCTCGCCCAGGAAAGGAGCATCCAGTTCTGCAGCCAATTTTTGACCACCTCCCTGCCCGAAAATATAATAACGGTTATCCGGCAGCTCTGCAGGAGTAAAGTACGACATGTTTTCAACTATGCCCAGCATCGGTACATTAATAGCACTCATCTTAAACATACCAATGCCCTTTTTTGTGTCCGCCAGGGCCACGTTTTGCGGAGTTGTTACAATAACTGCGCCTGTAACAGGGAAACTTTGGCTCACGGTAATGTGAATATCACCGGTGCCTGGTGGTAAATCAACCACAAGGTAATCCAGGTCGCCCCAATCGGCATCGTTGAATAATTGTTTAACCGCCGTTGAAACCATTGGCCCGCGCCATGGAACGGGCTGGTTCGGGTCGGTAAAGAACCCTATTGATAACAACTTAATACCATACTTCTCAATAGGTTGAATACGTGATTTGCCATCCACATCTTTAGCCATTGGTCGTGCGCCTTCCGTTCCAAACATAATTGGAATTGAGGGTCCGTAAATATCTGCATCAATTAATCCAACCTTAGCGCCTGCGTATGCTAATCCCAGGGCCAGGTTAACCGCTATGGTTGATTTGCCCACACCGCCCTTACCTGATGCTACAGCTATAATATTTTTAACACCGGGCACGCCGGTATTTTTTTGCGTAGTAACCCTCGAAGTCATATTAATATGCACTTCAATGTCCTTGCTGATAAAATGGCTTATCGCATTGCGGCAGGCATTTTCTATCATTGCCTTTAAGGGGCATGCCGGAGTGGTAAGGATAACTGAAAAACTCAGCTTGTTCCCTTCAATTTTTATATCCTGTATCATGTTGAGCGTCACCAGGTCTTTATTCAGATCGGGTTCTTCAACATAACTTAGTGCCTTTAAGACTTCTTCCTGGGTAATACTCATAATTAAAGCAAACTTACTGAAACAGCGTCGAAAACGTGTCATTTGAATGATAAAATGAGCATCTCTCTATGGTGCTGTGGCGACTTGTATTATTACTGCAAATCCAGGAGAAACATTTTACCACTCCCGACGTTTGTATCGCATAAGATTTAGTTTAGTTTTGGATAAAATTACCTGATGAAGCGCCCTCTGCCTAAATACATCCGCGTAGCGGGAATCGTTATTATTTCTTTGGTTGTTCTATTGGTTATTGGCGGTTACGTGGCGTACACCAAGCGGGAAGCCATTCTTCAAAGGGAGATAATTAAGGCAACCGCTAAAGCCAAGAAGGATTATAACTTGGATGTTAAGATAGGCTTAGCACACTTCGTGGGGCTTTCTACGGTTTCGCTTACCGATATTACTATAGTTCCCGCACAGCGCGACAGTTTGCTGAGCATTAAAAAATTCCAGGTAAGTGTAAAACTGATGCCACTGATATTTGGCGATATTAAATTATCCGACGTGATATTAGAGAACGGGCACCTGAACCTAACGAGTATCAATGGGGTCAAGAATTTCGATTTTTTGTTCCGAAAGAAAAAGGATTCAACCGTAAAAACAAAAGTCGACTTATCCGTGGTTGCCAAAAACCTGATGGATGAGGTCCTATACAAAATACCTGATAACCTGGATCTAAAAAATTTCCTGATAACTTTTGCTGATGACAGCGCCAGCGTAAAACTGTTGACTCAGACCGCACAAATCAAAAACGGCAAGTTATCGTCTACGATCCTGGTAGATAACGGCGCCGCGACCTGGCATTTTACAGGTATTATGCACCCATCGGATAAGAATATCAATGTTCAATTATATGCCGATGGTAAAAAGGTAGAGATACCGGTAATTGAACAACGCTATCGCCTCAAAGTTAATTTTGACACCATTACCACCCGCCTGCAAAAAGTTGAAAACAGCGACGGTATCACCAAAATATACGGGTACTGGTCGGTCCGAAACTTGCTGGTTAATCATCCAGCGTTATCGTCAAATGATATATTAGTTCCTGTTGGCTCGATAGATGCTAATGTATTTGTGGGTAAAAATTACGTTTCGCTGGATAGTACTTCGCTTATACATCTAAAAAAAATTACGATCAAGCCTTATCTCAAATACCAGCTTAATCCTGTAAAAATTTATACAGTAAAGGTTAATACCGATTGGCTAAATGCCCAGGATGTTTTCGATTCTTTCCCTGATGGGATGTTTGATGAACTGGCGGGTATACGAGCAATCGGTAAATTAAAATATCATTTGCACCTGTTCCTGGATAGCTCCAACCCGGATATGGTTCAGTTCGAATCAGGTTTGGATAAACAGGGCTTTAATATCACCAAATACGGCAAAACTAATTTGGGTAAACTAAATGATGTATTTACCTATACTCCATATGAAAAGGGCAAACCAATGCCGCCACGTATCATAGGTCCACAAAACCCCGACTTTACGCCGCTGAGCGAAATATCTCCAAACCTGCGGTATGCCTGTATGACCTCGGAGGATCCTTCGTTTTACACCAACCATGGTTTTGTAGTTGAATCTATCCGCAAATCCATTGCGACTAATATCAAGCAAAAAAAATTCAAGCGGGGTGGCAGTACCATTTCGATGCAGCTGATTAAAAATGCATTCCTGAGCAGGGAGAAAACGCTGTCCCGAAAAATAGAAGAAATACTTATCGTATGGCTCATTGAAAATGATAACATCATGACTAAGGACCGTATGCTGGAAGTTTATTTCAACATTGTGGAATGGGGGAACAATGTTTACGGTATCGGCGAAGCGTCACACTATTATTTTGGCAAATCGCCTTCTGAGCTAACTTTAGGTGAAGGTATTTACCTTGCAAGTATCCTGCCGCACCCAAAAACTGGTTTATACTCGTTTGTGCCGGATGGCTCGTTGCGGCCAAGCCTCCAAAACTACTTTAACCTCATTGGAAATATGATGGCTAAACATGGCTGGACCGAACCAGACAGCTCTGGATATGGTTATGCTTCAGTCAGATTAAAAGAAAGTTTACGCCAGGAAATTGCACCGGTACCTGGTTCCGTTGCTGACAGCCTGATGAGACAAACCAACGACGATGATGACGATGCACTAATTATCCCTGCACAAACACAGCCAAAACCTGTAGAAAAACCCGGCTTTTTCAAGCGGCTGTTTGGAAAAAAAGATACTATAGCAGCTAAAAAAGAACAACTGGAAATCGATACTGTGGGTAAAACTCCAAAACAAATACGGCAGGAAAAACGTGCGTTAAAAAAACTCGAAAAAGAACGTCTCAAAGAGCTTCATGACAAAGGGTTGATGTAACGTTTACCCTTGCCTGACCAATATGTATGTTTGAACATGTATTTTTGCGCAAATTAAAATATCATGTCACTCATAGAAAAATTAAACTGGCGCTACGCCACTAAAAAATTCGATCATACCAAAAAGTTAAGCTCAGAACAATTGGATGAGCTGTTAAAAGCAGTTCAGTTATCTCCATCATCCGCTGGCTTACAGGCATATAAAGTTATCGTTGTTGAAGATGCTGCTGTAAAAGAACAACTGCGGGCAGCCGCTAACAACCAGGCCCAATTAACAGATGCTTCGCAAATAATTGTTTTCGCTTCGGAAACTGGACTGGATGAAGCCTACGCCAAAAACTATATAGACCTGGTTGCAAAAACCCGAAGCGTTGGGCGCGAGAATTTGGCCGGTTTCGAACAAATGATCGTAGGCAATATTAACCGCTTAGACGAGGCTCAAAAACTGGCCTGGTCGCACAAGCAAACTTATATTGCACTTGGTGTCCTATTGACTGCCGCTGCAGAGCTTGGTATAGATGCCTGCCCGATGGAAGGTTTTAACGCAGCTAAATTTGATGAGATCTTACGGCTGAAGGAAAAAGGATTAACATCGTCGGTAATTGCCGCTATTGGTTTCCGTGCCGAAGATGATACGTACAGCAAATTGGTTAAAGTTCGCAAGCCGGAAGAAGAATTGTTTATTCACATCTAATAAAAATGGCCCCGACAAATCGGGGTCATTTTTCTTTTCTTATTTAAGTTCTTCAACCACCAGAAGATTTCCTGATAAACAGCTTGGATTTTAACACATGCAGCTTCTTAGGCACAACCGGGCTTTTCTTTTCCAATGCATCGAATAATAACGTGGCCGCCTTTATACCCATTTCGTAAGCAGGCTGGGTAATGGTTGATAATGCGGGACACAACAAAGGAGCTATCTGCAGACTCGAGAAGCTAACAACTTTCAACTGCTCTGGTATAGCGATATTCAAATCATTACAAACGTAGTAAGTTGCAAATGCCAAACGTTCAACCGAGCTGAATATACCGTCGGGTTTAAGCTCTTCCAACACTTGCTTGATAATTGAGTAATTGATTTTTTCGTCCTGCACGCAATCAATTATCAGTTCGTCGTCAAAAGGAACGCCATGCTTGGTAAGCGCATCCACATAGCCCTGCATACGCACCTTGCCAATAGATATACTCTTGTTAATTACCAGGTATGCTATCCGTTTACAGCCGGTGCTGATTAAGTGCTCGGTCGCATCGAAACTACTATCGTAGTCATTGGTGGTTACTTTGGATACATCAATATCTTCATAAACACGGTCAAAGAACACCACAGGTATGTTCTTCTGCTCCAGTTTTCGCATATAATTGTGGTCGTTGGCTTCGCCCGAAACGGACATGATGATACCGTCAACCTTACCGTTATTGAGGTAATTTACAAACGACATTTCTTTTTCAAATATGTCATCGGTGCGGTAAAGCAAAATATAAAAGCCCTTTTTCCGCGCAACCTCCTCTATACCGTTGATAGCCTGTGCAAAAAAGTCGTTGGCTATCTCCGGAACTATCACGGCAAGGGTTTTACTCTTTTTATCTCTTAAATTACTGGCGTAATGATTTGGTAAAAAATTATGCTCCCTGGCAAACGCCAATATTCGTTCCTTAGTCTCTTTATTTATATCGGTGCTCCCGTTAAAGGCTCTTGAGATTGTAGAAGTTGAAATATTCAGCTTTTTGGCCAGTATTTTTATATTGATATTATCCATCTTTCGCAACTAAGCAATATGCTTCTCCAAATTTAATAAAAGTCTTAATTGTGATACAACCAATTTAAAATCAATCAGATTATTGTTGATACAGCACATAAGCGCTTGTAGCTGCCATCGCCATTTCGCCCGAACTTACATCCGTTATTCCTTTTTCATCAATGGCATTGCCATCTACCGCTAACTTCCACGTACCCGGAGGTAAAGTGATTTTCTTGTCGCCAGTATTTCCATTGAAAACCACTAAAATGTTCTTCCATTGGTCGCCATTGGCGTTGTTGCTGATTTGATAAGCGATTATTCCGGGGTCACTGGTTGTTACGAACTTCAAATTTTTACGAACCATCTGCGCCGACGGCATCCTGAATGCCGGATGATTTTTCCGCAAAGCCACCAAACCCTTATAATAGTCGAATACCGCTTTATATTTTGTTTCCCTGCTCCAATCCAGTTGATTGATGGAATCGGGCCTATTGAAGGAATTAGCAACTCCCTGTTTGGTCCGCAGCATCTCCTCGCCGGCATGCAAGAATGCCACACCCTGCGAAGTAAGAACAATGGCGTTACTTAACTTATCCATTTTTATTAAATCGGCTTCAGAAGCTGTAGGGTTTGATATTTTAAGCCGGTCCCAAAGCGTGTTATCGTCATGGCAGGAGGTGTAGTTAATACTTTGATAAGGTTCTGCTGCCCATGGCGCTCTGGAATAGTTTACTTTACCGTAATCCACCTGCGGATGCTGTACTGAACCTACTATACCAAACTTCACGCTTTCAGCCAAATCCGTCGCGCCGCTTACAAACCCTTTTGATTTCACATCACTCCAACCACCATGAATACCATCGCGCAAGTCGTCATTGAAAACGGCAATCTTATCCAGTTTGGTGGCATTCTTTTTGACCGCGCGCAAATTCTCTGGAAGCGGGCTATCGCCAGCCGTCCAGCCTTCGCCATAAATAAATATGGTCGGGTCAATTTTGTGTAAAGCAGCGCTGATATCGTTCATGGTTTCAATATCATGCACGCCCATCAAATCGAAACGAAAACCATCCAGGTGATATTCTCGTGCCCAGTATGTTACGGATTCGATCATGTATTTGCGCATCATGGCCCTTTCGGATGCTGTTTCGTTCCCACAGCCGGTGCCGTTTGAATAAGCCCCTTTAGCTGTATGCCGGTAAAAATATCCCGGAACAAACTGGTTGAAATTTGATGAAGTATCGCTGGTATGGTTATATACCACATCTAATATCACCCGTAGCCCGTTGGCATGCAGGGTTTGTACCATTTTCTTAAACTCGCGTATCCGCACATTCCCATCATAAGGAATGGTTGAATAACTCCCCTCAGGCACATTATAGTTCAGGGGGTCGTAACCCCAGTTATATTTTTCATTGGGTTTTGTTTCATCTACCGAATTAAAATCAAACGATGGCAGCAAGTGAACATGCGTTACGCCAAGCGATTTAATATGGTCGAGCCCTGTTGATTGTCCATCAGGGCCTTTAGTACCCATTTCTGTTAAGCCTAAAAACTTACCTTTTGCCTTAATACCGGAGTTTGGGTCGACGGATAAATCGCGGATATGCAGTTCATAAATAATGATATCTGTAAAACTCTTTTGTGCCGGTTTTTTGTCCTTTATCCAGCCAACAGGGTTGGTTGATCTTAAATCTACAACCATACCCCGTATGCCATTTACACCCACAGCCTTTGCATAAATATCCGGGCGTTCCTTCAGCCATCTATCGCCAATCTTGGTTTGAAAAGTATAATAGGTGTTTTTTAAGTTATGATCAACGGTTTTCTCCCAAACACCATCTTTAGCTTTTTCAAGGCTTATAGTCTGAGTGGCCTTACCGCCCTCGCCTGCTTCATACAACCGCAATTTTATTGCAACTGCAGTAGGCGCCCAAATCTTGAACACCGTTTTTGAAGGAGTATACTTAACGCCGAGATCGTTCCCGGAATAGGCCGGGAAATTATCATAAGTTTGAACTTTGGAAGTCGGTTTAAATGAGGTCAACAATACAGTAATAAATGCTGTTGCTAAAATAGCCTTTAGGTAATTCATTGGTGAATAAATTTTGCAGGCTTTAAATGTAATCAATTGAAGGCTTTTATAAGCAAGTAAAACAATTTCGCTTCTTTTTCTATTAGCACCTTAGTATAATACTCAACCAAACGAATGAAACCTGTTGTTATTTTTAGGTGCCTGGTAATTACGATTGCTCTGGGGCTTCTAAATCCACTATCGTCAAAAGCCTATTCCGTTTTTGCACATGAGGCTGTAGTCGATGCCAGCTGGGAAAAGTCCATACTTCCTTTACTCAAAGAAAAATATCCAAAGGCTTCTGACGCCGATATAAAAATAGCCCGCTCTTATGTTTATGGCGGGTCGCTGATCGCTGACATGGGCTACTTTCCGTTTGGCAATCCCTATTTTACCAATTTGGTACACTATGTCCGCAGTGGCGACTTTGTTGAGAACCTCATTTCTGAAGCGCAGAATTTAAATGAATACGCTTTCGCCATTGGCGCTTTATCCCACTACATGACCGACCAGTACGGCCACTCATTGGGAACTAACAAGGCAGTGCCGATAGTTTATCCAAATATTGGCCAAAAATTTGGCAGTGTTGTAACTTATGACCAGGATAATACATCGCACAAACGGATGGAATTTGGTTTTGATGTACTGCAGATAGCAAGAGGTAATTATTTACCACAGTCGTACCATGATTATATAGGCTTTAACGTGGCCAAACCCGTTTTAGAGCGGGCGTTTATGAAAACTTATGGAGAGGATCTGAACAAAGTTTTTGGCAACCTTAACCGAACCATTTCAACATTCAGATGGTCTGTTACCAGTTTACTTCCCAGCTTAACACGAACGGCATGGCAAATAAAAAAATCCGATATAAAAAAAACCAATCCTACCGCCCGGGAAAGGACATTTCATTACCGGATAAAAAGAAAAGAATATTATCAGGAGTTTGGGCGCGAGCGTGAAAAACCTAAATTCAAGGAACGTGTATATGCCTTCATCATACAAATATTGCCCAAAATTGGTCCTTTAAAATCGTTAAAGTTCCAACCGCCAGGACCCGAAGGTGAGAAGCTTTTTATAAAAAGTTTTGATACGACAGTGGTTCACTATGGCCTGGCATTAAATATCCTGCGGGGAGAAAATCGTCTCAAGTTAGCTGATATTGATTTTGATACCGGTAATGTAACGGCTCCCGGCGAATATGGGCTTGCGGACCAAACTTATAGCTTTTTGGTAATTAAATTGCAGGAAGAAAAATTTAATAGCTTGACTTCCCCATTAAAGGATAATATACTTTCCTTCTACAATAAGGCAGACACAACGACCAAGTCAAACGAAAACAAAAAAGACAAAATAGACTGGCAGAAAACCTACCTGGCCCTGCAGCAAATTAAAGTTGCCAAACCCATCCCGATGGATAGTTTAAAGTTCCCGGTTGACTCTGCCGCAAAGGCTGTCATTAAATCAACAAAATAATTAATTCATATCTTTAAGCCTTTCGAATTATCCTGTAAAATGAGGGCTTTTAGAATTATCATTTGTATATTATTCTTCCTGATAGTTAACGGTGCCATTGCACAAAATGCAGTCATATTTCACATTACTTCATCGTACACATCTTTCCCTGATACTGGGCGTGCGAAAGGGCATATGTATGATAAGGTTTTATACTCAACTGCCGACCATTACAGCGATAGTACGGTACTGATCATCTCCCCTAAAAACCTTGATTCAAAAAAGAAGGTAGATTTGATTTTCTGGTTTCATGGCTGGCACAATAATGTCGACAGCGCTGTTGCCAAATACCAGATTACCCGCCAGTTTTTAGCTTCAGGATTAAACGCAGTATTGGTTTTGGCCGAAACAGCAAAGGACTCGCCCGATAGTTATGGGGGCAAACTCGAAAATGCCGGGGTATTTAAAGCACTGGTTGCCGATGTATTGAATGGATTGCAATCACAACATTTAGTATCAAAAGGCTGCAAAGCGGACCATATTATCCTGGCGGGCCACAGCGGCGCTTACCGGGTGATGGCACGCATTATCCAAAACGGGCAAATGCCGGTTAATGAAACCATCTTATTTGACGCCTTGTATGCCGAGACTGAAAAATTCATGGTATGGATAAAAGCGGATAATTCACACCGTTTTATTGATATTTATACTGACCATGGCGGTACCGATGATGAAACCCGCGGTATGATGAAGTTGCTGGACACGGCGAGCATTAAGTATGTTTCTGCTGAAGAAAAGGCAGTAACCCCCCAATTGTTGCAAGCCAACAGGCTGGTTTATATTCACAGCCTTAATGAACACGATAAGATCATCGCCAACCCCGATAATTTCCTGCTGTACTTGCAGAATGAGCCCTTTTTAAAGAAATTAAATTAAATTACGTTATATAACTTGCAACGCGGGTTTAGGCAGATGCTTCCTGACATTTGAAAGTAGTTGCTGCGGTTGGAATGGTTTTAAAATCACATCCACAAAACCGCTGCCTATAAGGTCACTCAGCATGGTTTGATCAACCAGTGATGCGGTAAACGCCATAACCGGGATATGGGGATATAATCTCTTCATCTCAAAAATCGCTTCATAACCGCTCATAACGGGCATTTCAAGATCCATTAAAATAATGTCAAAGGCCGAATCCTTTAGTAATTCATTAAGTGCTTCCAATCCGTTATAAGCAGTAACTACCTGAGCTTTATAACCAGCCAGAATTTTTTTGGCCACCATCATATTCAACTGGTTATCTTCTACCAGTAACAGCCTTACCCCTGCGAGGTTTTCTTCTTCAAAACGCTCCGTTTTTGACAATTCCCCTGCATCCCGCGGATATTCAAATTTAAGGTCGAAGCTGAATTTGCTGCCTTTGCCTTCATCGCTTTGCAATTGCAGCTTGCCGTTCATCAGTTTTAATAAGCGCAAGACAATGGTAAGTCCCAAACCGGTTCCTGCGAATTTTTTAGTGTCCTCGTGGTATATCTGCCCGAAACTCTCGAATATCTTTTCCTGGTCGGCCCTGGCTATGCCCAACCCGGTATCCTCCATAACAAAACCTACTTCAATTCCTTTTGCCGTTTTGCCTTTGTAAAGCGCTGTAAGTTTTACAAAACCACTGTCGGTGAACTTAAGCGCATTAGAGAAAAGGTTATTAAAAATCTGTATCAACCGCACATCGTCGGCCATTACCATTAGGTCAAGCCGTGGGTCTATTTCGGTTTTTAGTTCTACGCCCTTTTCCTGCATCAATGCTATGAAAGGCATCCCAACATTTCTAAGCAAGTGCTGCAGATTCAGTTCAACGGGGTATATATCCAGCTTTCCGGCCTCTATTTTGTTAAAATCAAGAATGTTGTTAACCTGGTGCAGCATATGGTCCGAACAGTATTTCAATATCTGGAAATATTCATCCTGCGTTGCCGGGTCCTTTTCCTGTTTCAGTAAATTTACAACGCCAATAATACCATTCAAGGGGGTCCGCAACTCATGTCCCATCGTTGCCAGGAACCTTGTCCGCGCTTCGATTACCCGGTTGCTTTGGTCAACCAGTTCATTAATATATTTTTTCTCGAAGAAAAGGTATGCCATTGCAAAAACAATGGTTGATGAAATGGCCGTCATCCGGTTTACGAAGGATAATCTTCTGAGCTGCATTGCGTTGATTTCCTCAAAAGGATGGATATTACGACCAATAAGTACGCATATCACAAAGGAAACTACTATGATGGAAATATAAGTGACCGACTCGAGGTATTGCGTTCGCTTTAAATCAACGATGATAGGTACGGCAATCAGTATCGGGAAAAAGTAAAGGTATTGTTCGGACTGCAGGCCTTCCACAAATGTTACCGCTATTAAAAGCCCGCAGACAATGGAAATTATAAAAATAGTAAGATTAGCGATGTGGCCGTTGTATTTCAACAACATAACCATCAATACTGAAAAACAAAAAGAGGCAATTACAATAGACGAGGCATACAAACCCAGGTATGAACTATAGAAAGAAAGGCCCACACCGGCCAATAATGCCGCAATACCAAGTTGGTACGTTCTTTTGGAGACCTCCTTGATATCAAAAAGTGGATTCGGATGATTATCCTCCTCCTTCAGCCGGTGGTATTTATCCGTAACTCTCTTCATTACCGGCAATCGGGTCCTTTTTTGTTTGTTTTTGGTCACCTTAGCCAAACCTTTAAACGAATAAAAAGTTTTAAAAGTTCATTTTCAGCGCTATTAACGGGGAAAATACGGAATTTTTTGCTGTTATTTTGTGCCTACCGTAAAAAAAGCTGAAAGTTTAAAGGTAGGGTGATCTGATCCAAAGCGGAGAGGGATTTCTTCCTCAAATTTTGTAGCCATAGGCTCAAAGGCTGACGGATCCTTGGCTTTTAGTTCTTTGCCGAGCATGTGTTTCCTGAAAAAACCCTGCACCACGTTGCTAAGTTCATGCGGGCCCGATTGGAGGACAACATTTTTTACTTCGACATCTCTGAACCCTGCATTGCTCATCCAGCTCTCTAACTTTACTGCATCATGCATTGCAAAAGGCACAAAAAAGCGCTTGGTATCCTCATCCTGGAAATGTGGCAGCACCAGGTCGTTCACAATTAGCTTGCACAAAGGAATATTTACGGTATCGTCCCAGGTAAGACACATAAATTTACTGCCGGGTTTGAGTACCCTGAAAATCTCATCGAAACCCTTCTTTTTATCCGGCAAAAACATCATCCCGAACTGGCAAATCACCAAATCAAATGAATTATCAGGGAATGAAAGGTTTTGTGCGTCCTCGGCTTTGAAATCGATACCATCAGCCTCAACTTCACGCCTTGCCACATTCAGCATATCATTGCTGATATCTGAGGCTACAAAATTTACTGACGCGGGCAGCGCCTTACAGATGTGGCGCGTTACCCTGCCCGTACCACAGGCTATTTCCAGTACAGATTGAAGGTTTGAGGTATCTATCTGCGCTGCAAGGTACTTCGCATACGGCTCGAATAAGATCGGGCCAAGGTATTGATCGTAATATTCAGCGTCTTCGCCGGTGAATTTGAAGACTTCTTTATTTTCCATGAGCTAAAATTAAAGTAAATGTTTCCTGCCGGTTGCGTTTCACTAAAAAATGTAAATTTGAAGACCAACATTAGCCCGGTTCAGCACTTTACAGTCTTTTTCTTCTTACCCAGGGCTCCTTTATCTTTTACTTTTAAGATGTACACCGTTGCATCCGGCACTTTGCAGGCAGTTCCTTCTTTGACCACAGTTACCGCACCGATTTTGGCAGCAGCAGCCATTGCTTCTTCCGTTAAGGCTGTTACATAACTGCCAACAGCAATTAAAAATCCATTCATCGTTGAGCGCTCGCGGTTTTTAGATGTATGAATAGTTTTTACAACCCGATCTAAAAGGGCTTTGAACGCTGCTACATCCAGTTCATTGTCTGGCTTAAGGGCTACCAGGTTACTTAACGTCGACCAGCCCGCCGCTGCGATATACTCTTCGTCCGAATCTATCCATTCCAAAGCTAGCTCGTACGCATATCTGCTTCCGGCAGCCACCCAGGGTACCGTATATCCGCTGATGTTTTCTGAAACTGCCTGTTGTACCCAGGTTTGCAACTCAGCTTTGGTCATTTTTGCATCGTCGGCTATTAAGCCTGCCAGGTACATGGCATCCGCATTGCCAGTAGCATACAGGTCCTTTGCCAGTTGATAGTCTGTTTTGACCTTTTTTTCGATTACTTTCAGATGCTCAACTTTTACACCAAAAAATGGCTCCTTCACACCATGTTTCAGCAATATCTTTTTAATGCTTTCATTGCCCTTCGCCTGCAATTCGGCCATAATTTCTTGTACCGTCATAGGATTTTACCGTTTGCGTATTACAAATATAAAATCTCTGATTTAAAATATGCAAGTATCTGAAAATCAGCAAACTTTTCACAACTTTCGTAAACACGCCGCGTATAAAAGGGTAGTCGATATTTGATTTAACTTAAGTATCATGCAAAAGCTAAGAGGAGCCGTAAAGGCTGTGTTCACAGGAGATGCAACAAGCGAACAATTTATTGAGGTGTTTTTTATCCTTGTACCAATTATGTTGGTTGTTTTTTTATTTTTTATGCTTAAAAAATAGTTAGGCATTCCTGTTTTATGACATAAAAAACCCGGGTTCTCACCCGGGGTAAATAATTTATGCGAGGACTCAACTGTTCAAAGGCCACATTACGCAGCATCCAAACGCGAATTGGATATTAAATTATTCCGATAGTCTTTCTCTTATCTCACGCTGCTTCATCGAGAGATTATTACGCAGGTCTGATACGGTGGATATCACATTGAACTGCTTCTGCAGGCTATGTTCAAACCTGTAGTGATCCAGGAGCAGGCTTTTGATCTCTTGTTGAATGCCTTTGCATTCGTTATACAATTCATCTAATGATTTCATACTATTTGATACTCTATAGGGGTCATTACCCCATTTTAACGAAAAGAATAATTTATAGTTTCCTTTCTAATGATATATTAGCAAGTAGCTATTTCATTATAGACAATTCGCAGTGGATTTAGTTTAATCAGCTGGTATAAAAAGTGTTAGCAATATCTCAGGATTGAGTAAATAAAAAAGTCTTTAGACTTTCGACTAAAGACTTTTGACTTGAATTGTCGGGATGGCGGGATTCGAACCCACGACCTCCAGCACCCCATGCGAAAATTTGTAGATTTATATTTTACACAAAAGTGCCTTAAAATAGCTAAAAACGGACTTTTTATACTTTAGCACATTTGTTTTATAAGCTTTTTTTATCTAATTTAGCCTTAAATGTTGTACCTATGTTGTACCCAAGATTATGGCAATTACCACTAAATTTGTTTTAAGAACCAATAAAACACTGCCCAACGGAGAGCATCCTATCATGCTTCGGATAACCGAAGACAGGAAAAGTACGTTTGTTTCCACCAAGAAATATTCATCTGTTAAAGATTGGGACGTAAGCGCACAAACTACCAATAAGTCCCACCCACATCAAAAAAGTATTAATGCCCTTTTATCAAATATCAATTTAAAGATAACCTTTTATTTTTCAAATTTAACAGAAGAACGCACACCCCGTATTGAGGCAATTAAAGAAATTGTAGAACGGCAGACTGGCGCAATCAAGAAAACACCAACAGTTAAGTTATTAGCTTTTTTTCAGCAAGAAATAGACCGTTTAAAAGGCACCGGACGATTAGGCTATGCCTCTGTTTTCACCTGTACACTACAAAACCTTAAAAAATTCACCAGCGATACCGACCTCGACTTCCAGGATATTGATG
>JAYUEE010000006.1:0-7618 GCA_043739405.1 Mucilaginibacter sp. | reverse complement strand
GATAAATAGAAAGGGCTTATGCACAGGTTATTGATCTTATTTTTCCTTATACCTTTTTACTGCGCTGCACAAACCGCGGATAAATTTATCCAAAGCGGTAACGACAAAGCCAATAATAAGGATTATAAGGGTGCGATAGCCGATTTTACCAGGGCCATTCAGCTTAATGGCAATAACTCCAAGCCTTACTTTTACCGCGCAAATGCATACGGTAACCTCAAGGATGATAAAAGCGCTATTGCAGACTTTACCAAAACCCTGGAGCTGGACCCGAAAAATTCAAACGCATATTTCTATCGCGCAAACGCTTATAACAACCTGCACCAATACAAGGAGGCAATAACCGATTTTGACAAGGCTATTTCTATGACCGGCCATAATGCAGATATGTACCATTATCGTGCCAATGCCAAGGCAAATTCGGGCGATTATGCCGGAGCCCTGGAAGACTTTACCAAAGCAATGACGATAACGCCCAACAATCCGGAACTGTACGAGTACCGGGGTGTTACCAAAACTAACCTGGACGATAATAAAGGGGCCATAGCCGATTTTGATATCGCTGTAAGGCTCGACCCTAAAAATGCGGAGCTCATATTTTATCGAGCCAACTCAAAAGGCAATATTGGCGATTTTAAAGGTGCGATGGCTGATTATTCGACCTCGCTTAGCCTCGACCCTAAAAATGCTGAAGCCTGGTTTTACCGCGCCAATGCCGAGGGTAATATGGGCGAATATAAAGCCGCTATTGCGGATTATGAAGAAACCATCCGGCTTAAGCCGAGAACGCCAAACGTATATAAGTACTTGGCCCATGCCTTGGGAAACAGCGATGACGAACAGGGTGCGCTGGATTATTTCGGCAGCCGCATAAAAGTCGACCCCAACAATGCTGAGCTATACCTGTACGACGGCATAGTAAAAAGCAATATGAATGATAAAAAGGGGGCGATGATAGATTTTGATAAGTCGATACAGCTCGACCCCAAAAGCTCGGATGCTTACCAGAGCCGAGGCGATGCACGGCTGGGTTTAAGAGATTATAAACGAGCCATTATCGATGCCGATACCGCGCTAAAACTGGATCCAAACAATGGCTATGCCTATATCACGCGCGGCCGGGCAAGGTTTGGTTTAAAGGATACAACTGCTGCTATCAACGATTTGAATTCGGCAGTTAGGGTTAATCCAAAAAATGATTACGCTTACGCGGAACGCGGCGAAATAAAATACAGTCTTGGTCACTATAAAGCGGCAGAAGAGGATTTTGATAAGTCGGTGCAGCTAAATGCGGGCAGCGCCGATAACTACATTCGGCGCATCAAAGGGAGAATAAAAACCGGCGACCGCCCCGGAGTGAAAGCCGATTTTAAACGTGCCGTTGAATTACACACCTCGAAACCGGCAAAATATATTGCACTCGGTAAAATGATGAACGAAGCCAGGTTTTACACCGAAGCGCTTTCCCTATTCGATTCCATGATAAAAACGGATGCCAAAAACCCCGTTTTATATGTACAGCGCGGTATCGCCAAACAAAACCTGGGCAATATACCTGCCGGTATTGCGGATTACGATACCGCGATTCAACTCGACCCAAAATCAACTGAAGCATACGATAACCGCGCTAACGCCAAACTGGGGCAGAATGATGTCGAGGGTGCGATGAAGGATATTAAAAAAGCCATATCCATCAAAGAGGATAACGAGCAAGCCTACTTCTATCGCGCGACAGCACGCATGATGCAAAAAAACTACCAGGGCGCGGTGGATGATTATAACAGTTGCTTGTACATCAACATTGAGAACACCAAAGTATATGCCTTGCGCGCCTACGCCAAAAGCTTTTTGCCGGACGAAAAAGAAAGCATGAATGCCGATTTTAACGAAGCACTAAAACTCGACCCCAAAAACGAGGAGATCTACTACCTCCGCGGTTCCGCCAAAATGAACCTGAACGATAAAACCGCCTGTGCCGATTTTAGCAAGGCTGCTGAAATGGGTTCAAAAAATGCACAGGACGCGGTGAAGAAGTATTGCGGGAAAAACTAAAACCCTATGTCATTTCGAACGAGCGCAGCGAGGAGAAATCTTCGACACCATACAAGGTGGACTATGCATGGCGGTTACCTGTCAGCGTTAAAGATTTCTCGCTATCGCTCGAAATGACATTTTTTTTAGATTAGTAAAATGTGGAACTATAATTATTACATCTATATAACTACCAACCCAGAGAAAACAGTATTGTATGTCGGAGTTACAAATGATTTAAGTGTACGCATATTCCAGCATACCGAAAACAAAGGAAAGCCCGATACATTTGCCGGCAAATACTACTGTTATAATTTAGTTTATTATGAGCATTTCTCCGACATAAATTACGCTATTGCCAGAGAAAAGGAAATAAAGAAATGGCGTCGAGCAAAGAAAGTTGCCTTGATAGAATCCGTAAACCCTACCTGGCAATTTCTAAATGATGAAATATAAGTAAACACCCCCCCCATGTCATTTCGGACAAGCAGGGTGGGGTATTGTAATGGGGCGAGGAGAAAACTTAAACGCCATGCCAGGCGGGTTACCTATCAGTTGTATAAGGTTTCTCGCTCGCGCTCGAAATGACAGGTTTTTTATTTCGCCTTCCCAAAAATCCCCTCAATAGCGTTTTCGCGGTAATCAAAAATGCTTTTGACTTTCTTCTCAACAAACCAATTATTTGCAATACGGCCGATAAAACCATAAGGCATGGCATAATTGAGGATATCGGTCATTAAAACACCGCCATCCACTTCCTTAAAATGGTGCTGGTGGTGCCAAAGCGCATATGGACCAAAACGCTGCTCGTCGATAAAATACTCCTTTTCCTTTACGTGGGTAATTTCGGTCATCCAGTCAACCGTAATTCCCATCAGGGGCGTTACTTTATAGGTAATGATCATCCCGGCATACACCTTTTCATCAGGTTTATAGTTGGAAGTCACAACAAAGTTCATCTCCATCGGCGTGATCTTGGCAAGGTTTAGCGGAGAAGTAAAAAAGTCCCAGGTTTTATCTAAAGAAGCAGGAACAAAAGTTTCAAATTGACGGGCGTATGTTTTCACGATAGCATAAACGGTATTTGCAAGGATACGGTTTTATTCCGGCTGCTTTGCAGGCACTTCCATCCGCATCTCCAGTAATAACGGCATAAAGCCTAGTTTTTCATATGCCCTGATGGCGCTCGGGTTATTATGGTACACTTCCAGCCGGAATTCGGTAACGCCTTTTGACAGCGTCCATTGCTGCAGCGCTTCAATAACTAGTTTGTTAACGGCCCTGCCGCGATGCTCAGGTTTTACATACATAAAACCCAGGTGGGCATGTTTGCGATGCTTTAGGTAAGACTTGGAATCTATGATATGCGCATAACCGCTGCCGATAAGTTCTCCATCCTGCTCCGCTACAATGACTTCAGCATCCGGCGACTCGATCAGCGCTGCCAGGTCGTAATAGTGAACGTCGCCCTCTTCTCTGATGGTCACATCAATGGGCCTTTCAACAGCCATGATGCCTTTTTCAAAATCAAGCAGGGTGTCCAAATCATTTAAGGATGCAGGTCGGATAACAATAGGGTGCATGAGCAAAAGTTTGCAGCTAAGATAAACAACCGGAAGAAAACCGGGATTGCTTTTTTACTTAATTTGGAGGAGGCGATGCCTTAGCTTTAGCCATTTTGACTCAAAACTTATAACTCAACTACTGCACTATCTTATTCGCGCAATACGAACTGGCAAAAGCCTCCGGCTTGGCCTTGAACACAAAGCCCATGCTCAGGATGTAGCCCATCGCCTCATGCAAAGCCTGGTTCGACTTAAACATCGGGTTGGTATTAATGTCGGCATGTACTTCCAGGTCAACATCATACAGATCCAGCAGATCGCACAGTTTGTAAGCAATGTCGATAGATTTTTGCACTTCATTCAGCATACGCTCTTTGATGCTCATCTTTTGGCTGGTACGCTCCTGGTGGATAAACATAAAGCCGCCACGTTTCTCGCGCAGGAAAACAATTACCGTAGCAAAATCGGTTACATTGCCTTTCACCTGCGAGTCGGTGCCGATACAAACTTTCAGCTTGTTCCCCAGTAAACTCTCCCGTTCAATTGCTTTTTCGACTTCTTCGATGATGGGCGAATGGATAACCTCGCCGCTAAATTTTCTCCAGGTCATATAAATTTATTTAGGTAAATTATTACTGACCTGTTTTTCAGGTCTATAAAAATAAGCGATAAGCTTTCATATATATATAAACTGCATGTGATTTATTTGTTAACAGTATGCAGATTATCAACAAGGTAGTGATAAAAAAACATATCCAGTATTTATATAAAAATCGATTAAGATTTTAACTCCTGGTTGTGACAGTTTTTTTGAACTATTTTTTAATAGATTTACTTAAGAATCAACCTCAATAATTAACCGAAATCAAAATCTTATGAGATTCACCAAATGGGTTTTGCTTGCTGTCTGTGTAGCGGCGGTAATGGCCTGCAAACAAAAACCTGCCGATGAGGCCAAACGTACTGTGTTCTTTGATAAGAGCGGCATGGACACCACCGTAAAGCCGGGCGACAACTTCGCGTTGTATGCCAGTGGCAACTGGTTCAAAACAACCAAAATACCGGCATCAGAATCAGGTTGGGGCTCGTTTTATACGTTATCGGATGATAATATCAAACAGGTGCACAGCATTCTGGACGATGTATCAGCAAAAGATAATGCTTCAGGTAGCCTGGAGCAAAAGGTAGGCGACCTGTACAAAAGCGGTATGGATACCGCTACCATCGAAAAATTGGGTTACGACCCGCTTAGGCCGATACTTGCAAAAATAGCTGCTGCGAAGGACTATAAGGAACTGGTTAAACTGGCTGCGGATGGTTTTAAAACAGGTGACGGTTTCTTGTTTGGTTTCTATGTTGCACCCGATGACCGCATCAGCTCAAAAAATGTCGCCCATTTTAACCAGACAGGGTTGAGCCTTCCGGATAAGGATTATTATACCAAAACAGATTCAGCATCCAAAAAGATACGCGATGAATTTGTGAAATACGTTGCCAAATTATTCACGTTTACCGGCGTTGACGCCGCCACGGCTGCAAAAAAGGCCGATGATGTTTTAAAGCTGGAAACAGCGATCGCCCAATCGCACCTGGCACCAGTTGAACTGCGCGACCCTGTAAAAAATTACAACAAATTCGCAGTAAATGATCTCCAAAAGCAAATGCCAGATATCGACCTGAAGGATGCTTTTGACAGGATGGAATTGAAAACGGATACGGTGCTGGTTGGTCAGCCCGGCTATTACAAAGCATTAAACAACCTGTTAAAGACCCAGCCGATCGAAGTTTGGAAAGACAAAACGATCTTCGGTGAACTGGATAATTCCTCGAGCTTTTTAAGTAAAAAATTCAGGGATGCTCACTTCGATTTCTGGGGAAAAACAATGCAGGGCCAGAAACAGCAAAAAGATCGCTGGAAAACGATAGCTTATAATGTTGATAGCTGGCTGGGTGAGCTTTTGGGCCAATTGTATGTAGAAAAATATTTTACGCCCGAGGCCAAGCAGCGCATGCTCGACCTGGTGAACAACCTCCAGGGCGTTTATAAGGACAGGATAGAAAAATTGGATTGGATGAGCCCGGACACCAAAAAGCAGGCATTAGCCAAGCTGGCGGCATTCACTAAAAAAATTGGCTACCCGGATAAATGGAAGAAATATGATGATGTGACTATCAGCAAGGATGCCTATTTTGAAAATGGACTGTCCGTTGCGAAGCACGATTATAAAAGGATGATCGCAAAAGTGAACAAGCCTGTCGACCGCGCCGAGTGGGGGATGACGCCGCCGACAGTGAATGCGTATTACAATCCCACGTTTAACGAGATCGTGTTCCCTGCCGGGATATTGCAATTCCCGTTCTTTGATAAGGATGCCGACGATGCTGTTAATTATGGTGCGATAGGTGCGGTGATAGGTCACGAAATGACGCACGGTTTTGACGACGAGGGCCGCCAGTACGACAAGGATGGTAACCTGAAAGACTGGTGGACTAAAGATGACGCCGCTAAATTTAAAACAAAAGTGCAGGTGATGATAGACCTGTATAATAAATATACGGTACTGAATGGCCTGCATGTGAACGGCAGCCTTACCCAGGGCGAAAACTTAGCTGATATTGGCGGTTTGGCTATAGCCTACGAGGCTTTCAAAAACACGCCTGAGGGCAAAAGCGATACCAAAATTGATGGCTTTACGCCCGATCAGCGGTTTTTCCTTTCTTTCGCACAGGTATGGCGGGTGAAGGAAAGCGATGAAACTGTCCGCATGCGCATCAGTGTCGACCCGCATTCGCCTGAACGCTACCGCGTTGACGGGCCGGTTTATAACATGGAGGCATTTTATAAAGCCTTCAACATCAAACCCGGCGATAAGATGTACCGTGAAGAAAAGGACAGGGTGAAAGTGTGGTAAGGATTTAGAATCAAGAGCCGAGATACAAGAACCAAGACTTATGAAGTTTCTTAAACTTCGTAAGTCTTTTTTTATGTAACTTGAAACCATTAAAACCAGGGCATGAGAACCTTATTATCTATTTTATTTTTAGCAATGATTTTTGCGGCTTATTCGTGCCAATTAAAGGTCAAAAAGACTGTAAAAATTAAGGTTGACTCAATTGAAAAGCCAATAATGGTGGAGCCGATATCGAAGGCGAAGCCTGATTCTGATAAAAAAGCAGATAGCGCGTTAGATGTGGTTTCGAAATTGTCTGAGGTCGATAATTTACGGAGATGGTTTTATCGACAAAAGCCGGACACGAGTCACCACTTTGCCCTCGACGTTCCAGACATACCTTATATAGATTTTAACTTTTACAGGGTTAGAGTAGGAGAAAATACCCCCGATCATTTTGGCGTTTTTGAAGATTTTTATGTCAACGCAAATGATTTTGGGGTTTATCACCTTAATGAATCCAGGGATGCCATTATAAGTATAGCTCAGTGGCGCAAAAGCGGTAAAGATAAATGGTATAAAAAGCAATAAGACTTCGGAAGGTTATATCACGAATAAAATTCCGAAATCGAAAATCCGACCTCCGAAATTACTGCAGCAATAACTTCAACTCTTCCGGCTTTACCGTTAGCTGATCAACCTTTGGCAGCCGGCGGGTAAGCTCCCGCCAGTTGGGGTCGATGGCGTATATTTTCTTCAGCATTTTTGCCGCCTGCGCTACGCCGTGGTTATTAGCCAGCGTAATGGCATGCCAGTACTGCATTTCGAGATTAGACGGGAACATTTTCTCGGCAGCCGAATATTCGGCCATAGCCTTGGGCATATTGCCTTTTTCTACGTTCAGGTCGCCGTTGTTCATATGTTCATAGGCGCGGTGCAATTTTAGGAGCCTTGCAAGTTCAGGGATAGGATTATTACTATCTTCCACACGAAGGTCGATCAGTTTATCATCCCAGCTATCTTTCACCGGTTTGCCGGTTACCACGATCAGCGCGGCCGATTGCTTTCCGCGGATATCCCCGCCCGCACCCTGGGCAGCCTTGAGGCATGCAACCACGCGTTCGGCCAAGG
>JAYUEE010000005.1:0-142296 GCA_043739405.1 Mucilaginibacter sp. | reverse complement strand
GCCATTTGCTTTATATTATCCTGATTCTTAGAGGAGCCGACAACTGGAGTCGAACCAGCGACCTACTCATTACGAATGAGTTGCTCTACCAACTGAGCTATGTCGGCTAAATAAGGTGGTCAAAGATAAATTAGTACGGTCAATTCACAAATTTTGATTCAATAACTTGAAAAAACTGCCCGGTTATCTTTTTAATGGAATCGTAAACCAAAATGTACTGCCTTTACCTATTTCTGTATCGACACCTATTTGCCCATCATGCCTTTTTATAATTTCCGAGCTTATATAAAGCCCAAGGCCCAATCCCGAATATTGTACCCCATGGCTGTCTACCCGGTAATAGCGGTCGAACAAGTGCGGTACCTTTTCAGGTGCAATACCCGGCCCCCTATCGCTGACCGACACTTTAGCTATTTCATTTTCCTTTTCTATTTTTATGCAGATCTCTTTCGATTCGGAGGCGTATTTAATGGCATTATTTATAAAATTAAGTACTACCTGTTCAATCCGGTCTGCATCAGCATAGACTTCGAGTTCACGGTCACCGTCCGTGACAATAGAATATGTGCCCTCCATGCGTATATGCTGGCAGCAATCATCTATTACCTGGCTTATATTAAACTGCTTTTTATTCAAATGAAGTTGCCCCTGGTTAAGCTTGCTCACATTTAAAAGGTCCTCAATCAATGTGCTAACCCTATCCAGGCTCTTATTGGCCTGCCCTATCAGCTTGGGCACAATGGGCGCTGTGGGATTGTCCTTGTTACGGTCCAAAAGCTGGAGGGACACTTTGAGGCTGGTGACCGGGGTTTTAAGCTCGTGGCTGGCGATCGAGATAAAATCATCCTTCTGCTGTTGCAGGTTTTTCAATTCGTGGATATCAGTAGCCGTCCCAACCCAAAGCTGAATTTCGTTTTTCTCATTGGTCACCGGCTGCAGCCTAACCAGGTGCCAGCGATACTCACCATCGTTACGTCTTTCCCTTACCTCAAACTCGCCTTGTTTACTGCTTTTTAAAATCGATGTGTACTTTTCTATGTTATATGATAAATCGTCCGGGTGTATAACTGATTTCCATTCCCACCCTTTGGTTTGGTCATAATCCAGGCCGGTATAATCGTACCATTGCTTATTATAAAAAGTAACGTCGCCATTGGTTGCACTTGTCCAGGCAATCTGGGGCATCGTTTCCATCATCATCCTGAAACGGCTTTCGCTTTCAGTAAATTCCCGGGTACGCTTCTCAACCCTGTTCTCCAAATCATCATTCAGCAATTGCAGGTTTTGCTGCGCTTGATATAGTTCATCTACTGTAGCCGATAATTCCTCATTTGAAGCCCCTAATTTTTCATTCAGGTCATGCACACTTTCCTGGGCTGCTATAAGCTCTTCGTTTGAGGCGTTCAATTCTTCGTTTGCCGAGGCTATATCTTCATTAGCTGCGTTTAACTCTTCGTTGAAAGCAGCTAGATCTTCGTTGAGCGCATTCAATTCTTCATTCGCTGCAGCGGTTTCCCGCTCTTTTATTTCAAGCTCCGTGTACAGTTTCGCCCTCTCAGCTATGCCATTTACTACCCTGAAATAGGCAAAAACTGAAATAGCAATAGCAATGAGTGTTGCAAAGACAAGGAAGATCGGTGTTAACGAAGTAAAACGTTCCAAAGAGCTCAAACGGCTTTGTAATAATTTGTCCTCGTCGCTTTCAGCCACATTTATTGCTTTGCGCAAAGCATCCATCGAAATCTTCCCAGCTACCAGGTCATCAGATGTTATTGTCTTACCGGCTCGTTTTTTATCGATCATTTGTGCCAGTATATTCAGCCGGTTTAATAACATATTTTTTAACGCAACTGCATTTAGCTGTTGTTGAGGATTATCAATGGTTAGTTGCTGAAAATCTGTAACCGCGCCTACTGCTTTTTTGTATGACCCCTCGTAAGGTTCTAAAAACTCCTCGTTACCGGTTAATAGGTATCCGCGCTGCCCGGTTTCGGCATCTTTCATGATGGAGATAGTATATTCCAGCTTTTGGATCACCTGGTTACTGTGAGCCACAAGGTCCGAGCTTTTAAATAAGTTCTGTATACTAACGTATGAAGCAGCGGAGATGCCTATCAAAAGCAATAAGGAAAGCCCGAACCCAAGTTGTAAATTACGGGTGAGCCGTAGTTTCATAAATGTTTTACCCAAAATTAGATGCGCTAAAGTAAACTAAAGGTAATTGATTTACAATACATGTTTTGCGGGTATAAAGTTTTGATTTGATTACTAATTGTTACTTTTAAGCATGCAAATAACGGTTAAGGACGCATTAAACCAATTGGATGCAAATACAGTCCAATTGTTCGTAAAAGTGATGGAACATGGCAGTATGTCTGTAGAGATATACCGGCCGGAGAAAATTGACAAGCAAACACCTCACAAACAGGATGAGCTTTATATTGTTATCAACGGTACTGGCGAATTTATGAACGATGGGAAATTGAGCGAATTTAAGCCCGGCGATGTGGTTTTTGCACCTGCCGGGGTCGATCACCGCTTTGTGAATTTTACAGACGACTTTGTTACCTGGGTTATATTTTATGGCCCCACCGGTGGTGAGAAATAACCTGGACTTAAATCAATAACAATACATAAGACGAATTATTTTACTCAGAATATTTAAATTTAGGATCTAAAACCTTTCGAAAATGAAAAATCTATCTTTTACCCTTGTTGCCTTATTAATGCTTCTTTCAACATCGCTAAAAGCGCAAAAAAAAGCAGTGCAGGATAATGGCACCGTAGCGGTTGTGCAATCACAAACTACTGTAGGAAAAAACCAGCAAACGCATTATAAACTAACAAACAACGGCAGTGTTTCGATGGATTTTTCGCTTTATAAGCAGCTGACTAACGGCAGTTGGGACGTTATGCATCATCTTGACCTTGGGCCCGGGCAAACCTATGAAGATGTAAATACCTTTAGCGGGTATAATGGGAAATATGTTTTGTTTTCGGCCCCGCACAGCGACTGGGCATCTTTTCCGAATACGGCAGATATCGCCGGATTAATCAATGCTCCTGCTGCACCTCCAACAACTCCTGCACCGGCCCCTGCACCTGCACCTCCTAACCATTAAAAAACTGGTATCAGGTCAAATTCCGGTCGCGGAACCAAACTTCATCAGGTTTGGCTGTGAAGTTTTCCATTAGGTTGACCAATTCGATGACGTCACCGGAGGTGATAACTAATTTGCGATTGGCCGGCTTCAGAAATTGGTGTTCCACCATAACATCCATTTGTTTGAGCAGGAAATCGTAAAATCCGTTGACATTGAGGATACCTATCGGCTTATGATGCAAACCCAATTGCAACCAGGTTAATACTTCAAAAAATTCTTCCAGTGTACCAAATCCGCCCGGCAGCATGATAATGGCATCGCACAGGTCGCTCATTAGTTGCTTGCGCTGATGCATGGTTTCAACAATATGCAGTTCTGTGAGGCCTGTATGTCCTACTTCTTTGTCTAACAAAAATTGCGGTATTACGCCCACGGTTTTGCCACCGCGCTCGATCATATTATCAGCCAGCAGGCCCATCATGCCTACCTTGCCGCCGCCAAAAACCAGCGACATATTTCGACTGGCCATTACCTCAACCAATTGCTCCACAGCCTCTTTCAAGGCCGGATCACCGTTAAAATTGGCGCCGCAGAAGATGGCAATTGATTTCATATTAGTGATCAGTTAACTGGAGATTAGAGACTAGTAACTAATCACCAGTCTCTAATCTCTATCTACTATAATTCGGCGCCTCCTTAGTGATCGTAATATCATGCGGGTGCGATTCGCGGATACCGGCAGAGGTGATCCTTACAAAACGCGCCTGCTGCAAAGCTTCGATATCTTTAGCACCGCAATACCCCATACTTGCTTTCAGTCCGCCTACATATTGGTAAACTACTTCGGCAAGCGTGCCTTTTAACGGAACACGGCCAACAATGCCTTCCGGAACGAGCTTTTTGATATCATCTTCCACATCCTGGAAATAACGGTCTTTCGAGCCTTGTTCCATGGCCTCTATCGAACCCATACCCCGGTATGATTTAAAACGGCGGCCTTCATAAATAATCGTTTCGCCTGGTGATTCCTCAACCCCGGCAAATAACGAGCCCGCCATTACCGAACTTGCACCTGCCGCTAAGGCCTTGGCAATATCACCGGTATGTTTGATACCTCCATCAGCAATTACGGGCACCCCAGTACCCTTAAGGGCCTTGGCGCACTCATATACTGCGTATAACTGCGGAACGCCAACACCCGCAATAATACGTGTGGTACAAATTGAACCCGGACCAATACCAACCTTTACAGCGTCGGCGCCGGCTTCAGCAAGGGCAATTGCGCCTTCGGCAGTGGCTATATTACCTGCAATAACCTGCAGGTCGGGATATTTTGCTTTTACTTCTTTTAATTGGGTGATAACACCTTTGGAGTGGCCATGTGCCGTATCTATTGCGATCACGTCTACACCGGCTTTAACCAGCGCGTCAATACGCTTCATTGTATCGTGTGTAACGCCAACCGCGGCGCCCACTCTTAGCCTGCCATGTTCGTCTTTACAGGCAATTGGGAAATTCTTGAATTTTTGTATGTCTTTGTAGGTGATCAATCCTACAAGGATGCCGCCACCATTAATAATAGGCAGTTTCTCGATCTTATGATTTTGCAATATCTCTTCAGCCTGCATTAAGGTCGTCCCGGCGGGAGCGGTAACTAAATTGCCTTTGGTCATCACCTCGGTAACCGGCTTTGAGGCGTCCTTTTGAAAACGCAAGTCGCGGTTGGTGATAATACCTTTCAGTTGCATCTCGGCATTCACAATGGGTATCCCTCCTATTTTGAACTCCTTCATTATTTTAAAGGCATCCGCTACAATTGCATCCTCATTGAGTGTTACCGGGTCCTGTATCATACCACTTTCCGAGCGTTTTACTTTCCGCACTTCATCGGCTTGCTGCTGGATGGTCATGTTTTTGTGCAGCATCCCCAAACCACCGGCTTGCGCCAAAGCGATAGCAAGCGAAGATTCGGTTACGGTGTCCATAGCTGCGGAAACCAAAGGAATGTTTAGTCGGATTTTTTTTGTCAAAAAGGAACGTGTGTCTACTTCGCGGGGCAGAACTTCCGAATAAGCGGGGAGTAGTAAAACGTCGTCATAAGTTAAACCTTCGGCGACAAATTTGGCGGGATCTAGTTGCATGGCAAATAATTATTTGGAGTTATTATTTGCCGGACAAAGATAGCTTTTTATTTCGGATTTCGGAATTGTGATTTCGGATTTTGAAGATTTAACAGAATGTTAATTCAAAATTGCATTGCAGTGATAAATTAAATCCGAAGTCGAAAATACGAAACCCCCAATTAATACTTCCCGACAATAACCTTATAAAATTTATCCAGATCAAGATATTTATTGGCCAATTGCAGCAATTCGGGCGCTGTGATCGTTTTTACCACTTCGGTGTACCTGTCGTAATATTCATAACCCAAACCCGAGAAGTATAGGCTTTTAAATTTATCCGAGTGCGAGAAAACATTTTCCAAACTGCCCAGCAGCGAGCCCATCATATAATTTTGAACGAGAGATAATTCCTCATCCGAGATCAGTTCCGTTTTCAGCAGGTTAATTTCTTTCTCAATTTCATTTACGGCATCCCTGCAAACATCGGCCCCAACTTCTGTCGCAACAAACATCGCCCCGCCCTTCGTCAGCGAACTCAAACCTGAACCAATACCATAAGTGTAACCCTTGTCCTCGCGGATGTTGTTCATCAGCCTCGAACCAAAATAACCACCTAAAACAGTGTTCAGTACCTGTAATGCTGGGAAATCAGGGTGTGTGCGGTTGACCATAGGCAATCCCATCCTTATAGCAGATTGCAAAGCTTCTGCCTTCTCGACGAAATAAAAATGCTCGCTGGCTGGTTTTAATTCTGGCTGTGTTGTGTCAGCCTTAACTGAATAATTACTCCATTCGCTGCCGAAAGCGGTTTTTATCAATTCAAGCGCATCATTATCAACCTTCCCTGCCACTAATATCGTACAGTTAGATGGTTGGTACATCTGCCTAAAATGTTCCAGCATATCATCGCGATGCAGGGTTTTATAATCGTCAAAATCGGCGCCCAAACCATAAATGGTATCACCATAAATAGCCTTATTGAATTTTCTGCGCGCTACAACATCATTTTTTTGCAAGCTCACCTGCAGTTTTTGCTGCTGGTTACGGATAAAAGTCTCCAGTTCATTTTCAGGGAAAACCGAATCGCTGATAATATCCTTCATTACCGGCAGGGTCTTAGCCAGGTGCTTGTTCAAAGTATAAAGCACTGCTTCCGAATTGTCATAACTATATTCAACCTGCAAAAATCCGCCGTAGAAATCAATTTGATCGGCTATTCCTGAAGCTGACCGCCTAGATGTCCCCTCGGTAAGCATGGTATTTACGGCCACATTCAGCAACGGTTTTGCGAGATTAAAATGCAGGTTATTAAATATCCACTCAATTCGTAGCAACTCCTGGTCACCCGAATTAAATGAAAATATATTGCAGCCATTATCGAGTTTAATATGCTCCGGCTGAATCAGGTGTATATGGTCTATAGCCTTAAAGGGAGGTGCTATCTTACGTTGTAGTGTCATTTCGTTATAGTTAAGTGGTTGACTAAGTTAGATTTAGTTGATTAAGTTGGGCAACCACTCTCTTAATCAACCTATTCAACTCAATCAACTTTTCTCAGCTAAATAAACTAAGGTCGACGAATTATCTTTTCTAAATACTTTTTGAGCCTGCTGCTGTATCTGCTCAGCAGTTACAGCCAGGTATTTTTCTGTTTCGTGGTTCAACCCATCCGCATCGCCGAATAGTTCGAACTGTGCCAGGTTCATGGCTTTATCCAGTAACGACATTTCAGAGAATACCATAGTAGATTCCGTCTTGTTCTTCACTTTCGTGAGTTCATCAGCAGGTATGAGCGAGTTTTTCAGTTGCTCCAGTTCTTCCCATATCGCTGCTTCTGCTGTTTCGATGCTGACATTTTCGAGCGGTTTGCCTTCGACTACAAACATCCCCTTATCAAAACTGCCCATGTTATAGGCGTGTACGTCGCTAAAAAGCTGCTTATCTTTCACCAGGCTGCGATGGAGGCGCGATGAATTTCCTCTCGAAAGAATATCGGATATCAAATCAAGCTCATAGTAACCATCATCCAAACGGCCCGGCATGTGGAAAGCGATGTATAGATCATTCAATGGCACTTTGGCAGTAACTGTTTCGCGGCGAACTTCATGCTGTTCGGGCTCTACAGGTAAATCGCGATGGTATTTTTCACCCGCAGGTATCGGCCCGAACCATTTTTCGGCCAATTGCTTTACCTGTTCGGTATCAATATCGCCCCCAACAACCATAATGGCGTTTTGGGGATTGTAGTGCTTTTTAAAAAACGCCTTTACATCCGCGATGCGGGCATCTTCGATATGTTTGATCTCCTTGCCTATTGTCGCCCAGCGGTACGGGTGTTTTTTATAAACCATCGGGCGCAACTTAAGCCACACATCGCCGTAAGGCTGGTTAAGATAGCGTTGCTTAAATTCCTCTATCACTACGTTGCGCTGTACTTCCAAACTTTTTTCGCTGAACGCGAGGCTCAGCATACGGTCGCTCTCGAGCCAGAATGCGGTCTCGATATTAGACGAAGGCAAAGTGATGTAGTAGTTGGTTATATCGTTGCTGGTGAAGGCGTTATTCTCGCCTCCTACCCGCTGCAGGGGTTCATCATACTGCGGAATATTGATCGAGCCGCCAAACATCAAATGCTCAAACAAATGTGCAAATCCCGTTTGATTAGGATCCTCATCGCGTGCACCCACATCATATAAAATATTCAGTACAGCCATTGGTGTGGTGTTGTCCTCGTGAACGACCACCCGCAGGCCGTTATTCAAAGTAAAACGGTTGAATTTAACCATGTATTATTATAGTTTTAAAACGGACAGCAAATGTAATTTTTTTGTTGATTAAGTTGATTGGGTTAAGTGGTTGATTGAGTTAAATGGTTGTAAATTTTTGTTCCTGTGTTAACAACTTAATCTAACTCATTCAACTTAATCAACCATTCAACCACCATTTAACAATTAATTTAATTTCGCTTGAAAATTTTCTTATTAGTATTATATTTGCTTAGTTGTTAACAACTGTTGAATAGTTGCCCATAAAAATCCTAAATCGTAACCCTAAATTTATTCGTCATGACACAGATGCAGCTAATCCAGCATATTTCCGCTTTTGATAAGCATATCAAGGTAGTTAAGTTGCGCCGTACATTAATCGAACAGCCTTTTTCGTTGCGCGAGCTGGTGGATCTTACTTTTTATACGGATAAGAATATTGCCCTTAAAGCATCCCGTTTACTGGAAACCATGCTGTTGAAGTTTCCTAAAAACTACACCCAGGACATTGCCTACCTGGTAGCGCATGTTGCTGATGTAAATTGCATGGGCTGCAAAAAACATTACGCTAAAGTAATTATGCATATCACCTCGCCCGACGTGCCCAAAGAAGTGCGCGACGTGGTTAAGGAAATCAATTTTGATAAAGTTGTGGAGCTATGTTTGGACTGGCTGGCCGACCCTAAAATGCTCACCCGGGTTCGCGCATCTGCTGCTGAAGCCTTGTTTAACCTCCGGCACCGTTACCCATGGATAGCCGAAGCACTCTCTAACTGGCTTGAAATGATAGCGCCTGGCGCCACGCCCATGTTACAGGCAAGGGCTAATTTTATCCTGAGTTATTTGCACTGCGAATAACCCCTACTTTTAAAGGGGAGTTTTCAATTCCGTCAAAGTGTTTTTCCCTATCTTAGTATCACGATGCTTACCCGCGATGAACTCATAAAGGAGATCAGTAAAACTCTTGTGAAAATCAAAGTAGTAAAGCTCACTGCTATCCTTCAAAAACAGAAATTCGCTTTACTCGACCTCATCGACATCACTTTTCACCCAGATAAAAACATTGCTTTCAGGGCAGCCTGGATACTGGAGAATTTGTTCCTGCAAAAGCCCGAAAGTTATCTTGATGATATGGGCTATTTAATCAGTCGCATTCCCCATGTCACCAACGAAAGCTGCAAAAGGCATTATGCTAAAATCGCAATGCATATCACCAACCCCAAAGCGCCTTTGCTGATACGGGAAAAATTGAAAGAAACAGATCTGGAGCCCGTTGTGGAGCAATTATTCGACTGGTTGATCGATCCAAAAGTGCGTATAGCCGTCAAAGTATTCGCAGGCGATGCCCTGTTCAATTTACGGGAGCGCTATCCCGTAATAAAAGAAGAGCTTGCCGAACAGATCTGCTTCCTGCTGCGCGACGGAACAGCAGCCATACAATCGCGGGGCAAAAAAATTCTGCATGCCCTCCAGTCACACTAACTACTCCACAGGCTTATCTTCACGATGCAAATGCGTGCTTACCTGGTCGTGGTTCAGCTTGGCGTGCAAAGCTGATTCGCTATCATCTGCGTACATACCATACGCATTTACCAGGACACCTTTTGTTTTATATTTCGGCGAATTGATGGCGTATATGATCGATGTATCGGAGGGATTACTTGCTCCCTCGAAACGATAAAACTCATCTATCTCAAAGTCATCTGCGCCCATATGGATATCGTGTTCTTTATCGTCAATCGTATTGCCCTCGAGGCTCAGGTTGGCCGTATAGCCTCTTTTATATAAATCGTTAGTGGCGTCCACTAAGGTTTCGTAGTTTTTCATAGTGATGTGTTTGTTTAACTTAAATAGTTCTTTGGCAGTAATAAAATTATCATGCGCTGCCTTAATCTTGTTTTGAGCCGTAGGCTCCGGCATTACCATGGTTTTGTATTTAATGCAGGCAAAACCATATGCCTGTGATCATAACCATAAAACATTACACGTTGTTTTGATTGGATTTGTTTTTAGATTTGACATAGGCGCCGGCCGCCTTATCATCACCAATTAAAATGGAACTGAAAGTAACTAAAACAGCATTGTCGGAAATCCAGGAATTACGTGACTTATTCCTGAAAGAAATTAACTTCCAGTTCATTTATAATAAATGCCACGGCGCAGGTTGGGCCGATACTTATCTTTTTACAATTGACGATATCAAGGCCGGCTATGGCTCGGTCTGGGGGAAAGATAAGCGCGAGGAGCGCGATGCCATATTTGAGTTTTACTTATTGGAGCCCTATCGAAAAATGGCGAACTTTATTTTCCCTGAATTTTGCAAAATATCAAACGCTTCATATATCGAATGCCAGACCAACGACGCTTTGCTGGCGGGTATGTTGTTTGAGTATACTGCAAATATCTATGCGGATCGCATTCTTTTTGAAGATAGTTTTACCACCACATTTGAAATACCCGGAACCCTATTCAAAAAGATCGAAAATAAGGATGGCGATACAGAATATGCAGTGGAACATTATGGCGATATTGTAGCCATCGGCGGCTATGTATGGAACTATAACTTCCCGTATATCGATATGTATTACGAAGTGAAGAAAAAATACTATCGAAAAGGGTTCGGCAGCCTCATCACACAGGAATTGAAAAAAGAAGCCTACCGACTGGGCCGCGTACCGGCTGCACGTTGCAATATTGCCAATAAAGCCTCAAAGGCCACTTTGCTTAAAGCAGGTATGAAGATATGCGGTTATATATTGATCGGTGAATTGACTTGAATGACGGTAAAGCACTACGAGCAACTTTGGAATTTATCGGGTGACGGCGAACTGATCGTCACACGCTCAAGCTTATTGCAACCGGTAAAGTATCGGGATACAAAATGCATGCTCAAAATAGCTTTGGGAAACGAGGAACGCAGAGGAAATTCCCTGATGAACTGGTATAACGGAGTCGGCGCCGCACAGATTTTGCAGCACGATGAAAGCGCATTGCTGATGGAAAGAGCGACGGGGCCTAATTCGCTCGGCGAAATGGCTAAAAACGGCAGGGACGACGAAGCCACGATGATCATCTGCTCCGTGATTTCAAAACTTCATACCCAAAAAGGCACTTATCCCTACGATCTGGTTCCGCTTGATATATGGTTCAAAGATTTGGAACCTGCTGCCGCTAAATATGGTGGCGTTTTCGATAGTTGCAGTAAAATTGCCAATAGGTTATTAAGCGATGCCTTCGACCCGGTGATATTGCACGGCGATATTCATCATGGCAATATTCTTGATTTTGGGTTAAAGGGATGGTTGGCCATTGACCCTAAAGGCTTGTTTGGCGAACGCGGCTTTGATTATGCGAACTTGTTTTGTAACCCGGACATTGAAACCGCTACTAAACCCGGGCGGTTGGCGAAGCAGGTAAAAATTTTATCTGTCGCATCTGGGTTGGATTCCAAACGCTTGTTGCAATGGATCGCAGCCTGGGCAGGACTATCGGCGGCCTGGGCGCATGACGACGGCGTGAGTGCCGAGCCTGCATTTACTGTCGCAAAAATGGCAGTAAGTGAGTTGGGAAATCATTAGTTTTGACTCAATAAAGTACAAATAAATGGCTTACGACGAAAAAATAAGCGATCGCATACGGGAGGCATTAGTGGATGTGCCGCTGCTTGAAGAAAAGCAGATGTTTGGCGGTATTTGCTACATGGTTGAAGGGAAAATGTGCGTGGGGGTGGTAAAAGATAATATGATGTGCCGCATCGGCCCGTCTGCCTATGAAGATGCACTTGAAAAAACCGGCTGCCGCGAAATGGATTTTGCCGGGAGGCCCATGGAAGGCTATGTGTATGTGAGCGATGAGGGTATGAAAACAAACGAACAATTTGGCTATTGGATAAATTTATGCCTGCAATACAATACAAAAGCAAAGGCGGCTAAAAAGAAAACGTCAAAATAACCTATTTAATGACTGCCATTATAAATAAAGATTCCCTCGATTTTCTAAAAGACCTGGCGAAAACCAACAACCGCGACTGGTTCAACAATCATAAGAACAGGTATTTGGAAGCGCAAGGCAATATAGCCGCTTTCGCGGACGCGCTGATCGTTGAAATGAATAAACACGATCACATCGAAACCGTCTCGGGGAAAAAAAGCATGTTCAGGATATACAAGGATGTGCGCTTCTCTAAAGAAAAAACGCCTTACAACCAGCATTGGAGCGGCAGCCTGAAACGCGCCACCAAAAAATTGCGCGGCGGCTATTATTTCCGTATTGAACCGGGAAATTCACGCGCTGTCGGCGGCTTTTTCGGACCTGTGCCCGATGATATGAAAAGAATACGTGAAGATATAGACGCCAACTACGACGACTGGCGAAAAATGCTTTCCAACCATCTACTGGTAAAAACCTTTGGGCAAATGCGTGGCGAAAAATTAGGCACCTCGCCGCGCGGTTATGCAAAGGACCACCCTGCTATTGACCTGCTGCGCTATAAACAGTTCCTTTTCCGCCATGAGTTTACCGACGAAGAGGTCCTTAGTCCGGATTTTTTATACCAGGTAAACGATACCTTTAAAAAAATGCGTCCGTTTCTCAATTATATGAGCGAGGTGTTGACGACCGATGCAAATGGGGTGTTGCTGATATAAGCTTACCCTAGCGGCAACGAAATGGTAAATTCAGCGCCTTCACCTTCTTTGCTATCTATGTCTATAGTGCCCCCATGCCCTTTCACAACGATATCATAGCTTAGCGAAAGGCCCAGGCCAGTGCCTTCGCCCGTTGGCTTAGTGGTGAAGAACGGCTGCATGATCTTTTGTTTGATGCCATCGGGTATGCCGACCCCATTGTCCTTAACTTTTACCTGGATGGTGTGATCCATTAGCACTGTACTTACTTCGATGGCTGGCTTATAATTGGCGGTGGAACCCTCGTGCCTACGTTGCACGGAGTAAAAAGCGTTGTTGTACAGGTTGATCAGCACCCGCCCGATATCCTGGGCCAGGACATTGATCTCGGGCAAATTGTTGTCGAAATGGGTGACGATATCCGCGTTAAAATCTTTGTTCTTAGCCCGCAAGCCATGAAAGGCCAGCCGCAGGTATTCATCAGCCAGTACATTTAGATTCGTGAGCTGCCGCTCGGCATTGGTATTGCGTGAGTGCTGCAGCATACTCTTGACAATCCCATCGGCACGTTTGCCATGGTGAGTGATCTTTTGAAGATTCTGCCTTATATCGGTTGCAATTTCGATAGCTTCTTCCTTTTTGTCATTATTCAGGTCGGCTTCCATTTCATCCAAAAGCTCGATGCTCACTTCCGAAAAATTATTAACAAAGTTGAGTGGGTTCTGTATCTCGTGGGCTATCCCGGCTGTCAATTCGCCAAGCGAGGCCATTTTTTCGGATTGAATAAGCTGTGTTTGCGTGGTTTTTAATTCATCCACTATCTCGACCAACTGATCGCGTTGCGAGGTTATTTCTTCCTGTTTCGACTGTAATTCCTCATTCGCTTCGCTCAACTGGTGGGTGCGAACGGCTATCCGTTCTTCTAGCTTTTTATTGCGCCGTATCAGCTGCCGCGACCGGTAATTGATAAATCCAATTATCGCTGAACCGAAGACCACAACATAAAGCACCCATGCCCACCAGCGCGACCACCAGGGTGTTTCAATAATGATGGTGTAAAAGGCCCCTTTGTTGTTCCACACCCCATCGCTGTTTGCGGCTTTAACCCTGAACGTATAGGTACCCGGAGCAAGGTTGTTATAAGTCACCGTTCGCTGTAGTTGTGCTTGTGTCCACGTTGTAGCATACCCCTCCAGCATATACGAGTACTTGTTTTGCGCTGGATTAACAAAATGCAGTGCAGCATAGTTAAACGTGATGCGATTCTGATTGTAGGGAATTGTTGTGCTGCTGCCAAAAAGCGCGTTGATGGTATGCTCGTTTTTTTCCTTATCTGAAGGGTTGCTGTAAACCACGCTCTCCACCTGCACTTGCGGGGCCACAGCATTGGTTTTAATACCTTCAGGGTCAAAGGTAAGCACGCTGTTAAACATGCATAATACAAATCGCCCGTCGGGTAAGGTCAGCAATTTAACCGGAACCTCGAGCGGAATATTATTGGCGACAGTATAATCAAGTACGATACCACTTTTGTAATTAAATTTGGCCATCCCGCGCTGACTCACGATCCATAAATTGCCGCTCTTATCTTCTGCGATGTCCCTGATGTCGTTTGCTAAAACTCCCTGGTCGTCTTTTACCTGTCGTAATAGTTTTTTTGACTTTAAGTCGAACAACCACAACCCATTGCCATTTGTTCCGATCCACATATTCCCGGCCCTATCGTCATACAATTTATTGACATCCTTCAATACTTTCCCCTGCATATCCGGCGAAACAATGATCTGCTTTTTTGCCTGGTCCACTTTCCCCATTCCCATCTTCGAGGTACATAGCCAAAAATTACCTGCGGCATCCTCACCTATCGCATAACTTGAAACCTGGGCACTCGTATCTATCCCTGTAGCTGCGCCCGACAGCGTCGTATAGCTATATCGTTCCATGCTCCCCTTTTCAATGTTAACCTTATAAAACTTACCCTTAAAGGTTAAAACCCAAATATTCGACTTCGCATCTTTATAAAGATTGCTAATAAATTCTTTACCCGGTATAGGGATAGACTGCATCTTACCCGCCGGACCGTAAATATTTACCGTATATTGGCCTGCAAAACAAAGCGCTCCGTTTGGTAGCACCCTGGGGCTTGCACAATACTCGTTTTTCTTTTTAGTAGGAGGGACAACCTGTGTAAAAAGGTTTTTCTTCACGTCCCACTCAAATAAGCCAAGTTGGCTCGTAAGCCAGTAATTACCATCGGCCTTAAGCGCTATCCCCGTCACGTTTTCCGGGTAGCTACCGGGTTGTTCGGGGTTATTTTTGATGGCTGTAAACGCCGTATGCAAATTGCTGATCCTATCTACCCCGTATTCATCCATGCCCACCCATTTCAATCCAGTCCGGTCTTCAAAAACAGTCGTCACATGAATATGTCCAAGCGCATAAGGATCGCTCTGGTTTGCCTTATATCGTTGAAACTGCCCCGTGGCCGGGTCAAAATTCAATAATCCGGCATCAGTCGCAATCCAGAATTCATTTTCTCTATCCACCAGTATACCACGAACATCCTGGCTTTTTGCATCCTTATCGGCAGTTGGAAACAGGTAATCGGTTTTTTGATTTGATTTTTTATCATACAAAAAAAGACCAGTACTGGTTAATACCCATAGTTGCCCTTTCTTATCGGTGAATATCGGTTGATTCGACTTACTAAAATCGTCCGGCAGACTGACACAGGCCTTTAACAGGTTGGTTTCCATATTGTACCGGTAAAGAACTGGCTTTTTATCTTTTATTTTATTGCCCAGCAACCAGACTTCCGGGCTACCTGATGACTCACGATAAGTCCCGCCAATGGTCAACCAACTCAGCGAGTCTTTCGCTGTTAAATAACCTATAAACCGCTTTTGTTTGAAATCGTAATGGTAAAAACCGTTTCGCGCTCCTACGAGCAGATCACCGTCCCTGGAAATGAAAAAAGATTTTAATTGTTCAGCCGCAAAAAATTGGTCGTTTTTCATCGTGCGGCCGTATTTTTTTGCCTTTTTTAACCGCGGATCATAGCGTTCAAAATAGAAATCCTTATCGGTTTTATATGTGATATGCCAAAGCTGGTTTTCACGGTCGGTAAAAAAAACAGCTGCGAACAGTCCTTCGGCTGCTTTATTGACGCCAGTTTTCTCAAGTACGAGCGAATCAAGAACCGGATCGTACCGGAAAATGTCGCCACCCAAAGTACCCACCCATAAAGTTTTGTTCTTATCATTAAACAATCCATATGCAAACGTATTGAATGTACCCTCAAAACCTTTTACCTTAAGTTCATAATTTTTAAAACTGTAGCCATTGTAGCGCGCTATCGTAGTACCGTTGTTTAGCCATATATATCCTTTTTCGTCCTGCAAAATACCGCCAATATATTCTGCGGCCAGCCCGTTGCGCATGTTCAAATGTTCGAAACTTATTTTGGGTGATTGAGCAAATGTGGCCGCATTTACAAAAAACACGGCAAATGAAAGGCAAATTATCTTCTTCATAGCTAATTGTGAGGTGCAGGAATGAAGCGTATAATTGCTCCCGTAATAATTGGTAAGATATTAATTAAAATACTGAAAATCAACAAGGACATATTTATTGCATGGATTAACGCACGTTAGTCAGGGTTTATAATCCCTTACTCCCACAACTTGCAGATTTGCAATCTTCAAAAAATATTTTCTCCTGTTGGGGATTACAAATTTCCGCCCGACAAAGGTGTGTTTTTAACAAAAAAGCCCCTCCGATAAATCAGAGAGGCTTTAGGGCATAATAGAATAAATTAGGGACTTGTTATACGTGTTCCACTTCCTTTGGGTTCAGGAAAACAAACTGGTTATCAAACATATCCAGTTTTATCTTGCTGTCCTTATCAATTTTGCCGGCCAGTATCTGTTTGGAAAGCTCGTTCATGATACGTTTCTGGATAACCCTTTTTAACGGACGTGCGCCAAACTGTGGGTCGTAACCCAATTGTGCCAGCCAATCCAACGCTTCATCTGAGGCTTCTATCTGGATGCCCAGTTCGGCCAACGTATGTTGCAATTGCGCGAACTGCAATTTCACAATATCACCGATCTCGTCGCGACTCAGCGGCGTGAACATGATAATCTCATCAATCCTGTTCAAAAACTCTGGGCGTATCGTTTGCCTCAACAGCTCAAACAATTGGTTCTTGGTTTTGGCTATCACGGCTTCCTTATCGCTATCCTCAAAATCCACAAAGTTTTCCTGGATGATGTTCGAGCCAATATTGGATGTCATGATGATGATGGTATTCTTAAAGTTCACCACGCGGCCCTTATTATCCGTTAGTCGGCCATCGTCAAGCACCTGTAACAGGATATTGAATACATCCGGGTGAGCCTTTTCGATCTCATCCAGCAAGATAACGCTGTAGGGTTTGCGGCGCACGGCTTCGGTAAGTTGTCCGCCTTCATCATAACCCACATAACCCGGTGGCGCTCCGATCAAACGGGATACCGCATGGCGCTCCTGGTATTCCGACATATCGATGCGTATCAAAGCGCCTTCATCGTTAAACAGGTATTCGGCCAAAGCCTTTGCCAGCTCTGTTTTACCCACCCCAGTTGTGCCGAGGAAGATGAACGAGCCTATCGGCTTCTTCTTGTCCTGCAAACCTGCCCTGCTGCGGCGTATAGCGTCGCTGATGGCCTCAATAGCTTCCTCCTGGCCTGCCACACGTTTGTGCAGCTCATCTTCAAGGTGGAGCAGCTTTTCACGCTCGCTCTGTATCATTTTCGAAACCGGGATACCTGTCCATCTTGATACCACCCCGGCAATATCCTCGGCAGTAACTTCTTCCTTCAGCATCCGGTGGTCCTTCTGGTTTTCCAGTAAGGTAGCCTTCAGCTTTTCAACTTCATCCTGTGCTTCTTTAATGCGGCCATAGCGTATTTCGGCTACTTTACCGTAATCGCCGGCACGTTCGGCCTGTTCGGCTTCCAGCTTGTAATTCTCTATCTTTTCAACCTTTTGGTTGATGCTGTCCACCACATCCTTTTCACTTTTCCATTGCGCACGCAGCGAATCGCGACTGGCGGAAAGGTTAGCTATCTCTTCGCTTAATTCCTTCACACGTTTATCATCCTTCTCGCGTTTGATGGCCTCCCTCTCAATTTCCAGTTGCATTATCTTACGGTCAAGCTCATCTACTTCTTCAGGCACTGAATCCATCTCCAAACGCAGTTTGGAAGCTGCCTCGTCCATCAGGTCGATAGCCTTATCCGGCAAAAAGCGGTCAGAAATATACCGCTGCGACATTTCAACAGCCGCAATAATGGCCTCATCCTTAATGTGCACCTTGTGGTGCGTTTCATAACGTTCCTTCAAACCACGAAGGATCGAGATCGCGTCCTGCGTATCCGGCTCATCCACCAATACCATCTGGAAACGGCGCTCTAAAGCTTTATCCTTTTCCATATATTTCTGGTACTCGTTCAACGTTGTTGCACCTATGGCCCTAAGTTCTCCCCGGGCAAGGGCCGGTTTCAGGATGTTTGCGGCATCCATAGCGCCTTCGCCACCACCGGCGCCAACAAGGGTATGTATCTCATCAATAAACAGGATGATCTCACCATCAGCTTGCGTAACCTCTTTGATAACGGCTTTCAGGCGTTCTTCAAATTCGCCTTTGTATTTTGCGCCGGCGATCAAGGCACCCATATCCAGTGAGTAAACCGTTTTGCTTTTCAGGTTCTCAGGCACGTCGCCTTTAATGATACGAAAAGCGATACCTTCGGCGATCGCTGTTTTACCCACGCCGGGTTCACCCACCAGGATCGGGTTGTTTTTGGTACGGCGCGACAGGATCTGTATTACGCGCCTTATCTCATCATCACGACCAATAACCGGGTCAAGCTTGCCCGATTCGGCATACTCGTTCAGGTTACGGGCGTATTTATTCAGGGCGTTATAAGTAGCTTCCGCGTTCTGGTCGGTCACTTTGCTGTCTCCGCGCAAAGCGATGATGGCTTTTTTTAGGTCCTTCTCGTTTACACCGGCATCCTTCAACGCGGCCCCGGTTTTACCGTTGGCGGCCAAAATACCCAGTAAAATATGTTCTACAGAAACAAACTCATCCTTAAACTCTTTCAGGTATGATTGCGCTTTTTGCAAAGCCGAATTGGCCTCGGACGAAAGATAAACACTACTGCCGCTTACCTTCGGAAAAGAAGCAATTTGCTGATCAAGCGTATCATTGAGCCTGTTGAGGTTGACGTTCAGTTTCTTTAATAAATAACCAATAATATTTTCATCAACCAATAACAAGCCTTTCAGCAAGTGAGCATTTTCAATTGCCTGTTGCTGGTTGCCTTCGGCAATTTCGGAAGCCTTCTGTACGGCTTCCTGGGCTTTTATAGTAAAGTTGTTAAAATTCATAATGATAGCCTTTCAAAACACCTGCCATGCCCTTCAAAATGAAAAAATGGCACCTGATTTTATTTTTAAAAGACAATTTGTCTACTTTTATAACGTTAACTTGACCATTCACAGCCTTAATGACCTTGATTTGCTTGTGTTTAACCATCAATTTTCATATTTTTGATATTACTAATTGATCTAAATTTTGAATAGACCATCGTATAGTAGAGTTTTAGGTAAGAACAGGTCTTCTTATCGCGACTATTATACTTTAAAAAATCTTGGTGCTGTGCGCACCGGCAGCATCATATTTTTAATACTGAATTTAACCCTGCGCATACTATACGCGGTGTTCCCCGAAAGCCTTACCCGCGCACAAAATTATCCCGAATTTAACTATGCTAACTGGCTTTATATCGCAATTACCCCGATTTTTCTTATTGGGAGCTATTTGCTGATATACCTGTATGGCAAACAGAAAAGAGCCACTATTGTTACAGGTATTTTTGTTTTTGCCTTTGCATTTTTTATTATTTTTTGCGGGATGTTCTCGAGTTTTATCGCTACATCCGACCCGCGAAATGCGCTTACCTTGTATTTGACCGCGCTTAGCATCATTAGCGTAGTTTTTGTGATGGAAAGCGTCGAAACCATATTGCTCATCATAGTGGTCGAACTTGTATTTACTTACCTTTTGTATTACACCGCAGCCGAGCCGATGGAGATGGTGTACAACCAGATCATATCGGTTACGCTGCTGTTCTGCTTTTACTTTATAGCGCGGTATTTCTATTCGTACAAGTCGAGTTATTATTTGCAGTTGGTGGATATCCGCGAGAAAAATATCGCGATCGAAAAGGGCAACGCCTTTAAAAATGAGATTTTAGGTATGGTGGCGCATGACCTGCGCAACCCGATTGGCGCCATCGAAACCATTGCCATGATGATGGAAATGGACGAGGTAACCAAAGATACCCGAGAAAATCTCGACATGATCAAAACTTCGTGCATCAAAGCACGGGGTATTATTACCGACCTGCTGGATGCGGCAAACAACGAGAATATCAACATTATAGATACACAGCGCACCGAAATGAACCATTTCCTGAAAAGAATCATTAACGAGTGGAAAGTGCAGAAGAATGCCAAAAACAGCGTGGTACTTATTGGTTCGAAGGACCAGGTTTTTGTGGAGATCAATGCCGAAAAGTTTCAACGGGTTATGGACAACCTGATTACCAATGCGCTTAAATTCTCAAAAGACAAAGACAAGATCGACATATACCTGAGCGCTAAAGATGGCAATGCCATCATCGAAGTACGGGATTATGGGATGGGTATACCTCCCGACATGCTCCCGCATATATTTGAACGCTTCTCCAAGGCGCGCCGACCAGGTGTTCGCGGCGAACAGTCAACCGGTTTGGGACTCAGCATATCCAAACAGATCATCGAGAACCACAATGGGACCATTGAGGTAGTGAGCGAGGAACGGAAAGGGTCGAGTTTTACGATTAAACTACCACTCGTAGATTAGAACACGATTACAGGATTTTAGAGATTAGACAGGATATCCATTTCTTAATCATTTAATCCCTTAATCGTGTCAAAGAATCGCTGGTCAAAATTCACCAAATACAACTCCTTACTCGCCCGCGTACAGGCCGTGTAGAACCACCTCAGAAAATCCATATTTATCATTTCTTCGGTTACATAACCCTGATCGACAAAGACAGCATCCCATTGGCCGCCCTGTGCTTTATGGCAGGTAATGGCATAAGCGAATTTGATTTGCAGGGCGTTGTAATAAGGGTTCAGTTTTAGTTCGTCGAACTTAGCCTTGCGACTTTTTATATGCTCGTAGTCTTTCATCACCTCCAGGAAAAACCGTTTTTGTTCGTCCGGCGGCAGGGCCGGCGCTTCCGAGTAAAGGGTATCCAGCATGATTTTACAATCCAGCACCGGGTCCTCGGCATAGTCAATAAACTCCAGTTGCACATCCGCAAAGCGGAAGCCGTACATATCCTCAATGCGTTTTACTTTTTTGATGCGGGCAATGTCGCCGTTGGCAATAAAGGCGGTACTGCTTTCCTCCTGGTCCTGCAGCCAAAAGTAATTATTGCGCACCACCATGATCTGGTCGCCACCGGTCAGTTCTTCTTCGCGCATCAATATGCGCCCGCGTATTTGCTGGTTGTATTGGTTTGCATTTTTGTTCGACCGGCAAATGATCAGGGTACCATCGTAGCCATATTTGTTGTAAGCATAGTTCAGCCCTTCCTCCAGTCGTTCGCCTGTCATACGGTAAACATCCTTGTAGCCTTTGGTGATGATCTTCGGCGTCTCGATCTTCCCTTGCCGTATGATCTCGCGCATAGCGGTTACGTTAAGCAGGATACCTGAATCTTTTTCCTGACGTAATACGTCGGTCAGCTCAAAGCTGAATATATCCACCGCAAACGTCTTTTTCATCAGGGCGAAATCCAGTGCGGGGCTGTAGTCCGCCCCAACCGGCGGCAACTGGGCGGTATCTCCTACCAACACCAGTTTGCAGTTTTTGGTATTGTACACATAACTTACCAAATCGTGGAGCAGCGTGCCGCGACTATTCCCCGATACTTCATCCGATATCATCGAAGCCTCGTCAACAATAAACAGGGTATCGGATGCGATGTTATCCGCAAGGCTGAAACCATCATCGATATTCATCGCTGATTTTTTGCGGTAGATGCGCTTATGAATTGTAAAAGCCTTGCGGCCCGAATAGTTGGTTATCACCTTAGCCGCTCGTCCCGTCGGCGCCAGCAAAACTGATTTGTAGTTATAATACTTCAGCGCTTTTACCAATGCACCCAAAACGGTGGTTTTACCCGTACCGGCGTAACCTTTGAGTATAAAGCATTCATCACCGTTATCGCTCAGCAAAAACTCATGCAGCTTGCCAAAAAGCGCCACTTGTTGCGGCGTCGGCTCGTGCGGGAAGGCTTTGGCGATCTGGTCGGGTGCGGGCATGGGCAAATGTGCTAAATATTTCCGTGTCTGCAGGTAACTTTCGAAACGTATGGCACCTACCCCCGCTGTCCGAAGTTTGTAACTTCGAACAGCGTGTGCATGAAACGCACGGGCAAAAACAGAGCCAGCCCGTGACCTGCAATTGAACCGGCGTTGAAATTGGGCACAAGGAAACCGGGCTTTCCTCAGGAGCGAAAAAGTGATGAAGATCACAAAAAATAATAAAAAATTCTTTCTACCTTAGAAGCAAGTTATCCTGTCCTGCACATGGAACACACTCTGCTACAACCAATTACTCACCCATAAATTGTCACTGAAATGAAAAATGTTAACCTTACTTACTGGACCCTCACTATCATTTTTGCCGGATTAATGCTTTGGTCGGCTATTCCCGACCTAATGAGCACATCAGATGCTGTGCTGATAATAAACAAACAATTAGGCTACCCGGCTTATTTTACGCCGTTTATCGGGTTTGTTAAAATATTAGGTGTTATAGCACTTTTTGTACCGGGATTTCCACGCATAAAGGAATGGGCCTACGCCGGATTTGCCTATGACCTGGCAGCTGCTACTTATTCAACTTATTATTCGGCACGTGCGGTTGGTCAACCGGTAGGCAAAATAGCCTTTATGCTGATCTATATAGGCTTTGCAATTGCGTCTTACGTTTATTATCACAAAAAACTAAAATCAGACTTATCGGCAATAAGACCTGTAATGGCAGTTTAATGTGACCGCGGCCGGTGCTGCAGCACGATTCAGATATTTGTTCTTGTTAGTCCGGATTTTAAATCTGGACTTTTTTAGTTTTAACCATGAGGTAAATATAACGCTTCAACTAATATCCGTTCCACAGGGTCATCTTTGTGAGACCCGGCAGGACAAAAAGAGAATCCAGACCCCTAAGCTAGCAATTCCCCCGCTTTTTCATCAATAGCCCTCGTAATAGCCCCCTTAAAAAGCGACACAGCAAAAGGAATCTTCCCATTCAATTCGATCGTTGAATCTTCCACGGTCAATGTGCCCGAAATATCATACCCTTTGGCCGTGAAACTGAAAGTCCCTACATTTCCATCCCATTGTTCCTCCAGGTTATCGATCTTGTCGCCGTGCTCTTTCTTGGTTTCGCTCAGCAGGTTTTTAATTCTTTTAAGGGCTTCCTCATGCGAAATGCTGAATGGAATAGTCATGTTTAAGCTTGCCATAATAAATACTTTTATTTTCCGGGGAACTGATGTTGCCTGTGCAGATAACCTAATTACGCGGATTATGTTTTATACCTTGATTTCAAACAAACAACAATCAGGTTCCTGCTGGTAATGCCCCGGCAGGTTTGCCGTATCCGTAAGCCTGAATATCCCCAAAAAATCAAACCCCGCAGAAGTATAGTGTTTGATGAGCCCGGTATTGTTGCCGAGCGTATCAAGGCGTACATATTGCTTATTTTGCTGAACCGCGTAGTCTTTCGCCCAGTTAACCACCGTGTCAATGCACCTGTTCCCCCTGAAAGAAGCGTCGATACAAAGGCGGTGAATGAATATAGAATCATTTTGATCCTTTTTGCCCCAAATCTCCGGGTCTTCAAAAGTAATGGCCCAATTGCAGGCAATAACGTCATGCTCAACCAATTTCCATTGCCGGTTTTCGGCGATCTCCTTCAGCAAAAAAGCTTCGTCGAAGGGCGGCCACACCACCACGTTCCGTTCTTTTTGCAGGTCGCGCGCATGCTGATACAATGCAAGGATATTGGGCAGGTCGGCAGGGGTACAATTTTGAATAAGCATCGGTATATTTTTCGTGTAAAGATCAGTGAATTGCACTGACCCTGAAACCCGGAACTTGCGCTCATTCAATTTTTTACATTGTTGTTACTATAAACCCCTTATCTTTTATTCGGCGGTCATTTTTCAGGCACCGGAGCACTAAGGTAAGCCGCCAGCTTCAAAATACTGTTCGCCGCCACGTTGATCTGGGCCTGCGCTTCGGTCCAGTTTCTTTGCTCTATCGCCTCACGGATGCCGGGCAGCGTTTTTGCATCATAACCGGTGTACATACCTGAAGCATAAAGCGTATGTTTGAACCAGCCACGGTGAGGAAGGCCATCAACGGTTAACAATTGCTGCTCTGCCTGGTACAGCCGTTCGTTCAACTTCTGGTGGCTGTTGCCACCTTGCATATCCTTGCCCCATACTGCAGCCAGTGCAGTAGTGCTTTTCTTCAGGCTGTCCAGCGCGTTTTTTAACGGCGAAAAATCAAGCTGCGGCACATCACCCTTTGCAACAGGTGAAAGCATATTCTTGGTAGGATCGTTACTCAGGTTGTAAACATTGGCAGCTATCAGTTGATTTTCAAGGACGGTACTCTTCCGCATCTTGGTTAGCAGCTCAGTTACTTCTTTGGAGTAGCGGTCAACAGTCGCATACATTTCCCTGAAATCAAAGGGCAGCAGGTCGGCATCCGCCATCCGCAACGCGGCGTGTCCCGCAACCTTTGCCAAAGCAACGCCATATTCAAAAGTAGGGTCCTTAAAACGTTTATAGTAATCGTACGAATCGTATATGGAATGGTACTCCCCGCCTTCGCCCTCTCCCGAAAACTGGAGGTCCAAAGTCGGTATACCATCATGCTCCAAAAACGACTCAAAATCCGAACCTCCGCCCAGGGCGTCGAGCCGGTTTATTTTACGGTTTAGCAACTCAGTTTTTTCTGAATCCGTAGCAGCATTGACGACATCCCGCGCCCGGCGACGATCGTATACGCTTACTTTGGTCTGCGGATCGGTGACCGACTGGCTCACCTCTGTCATAAATGTCTCAAGGGAATTTGACCCGCCTGCATCTAAAAACCCCCTGGTATTGTCGTCGGTATTGATATAGATCACGGCCTTTTTTTGTAACTCTTTTTCATGATCTTCCACAAACTCGGTTGAGCCAAGCAAGGCAGGTTCCTCACCATCCCATGAACAGTAAACAATAGTGCGCTTCGGGCGCCAGCCGGTTTTTAGCAGGTCTCCAAGCGCTTTTGCCTCATCCAGCAAAGCAGCCTGTGAACTGATAGGGTCATTTGCCCCATTTACCCAGGCATCGTGATGGTTACCGCGCATGACCCATTCATCTGGAAAAGCCGAGCCTTTTATCATAGCAATCACATCATATGCCGGAACAATATCCCAATTGAAAGCAACTTTAAGATGCACCGTAGCCTCACCCGAAATATGATAGGTTATGGGCAAGGCGCCACGCCATGCGGCCGGTGCTACCGGGCCGCCCATAGCGGCCAGCATGGGCAGCGCATCGTGATAACTGATAGGAAGCACTGGTATTTTGGTCAAGACTTTAAGGTCCTTAATATCCAACCGTTTCGCATTCTTCGTGGCGCCAATTCCCGGTGTTAATGGGTCACCTGTATAAAGTTCTTCCAATACCGAACCGCGCTGCACGCCGTATTCTCCTTTGAAGGGCCCTTTCGGATATACGTCACCCTGGTTATAGCCATCGTCAGCCGGGTCAGAATAGATAATGCAGCCAATGGCGCCATGTTCAGCGGCAACCTGGGGCTTTATTCCCCGCCACGAATTTCCATATTTCGCAATGGCAATCTTGCCCTTCACGCTTATACCCATCAGCGCCAGTTTTTCATAGTCAGCAGGCAGGCCGTAGTTTACAAAAACAAGTTGCCCGCTAACGTCACCATCAATACTGTAAGCGTTATAGGTAGGCAACTGACCCTCCTGTCCGCTTGTACCGTCTTCCGGCAAAGTCGGTTCTGATAACAAAGCGATATATTTTGTTGGGGCGGTCATTTCCAGCAAGCGCGTTTTTGGTGTTGGAAACAACACGTAGTAGGTTTGGATATGCGCATCAAAGCCATAGCTTTTGTAACGGGCCAGTATTTTCTCAGCCACGGCCTTGCCGCCGGGAGAACCAATATGATGTGGCACGGCGGAAAGTTCTTTTATCGTTTCGCCAATGCGCTGAGCGTTCAGGGAACCATCAAAAGCATTTTCTATCTCTGCTTGCTTTGCGGATGAAGCGGCGGTAAACCCAGTGATTGGCTTTTGAGCATAGGCGATTGTTGACAGCACTAAAAAGATAAGCAAAAAGTGTTTTTTCATTGTGACTTGATTGAGGCTGTAATATAGGATTTTCTGAGTATAAACTTCGTCAGCGAACCCTCACTTTAAACCGCATCACCTGTTTGGTATCAAACAGGATATCGAGGTAATCGAGCGAGTTATCTTTAACCACATAAGCAAACTCGTAGGTATCGCCGTTCTGCTTATATTTAATGTATTGTTGTTGTTTAAGCGCCAGGCTATCCAGCCGTTTTACCGCTTTGCGTTTGGTGATGTAGTCGAGGTAATAGATATCCGGGTTTTGAAAAACATTGGTATTGATCTGTAGGTCCTTAAAATGTCCGGCATATCTTAATCTAAAACGAATCGTGTCTCCCCTTTTAGCTGCAATAATTCCGGTGTAGGGTGTTAATAGTTTAATGCTGTGCATCACCTCCGGCGCATAATATGGGTTTGCCGAAAACTTGTCTTTGGTGAAATTGGCAATCAGCACCCATTTGGGCTCTTCGGGGTAATGGTCCCTCGCAAACTCATCCGCCGGGGTAAGCCAGTAATAATCGTCAAAATGTTTATGGAACTCCTTTAGTTTCCCGTTATCTTTCTTAGAGCAGCTACCAGCGGCCCACGTTGCGTCTACAAGGTAATAATTGCCATTTATCCGGACCGCGTTCCAGGCATGGTCGAGTTCGCCGGGGCTGCCAATTTGATACTCTTCTGTTCGTATATATCCGGGTATAACTTCCGATTCCATCCCGGCAATGTTGCACATCTTTTTAAAAAGCATCGCATAACCCTGGCAAACCGCCTTTCTACTGTCCAGCAAATGATTAATGTACCTCATTTCCCATACATTTTTCCGTATTACACAATCCAGGCTATCGTCACTATTGCACTCAAAAGTTTCTGGTTCCTTGCCCTTGTAAGCAGTTTTGTTAAAATACCTGCAATCGTAAGCGATATTATCGGTGACCCACCTGAAAATGGCCCTTGCCTTTAATTCCTGGTTGGAGAAAGGGTTTGTCAATTGCTTGGTCAGGCGATAAATATCACCATCGTATTTGACGGTCATTGCCAGGCCGTCGGCTTTTGAATAGTTCTTAACCTGCGTTCCCGGTTGCGGGAAAACGAGGCAGGGTAAGAACGAAATGAATAGCGCCAGTAAAAATTTGTGTCCGATCATAAATAGGATAGAAGGTTTGGTATTAAAGCCACTCCCTTGTAAATATACACGCGCTGGTTTTAAAAACCAATACCAGTTCGCCTGAAGTGAATGACCTTTATTACCAATTAAAATATAATTTAGAAAATTTTTTAATTAGAACGAAACAATATATCGATGATAATGTTGACTGTATTAGTGGCCCAAAAGGGCACAACCATTATAAACCATTAAAAATTAAGTTATGTCGAACACAAACGAATCAGGGGCAGACCGTAACAAAGAAAACGATCAGCGCAGTGGCTCACAGGGCCAGAATTCAAACAATCGCGACCAAAATCAAAGATCGCAAAGCGGCGGCAGCCAACAGCAACAACAGAGTAATTCAGGTCAAGGAAGCAGCGGTTCACAGGGCAGCCAGTCACAGCAACGTAGCGCACAGCAAGAACAACAAAGCAATTCAGGACAAGGAAGCAATTCAGGACAAGGAAGCAATTCAGGGCAAGGAAGCAGTGGTTCAGAGGGCGGCCAGTCACAGCAACGTGGGGGACGGCGGGAACAACAAGGCAACCGCCAGGAACAACAGAGTAATTCGCCGGAATATGGCGACCAGGAATCACGTTCAACTCGTGAGAGCCAATCAGGAAGTCGTGGTAATAACGACGACCGCGAGAGTCGTGACGACAGCGATCGCAGTATCAGGGAAAGCGACCGTTAGAAAATCAAATGATTTTCAACAAAAGCTCCGGCCAGTAGCCGGGGCTTTTGTTTATGTCTGATATATAACCGGAACTTTATTGAACAAGCAGCTAACTAATCCAAAAAATATTACTTTTGCCATAACCGCATGAGTAACCGCAACTACCAGTACCTGGATCCTGATTTTAGTCCCGAAAAGACTAAAAAATATACTTTGCTGGTAAAAGCGGACAACACAAAGTTTTCATTCGCCATAACCGAAAAAAATAAGCTACTCGTATTAGCTGAAGGGCTTGATATTGGTGCCTTAAGCGCTCCCGCCGATGAAAACGATTTCCTGTTTAAAAACTACAAACAATGCATTATCGGTTTGGCGGCTAATACATTTACTTTTGTGCCGGTAAGCCTGTTTAACCCGGATAAAGTAGCCGATTTTGCCCGTTTCCTGGATGTACAGGATTCCGAGAAAATATTTTCGCAGCCCCTTGATGACGAAAACCAGGTGATTTTTAAAGCTGGTGAACCTGCCTTGCCTGCCATTACCAATAAATTCGACCTTAAAAATGTTGTTTTCGCACCAAAAGGCTGGATAATGGCGTTACGTGGCAATTCAGCTAAAAACACCCTGTTTTTGGATATCAGCGACGGCAAGGTTGAAATATTAAACTTTACGGATGGCCGGCTGCGTTTTTATAATGGGTTTGAATTTGAAAACGAGGACGAACTGGTTTACTTTACCTCCTTTGTAGCGGGCGAATTACAATTAGCCCCGGAGACTATTACTGTGATCTTAAGCGGGCAAGTTGAGGCGGACGACAAAAACTTTAACCGTTTGAGTGAGTTTTTCAACAAAGTTGAACTGAACGAAGCCGCCGTAGTTGAAATGCCTGCAAAGTTTCCATCCCATTCATCATTAGCGCTTACCGCTTTATCATTATGCGGATTATCGGGGGCACACTAAAAGGCTTAAGGCTCAACCCGCCAAAAAATCTGCCTGTCCGCCCCACTACCGACCTGGCAAAGGAGGCCCTGTTCAATATCCTGCAAAATCAAATTGATTTCGAAAATATTAAAGTGCTCGACCTGTTTGCAGGTACAGGCAATATCTCGCTTGAATTTGCCTCAAGAGAGGCCGCGCAGGTTATTTCGGTCGACCGTAGCATCCATTGTATCAATTACATTAAAGATGCAGCCAGGCAGCATAAGCTTAGCCAAATCAGAACCTATAAGGCTGATGTTTTTAAGTTCCTGGAAATAGAAACTGAGCAATATGATTTGATTTTTGCTGACCCGCCCTATGACCTGAACGGCATACCCGAAATACCCCGGATCATATTCGACAAAAAACTTTTACTGCCCGGTGGTATGCTGATCGTTGAGCACCAAACCTTACAAAATTTAAGCAATCACCCGGCGTTTGTGGAGCAGCGCAAATACGGGCATTCATCATTTTCGTTTTTTAAAGAAACATCAACTAATGAACAATAAAATACGCAATGTTAAAACCGAAGTACTCTCGGACAATTGGTACACCCTGAGAAAAGTCACTTTTGAACACCAACATCATGACGGCACCTGGGAGACCATGTACCGCGAAGCTTATGACCGCGGCAATGGCGCAACTATCCTTTTGTATAATAAAGCGAACCAAACTATTATACTTACAAGGCAATTCCGCATGCCGACTTACCTAAACGGAAATGAAGACGGTTACTTGATAGAATGTTGCGCCGGTTTACTGGATAGAGATAATCCTGAGGATTGCATCAGGAAGGAAACGGAAGAAGAAACCGGCTATAAGGTTACCGATGTGAAAAAAGTGTTTGAAGCTTATATGTCGCCGGGCTCGGTTACTGAAATACTCTATTTCTTTGTAGCCGAGTATGCCAAAGACATGAAAGTAAGCGAGGGCGGCGGCCTGCACGAGGAAAGCGAGAATATTGAAGTTTTGGAGCTTCCTTTTCAAAAGGCTTTGGACATGGTGGGTGCCGGCGAGATTAAAGATGCCAAAACCATTATGCTTTTGCAGTACGCGCAAATCAATAACTTATTGGTTTGAATTAATTAACTACTTTTGAGTAAAGCACTAGTAATGTCGATATGAAAATCGCCCTATTCCCCGGTTCGTTTGACCCCATAACCAAGGCCCATGTAGATATAATTAAACGTTCTATAGGCCTGTTTGATAAGTTTTATATCGGCATTGGCGATAACAGCTCGAAGAAGGGACTTTTGTCGGTCGGCCAGCGCGAAAAAATGCTGCGTGCGGTATTTGAACATGAGCCGAAGATACATGTGGTAGCCTATGACGGCTTAACGGTTGAATTTTGTAAAAGCATCGGCGCCGAATATATGATAAGGGGTATCCGTACTGTTTCTGATTTTGAATATGAAAAGGCTATCGCCCAGATGAACCACGCCCTGGTTCCCGAAATCGAAAGTATATTTATTGTGAGCAAGCCGGGATATTCGTCTATTAGCTCCACCATCGTACGCGAAATTATGCGTCATAATGGCGACGTGAGCCAGTTTATCCCTAAAGAGGCGCTGCCCTTTCTGTGATCAGATCCAGTTTCATCAATACGTCCATGATGGACGGGAAGGTATTCCTGATAATGGGCCCTGTTTGTTCCCTTTTAAACCAGCGTACCTGCGTTATGCCCTCTTCTTTTTGCGGTTTTAATTTCCCGGTTCCGCTATAAGTCATATTGTACCAGTAGGTCTTTTTCAGTACAACTTCGCCTTTTACGGTATAGGTGTGATAAGTTCTGCAAATCCTTTTTCCGATGCCGCTGACTTTTATGCCGCATTCTTCTTCCACTTCACGCACGGCCCCTGCCTTTTTGCCCTCGCGCCGCTCAAGTTTACCTTTCGGCAGGTCCCATTTGCCGTTGCGGTATATAAACAGGAACTGACCCTTTGCATTTGCAACCGCGCCGCCTGCAGCTTCTATCAGCGTAATACTTTTTACCACCTTTTTCAGGTAGGCTTTGGCGTCGCTGGCGATGATAAAAAACAGCCGACCTCCGGGCTTGCCGTTATATTCGTTATAAAATGATTTCAGGTCAAAAGTATGAGCATCAATCTTTTGATATCTTTCTACCCTTCGTGGAACTGATCGGGTTATCAGAATCACTTTTTCGTTAATATAAATTCTGTACTTTTGAGCCATGTTTAATAAAACTGAGATCGAACAGCAAGTGGCCGAATTCCTGCTGCAAATTAAAGCAATTAAATTGCAACCCGACAATCCTTTTACATGGGCATCGGGATGGAAATCACCAATCTACTGCGATAATCGCATTACCCTATCGCACCCGACCATACGCACCTATATCAGGCAACAACTTACGCTGGTTATCCAGGAAGAATTTGGCCCTGTGGGATGTATAGCAGGTGTGGCAACAGCCGGTATCCCCCAAGGGGCATTGGTGGCACAGGAACTGGGATTGCCTTTTATATACGTACGGTCGAAAGCGAAAGAACATGGCACAGGCAGCCTGATCGAAGGCGAAGTAATGCCCGGAAAAAGGATTGTTGTGATCGAGGACCTTATATCCACGGGCAAAAGCAGCCTGCAGGCCGTTGAAGCTTTGCGTAACGCTGGTTACGAAGTAGCGGGATTAGCGGCGATATTCAGCTATGGATTTGATGCGGCAACTGAGAACTTTAAACAGGCGAAATGTAAATTTTTCACCCTTTCAAATTATAACGCGTTGTTAAAATATGCCGAAAAGCATCAATATATTTCTGCTGATAATGTGGAGGTATTAAGAAAATGGCGCACATCACCCGAAACCTGGGGACAATAAGCGCCGCTTTATTAATACTCTCTTTTAACGCTCAGGTGGATTAAAACTGCTGCAAAGTTTACAATGAATAGTCCGACGATCAATAGTATCATAATTGTTTATTTTTAATTAGGTACTAAGGATTAGGCAAATGTCATTCCACAACAGGTATTTTCCTCATATAGCTTAAATTTAGCGTATAATTAACATTCTTAACTCCACAATTAAGAAGATTCGGGCAACGCTTTCCACAAAGATTGAGAACATAAGTGCCCGCTGATAGTAAAAATTGCCCGGATTAACGTACCTTTGCGGCAAATTAAGGTGCAGCATGATCACGGTATCCAATCTTTCATTACGTTACGGCAAACGTACACTGTTCGAAGACGTTAACTTAAAATTTACCCAGGGCAATTGCTATGGTATCATTGGCGCAAACGGCGCAGGCAAATCAACATTCCTGAAAATCCTTTCGGGTGATATTGACCCAAGCAGCGGGTCGGTAAGCTTTACCCCTGGTGAACGCATGGCCGTGTTGAGCCAGAATCACTATGCTTTTGACGAATTCACGGTATTAGAAGCCGTAATGATGGGTCACAAGGAAATGTATGCCGTGATGAAGGAAAAGGACGCCATTTACCTGAAGGAAGATTTTAATGATGCCGATGGTGAGCGCGCAGGTGAACTGGAAAACCTTTTCGCCGAAATGGATGGATGGAACGCCGAAAGCAATGCTGCTACCCTATTGAGCAATTTGGGTATAAAGGAAGAGTTTCATTACAGCCTGGTTAAGGATCTGGACAACACCCAAAAGGTGCGTGTGTTATTAGCACAGGCCCTGTTTGGCAAACCTGATATTTTATTACTGGATGAGCCTACTAACGATCTGGATATTCATACCGTAAGCTGGCTGGAAGACTTTTTAGCAAGTTACGAGGCCATCGTGCTGGTTGTATCGCATGACAGGCACTTCCTGGATACCGTTTGTACGCACGTGGTGGATATCGACTTTGCAAAAATGACCATCTACACCGGTAACTATACTTTCTGGTACGAATCGAGCCAGTTGGCCCTGAAACAACGTTCGGACCAGAATAAGAAAACCGAGGACCGTGTAAAAGAACTTCAGGAATTTATTCGCCGCTTTAGCGCGAATGCCTCCAAATCAAAACAGGCAACCAGTCGTAAAAAAGCACTCGATAAGATAAATATTGACGAAATACAACCATCGAACCGCAAATACCCGGGGATCATATTTAACAACCAGGGCCGAGAAGCAGGCGACCAGATATTACATATTGAGAACCTCAGCAAATCGTTAAACGGTGAGCTTTTGTTTTCCAACATACGCCTTAGTGTAAACAAAGGTGATAAAATCGCCGTGTTGTCGCAAAACAGTTTGGCTACAACGGCATTCTACAATATCCTTACAGGACGCGATAAGCATTTCAAAGGTGAATTTAAATGGGGCGTTACTATCAATGCGGCCGATATCCCGATTGATAACTCAGAATATTTTAAAGGAAAAGATGATAACCTGATCGACTGGCTGCGTGATTATTCCACTGGGGACAAAGACGACCAGTTTATCCGTGGCTTTTTGGGCCGTATGCTATTCTCCGGCGAAGAGGTATTGAAGAAAAGCAATGTACTTTCAGGTGGCGAAAAAATGCGCTGCATGTTTAGCCGTATGATGCTGCAACAGGCGAACCTATTAATGTTCGACGAGCCAACTAACCACCTTGATTTGGAATCCATAACTGCTTTAAACAATGGCATGAAGGATTTCAGGGGAACCATCCTGTTCACCTCACGTGACCATGAGCTTACAGAAACCGTAGCAAATCGTATCATCGAACTTACCCCCGGCGGCTTGATTGATAAGCTGATGACCTACGATGAATACATCAACAGCGATACGGTGCAGAAGCAAAGGGATGAGATGTATGCGATGGCGTAATTTGATTGCGAAATTTGGAATGCCGAATGCAGAATGAAAAATCTTTCGGACTTTCCGTCTTACGGACTTTCGGACTTTCAAAAAAAATCCGTTTATTTGCAACCCGGAAAAAAACGACTTGGTAGCTCAGCCGGTAGAGCAACTGACTCTTAATCAGTGGGTCGAGAGTTCGATCCTCTCCCAGGTCACTACTTACAATCAGGCACTTACGGCGAAAAAAGTTGTAGGTGCTTTTTATTTTTCTATAAAATTGCAAAACATTTTACTATTCCGGCGATAACCGGATTTTTCATTTTAATGTGCAAACTGCATTCACACGTAAGCAATTATAGCAGCGCCCCCATCGTATCCTGTCAGGTAATATAGACGATGGTGACTAAAACATCAATAATGCTACACAACTTGATCAAGGAATATTAGGGCAGGGTGTAAAAAAGATGTTACACTGCTACCTGTCTGTAGTTTGGCATATCGTTTGAAAGCAGAGTGCTATATTAATAATTTTTATAAGATGAGAAAGTAACCACGATTACTTTTCAAGTCTTCTAATAAAAGGTTTAAATAATAGGGGAAAATAGCCGGAAGCGAGAACCGGCTATTTTTTTTACGCGATAGCTACCTCAGTAAAGTTAATGTTTGTGGGTCTTTTTTTGCCCCTGGAAGAACCTCTGAAGAACTTTGGTAAATATCTCGTCGCCTCCGGGAACCGAGGCGAATAAAGTCATCGATGATTATAGTTTGATGCCGTCCGGCTTCCAAAAACTCTTACAAACTTTCGTTGGTAAATGCCTGTAGATCGGCTTTAGAAAGGATGGTCTTTTTTTCATGATGTTCAAAATGAAAGTTTTCCAGTTTTTGCAGGAGATACAATAACTGTAGTTTCTCTGCTTCTGTGAGGTCCCCGGTAATCATTTTACTGACATGGCCCATTTCCACGAAGACACGGTACAACAATTTACGCCCGTCCCCGGTGATTCCGATAAGTTTCCCGCGTTTGTCCTGAACATTATCCCATTGTCTGACCAACCCGGCAGCTATAAGCCGCCTGATGACCTCCATTCCTGATGTCTTCTCCTGTAAATTGTAAGTGATCAGTTCGGTTTTTGATAAGTGTTCATGCGTCAGCAGAATCGCCAGAGCTGTAAAATCCTCTCCGGTCTGCAAAGGTGTTCCTTCGAGTGTTTTTTTGATATAAGACTTGGCATAGCGGCTCATGTAGACGAAGAGACGCCCGATATTGTTATCCAACTGGTATGCAATTGCCTGGGCGTACATTTCTTCCTTACCGAAGCGGGCGTCGCTATTAGCTAGTTCCCCCACGGGGCTGCTAACACTGGTTAGCATAAACCCTGCAAACTCCTGGATGGACACCTCGCGCCCGTTATTTTCTTTCTCCAGCGTTTCCACCAGGTTCAGCAATTCATGAATAAGGGCGTAAGACTTCATCTTTTTGTACAGTTTTTAATATCGATAGCAAATTTATAGTATTTTGGTTAAACTGGTTTTAGTGCACGGAAAGCCCGGTAAGCCCTATGGTACGACTGGGCCGGGTCGCCCGTTCGTAACCAGCTGCGCAATATGTTGGTTGTCCTGATCAAGCTTAATTTATATGCGGGAAGTTCAGGTGCATCTATCCCCAACTGTCCTGAAACTTCATTTCCTAACAAGTAACGCATCAATCCTGTGATATCAGCGGGTGTTGCTTTACTTTTATTTACCGATACAATATGGGCGATTAATGATTGGGTTAGTAGTTGTCCATGTGGTGAGGCCCGAAACTGTCTCTTACTGATGACGCGATCAAGTTGTTGCGCCATCTTTGGGCTTTCGGCGATCAGGTCTTCTTCCAGGCCGGTCAAATATCCAATGACACTCCACAGGTGCAGGAAGGCCTCCTGATCCTGTTGGTTTATGCTAAAACCGAGCATGCGAAGTCCACGGATAACGATAAACGAGAAAGAGAGATTCGTGCCTGCCATGTCCTCCTGATTTACCGGTACACCCCATGCATCGTCCCATTTCCCGCTTTGCAAAGTATAATATCGTATTGCGGCATGCAAAATTCTTATCTTCAAAATTTCCATGAAAGCCTTTCCATCGCTTTGAAAAGCGTTTGGAGCCATCATCTCCCATACGAAAACAGCCGTTTCGAACAGGCGCCTGGTTGTTTCATTCCTTATCTTTTCAGATAGATACAACACCATTGCCCCATTGGCCGCGGTATAACAGTAAGGCAGGGACAATAATCCCAGCAAACTCATAATGCTTTCCGAGTGGCGACTGAAGAATACCGATCCTTTCCGCATCAGATCCGGATCGGCCCATGCTGGTAAAGTGTTCGCCTCAGCTATAAAGGCCTCTCCCGGGAACTTCTCCGTCAATGCGTAAATATTTTCGTTTACAGAGGCGTTTTTCAGCCAAAGCTGCAACACTTCCTTCTGCCCGGGGTCGCGGAAAACGGTATCGATAAATGTGTCAGCCGCAGTATCGCCCTTCAGTCGTTTGCCGTCGAGAAAAATATCCGTGAGGGTATGGTGAGCGCTAATCATTTGTTCATACTTTTCAGGATGGCTTCAGCTGCCAACCGTCCGCTTTTCATCGCTGCGTTAATGGATCCGTTAAGCAGGTGATCTCCACAAATAAAACAGTTGCCTGTAAGATTCAGCTTCAGCGGTTCATTTCTTACATGGTTATCTTTCGGTAACGCGTACGTGACAGGGTATGTTTTCAGGTGTTGCCAGTTCACCGCGTCGGGATACCACCCGGATAATTCGCGCAATACATCCTCCGGCAATCTTGACGTGAGCAAGCCGGGCTCGTATCCGACCAGCGATACTGATATCAGTGACTTTCCTGAGTGCGAGTAGGATGAGGATACCTGTTCCATCACGGCAATGTGATCGACCAGTTTCCCGATTGATGCATTTAAAGCTACAAGCGGTTTGCTAAACGGCGGTTGGTCAGCCGTAAAGTAAAGACAGGTCACAGTCTTCCATGACCCAGGTGGAAGCTGGTACGGCGGTGGCTTATGCAGTTGGTCTGTCGCAATCAACACGTATTCTGACGGGTAGGTTTGCCCCGAAGCCGTACTAACCCGGCTCGCCCCGATCCATGTCACGGTTTCATTCAGTACCAGTTCATCTGATGACAATCCTTCTGCCAATTGCAAAGGGATCATGCCCATTCCCTGTGCAGGAACAGCGGCATCCCCCTCACTGAACATCTTGAAAACAAATTCGAACATCCGGCTTGAAGTAGCCAGCTCTCTTTCCAGGAAAATCCCGGTTATGAAGGGTCTGAAAAAACGAGTGATAATCTTTTCGCTAAAACCTTGCTGCTGCAGGTAGGCAAGCGTGGTCGTTTCCGAATCAGCAAATATATCTCCTATGCTTTTCCTTGAAAGTTTTAGTTTGAGCCGGAGCAGCCGCAGCTTATCGGCAAATGTTCCAACTCCGGAAAAAAGGGTCTGGAACAAAGAGGCTGGATGTCTCAGCGGATCTCCAACTGTGGTTATCCCCTGTTCATCGAATATGAGTGCACCAGGGGTAAAAGGCCGGAGGTCGAGCCTGTCATAATCAAGGAAGCGTTTGGCCTCCGGGTAAGCCGTTAAAAATACCTGGAACCCCCGGTCCAGTAAAAAGCCATCGACTTTATCGGTTCTTATCCGTCCGCCTACTTCATCGGAAGCTTCCAGAAGTTTGATCGTCACACCCGCTTCTTTGAGCACTTTTGCAGCTGTTAACCCTGCTATGCCAGCGCCGATAATGAGCACATCAGTCCCTTTTTCCATACCAGTTATTTAATTCCTAACTCCTTCGGTTCCATGCCAGGTTTAGCATACGGCAACCTTCCAACAAACTGCGGTAAATAGTATCCGTCGAGGCCTGTTGCCGCCATGGTGCCCGCCCCATCATGATCGATAACTCCATCCGTGCAAACCAGCCCCTCATCTACCAATAATTCCACAACTTCACCGATGACAATCGTTGTTCCGTTAAGGCCAACATCGATCAAGTCCCGTAACTCAAGACCTATCCTGACTGTGGACTCGGCAACAAAGGGCGCCTTAAACTTCCCGGAATATTTCCTGGTGAGACCGCATGCATCAAATTCGGAAACACCAGGTGGATAAGCTGCACTGGTTTGATGCGCCATGGTATACCATGCCGGTAATACATTGTTCAGCGTATATTGTCCAGTTTGGCTGATATTCCGCAGTGTATCGTTGTTCGGACGCTGCGGACGCATCACTAAGCCTACAAGAGGAGGATTCGATCCCATGTGAAAAACCGAGCTTACCGGGCAAAGGTTCGTGATCCCATCAGCGTTAATTGTGCCGAGAAGGTTAAGCGACTTAAAACCGCTAACACTGTTGATCAGGTTGATCCGGTAGTGTTTCTCCATACGCGCGATCTGTTTGCTATCGAAGTGTATCATATCAGTTTACTTTTAAGTTACCCAGTCCGCCGTCAATACCGATTACTTGCCCCGTCATCCAGTTGCTGTCCGCAGATAAAAGAAACATGATTGCCCGGCTGATATCCTCCGGCTGCCCGTATTTACCCAAAGGATGTCTCTTGGCGGATGCTTCGCGTCTCTCTGGTGTCCCCAAAAGGGTTTGTGCCAGAGGTGTATCCGTCAGCGAAGGGGCCACGACGTTGACCCTTATCTTTAACCCAGCCAGTTCAGCAGCTAGTGACAAAGCCAGTCCCTCCACAGCAGCTTTTGAAGCGGAAATGCTTGCATGATATGGCATACCTGTCCGGGCAGCGACCGAGCTGAGCAGAACCACCGAAGAACCTGCAGAACTTTTTAACGATGGAAGCGCAAGCTGAATTACCCGGGCGGCACCAAGCACATTAACACGGTAGTCTGCCAGGAAATCAGCTTCGGTCAGTCGGCCAAATGGCTTCAGGTTAATGCTCCCGACCGAATACACAAGTCCGTCCAGCTTTTCCGGTAACAAGGCCGACACGTGATCCAGGCTTGCGGTGATGTCGGCAGGAATGTGGATGATGCCATCCAGCCATTCTGAGGAAACCGTTCTTGAGATTACATAAACCCTTGCTTCCTGATTCCTCAAAAAGTTTACCAGCGACAACCCTATTCCTGAACTTCCACCGACGACGAGGATATTTTTTCCTGATAAGGTCATGCGCTGATGTACTTTAGAAATTCGTTTTTGGTGTCCGGCTCTAAAAACTTCCCGCTATATTCGGCGGTTAGCGTCATACTACCTGCATCTCGGATTCCCCGGCTGGAGACGCAATGATGATTCGCATCTATTATAACTGCAACATCTTCGGTTCCAAGGGCTTCTTTTATTGCCGCAGCAATCTGGATAGTCAGCCTTTCCTGTATCTGCGGACGCTGAGCGCAATACTGCACGATCCTGTTAAGCTTGGATAACCCGATCACCTGGCCATTACTAATATATGCCACATGCGCTTTGCCTGTGATCGGAACAAAATGATGCTCGCAATTGCTGAACACGGCAATATTCTTTTCCACCAGCATCTGCTGATAACGGAACGGGTTCTTAAACAAGGTTGGAACCGGTTTGTTAGCAGGGTTGAGTCCGCTAAATATCTCTTTGACATACATTTTCGCTACACGCTTTGGTGTATCCCGGAGGCTGTCATCCTCGAGGTCCAAACCGAGCACCTGCATGATCCCGGCGAAATGTTTTTCGATCAATTCCATTTTGGTCTCATCATCCAGTTCAAAGGCATCCTCTCTCAATGGCGTGTCGGTCATGGGCAGCCGGTGTGCGTTGTGTGTCCGGGGATAGTCTTTCTCAATAGTTGTATCGTCTTTTATCATGAATAAGTATTTGTGTGTGTTTCGGTGAATTTTTGCCCGGTAATCAGCGACGTTTTCCTGTACGCCTTTGCCCGCATGAATAGGTAGTCACTAATCCGGTAAAAGATCAGCACGTTTAACAGTACGAGACCCATTCCATAAAAAATATCCTCAACGGGTATTGTTAGGATGCGCGGGCCCAGCATTTCGGCGGAGTTGTACCAAACCACCGGCGCAGCCAGAGCGGTTCCAGTAAGCAACCCATTGACTATTATAAAAGGCAACAATAGGATCAGGCAGGTTTGATAAAATCGAGATAGCCAGCGAACTTTCAGTATAAACCCGACTAATGCGATTAATGCTGCCAGTAATGCGAAGGTGTACGCCGTATAATGGTATTGGTGAAAAAACATTACCAAAAGCAGCGAGCCGCCGACCAGTAAACTACTCACCCATTGTTCGGTTTTTTTGCTGAAGCCTTTTTGGGGCAGACAAGCATAAGTAAAAACGCAGGCGTAAGGAATACAAAGGAAGAATAATACTTCTTCCAATGGGAGGTTCCCGACAGAAATGCCGGTGAGATAAGCGGAGTTGAACCCCCAAATCTTTAACTGCGTAAAGTACATGTCCCAGGCGATAAAGAGCAACCCGGTAATCAGCATTGCAGGGAACAGTGCGAGCCATTTTTTATAAAACTTCAGCCTGGGGTGAAAAGAAAATAGCAAGGGGAAGAGCACCGAAAAAAGATCGATAAGCAAATAAGTGAATCTCATATGGTTTGATCTGATCGTTTCTCTTTGAAATATTTCAATGGCACCCATAGCATACCAAAACACTCACCGTCTTCTTTTCCCAAATGCTTATGATGTACTTTGTGCGCCCGCCTGATCGCTTTCAGGTACCCGTTGTTGGAATTACGCAGCACTTTTAAGCGCTGGTGGATGAACAGGTCGTGAACAAAAAAATAGCATGCGCCATATAGTGTAATCCCCAACCCTGTGCAGGTCCAAATCGGCATTTCGTCCATAGTGCCGACCGCCAGGCAGGCGATACCCGGAATCGCGAAAATCAGGAAAAATAAGTCGTTGCGCTCCAGGAAACCATAATGATCTTTACGGTGATGGTCGCGATGTAATACCCAAAACAAGCCATGCATCACGTATTTATGTGTTAGCCAGGCGACCCCCTCCATACCGAAGAAAGCCGCTAAAACCATTATGGGGTAAATCAACCAGTTCATTATCAATAGTTTTGTTTAACTGAAGTCATCACCTGGTCGAAACAAATGCGCAGCCAGGCAGAGTAGTCGTCCGGGTTGCTGGCGAGTTCGAGTGCGAGTAGATCAGGATCGATGTATTTATAATCCGCTACTTCTAAAGGATCAGGCTCGGGAACGTGGTCACTGAAACCAATAAATACATGGTCGTATTCGTGCTCGATCAGCCCGTTCGAAAATTCATGGCGGTAAGTGAAATGAAAAAACTCCTCGACGTCACAGTCGATTCCCATTTCCTCCATCAGGCGTCGTTTCGCGGCATCTGCAGTAGCTTCTCCCAAATGAGGGTGACTGCAACAGGTATTGGTCCAAACGCCGCCGGAATGGTATTTGTTCCATGCACGTTGCTGCAACAACAGTTCACCCAACGTATTAAAAATAAAGACCGAAAAGGCGCGGTGAAGCGCTCCGTGACGATGTGCAGCCACTTTATCCATGGTTCCTGTCATTACCCCGCTGGCATTTACCAGCATTACACTTTCTTTCACTTATTGAATTGTTTTAGTTCTTCAGCCGTTAATGCTGCGGACACAGTTATATAATTGATAATCATTTTTTTGAGTTCGGGATCAGCGCAGTTCCGGACGTGCCGCAAAAGGAAATCTTTATCCGTTCCGATATCCTCCCGGTATCCCAAAAAAACCGGCAAGTTACTTTGTATCGAGAAACGGACAAAACGCATTTCCAAGGCCAGTGTATCACGTTTGACTGCTGCGGATATCCAAGCTTTACCCGCGTTAAATCGCTGCAGCTTAATGATTGGATTAATCGCATATTTAGCTGCTATCATTTCTGCCGCGCCCTTATAGCAGCAAAGAACCGGGGCTGAGCTGCTATCTACTGACAACAACAACTTGTTGAATTGTTGTGCATCGGCTTTAAAAAGTGGAGCACGGGCATAGAGCCGACGAATCTCCGTCAGTTCGCCAGGTTGCGGGTTTATCAGTAACTGCAACAGAAAAGTAATTGAAATCAATGCGGTCATAGTACGTTTAATTTATAACGGACCAACGAATCGGCCATCAGCCAGAACTTCTGCCCGTTAGATACTCGTACCCTTTCAGTTAATACCCTTTCGGCCGGGACCCTGGCGATCTTACGGAAAAGCTGCCGGTAATACACATAGGCGAGGTAAACACCTTTCCTACAGGAACGAGGTAACTCCCTGATACCTTTTAGCGCTTCATTAAACTCTAAAAGGATATCCTGTTCGATCGTCTTTTTATCCTGCTCAGAAAAAAGAGAAAGGTCGACTCCCGGGAAGTAAGTGCGCCCTAACTGCTGATGATCAGCCTTAATATCACGCAAAAAGTTAACCTTTTGAAAAGCAGAACCCAGTTGCATAGCGGGTCTGCATAGGCGCTCGTATTCAGACTCATCGCCCCTGGTAAAAACTTTAAGGCACATCAGTCCGACTACCTGTGCCGAACCTAAAATATAATCACGGTAACTTTCCGGCGTATAGGTTTGTAAGGCCAGGTCCATTTCCATACTTTTCAGGAACTGTTCGATCAGTTGACGGTCAATACCAAATCTATTAACTACCTCCTGGAAGGAATTGAGTACCGGATTTACACTGATGCCACGATCAATTGCCTGGAAACAATCTTCCCGAAACTCCCGAAGCAGTTCCTTCTTATCATAATCGTGAAAACTGTCAACGATCTCATCCGCTAAACGAACAAATCCATATATCCCATAAATTGGGTTGCGGATATCTTTCGCTAAGAAATAAATACCCAGCGAAAAACTCGTGCTGTAAAGCCGGGTCGTTTCGCGGCTGCACCGGGCAGATAAAGTGTCAAATCTTGCTTTCATTTTTTTTCTTCAGATGTTTAATTAGCTGTCCGGCAGCAACCTTACCGGAAATGATCGATGGCGGCACACCCGGACCCGGCACGGTCATCTGCCCGGCGTAAAAAATATTTCTGACTTTTTTGTTCCTTATCGATGGTTTTAAATTGGCGGTTTGGAGTAGGGTATTGGCCAAACCGTATGCGTTTCCTTTATAAGCATTGTAGTCGGTTTTAAAATCATCGACGCAATAGCTTTTTTTATAGTCAAGGAACTCCCGGATCGCCAAACCGGTATATTTTTCCAGGCGTGACATGATCAAATGAAAATATTCCTCATGTAATGTGTAATGATCGTTTAGTCCCGGAGCGAGCGGTATCAGGATAAAAAGGTTCTCATGTCCTGCTGGTGCAACGCTATCATCAGTTTTAGATGGACAACAGACGTAAAAGAGTGGTTTCGATGGCCATTGCGGCACTTTATATATCTCCCTGGCATGCTGCTCCAGGCTGGTGTCAAAAAACAAGGTATGATGGCCGAGTTTATCTACCGGACAGGTGACGCCAAGATAAAATATCAGCGCGGACGGCGCTAAAATACGTTCTTCCCAATAGCTTTCCTGGTAATTGCGGAAAGCTGGTTCCAGCAATTGCTGTTCGACATGATGATAGTCTGCAGCTGCAATGACACCGTTGTATTGTTTATCCCGCAGGGTAGTGCTAACTGAGGTCAATAGTTTATTACTAACTGTTAGACGGGTCACCGCCTCATTGGTATAAAATTCGACTCCCTGTCGCTCGGCTACGATCTTCATCGCTTCCGTAACCCGGCCAAAACCACCCTTCGGATACCATGTTCCTAGTTTCAGGCCGGCATAATTCATCAAACTATAAAGAGCCGGTGTATTCTCCGGCATTGCACCCAAAAAAAGCACCGGAAACTCCATCAGTGCGATCAGCCTCGGGTCCTTAAAGAATTTCCTGACATGCTTGCTGTACGCTGTAAAGACCTGCAGCTTGAAAACGCCTTTAACTAAATCCCAGTCTGCAAACTCCAGCAGCGATAAACCGGGTTTATATACCAGCTTATCCATACCTGTATGATATTTATAGGCCGCTTCGTCCAAAAACAACTGCAGTTTTTTTGCGCTGCCAGCCTCAATGGATTCCAATAATGTACAAAGCTCATCGAAATCTGCGGGAACATTTAAAACGTCATCCTGCCCAAACACCATCGTAAAACCCGGGTCCAGTTGCTCCAGATCGTAAAAGTCGTCTGCCCGATAACCGAAGTCATTAAAGAATTTCTCAAACACCTCCGGCATCCAATACCAGCTCGGCCCCATATCAAAAACATATCCGTTTGCTGATAGCTGTCTTGCCCTCCCCCCTACGGTTTGGTTTTTTTCGTAAGCATCAACCAGAAAGCCCGCCTGCGCCAAATAAGCAGCCGCACTCAGGCCAGCAAAACCTGTACCGATAACAGCCAGATTAGTTCTCTCCATGGCGCTTTTTCATGTCGCAAAATTAGTACAATATTATTTCAATAATTTGTTTTTGGTATTTTATTGCACTATTATGAAAAAAACAATAAAAGGGAAGCGGCCATTCCTGGTTACGCAGAGATTACTACCATCTTATAAGACCCAACTCAAAAATATTCCGGATAAGGCAATCAAAACTGCCAATGAAGTATTAAAAACTACCGATAATAAAGGTGGTGATTCCAAATCACCAGCTTAATGCATGTCTACGTAAAACGGAAATATGGGCGCGTAAAAATCAGTGGGTCATTAAACAGTCATTTATGAGAACCCGAAAACTTTCCTATGCTTCAATTTCGTAGACTTAACAACATGAAGCTTTTTATATTATCACCTTTGTTTTTATTTCTTTCTTTTTTTATGATGACAGGTTCAGCCGTTGCGCAAAATAATTTGAAACCGTTAAAAGTGGGCGATGCTATCCCTGCTTTTACTTTAAAAGACCAGGACGGCAAGGTTTTTAACGTTGCCGACTATATCGGTAAAGAAATATTGGTAATTTACTTTTATCCCAAAGATGAAAGTATGGTTTGTACCAAGGAAGCCTGCGCTTTCAGGGATAGTTTCGACCAATTTACAAATTCGGGTGCGAAGATCATTGGAATAAATGACGGCACTGTTGCCAGCCATAAAGCATTTCAGCAGCATTATAAACTTCCATTTACACTGTTAAGTGATCCGGCCGATAAAGTATATGATTTATTTGGGGTTAAGGGAAAGCTATTTTTAACCGGCAGGAAAACTTTCATCATTGACCTTAAAGGCAGGATAGTTTATACCCACGAAGCTTTACTTGGCGGGCAGGAACATGCCGATGAGTCGCTAAAGTTCATCAAAGCGTCCATGGCGAAATAAGGTATCGGCAGGTTCGATGCAGTCCATTCAAAATGGATAGCGCTACTATTATAAAATGATGTATTTTAGTTAACTATTCTCAAAAATCCCTTATGATAAAAAAAATACTTGCCTTAGTCTTATTTACTTTACCCTTTAGCAACAACCTATTTGCTCAAGCGTCCATTACCCGAGATGATGTTGCTGCATCTGAAAAAATGAATGACCTGCGCTTTAGCGGTGCCAAACGGGATTCCATGCTGGATGGATTGTCCAAAAACGCTAAATTATACGCCTATTATCATTCCTTAAACTTAAGAAATGACGCCCCGCTTCCGTTATCGTTCAATGTAGTCTTACCAAACCTGGTGATACCTAAGAAACAGATCCCGGTTCATTTTACCATTCCTGCAAATGTTCAACTGCCCGAAAAGCTGGATCAACTTGCTTTTTATAGTTTACCTCAATTGGCTTCACTGATCAAAAACAAAAAGATCAGTTCGGAGCGCCTGACCAGGTTTTACCTGGATCGCTTAAAAAAATATGGCCCTGTTTTGCACTGCGTCATCGAACTGACCGATACTATCGCGATCCGCCAGGCTAAGAAAGCGGATGCCGAACTGGCCCGGGGAATTTATCGCGGCCCGCTGCATGGAATCCCTTATGGTATCAAAGACCTGTTTGCCGTTAAAGGTACACATACAACGTGGGGAACACCGCCCTACAAAGACCAGGTAATTAATGAGACGGCATTTGTGGCCAAGAAACTGGAAGAGGCAGGCGCAGTGCTTGTTGCTAAACTATCGCTGGGCGAATTAGCGGAGGACGATGTTTGGTTCGGGGGCCTAACCCGTAATCCATGGAATATTAAAACTGGTTCGGGAGGTTCATCGGCCGGTTCATCGTCTGCAACTGCGGCAGGCCTTGTCCCGTTTGCAATTGGGACGGAAACTTATGGATCAATCGTTGATCCTGCCATGCGTTGCGGTGTTACCGGGCTAAGGCCCACTTATGGAAGTGTTGCCCGAACAGGTGCGATGGTGCTTGCCTGGACCTCTGATAAGATAGGACCGATTTGCCGCTCCGCAGAAGATGATGCCATTGTTTTTTATTTCATCCATGGCACCGACAACATCGACGCATCCGCGATAAATTTTGCCTTTAATTATACCGGCCGTGCCGACATCAAAAAGCTGCGGATAGCTTATATCAAAAACTACATCGATACCCTGCCGGATAACAGCACCGAAAAGCAAACGCTGGCAGTTCTTAAGAAAATGGGCGTGACGGTAACCGGGATCAATTTTCCGGACAACCTGCATGGTGATGAGACTTTATCACTCATTATTGGTGCTGAGTCAGCAACTGCCTTTGACCCATTAACCAGGTCGAACAGGGATGATGAGATGGTACAGCAGAAAAAGGACCGCTGGCCGAATACCTTTAGAACTTCGCGTTTTGTTCCCGCGGTAGAGTATTTGACCGCTTGCCGGGTGAGATACCAGATCATGCAACAAATGGGCCCATTTATTGATAAGTATGATATCATCATTGCACCGCCAGAGGCGGGCGATCAGTTAGCCATTACTAATCTAACGGGTAACCCTTCCATAACGCTGCCAAATGGGATGCTGCTGAATAACATGCCCGCAAGCATAACTTTCATAGGCAAACACTTTGGCGAAGCTAACTTACTTGCTTTTGCAAAAGCTTACCAGGAGCTTACCGGATACCATTTAAAACATCCGCCCGGGTTTGAATAATAATACTATCCGATACCAAACAATCAAAAAAATATGGGATAGGACGACAGAGATCATTCACGTGAATAGATTTTAATTATCATACATAGATTTAATCGATTGGGATTATAAAGATGAAGGTTATACTTTTAGCATTTGAAACACCCCTTATCAACTATTACGAAAAAAACATAAAGAACAACTATGGAAAATGGATCAAATGACATCAGTAAATGCCCGTTTCATAATGGCTCTATGAAACATAATGTTGGCGGTGGTGGTACGCGTAATCGCGACTGGTGGCCAAACCAGTTAAAATTGGGTATCCTGCGCCAGCATTCCCCGCTCTCCGACCCTATGGGTAAAGATTTTAATTATGCAGAAGCTTTTAAAAGCCTTGACCTCGAAGCTCTAAAAAAAGACCTTCATGCGTTAATGACCGACTCACAGGACTGGTGGCCGGCCGATTTCGGTCACTACGGCGGTTTGTTTATACGTATGGCATGGCATAGTGCCGGAACCTATCGTGTTGGAGATGGGCGCGGTGGCGCCGGTGCAGGAATGCAGCGGTTTGCGCCGCTGAACAGCTGGCCCGATAACGTGAGCCTGGATAAGGCCCGCAGACTGCTTTGGCCGATCAAACAAAAATATGGCCGCAGTATTTCGTGGGCCGACCTGATGATCCTTACCGGTAATATCGCGTTGGAATCAATGGGTTTTAAAACGTTTGGTTTTGGCGGAGGTCGGGAAGATGTGTGGGAAGCAGATGAATCGGTATACTGGGGCGCCGAAAATACATGGTTGGGTGGTGACCTGCGTTACGGACACGGTTCGCCAGGAGTAAAGGACGATCGTGGAGTAGTAGTGTCTGATGAAGATGCCGACGGCGATATACATACGCGAAACCTTGAAAAGCCCCTTGCTGCCGTGCAAATGGGTTTGATATATGTAAACCCGGAAGGCCCTGATGGCAATCCTGACCCTATTATGGCCGCTAAAGATATCCGTGATACTTTTGCCCGTATGGCAATGAACGATGAAGAAACGGTTGCCCTGATTGCGGGAGGCCACAGCTTTGGTAAAACTCACGGAGCCGCAACAGCCGATCATGTGGGCAAAGAACCCGAAGCCGCTGATTTGGAGTTGCAGGGCTTTGGCTGGAAAAACAGTTATGGCTCGGGTAAAGGCGCAGACGCTATTACCAGCGGACTGGAAGTAACCTGGACAAAAACGCCGACCCGATGGAGCAATAATTTCTTTGAAAACCTATTTGGCTTTGAGTGGGAATTGACCAAAAGCCCGGGCGGAGCACACCAATGGGTTGCCAAAAACGCCGAAGCTATTATTCCTGATGCGTTTGATAGCTCCAAAAAACGGTTACCAACCATGCTTACTACCGATCTTTCGTTAAGGTTTGACCCGGCTTATGAAAAGATATCAAGACGATTTTTAGAAAACCCCGATGCATTTGCGGATGCTTTTGCCCGGGCGTGGTATAAACTAACGCATCGCGATATGGGTCCTATAGCCCGTTACCTTGGCCCGGATGTACCGCAGGAAGAGCTGCGTTGGCAAGATCCTATACCCGCGGTTGACCATGCCTTGATAGACGAGAGTGATATTTTGGCCCTGAAAGCACAAGTATTTGGATCTCGATTGACTGTGGCCGAATTGGTTTCGACTGCCTGGGCATCAGCTTCTACATTCCGTGGCTCCGATAAACGTGGTGGTGCCAATGGTGCCCGTATCCGTCTGGCGCCGCAAAAATACTGGCAGGTAAATAACCCTGCACAATTGCAAAAGGTATTGAATACGCTGGAAGGCATTCAAAGGGCGTTTAATAGTGGCCAAACAGACGGTAAAAAAGTCTCGCTGGCCGATCTGATCGTTTTGGCAGGTTGCGCAGGTGTTGAAAAAGCAGCTAAAGATGCAGGACACTCTATTAAAGTGCCGTTTACAGCCGGCCGTATGGACGCTTCGCAGGAGCAAACTGATGAGGAATCATTTGGCTACCTGGAGCCGCTCGCAGATGGGTTCCGCAACTATAGGCGATCAAAGATCCCGGTTTCTACCGAGGAACTGCTGATCGATAAGGCCCAACTGCTAACGCTTACAACACCCGAGTTAACGGTATTAATAGGTGGCATGCGTGTATTGAACACCAATTTTGATGGATCTAAGCATGGTGTCTTCACCTCCCAGCCGGGTGTACTTACGAACGATTTCTTTGTAAACCTGCTTGATATGGGTACAATATGGAAAGCGCTATCTACGGATTCGGAACTATACGAAGGGAAAGCGAGCATTACCGGTGAGGTAAAATGGACCGGCACTCGGGCCGACCTGGTATTTGGCTCCAACTCTGAACTGAGAGCTATTGCCGAAGTATACGGAAGCGCAGATGCAGAGGAAAAATTTGTTCGCGACTTTGTAGCCGCCTGGACTAAAGTGATGGACCTGGACAGGTACGATCTGAAAACCCGCTAAGCCTAAGTATTTATAAACGAATAGCGCCAGGTCTTACCGCCTGGGGCTATTCGTTTAACTTGAACGGAGAAGAAATAGTAGCCCAATTGCGTTTTGAGGCAAAATTCACCTTGTTAATAAGCTTAAAACATAGACCCAGAACGATTTCATTATATATTGTATCTGAATTCCGAATGGCTGCCTATACTGGTCAAGATCAACCCCGGCAGGATGGTTTATTTTATGTTTAGTTAGGTTGCTTTCTATCTTAAAGTCATCCGCGTAAATATAGCCGCGTGCAGCAGCATCTTTTTCAATACCAATCTCCATATATGACGCATTGGGTGGTGCTTCGGTATAATCACCCGTTTTCTTGGTAAGTGAGAGAATCTATAACATTGCTTTTATATTCAGGTATTTTTTGATGCCTAACGTTGTAAAACCGGATAAACGAATAGTCTTTGACACCCTTGGCAGCCGATTTTAGATAAGCGTTGAACTGAACAATGGCCAAAGATCAAACCAGCATTCGCCGGAATAAGCTTCCCACCCCCTCGCCTATTTTTACACATTGAGCACCCGAATGGGAATTAGTTTTATCGATACTCACATTACCTGTAGTCGACCAGCCTTTAAGGCCCTGCTCAAAATCAAGATTACCTTGTGCCGCAACGTTATTATATACCGTCAGTCCAAAAATCAGCATCCAGTTTTTTTAAGCTCATTTCGGCGATATCATCCATTCGTTAATTTCCTTTAATTTCTACTTTCCCATTACTAACCGTTAAGGGCAACCATAAATAATCTGATCTTTCAAGGTCGAGCTTATTCCATCTATCGGCCATAAAAATATAGGTACCAGGCTTGCCGGTTACAGGCAACACGAAAGTGCTTTGGGCTTCAAATGTCGTTGCCGCGCCAGGGCCGGTACAAGGATTGCCATATTCTTTATAAGGGCCAAGCGGGTTGTCGGCCACAGCGTAAATCGCCGCATTTGGCGACCAACCTGTACACGAGGATGTGATCAAATAGTACTTGCCTTTGTCTTTAAACAAAGCGGGCGCCTCGCGCCGACGGTCAATCAATATGCGGCTAAACTTTTTTGATGGAATAAGATAATCCTTACTCAACAAGCACACCTGCATCGTATTATTTTGTTCAGACGAATAAACCAGGTAAGCCTTGCCATCATCATCTTTAAACAAGGTCATGTCGCGGGACATATTTTCATTTGGCTTTGTACTATAGACATAACGATACGGTCCTTCAGGCCTGTCGCTGACCGCCACGCCCGCCTGCGAGTAGGAATAATCCTTCCAATCGACATGCATCCACATTACAAATTTTTTGGTGTCGGCGTTATAAATTACTTTGGGGCGTTCTATTACCCGGCCGGTATCTAAATCATTCGTGGTATCGCCTTTTACCGGTGCGAGGGCTAGGCCTTCATATTGCCAGCTTTTTAAATCGAAAGAGGAATAACACGATACCCCACCGGCCGGCACACGATAATCTTCCCATTGCTGACCGGGTACCAACCAGGTTTTGCCTTTTTTTACCTCGCCGAAGAGGTAATACACGCCGCCATAATACAAAATACCTGCGCCATGTGCATTGATCAAATGCCCGGCATTGTCCTTCATTTCACCCTTTACGGATTGTGCCTGTGCCTTACCAACAATGCATAACAGTAAAATCACCCACAAATATTTTATCTTATACATATCTAATCGCATAAACTTTTGCTTTTAATGAAAATACATCTTTTTCAGTAGCGCTGCAGGTAACCTGCAATGGTTTTTTATCGGCGAACTAGCATGATGCTATAGTTTAATATGTCCGATCCCAAGCAGATAAACTCCCGTTTTTCTGAGACGGGAATTCTTTTTTAAGCGATAATTGCTAAAACTATTCAATTGAGATGCAGAGGTAATAATGATATTCCCCGTCCGAATAAAATCGGGGTTGATGTTCATTTCTGGCATTACCAAATCGGCATTTCCCCAGGCACTGCCGCATTTATTTTGCCATTCCTTCAAATCCTTTATTCCATTTATGCTAAATCCCTTTTCTACGCTCCACCAGTCATTTCCCATGTATTTGACATCACCAATTTTATCCTTCCCTTTGATCAATGAATCTTTGCCGATAAAAACATTGTATTTGAACTTGATTCCCCTGCTTTTGCTTTTTTCCGAAAAGCACAAGGCTGCAACTTTATCGTTGTAAATGATATTCCCGTAAACCTCGCAATCATGAAACTGCTTTTCATCGTCCGAACTGTTCCAAACGTAAAGTCCGGCCTGAGAGTCGGAAACTGTGCCGTCATTCTCGCTGATATTATACCGGAAAATATTATCGTGCCATGGGGTCGCTCCCCAGTACTGGAATATGCAATAACCGCTTCCACAGTTATCATAAGAAACGTTGTATTGCACGATCGAATTGGTAACGCCGCCATCCAAATCGAACCCTCCGCCATCGGCCCCCCCTGTCGAGGTTTTGTTTTTGTACGACAGGCAATGCTGGATTACGACGCTATCAGCCTCGTAAGCCCATATGCCCACCGGACCGTTGCCTATGCGTGGCATATCCCAGCCATTATTGGTAGCTGTGCAGTGATCGATCAAAACATTTTTACAATTCCCTACTACTATACCATTTCCGCTATGATTGGTAAGATTAGTCGGATCGCCTGGGTTATTTTCTGCACGGCAATTTAATATCTTAATATTCCTGGATTCTGTTTCGGTATACGGCCCTTCAACCGTTATTCCTGCCGAGCCGTTATCATGTGCAAATACGCGGTTGGACACTATATTTTGCGAAGCGTAGATCAACAATCCGGATTTTTGAAAACCCGATATATTCAAATCCTCCACTTTGATCTCTCTACTATTGAGGATGTATAATCCATCTTTTGTGTTCCCGGTCTTTCGCCCAGAGCCCACCAGCGTTAAATGTCGCAACTGCAAGAAAGCCGAATTATAAACTATTATCCCAACACTATCTTTAGCATTTATGGTGGCATGTCCTTTTCCGTAGGAAGTAAAAACAACAGGTTTATTTCGTGTTCCTGCTATGCCCTGGGTAATTAAAAGGCTTCCGTGAAAGGTTTGCCCTGATTTAAAATATACCGTATCGCCGGCTGCCAAATGCAGACTTTTTATCCTGTCAACAGATTGAAAAGGCTTGTTTTTTGTACCGGAATTCATATCGTTACCGGATGTATTTACATAATAAGATCGTCCACCGGCTGTATGTTGTGCAAAGCTCTGCCGGGTCGTAAACATTATGGCAACGAGAATAACGCAGTAGCAAGGGATATTTTTATTGAAATTCATTGGTTCTTTTAGAAGAATTTAAAAGGCTTATAATGGTGCCAATTTAATCATCATACACCATATTATTCCTTTCTAAAACTTTTAAAGTCTCAATCAATTATTCAGCATAAGTTGTAGCGTTGTTTATTTACATTTTCATGCCTCCCATTGAATCGTCATTGCCATTTTTAAAAGATGCTTCGCTATTCAACAGGTAAGCGCCATTGGTAACTATAATATCTCCAATATTTAGCCCCGAAATAACCGGAACATAGCTTTGATTCCCACTGCCGGCTTTGATCATCCTCACCGAAAAACTGCCATCAGAATTTTTTACCCATACCGTGCTGCCTTTGCCATTAGTTAAAATTGCGGAGACCGGCACGGCTAAAGAACGGTTATTACCATTGGTAACTGATATATAAGCCAGCATTCCCGGCTTTATCAGCCCTTGCGGATTGGAGATACTAACCCGAATCAGCTCCACTTTGGATGCACCTGCCAATTCGGGATTTGCAAATTCTATTTTGCCATTAATAACCAGGCCGTTCAAATCCGGGAAGGAAACCGTTACCCTGGCATTCTCTTTATAATTCCCGGTTTCATTGGCGTACAGCTGAGCTTGCACCCACAAATTGTTTAATGCCTGGGTTTTAAGCATGGGCATTCCTTCCGTTACATAATCTCCCTCATGAACGGCGACATCACTAACAGTTCCGTTAATGCTGCTGAGTACGGTTGCCGTAGCAGATACTTTCCCGGTCGCCGCCAAATCTCTAATTTGAGAGGCTGATAAACCCCATAATTGCAATTTGTTTTCGGCAGCGCTTATCAGCTGCTTGTAATCCACATCGGGGTTATGAAGCATTTTTTGCTGTTGCCTGGCCAATAAATATTCCTTTTCTGCTTCTTGCAAATCTTCACTGTAAATCGAATAAACAGGCTGGCCCTTTGAAATTTTTTCGCCGACAGTCCGCACAAACAATTTCTGAATCCGTCCGGCTATTCTTGCGCTTAACTGCTCCGCTTTATTTTCATCGGTTGTTACGGTTCCTGTGAGCGTCTTTTCACTGCCGACATTTTCCTCTTTTACTGTATCGGTTTCAATAGCGCCTAACTGAAGCTGCGTAGCGGTAAGCGTTATACGATCTGCAGCTTTACTGCTCGTTCCTGTAAGTTCAACCTTGATTAGTTTCATACCACAAATCGGGCAATTGCCATCATGATCCAGGTGAACCTGCGGATGCATCGAACAGGTATAATAGGCTTTGCTTTGCGCGATCACAGCAACCGGTTGCGATTTTTGCTTGCATGCCACAAACCCGAGGGCAAACAGCAATGCAAATAATTTTATCTTATTCATCACCTTTTGTTTTAATAAAGCTTTCACTATCTGTTAAATATTGAGCGCTGGCGGCCAGGCTGTCGGTTATGGCTATCCCTTTTGTAATTTGTACTTCATTGCCGTTTATAGCACCCGTAACTACTTGCTTAGCGCGAAATGATGCGCCATTTTTTAGCCATATCACTTGTGTCCGGCCCAAATCAACGACTGCTGTTTTTGGTATCCATAAGCCATTTATTGTTCCCGTTCTTATCTCGGCTTTAACCAGGCTGTTTACTTTCAGCCCATGATCCATATTATCGAGATAAACCCGGATACTTATCGTTTTATCGCCTTCTCTTAAAACAGGTTCAATGAAATCAACCTTTGCGTTAATGATCTTACCCGGCTCATCCGGCAGGCTAATTTTTACGGGTTGGTTTAATTTCAAGCTTCCGAGGGAGGTTCTATCAATTTTTATGATCGCCCAAAGCATATGCGGATTAACCACGTTAAATAAATTCTCCCCTTTTTCTACATACATCCCCTCTTTAATAGCTAATGGAAGATTACCTGTTAAATCAACTGGTGGTTCTTTAGTGGTTGCGCCCGACATCTGGCTATGCGCCACATCATGAACATGGCCGTCATATTGACTAAACACCGGCAAGCTATAAAATGGCTTCCCCGTGTTTATCACCTGGTTAAGCTGTCCATCTGTCATCCCCTGCAATAACAATTTCTGTTTCGCAGCATTTATCAAACCCGTTTCCTGTACAGAGTTTTTTGTGAGATAAATCAAATCCTGCTGCGCCGTTACCATATCCGGGCTGTATATATCAAAAATGCGTTGGCCGCGATGGATTTCCTGGAAAGCATATTTGATATACAGTCTTTCAATGCGACCCGAAAAACGCGACGGAATATTATTGAATGTCCGGCTGTCAAAATCCAAATACCCACTGGCTGAAATTTCGGTTGGGATTTCTTTTTGTTCAGGTACAATGGCATTGATATTAGATATAACGGACGAATTAACCGGTTGCAAAACAGTATTTAAACTGATACCTGCACCCTCACTCGCCTGGCCTGATTTTTTAACTAGTGTCATTCCGCAGATTGGACAACTGCCCGGATGATCTTCCAATATCTGCGGATGCATCGGGCAGGTATATTGAACGCTGCTTTTTGCCTGGACAGCAGCAGTCTCTTTTTTCTTATCAGAACAAGCAGTAAACAGCATTGCGCCCAGCGCGATGCCGCTTATTACGATGCTAATTGCTTTCATTTTCCCTTTCATAAGCTACTTGTAATGTTAAAAGTTCCTGCAAACGATCTAATGATTCCATACGCGCCGCTTGTAAATCTTTGATCCCACCCAATAAAGACGGCAGGTCGCCGGTATTTTGGTCGTATGCCAGTAAAGCTGTTTTATACCCATTTTGCAATGCCGGTATGATGTTTTGCTGGTAGTTTTTCAACTGCCTTTTCTTGCTCCCGATGTCCGCTCTTAATCCCGATAGCTGGCCCGCAGCCTGGTTAAGCACATCCATCTTTTTCTGCTGTAATTCTTCAACTTCATACTGAATGCCTTTCATATTGGCTTTGTATTCTTTGGATGCCCATGGCGCAATGGGTATAGTAACAGAGGCCATTAAGATATACTGATTGGCCATGCCTCCGTAGCTAAACATATGACCCGCCTCAATACCGAAATCGGGCTTGCGCTTGCTGTATTCCATTTGGGCGTTCAGTTGCTGCAATTCAATATTGCGGCTTATTCCTTTAATGTCGCTGCGGGCATTAGCTAATGAGCCCGTGTCAGTTACCGCCGCTTCATAATCCTTTAAAACATAATTGGTGTCCACCATAAATGTTGCCTGCTTATCCCTGTTCATAAGGGTGTTCAGCATAATATTTTTTTGGCTGATGTCATTGTTCAATTGCTCGCGGGTATTGTCGAGTGTAAAAAGCTCGGCTTTGGCTTTGTAAATATTACTGAGTTTTTCTTTACCATAAGTCAACCTGATGTTTGCATCTTTCAGCATATATTCTAACAAGCCTTGTGTGTTTTGCAATAAAGCCAGCTTTTTCTCCAGTACTACACGTTCATAATAATATTGCTTTGCCTGGGCCAGCAATTGATTCTTCAGGTAGTTTTTGTCCTCGGCTGTCACTTTGGACACACCCTTCATATAATCTTCCTTTGCCCTAAGCTTTGCAGGGTTGGTAAACATCTGTTCGGCCTGTATCATAAAGGAACCTGTATTGGGATTTAGCTGATATGGCGTTTGATATTGCCCAGCGCTGATCTTTGGCGCATCTAAACTTTTTGCCCCGACCGCAAAAGCATTCTGTGCACTAACTCTTGCATCATAGGCCCGTAACGAAGGATTAGCAGCAACGTGGGCCAAAACGCTGTCTAAGGGCAAGCGCTGGGCTTTTACTGATAAGCCCGTAAAACAGATTAAAATGCTCACCAAAATTTGATTTCTTGTTTTCATTATTCTTTTACCTCCAATACTTCCAGCTTGCCATTTTTCCTAAGTTCATATTCCTTCACCATCAAAAAGATGAGCGGTGTAACCAGCAAAATATGGGTGGAAGAAGTTAAAACCCCGCCTATCATCGGCAATACAATGGGCCGCATCACGTCACTGCCCGTTCCGGTTGCCCAAAGCACGGGTATCAAACCAAACAGCGCCACGCAAACGGTCATCAGTTTTGGCCTTAGCCTTTTTACTGCACCGTTCATCACATATTCACGCAAATCTTCTTTTGTGATTGTCTCTTTAGAATTACCTTTTAATGCGACGAGTTGCTGCATCGCATCATTCAAATAAATCACCATCACGATACCCGTTTCCACCGCGATTCCAAACAGCGCAATAAAACCCACGGCTACCGCTACCGATAAATGCACCCCAAAGAAATACACCATGTAAGCGCCGCCTATCAGGGCAAATGGTATAGAGATCAGGCTGAAAAATGCTTCCCTGACAGAGTGAAAAGCAAAGTACAGGCAGGCGAAGATGATGATAAGCACCACAGGCAAAATCAGCTTCAGGGTACGTTCCGCGCGGATCAAATTTTCATACTGCCCGCTCCATTCAATATAATATCCTTTTGGCAGCGTCTTTACCATATTCGTTAAGCGGTCCTGTGCTTCTTTCACCGTACTGCCCAAATCGCGGTCACGCACATTAAACAATACCGTACCTCTTAACAGAGCATTTTCGGACTGAACCATAGCCGGGCCATCGTTTATTCTAATATCTGCAACTGATGATAGAGGAATCGGACCATAGCCTTGAGTTTGTACCAATGTCCGCTTAATCGCATCCAGGTTGTTCCGGTAATCCTGCGCGAAACGAACATTTACACTAAAACGCCTGCGCCCTTCAACCGTTGTGGTCAGGTCCATACCGCCCAACGCACTCTCTACCACCTCGTTCACATCATCCACGCTTAAGCCGTACCTGCCTATAGCATCCTTATTCACCTGTATATCCAGGTATTTTCCACCGGTAATAGGGTCAACATATAAATCCTTGACACCATTGAGCCCCTGTAAAGCCTGTTTCATTTGGTTGGACAAGGCATATATCGTATCCAGGTTCTGCCCGTAAACTTTCAAACCCACATCGGTACGTATGCCGGTAGATAGCATATTAATACGGTTGATAATTGGCTGTGTCCAGCCGTTTACCACACCCGGTATTTGCAGTTTGGCATTAAGTTCATTGATAATATCTTCCTTTTTTATGCCTTTTCTCCATTCGTCTTTAGGCTTTAAAAGAATAATCGTTTCCGTCATACTGATGGGCGAATTGTCTGTAGCTGTATTCGCCCGACCTGCCTTTCCTAATACATTTTTTACTTCGGGTATGCTTTTGATGATCTTATCCTGTACCTGCAAAAGCTGTTTAGCCTCGGCGTTGGATATATCCGGCTGCGTAACGGGCATAAACAGAATGCTTCCCTCATCCAACGGCGGCATAAACTCACTGCCTAAACTCAATAATAAGGGTATGCTGATCAATAAAGCAATGATATTAATGATGAGCGTGGTTTTGCGCCAGGTCATACACCAGTTCAATATTGGCTGATATACTTTTTGCAAACCCCGGTTCAAGGGGTTGCGGTCATCTGTTCTCAATTTACCTTTCAGGAAAAAAGAGATCAGTACAGGCGCCAGTGTTACTGCAAGAATGGCATCAATAGCCAGGATGAAGGATTTTGTCCATGCCAGCGGACCAAATAGTTTGCCTTCTTGCCCTTCCAAAAGGAATACAGGTAGAAATGAAGCAACGATAATGAGTGTAGAAAAAAACACGCCACGCCCAACCTGTTTGCAGGATGCTTCTATTATTTCTATTCTTTCTGCTAAGGTCATAATTTTTCTTTTTGTTGTGCAATGGATATGTTCCTATGCGAGTTTTCTACCATCACTATTCCATTATCTACTATGACGCCTATGGCTAAAGCAATGCCTGTGAGCGACATGATATTAGAACTTATACCAAATGCGTTAAGCAGGATAAAACTGGCCGCTATGGTAATCGGGATTTGAATAATAATGCTTAAAGCACTTCGCCAGCTAAACAGGAACAGGATAACAATAATAGATACCGTGATCATTTCCTCAATCAACGTATGTTTTACCGAATTAACCGCACTTTCAATCACTTCGCTCCGGTCATAAGCAATCTTAAAAGTCACACCCGGGGGCAATCCTTTTTGAATATCTGCCATCTTATCCTTTACTGCGTGAATTACATTGTCGGCGTTTTCCCCGTATCGCATCACCACAATACCTCCAACGGCCTCACCCTCCCCATTCTGATCGAATATGCCAAGGCGTTCATCTCCGCCCATTTGTACGGTGGCCACGTCTTTTATCTTAACAGGTATGGTATTGATCACACCAATAGGGATATTCTCTACGTCCTGCAAACTCTTTATATAACCCAAACCGCGAACGATATACCCCGTGCCGTTCATTTCAAACTTGCGTCCGCCAACATCATTGTTATTGCTTTTAACCGCTTTCAGAACTTGCGATAGGTCGATATTGTAATAATTGAGTTTATGCGGGTCGATGGTCACCTGGTATTGCTTTTCAAAACCGCCAAAAGAGGCTACTTCGCTCACGCCGGTTACGGTTTGCAGTCCTAATTTTACATACCAGTCCTGCAGCGCCCGCTGTTCGCCCAGGTCCATGCCTTTTGCATCCAATGTATACCACAATATGTGTCCCACACCTGTGCCGTCAGGCCCTAATGTTGGGGTAATGCCCTGGGGCAGCAAACGCTGGGCATAGTTTAGTCGCTCCAACACCCGGCTCCGGGCCCAGTAGACATCGGCTTTATCGTCAAAAACCAGGTAAACAAAGCTCATCCCGAACATAGATGTTGCCCGGATGGATTTCACTTTGGGAATGCCCTGCAAATTGCTGACCAGCGGATAAGTTACCTGGTCTTCCATGATCTGCGGACTGCGCCCCTGCCATTCGGTAAATACAATCACCTGGTTTTCTGAAAGGTCAGGAATAGCATCTATTGGATTATCCTTGACTGAATAAGCTCCCCACGCGAAAAGCGTGACGGCTATCAGCAGTACGATATACCTGTTTTTTAATGACAGGGTAATCAATTGATTTATCATCTTATTGGTTTTAATTAGCCCGGAGCTATTGCTTCGGGCTCGATTAATTACAATTTAATTTTATCTGCGGGTTTCTTTTTCAGATCGGTTTTTTTAACCATCGTCATACCACAGCCTGGTTTAGGACATTTACCCGGTTTTAAGCTAACTACATCCGTGTGCATGGGACAGGTGTAAATGACTTTCGCCGGTTTTGCTTTTTTTGTAGTGTCGGATACCGCATTAACGCGGTGAATACCAGAAGCAAAAACCGTTGTTATTGAAAGCAGGATGGCTACAGCCATAAGCATTACTTTTTTCATGATTTTTTAAATGAAGAAATGGATAAATCGCATAAGGCAACGCTTATACACAAATTATAATTAAAATGATGGGTTGGGAAATAATAGGTCGGCTAGTACCGGATGTACAGCTGAGAAAAGTACAGATCAGATTCTGTAAGCGCAGTTAAGGGTATAGACAGGTATGTCCGGATGCCCTGGAGGGGCATTTCCTTTATAAACTATTTTAGTGTGTAACTGGTTGACAAGTGCTTCGTCCTGATAATTAACTAAAGAAGGAAGCAATGCAGCAATTGGATGTTTTAAAGAAAAGGACGCCGCACTAAAATGGCTGTCTTTAACCTTGAAGCTTTGTTTTTCGTTTCGGCAGCAGTTTTTATTTTTCCCTGGCTCTTTTTTGGAGTTATCAGGTGCCCCATAGATTAAGGTAATAGTAGCCAGCTTTCCACAGCAATAAAAACGGTTGATACCCATACCCACGCAGGATAAAAGGTAAATAGCCGTTAATAAAATGAGTGCGATGCGCTTCATTAATTCAAAGTTACCATTTTTATTATATACGGTCTAATGCTTTTATTTGTTTACCTGCGAATGATTTAAACCGGCTTTACTGAGCTGCCACACTAAAGGCCAATCCGTTGTCAAATCCTGAAAAATCCGGCTTAAGCCGCTTTGACACTATTTGTAAGCTATCCGGGAACCGCGTGATCACCAAATAATGAAACATCGGCTTATACGCAGCAGCGAGGTCAGGCGTAGTTTCATTTTTATTCAAAGGCTGATGTAGACCACCGCCGCCGCCAATAACCAGGAAACATTTTCCCTGCATGTTAAAACGCTCAAAATTATGCGAATGGCCCGAAAGAAAAAGCACGCACTTTTTGGAATTAATAAAAGTCGGAACAAAATTCTGAAGTACGGCCATCGACGGCTTTACGGCCTTGCTGTTGGTATAAGGCGGGTGATGACAACCAACAATAATGAACCTGACGGCGGGATCGTCATCCAGTTTTTTGACGGCGTTGCTGTACCAATTGTCCTGCGCCAGGACTTCGGCCATCGTCATTTTATTGAAATTGGAATTCAATAAAATCACAGCTACGGAATCGACGATCTCCATATATCCCGCAGGATCATACATCGGGAACCTCGACTGAAAGTTTTCCGTTCCCTTCTTAGCGTTCAACATCACCTCGTGATTGCCCAGCGTAGCGTAAATCGGTATCGAATCCTTTTTGCACTGTCTGATATAGGTATCTACAGCCGTCCAGGATTTATTTTTATATCCAAAGGAAACCAGGTCACCTAGTATAAAGAACGCGGAAGGATGCGTTTTGTCAATATCATTAAAGATCAGTTCAGTAGCCTTCCGGTTATGATTTGCCTTTCGTATTATAGTCTCGCCCGGCATGGGCTGTTGTGTGTCGCTGGCGAATGCAATGACTGGCCTTTTCTCCTGGGCAAAACCTTTGCAAACAAATAAGCTGAAGATAAAAACGCAAACGAACCTGCTCATCAAACAAAGAACGCGATTTTAGTCTTCCGGATTATAATGTTCCTTCACATAGTTTAACATGCGGACCGCATCATTGTATGCGAATTTGTTATCGCGTACCAACTCCCTGGTATTAATCCTGATCAGTACCATATCTGCGGCAAGCTGTGTGAGGTCGGCTTGGGTTAAATTGCGCATTTCTGTTGTTAAAGCCGGGTGATCACTAAAAGCACTATCGAAGTTGGCAGGGGTGAAATGCAGGCGAAGAAAAGAGTCGAGATAGGCCCGTTGATATTGCAGTGTGATATCCTGGATGGTATGCACCAGTTCGATGTGCTTTTCATAACTAGCAATAAAAGCGATCATCTCCGGGCTACCTAACTGCTTTAAATGCAGTTCATTTTTTATAGCGCCAATAGCTCCCATCGCTGGATGAAACAAATATATGCTATGCGAATCAGCGATCAGTTTCTGCATTTTTTTTACATCTATCTTTCCTATAGGTTGTTGCAAAAGCTTGAACAGAGAATCGTTTTTATTTACAATGTCTGTTTCAAATGCATGAATTCCGTTGAGTTGCACGGTATCAGTTTTCAAATCGCGCAACAATTGCGCGGTAAGTTGTTTTGCATGTTCACGATTGGTGATATCTTCCCTGATGTTTTCGGCTATAAAGCCCATCATTACGGCAATAAATATCATAAAACCCTCCAGCAGGTATTCTTTCCATGGCTTGGGGTTATGTTCCAATTGGGGGTGGTGATGTACTTCCATATTCGGGATTTCGGATATCGAATGTTCAATTTCGGATTTACTTTTCTCGGGAATAGCTTTCGGCTTTGGTCTTTCAGCTTTCGGCCTGGCATCGGCTCTCGGCTTTCTTGCCGGCTTCTGACTGCCAGGCTCCGACTTCGTACTTTTCTGATTGCCTTTGCTCATAAAACCCAAAACTAAATATTTTCAAATACCTCTTGCTAAAAGTGTTTACAAAATATTTAGCCACAAAAGCGTCAAACCGATTTTTACCTTTATAATTGTATAACCACATAAACCAGGGTAAATCATGCAGGTAATTTTTGGTATCATCTTTCATTTTATTGGTGGTTTTGCTTCGGGCAGTTTCTATATCCCCTATAAAAAGGTAAAAGGCTGGGCTTGGGAAAGCTTCTGGATAGTTGGCGGTTTGTTCTCCTGGCTCATAGTGCCTCCATTAGCGGCATGGCTAACCATACCTCATTTTACCGAAATTATTACAGCCACAAATGGTCAGATCCTGTTTTATACCTACCTGTTTGGCTTGCTTTGGGGCATAGGTGGCTTAACTTATGGCCTGGGCGTCCGTTATTTGGGCGTTTCGCTCGGTAGTACCATCATTTTAGGATTATGCGCCGTATTTGGCGCTCTCATTCCTTCAGTCTATTATAATTTCTTCCCCGAAATGGGCAAAGATACTTTCAGTATGCTGCTACATAACCATTGGGGACAATATGTATTATTAGGAATTCTGATATGCGTGGTTGGCATTATTATTTGCGGAAAAGCCGGCACGATGAAAGAAAATGAACTGATAGCCGGCAAAGCCGATATTGCCGATAACAAGGACTACCGTTTTGGTCTTGGTATTTTTGTTGCGATAGTTTCAGGCGTTTTGAGCGCTTGTTTCAATTTCGGACTCGAGGCAGGTAAAGATATGGCCAATCATGCCAATGAAATCTGGAAGGCTTCACATCCTGGCCCCGGAAACTTTTTATTCCGAAATAATGTTACTTATGTCGTACTCCTGTGGGGCGGTTTGACTACTAACTTTGTATGGTGTATGATATTAAACGCGCGTAATAAAACATTCGGCGATTACACGAACAAGAAGCAACCGTTGCTTAAAAACTATATTTTCTGTGCGTTGGCTGGTACAACCTGGTTCCTGCAGTTTTTCTTTTACGGCATGGGCGAAAGCAAAATGGGCAACGGAGCCAGCTCGTGGATACTGCACATGGCGTTCATTATATTAGTGGCCAATGTATGGGGCCTGTTACTAAAAGAATGGAAAGGCGTAAGCCGCAAGGCTATTATAACCGTGATAGCGGGGATAGCAACCATCATTATCTCTGTTTTGATAGTGGGTTACGGAAACCGGTTGCGGTCAAAGCCTAAGGCCGGGGCGGCGACAATACAACAATATAACAAGACTACAATAAGCTAATGAAATTTAAACACGTAAGTTATTTATGGGACGATGCTAAAGCGGCCGAACTGGCTGGTGATGAAGTCGCCCTTTTGATATATCGCTCCAACTTATTGGGTGCCGATTTACGCCTCACTAATTATGGCGGAGGTAATACGTCCTGTAAAGTGGTAGATAATGACCCGTTAACCGGCAAACCTGTTGAAGTGATGTGGATCAAGGGTTCGGGCGGGGATATCGGCACGTTAAAAAAGAGCGGTTTGGCAGCTTTGTATGTCGAGCGTTTACGAAGCCTTACCAACGTTTACCGCGGAATTGAGTACGAGGACGAAATGGTAGAACTATTTAACCACAGTATTTTTGATCTGAACTCAAAAGCGCCATCTATTGATACGCCCCTGCACGGCTTTTTGCCCTTTAAACATATCGACCATTTACACCCGGATGCAGCCATCGCCATAGCTGCAGCAAAGGACGGAAAAAAGATAACCCAGAAGCTTTTTGGCGGAACAATCGGCTGGGTTGACTGGCAGCGTCCGGGTTTTGATTTGGGTTTAAAATTAAAGGAATGCCTTGACAGAAACCCCGGTATTCGTGGTATTATGCTGGGCTCACATGGTTTGTTTACCTGGGGCGATACGGCTTATGAAAGCTATATCAATACGCTTGAAGTAATAGAAAAATGTGCCGAATATTTGGAGCAAAGTTATGGTAAAAAAGGGCCCGTTTTCGGCGGTCAAAAAATCAAAAGCCTGGATGAATCCGGACGCAAAAAACAGGCGATTGCCTTAGCTCCCGTGCTACGCGGCTTTTGCTCATCCAAAATCCGTATGATAGGCCATTTCACTGATGATTCGCGCGTATTAGAATACATTAACTCTAACGATTTGGAACGCCTTGCACCCATGGGTACCAGCTGCCCCGATCATTTTTTGCGGACTAAAATCAGTCCGCTGGTTTTGGGCCTTGACACGGGCGAGGACTTCTCTGATGTGGTGGTACTAAAAGAAAAACTTGCTCCAGTGTTTGAGGCCTATCGCAAAATGTACGAGGATTACTATGACACATGTAAGCATCCAAATAGTCCGGCTATTCGCGATGCAAACCCTGTGGTTATATTATACCCCGGTGTAGGCATGTTCACATTCGCAAAAGACAAACAAACTGCGCGTGTGGCTGCTGAATTTTACATCAACGCCATCAACGTAATGAAAGGCGCCGAGGCAATTTCTGAATATACTTCTTTACCTCGCCAGGAAGCTTTTGATATTGAATACTGGTTACTGGAAGAAGCTAAATTACAGCGAATGCCAAAGCCCAAACCTTTGTCAGGACGTATTGCTTTAGTAACCGGAAGCGCCGGAGGTATAGGTAAAGCAATCTCCAAAAAATTTGCCGAAGAAGGCGCTGTAGTGGTTTTAAATGACATGAATGCCGAACGATTGGCGGGTGCGGGTGAAGAATTTAAAAGCAAATTCGGCAAAGATGCTTATGCCACTACCCTGCTGGATGTTACCAATGCCGAACAAATTGAGGCTGCAATTGCCAATACAATTCTTGCTTTTGGAGGTGTCGATCTGGTAGTAAATAATGCGGGTCTATCCATCTCAAAAACCATCAGCGATCATACCGAAAAAGACTGGGACCTGTTGTATGATGTTTTGGTTAAAGGGCAATTTTTAGTTACCCAGGCGACAGTAGGCGTGATGAAAAAACAGGATATCGGTGGTGATATTATCAATATAGTAAGCAAAAATGCTTTGGTAAGCGGGCCAAATAATGCAGGTTATGGCAGTGCCAAAGCTGCACAACTGCATTTAAGCCGTTTGAACGCGGCCGAATTGGGTGCAGATAAAATCCGCGTGAATGTGGTAAACCCCGATGCGGTAATTAGCGATAGTAATATCTGGGCCGGTGGATGGGCCGAGGGCCGTGCAAAAGCTTACGGAATTACCGTCGAAGAATTACCGGCCTATTATGCCAAAAGAACTTTATTAAACGAGACGATATTACCGGATGATATTGCCAATGCCTGTTTTGCGTTGGTTGGCGGGTTGCTGAATAAATCAACCGGAAATGTGTTAAATGTCGACGGTGGTGTGGCGGCGGCTTTTGTGAGATAGTAACAAATAAAAATATGGCCCGCATAGCTTTTAAAATGCAATTATTACCCGGTAATGAAGCTGAATATAAGAAGCGTCATGACGAAATATGGCCGGAGTTATCTGGCTTGCTGAAGCAGGCTGGCATAAGCGAATATTCGATATTTTTAGATGATGAAACTAACGGCCTGTTTGGATTTTTGAAAGTGGAAGACCAGGAACAATTAGATAGTTTGCCCACGCAAATCATCATGCAAAAATGGTGGGCCTACATGAGTGATATCATGGAAACTAACCTGGATAGTTCGCCCGTAACCACCCCGTTGAAGGAAGTGTTTTATTTACCCTAAAATTTATAAACCCATCATGCAGATAGGAAAACATCAAATAGACGACATTAATCATCAGCTTTTAACGACTCACAAACGCAAATTTGATTTCGTGGCCGCTGATGTTACAAACCTAGATGATGTTTTAAAAAAATTATCCGCCTTTAACATTGCTATTCCGAGTTGGGCATTAGGTACAGGTGGTACACGCTTTGGGCGATTTTCAGGCGGCGGCGAGCCCCGGAATCTCGAGGAAAAAATAGAAGATGTAGGTGTGATACACGAATTAAACAAATCAAGTAATTCTATCTCACTGCATATTCCATGGGATATTCCCGAAAATGCGACATCCGTAAAAGCCTTAGCCGCACAGCACGGGTTACATTTTGATGCAGTAAATTCCAATACTTTCCAGGATCAGCCCGGTCAAAAATTAAGCTACAAGTTTGGCTCACTACATCATGTAGATAAAGCGGTTCGCAAACAAGCCATTGAACATAATATTGAAGTGATCAAATATGGTGTTCAATTGAATTCTAAAGCCTTATCGGTTTGGTTGTCAGATGGTTCCAATTTTCCGGGACAACTCAATTTTCGTGATGCTTTTCAAAATACTTTGGAAAGCTTACAAGAGATTTACGAGGCCCTGCCTGACGATTGGAAAATCTGGATCGAATACAAACCCTATGAGCCAAATTTCTATTCGACCACCATTGGCGACTGGGGCCAATCTTATTTATTAGCTAGTAAATTGGGTAAAAAGGCAAGTACATTGGTCGACCTGGGGCATCATTTACAGGGAGCCAATATCGAGCAGATTGTATCCATACTATTAATGGAAGGCAAGTTAGCGGGTTTTCATTTTAATGATTCCAAATACGGAGATGATGACCTGACGGTCGGCAGCATAAACCCCTACCAATTATTCCTCATTTTTAATGAATTGGTTGAAGGCATGGATGCCCGGAGCATGAATCACGCTATGGACATCGGCTGGATGATAGATGCCTCCCATAATGTAAAGGATCCTATTGAGGACCTGCTGCAGTCGGTACAGGCTATTAAAATCGCCTATGCGCAGGCATTATTAGTTAACAAAAAAGCACTGCAGGCAGCTCAGCAATCAAATGATGTGACTTTGGCGCAGGAGATATTGCAGCAGGCATATCGTACCGATGTGCGGCCATTGATCGCGGAAGCAAGTTTGCGTTCCGGTGGAGCGTTAGACCCTATTAACGCTTACAGAAAGTTGAATGTGAGGGAGCACTTGATAAAAGAACGCGGAACCAAGACGGTGGCAACGGGATTATAATCTAAAATGAGCCCCATACCTGTCATAGCTATCTTTGATGTCGGCAAAACCAACAAAAAGCTATTCCTGTTTGATGAGAATTATAAAATAGTCTTCGAAAAATCTGCGCGATTTATAGAGACCGCTGATGAGGATGGTTTCCCTTGTGAAAACCTTGAAAGTCTGCGCCAATCCGTTTTCGATTCGCTAAACGAGGTTGCACGGCTGAAAGAATTCGAAATTAAAGCGATCAACTTTTCGGCATACGGTGCAAGCCTGGTTTATTTAGATGACAATGGGAAACCTTTGGCCCCATTATATAATTACCTTAAGCCTTATCCCGAAGAAATAAGCAAACAGCTTTACGCGAAATATGGAGGCGAAGAGCAATTCAGCCTCCAAACTGCCTCCCCGCTTTTAGGAAGCCTTAATTCGGGCCTGCAATTGTACCGGTTGAAAAATGAACAGCAGACATTATTTAAAAAATTGAAATATGCCCTGCATTTGCCGCAATACCTGAGTTTTCTGCTCACAGGTAAATCTTATTCAGATATGACCAGCATTGGCTGCCATACTGCACTTTGGGATTTTGAAAAGAAAGACTACCACGAATGGGTAAGTAGTGAAGGGATTTCGATTAAGCTTGCGCCTATTATATCATCGGATACTGCCTCGCCGAATATCTATAAGAATAAACATTATAAAGTTGGCGTCGGGTTGCACGACAGCTCAGCTGCGCTGATACCTTATTTGGTAAGTTTTAACGAGCCATTTGTTTTACTTTCAACAGGTACCTGGTGCATTAGCCTCAATCCTTTTGACGATTCACCATTAACTGTCGACGAACTTAAAATGGATTGCCTCTGTTATCTCCAATACAAAGGCTCGCCGGTTAAAGCATCGAGACTATTCTCAGGCTTTGAATATGAGCAGCAGGTAAAAAGAATAGCGGAACATTTTAACGAGGACGCTATCAAATACCGAAGTGTTGATTTTGACGCAAAAATTGCTGATGAGCTCAGAAAGAACAATGTACGGAATGCCACAGCGATAGACCTAAAACAATCCCAATTTGAGGCCCGCGATTTATCAAGATTCAAAAATGATGTCTATGCTTACCATCAATTGATCATCGACCTTATTGATTTACAGGTGATTTCGACAGGCTTGGTTTTGAAAAACACAAAAACAAAACGGATTTTTGTGGATGGAGGATTTAGTAAGAACAGCGTTTATATGCATTTATTAGCGGCAGCTTTCCATGGAATAGAGGTTTATGCGGCCTCAATGCCCCAATCAACCGCACTCGGGGCAGCATTGAGTATTCACAAAGAATGGAATGACGGGTCTATTCCCCAAGATATCATTCATCTAAATTATTACGCTTCAAAGTCGAATACTCATTTTTGAGAGCACAGCTATCGAAAATCAGGGCATAAAAAAAGCCACCAGGCGTCCTGAAGGCTTTTTAGCAATTGAATCTAAAATTCAATTATTTAACTCTTGCGCTTTTGGCAGGGATTAAAGGAACGATAATGATTGCGATCAAAAGAGCAACTTCTAGTACAGTTATCATGTTTTTTGTTTTTGAAATAATTAATTAAACCATTTGAAGACTATTCATTATTCAACCGGTTTAGGTAAGAACAATACCCGCCTTCGGAACCCATAACGTCTAAAAACATGCCATGACCAAATAATTATTTTTTACTTAAAAATGGCAAAAAAGGAAAATCGTAAGATTTCAAAATTCAATTGAAAAGAAAATTGCGTTCTCTAAAAATTTTTATGTTTAAAATATCTTCACAAAAAAATATCTCTCAAAAAAGAAAATTATTTGTTTTTGAGAAAAATTCACCAAAATCTGTGAAAAAATAGGCCAATTCGTAAAAATATCACTCCAAAATCCGACAATACACACATTTACACCCCAAATTAGAGGCTAAGTCACTAAAAACTCATCATTTTCACCCTTTTTTGATGAAAATTATAGCCTGACTAAAAATATCTTCTTCCAAAAGTCGTCAAATAAAATTTTTGACAATTTGTCATATAATTGGATATGTGACAGTTTGTCATATAAAACAGCGTGGAAAAAGACTGCCAAATGCATGACAAAGTGTCAAATTGGGTAATTTTGCCATTTTTGTATGCAAAAACACCCCGTGCCAACTTTATTTTGACAAATCAGCAAAAAATCAGGTACAAAAATGAAATGTTCGAAATAAAATGCTGATTAAATCAAATTAAGCATTTTTTGAGTGGCTTTTATGGCCGATACGGTCTGGTCGCTATCAAGCCCGCGGGTCTTAAATTCCTTGCCGTTATAGTCCCAGGTAATGATGGTTTCGCAAAGGGCATCGGATTTTCCACCGGGCGGTATGCGCACTGCATAATCAGTAAGCATGGGTAGCACCAGTTTCTTTTTGAGGTAAATAACCTTTAAAGCATTCATAAATGCATCATACTGTCCGTCACCCTGCGAGTGCTCTTCAAACAACTCGCCATTTACGTTAATTCGTAAAGTAACTGATGGCCTCAGATTTTTCGAGTGTGTAAGCACATAATTCTCAACATGCACTTTCTCTTCAATAGCATCACTATCGAGTATATCCGAAATAATGTAGGGTAGATCAGATTGTGTTACTGTTTCCTTACGGTCTCCCAGTTCAATTACCTTTTCGGTAACCTTTTTCAGGTCGGCATCAGAAAGGCGTATGCCCAATTGCAGCAGGTTGTTCTCAATATTTGCTTTACCGCTTGTTTTACCCAGCGCATATTTACGTTGCCGCCCAAAACGCTCGGGCATCAGGTCGTTAAAGTAAAGATTGTTCTTCTTATCCCCGTCGGCATGAATGCCCGCTGTTTGTGTAAACACATTTTCACCGACAACCGGTTTGTTCACGGGTACTCTGAAACCCGAGAAAGTTTCCACCAGTTTGCTTACTGTATAAAGCGATTTCTCCTCTACCGATGTTTTTACATCCTTCACATAGTCGTTTAAAACGGCTATAGTACTTGCCAGGGGTGCGTTTCCGGCGCGTTCGCCCATCCCGTTAATGGTAAGGTGCAAACCTTTTACACCTGCATTTACTGCTTCCAACACATTGGCTATACTAAGGTCATAATCATTGTGGGCGTGGAAATCAAAATGAATATGCGGGTATTTTGGAATGATGGCATCCAGGTATTCCCTTGTTTCCGATGGTATCAGGATACCTAAGGTATCAGGCAGCAAAATCCTCTTTACAGGCTGTGTTACTAAAAAATCAAGGTATTGAAAAACGTATTCCCTCGAATGGCGCATACCATTGCTCCAGTCTTCCAGGTATACATTGGTTTCGATACCATTTTCTTTCGCGTAAGCAATGGATTCACCTACTTCCCTAAAATGCTGTTCCGGCGTTTTCTTCAGCTGGTAAGTGAGGTGATTTAATGAGCCCTTAGTAAGCAGGTTCATCACCTTAGCACCGGCCTGCACCATCCAATCCACAGATGTTTTACCATCTACAAAAGTCAACACTTCTATCTTATCAATAAAACCGTTTGCTGTCGCCCATTCCGTGATCTTTTTTACCGCCTGGAACTCCCCTTCCGATACTCTCGCCGAAGCGATCTCAATGCGATCGACTTTTACTTCGGTAAGCAATAGCTGCGCGATAGTCAGTTTTTCAGACGCAGAAAAGGATACACCGCTGGTTTGTTCACCATCGCGCAGTGTGGTATCCATTATTTCAATATAACGTTTAGTTCCGGGCATTTTTATAATTGATGTTCATATTACCAACGTTTAAACCAAGGCAATATGATTTTAAACAGGAGTGCAATAATCGGAAAAACTAAGGTAAATCGCTAATAATTTTGGAAATAACCGTTAGACTATGGATTAGGTGGATTTTTTGTCTTTTAGCAAAACATTAATATTTTCCCAGTACATCCAGTGCACATTGAGATTTTCCGCACCCAATGCAGCATAAAACTTCCGGGCATCGTCATTTCCTGGATCAACACATATTTTTTTGGCACCCTGTTCGACAAACCAGGTTGCCAAAATTCGCACCAGTTGACTTGCGATACCTTTTCTTTTGTGTGACGAGGTGACGTCGATCCATTCCAGTTCGCCTTCACATTCCAAACGTCGGGTAAGGTGACCAGCTATAAAGCCAATAATTACATCACCCTTTACAGCAACAAACACAACTCGCGGCATCAAAGCTTTTTGAGGGTGATGCTCGCATTTCATATAACCGGTTATGCGCGGTATCCAGTATTCTGCTTCGCCCCAGCCTTCTGCACGTAATCGGGCTAAAGATGGGACATCGGATGGGGTTGCTATTCTGTATTCGATCGGCATCACATAAACTTCAACGAATTCCCCGGCGAAATATGCGTGGTTTTGATGGATGGAAAATTCTTGTTCATCCATTCGAGCATAAACTGCGAGCCCCATTCCTCGCTGGCAATATGTCCTAAAACCACTAATGATAGCTTATCGCCTTTAGCCTGCGCATCCCGCACATATTCGGCTGTTTCCCATTCAGATAGCTCACCGCACACCAGTACGTCGGGCTTTATTTTTTGTATCCCCTGTATTTGTCGCATACCTCCAGGCGCACCGGGCATAAACAGCACTCGCTTACACTCCTGCCCTGGCTCGCCGATATAGCGCACCATTTGTATGTTCAGCTTTTGCTTCAGGTGCCCTACAAGCCCTTTCAGCGAGCTGCCGGGAAGCGTGAGAATATTCGGGATGTCCTTATCAGCATACTGCGTCCATTCCAACTGTTCCAATTGCGCTTTGGTAACACCATCCGGCTTATGTGAGTGGATATAATCATGATTACGCCAGATCGCGATATTATGCTGCTTCAGCAGATCGGCTTTGTATTGATAAACATCATCATCCTTCAGCCAGTCGGTATTATCCTCGTGGTTGTAGAAGGTAGGTTCGTGCGCGATAATGAAGTTTGCACCAAGATCGATAGCCTTGCGAATCATATCGATGGTAGCGAACATTGTCGTCAAAACGCCGGTAACAGCCGTATCCAGGCTGCCGGACTTAAGTGTATCCACTGTGCTGGGGAAATTGCCAAAGCCTACCTCGGCGATGAACTTATCTATGATCTGCTTTACCGTAACCGGATCATCAGTCTTCAAAAATTGGGCTGCTTTACCTCCCAGTGGTGAAGCAAGAGTGACACCGGCAGTAGCTATACCCGCGTTACGGATAAATTTGCGTCGTGTGATGTTGTTGTTTATCATGGTGGTTTGGTTTGATCAATCTAAATTGAAGCGCTGTCATTATCCAGGAACAAAATAGCATTCGGGTGTTTGAGCAATATACTTGCCGGGCATTCCTTGGCAATGCGGCCCGACAAAGTATGCTTTACCGCTTTGGCCTTGTTGCTTCCCGGAACCATGCAGTAAATATACCTGCCTGCCATTAACGCTGGAACTGTTAATGTCAACGCATGGGTCGGCACTTCATCCAAATTGCCGAAACAGCCATCATTTACCTGTTGCTGCCTGCATTCGCGGTCAAGGTCGACTATTTTGACTCGATGCGGATCATTAAAATCGGCAACATGCGGGTCGTTAAATGCAATGTGCCCATTTTCTCCTATGCCCATGCAAACGATGTCTGTGGGGTGTTGGGCTAACAAATCGGCATAACGGCGACATTCAGCCTGTGGATTTGCCGCATCTCCGTCCAGGTAATTTATGGCATTAAAAGGCGCGCGCTCAAATATTTTTTCTTTCAGAAACGAACCGAACTTCTGAGGCGCGTTATCAGGCAGACCAATATATTCATCCATATGGAAAGCATTTATACGCTGCCAGTCTATATCTTTTGATTTAATTAACGAGGTAAGAAATTCATTCTGAGACGGTGCAGCCGCAAAAATGATATTAACAAATTGCTGTTCTTTTAGTAATTCCACAATCCGCTCAGCCACCATTTCAGCGGCAGATTGGCCCATCGCTAACCTATCGGGATAGACGCGTACGTTTAAACTATCGACCTTGAATTCACTTGTCATAATTAGCTTTGATAGACAATTTTCCCGTTAATGATGGTTGTATCAATTTGAATATCCTCATCAAATATCACAATATCCGCATCCTTACCCACTTCCAATGAGCCTTTTCGATCACTAATATTCATAATACGTGCAGGCGTTTCTGAGGCCATACGCAATGCGTCAATTAAGGGGACATCTGCCATTTTAATCATATTTCGCACCAAGCGGTCAAATGTCGCAACGCTACCAGCAAAAGAATTGCGGTCGGGCATTTTGGCTACGCCATCTTCCACAATTACTTTGGTGCCGTTTTTAAGTCCACCTAAAATGCTGTCTCCCGGAGGCATGCCTGCTGCGCGCATGGCGTCGGTTATCAAAGCAGTTCTTCCGGGGCCTTTTATCTTATAGATCAATTTCAGTAATGGTGCTGGCAGATGCACGCCGTCCGCAATGATCTCCACGTCCATTTCATCTATCAAATAAGTGCTTTCAATAACGCCTGCGTAGCGATACGCATTCTGCCTTGTTACACCCGACATGGCTGAATAAAAATGCGTCGCAAGCGTATAGCCATTATTAAAAGCCTCTATTACGTCTTCATAAATAGCATCTGTATGGGCAATAGCAGGTAACACGCCTTTTGATACTATATACCGGCCAAATTCAATAGCGCCTTTTAGTTCAGGTGCGGCGCTCCAGCGTTTGATGTGCTTCGATCGGGATAGAACCTCTTTGTATTCCGCTGGATCAGGTTCACGGATAAACCTCGGGTCCTGCGCGCCACGCTGGTTCAGTGCAAAATATGGCCCTTCTATATGTATTCCTACAAATTGAGAACCGGATGTATTCAGTTTATCCGCTTCTTCATAAATCGTTAAGGTTTCCAGCAGATCATCCTTTTCGCAGCTAAGCGTGGTTGGGAACATGGCCGTTGTGCCATACCGGGCATGCAGTTGAGCTATACCCAAGAAAGCCTTAACGGTATTATCCATAAAATCGTGACCGCCTCCGCCATGTACATGGATATCGATAAAACCTGGCGAAACGTATTGCCCTTTAGCATCAATAATAGTAGCGCCTGGCGCGTCAACGTCCGCTTCGCTTATCGCAATGATCTTATCATCAATGGTCAGAATACAACCATTTGCGATGATTTTATTTGGAATGATAATTTTGCCGTTTACGATCTTAAGCTGCATTTGGTCTATTTTTGGCGGGACAACCTGTTATACAATAGCCTCGCCTTAGCATTTCGCAGCTCACTTTCTTCTTGCAGCTCACCCGGATACAAATAATCTTTGTTCATTTGTTCGAAAACAACATCGAGACGTGCCTGGTTGTCCATGAGTCGCTTTAGGCTATCAAGCACCGTCGGTATCTCTGCCGGATCAAAAGACGGCGAATTCACCCTTGCCTCAATAAATTCATAAGCTAAGTAATGCACGCGAATTGCTGCCATGAGGCTATAATGCTTAAACTCTTGCTGGTTTTTCGTAGCATTTAATTCATTGAATGAATTTAGCACATGTCCGGCAACGGCCATTAAACCCTCTATCGGCATCGGTTCGGGCGATATTACCTTGCCCTGTACTACCTGGTAAGGTGATGATTTTAACGCCAACCAGAATTCCCTGGCCTGATCAGCAGTCAAGCCATAATTATCAATTGCGTATTTGGTAACAAACGCGTCAATATCCAATGGTTTCTCCGTCTTCAAACTTTCCACATAAGCAGCCAGCAGCATATTAAACCCGCTGATAGGATAAACATGCCTGATAGCATACAGGTCGAGAATATTCTCATCCGTCTCCCAAACCGGTGAATAGCCACCCGAGGTCGACCAAGAGGTCATGATCATTCCTTTATATCCCAACTTGCGGCATTCGGGAACAAAATCGCGGATGTTTTTAAAATGTTTCTCCCACATCGTCAGGAAATAATTGTCGGGATGCGAACGCAATGCAGGAGCACCCCAGATCTCATGACCACTCGCCACCAATTTTTGATGCTCACCAAAGTTGTTCATATCCCAGCCATAGTTCCAGTCGATCAGTATCGTTCCTTTCGGAAGCCGGTTTATGGCATCGGGGTATTTTAGCGCAATATCGGCCCACATAACCGGTGTTTTACCCAGCTTGATCACGATATTGCAAAGCATCCGGATGTAGTCGATGTACAATTTCGATTTACCTTCCTTCGCCACCATTAATTTGCACCGTTCATCATGACCCAATAAATAAGTCTCATCACCCCCAATATGAATGTATTTTGAAGTATGGGTGGATGCCAACTCGGTATACAAATCTGTAAAAAGGGCGCTGTCCTGGCTGGTTTGTAGCGGGCATACCTGCGAATAATCCTTTTGGTCCTCACGCAGATCTTTGTATTTCTCATTCCTCAGGATATACTCCACATGTCCGAAACTTTGCTGCAGCGGAATAACATCTATACCCAAGTCATTACAATACTTTACAAAATCGACGATCTCTGCCTTTGTATAAGCATACCGGTTAGGGATAAGCGGGTGCTTTTCGAAGGGGTAAGTACCCTCCCACTCCATAATAAGTGTATTGAGACCGGATTCGCTTAGTTTTTTTGCGAACGCCTTTAGAGTCGGCATCGGCATTACCTGTATCCTGAGGTCCAAATGAAAACCCCTGACCTTAAATTGATTACCCGGAGTTTGAGCAATACCCGTTTGAAGGCAGCAAATAAATAACAGTAAAATCAGCAGGCTTTTCTTCATGATCGGTCACAAGTTTAGCGACTTGCTTACGATACCAAGTTAAAGAAAATCTGCTTATTTAAAATTGATCGTAAATTCGAATTGATGTTCACTTAAGATGCGTCAATGCTCAGCTTACAATAGTCCATTACTCATTAGATTTAACAAAATCTTGAAAGTTGCGGTTAATAACACTTAAGCTTCCCAAACCATTTATATTAGTACCTTAATTCCCGGTATAAACCACCAATTGTATACTGCATGAAAAAACTGATTAATATCTCCCTGCTTATAGTTTTATCTTGTTTCGCCACCTACACCTGCGCGCAGCAAAAACGCCTCACTTACTGTAACCCGCTTAATTTAGATTACGGTTACACGCCTTTTAAAGACTTCTCCAAATGGGGTAAACACCGCGCTACGGCAGATCCTACAATGACCTTTTTTAAAGGCAAATACTACCTTTTTTCGACCAACCAATGGGGCTATTGGTATAGCGACGATATGCTGAACTGGCATTTTAATTACCGTAGTTTTTTGCGGCCTTATAATGAGAACCAGGGCGATAACCTTTGTGCACCCGCTACTTTGGTTTTGGGCGATACGTTGCTTGTCATCGGCTCAACTTACAACAAGGATTTCACTTTGTGGATGAGTACGGACCCGGTTAAAAACGAGTGGAAAGCTGCTAAAGACTATTTCAAAGTAGGTGCCTGGGACCCTGGCATGTTTGCGGACGACGATGGACGGGTTTATATCTATCATGGTTCGAGCAATACACTGCCCCTTTACGGACAGGAAATTGACCGCAAGACTTTTGAACCCATAGGCCCAAAAGTAGAAACGGCGCATTTGGATTATACAGAACATGGCTGGGAACGCTTTGGCGAAAATAACGACAATGTTTTCCTTGGCGGATTTATGGAAGGTTCGTGGATGAATAAATACAATGGTAAGTATTACCTGCAATTCGGCGGCTCGGGTACAGAAGGCCGTGGCTACGCCGACGGCGTTTTTGTGGGCGACAAACCGCTTGGGCCGTTCACCTATCAAAAACATAATCCGTTCTCCTACAAACCGGGTGGTTTTGCCAAAGGTGCAGGACATGGGGCCACCTGGCAGGATAAATATGGCAATTACTGGCACATTTCGACCATGGTTATTAATGTTAAAAACAACTTTGAACGCCGTATTGGCTTCTGGCCCGCAGGTTTTGATAACGATGGCGTATTGTATTGCAATACTGCCTATGGCGATTACCCACAATATTTAGCAACCGGGAAAGAGGACCACCTGAAAAGCAATTTTACTGACTGGATGATATTGAACTATAATAAACCCGCGGAAGTTTCTTCAACTTTGGGTGGATTTGTACCCAACAATGCAGTCGACGAGGACATTAAAACCTACTGGAGCGCCAAAACTGCCAACAAAGGCGAATGGCTGAAATCAGATTTGGGCGAAGTAAGCACGGTAAATGCCGTACAGGTAAACTATGCCGACCAGGATGCGGAGTTCCTCGGTAAATCACAGGGTGTTTATACACAATACATCGTCTATTCGTCAATTGATGGAAAGACATGGAAAGTTCTGATCGATAAGAGCAAAAACAAAACTGATGTGCCGCATGATTATGTCGAACTAAAAAATCCAGTCAAAACCCGCTATTTAAAAATCGTAAACATCCACATGCCTACGGGCAAGTTCGCGCTTTCAGGTTTCAGGGCTTTTGGGCGTGGGGCAGGTGCAAAACCGGATACGGTGAAAGACTTTATGGTGCTCCGCGGCGATACAGAGCGCCGGAACTCCTGGTTAAGATGGCAATCGGTAGATGATGCGATTGGATACACCATTTATATGGGTATAGCGCCGGATAAGCTTTACAATAACGTTATGGTTTATGGCAAAAACGAGTACTTTTTCAATGGGATGGAAAAAAGCCTGCCCTACTACTTCCAGATAGAATCGTTCAACGAGAATGGCATATCGAAAAGGACCAAGGTTATTGAGGTGAAATAAAGTTATAAAGATTGAACGCCGATAGAAAACACATCTTGCAAAGCGCGCTTTGCCGCATAATACCCGCACATGCCGTGCACTCCTCCGCCGGGCGGCGTAGATGATGAACAGATATACATACCCTTAGCCGATGTTTTATATGGCGACCAGCGCAATGCAGGCCGGGTGAATAATTGACCCAAATCGATCGCACCGCCGTTGATATCACCACCAACGTAGTTTGGGTTATATTCTTCCACCTGGGCGGTATTCATAGTGTGCTTTGCCAAAATCAAATCACTGAAACCAGGCGCAAAACGCTCAACTTGTTTTTCGATGGCTTCAGTCATATCAACATTTGAACCGTTTGGCACATGGCAGTAAGCCCAGCCGGTATGTTTGCCTTCGGGCGCCCGGGATGAGTCAAACAAACTCTGCTGAGCAAGTAATACAAAAGGCTTTTCGGGATTTACGCCATCCCAACTTTGTTGCTCTGAGACAGCTATTTCCGACTGTGTATTGCCGATATGCACAGTTCCAGCCCGGCGGCACGCTTCGGCGATAAAAGGTATTGGGCCATCCAATGCCCAATCGACTTTGAAAACACCCATACCGTAGCGGTAACGTTCCAATTGCCATTTATATAAACTGGAAAACTTATGCCCGGCAATTTGCAAAAGCTGCTTTGGTGTTATGTCAAACAATATGGCATTGGCCGACGGCAGTTGCTCCAATGATTTGATAAGAGTCCCTGTTTCAATCTTTCCACCCAACGAAACGAAATATGAGGCAAGCGAATCCGCAATTTTTTGTGAGCCGCCCTTCGGTAAGGGCCAGCCCTTTAAATGACCAGCCGCCAGCAATACCAGTGCTGCGGCTGCTGTATCTGCTTTGGTCAATGGAAGAATTGCATGAGCTGCCATACCCGCGAAAAAGCCTTTTACCTCTTCAGTTTTAAACCGACCTGTCACGGCGGCTGCCGAGCGTAAACCTATCAATCCAAAACGGGCCATTGCCAATGGATGTTTTGGAAAATGGAGCGGGCCAAGTACATCCGGAGCTATCAACGGCCAGTTTTTTACAACAGGTTGAAGCAGTTTTTTGTAAGCTTCCGCATCCTCACCAAATTGCGCTGCTGTTTCTATTAATGATTGTTTTAGTACCGCAGTTTTGCCGTTGTCAAACGGGTGAGCCGCAGCTATTTCAGGATAAATGTATTCGAGCCCGTGTTCGGCTAAGGGTAGTGTTTGAAAGTAAGGTGATGCAGCGCCAAGCGGGTGGACAGCCGAGCAAATGTCGTGCATAAATCCCGGCAAGGTTAGTTCTGCGGAACGCATACCCCCGCCAATGGTATCCTTGCCCTCTATAAGCAATACTGAGAGCCCGTTTTGCTGCATTAAGATAGCGGCAGCAAGCCCGTTTGGGCCCGAACCAACTACAACAGCATCATAATCGCGTTTTTCAAGCTTCATTTATCGGCCCGACAGGTACATACTCCTTAAAAGTCGGAATATTCTGTGGGATGCAGAAAAGTAATATCAGCTTTTGATACGTTGTGCGCATACTCTGGTTTAGCTACCAATGTTTTCCATTCCGGGTCGTTACCGAAGGTATCCCAATGCTTATCCCGGTCGGCCTTGTTTTCAAAAGTTGTCATATACATCAAGTTGGGCATATGGCTGCCCGATAACACTTCGGCATAAAAAACGGCATTGAAATTGAGCCGGTTGAACAGGGCTGTCTCGCCCCCATCGTTAAACATACTTACCTTATTGATGTTTAATTTTTCTGTTGAGCTTTCATAACTGCGCAACTCATATATTCTTTCCGATTTTGGCGCGGTAAGCTTCGGTTCAGTGGGTGCCGGCCATTTAGGGAACGCTCTCAGCGTGATCACTTCAATCCGGGTATATGGAGCGTCGTTATATGCGGCGTCAACATAATCTTTACCATCCTCTAAGTATTTTTTATCATTTTGTACCTTGTGGCGTGTATTTTCAAATTCGTCCATGGTTTTGAATGGAATTAAAACATATATCTTTTTATCGGCAGTATCCTGATCGACGGGTTTGAAAACACCTACTTTTGGGATGTGCGCACGATGCAATGCAGGCAACAGCGCATTTTTAAAGTATTTATCCAGCCTCTCTTCCTGCGCCTGGTTTTTATAGTGAAATATCCTTATCCGGTAATAGTACACCGGGGTCTGCGCATTTCCTGTAAAAGAAAGAGTTGAAAGAAGAAATAAGCATCCTACAAAACGGAGTGCTGAACGTTGATATTTAGTTTTCATAGTTGAAATTTATTTTACGGCCCATTTGGTCGCGAGTACTTTCATAAAATAGCCGCCTACCACGCTCCTTGCCTGGAAGCCAACCTGCCTGCCGTTAGTTGTTTCGTGCCAATCGCTTAGCGGAACTCTTGTCGGGGTTTCGGTAGCATATTTATAGATCGGATCGGTAAGCGCTTTAAAGCTTTGTATATTGCTGCTCAAAGTTGCCGTCCACATTATCCAGTCGGATTTTGTGTAGGTCTTACGGCTATCTAAAGGCAGGCCATACCTGTTTTGTTTGGTAAGATAAAACGCAACTTCTTTGTTATAAACTTGAGGAGGAAATAGATTAAGGCCTAACACCTTATCCCAAACCAGGTTATATTTCTGGCTCCAGGTATTTTTGTTCCCAAATACCAGCGAGTAATGATTACCGGCATCTGCCATTTTTGTCCAGTTTTTGGCCATCTCCTGTGCTATTGTGCGATATTTTGCGGCGACAGTTTTATCTTTCACCTGCTCGGCGAGTTTCGCATAAGAAGCTATGCCAACAATGGCTTTTGCGGAAAGATTAGCGTTATGTGCCAAATGCCCTGCGAAATCATCAGTACATAATTGGTTAGCCGGATCGAAACCCGCCTTCACCAAATAATTTACCCAGGTGGTTAATGTTTCCCAATGCTGTTTCGCATAGTCGGCATTACCCTCTGCTTTGCAAATTGCAGCTGTCAGGATCAGCATATTACCTGACTCCTCAACAGGCATATCTTCGCCATAAGTCTGCCCGTCGGCAAGAGGATAAGTACCAAGATCATGCGCAGCAAAAGGTTTCTTCCATTTCCCGCTTTCACTGTAGTAAAATATACCGTTCAGCATGCCTTCCATAAATTTGGGCGCATAAGCGAGGTACAACGGCGCCGAAGGATAGGTTACATCAACCGTATTGATCGAACCATTGCTAAAATTTTCCTTTGATAAAAACAAGATATCGCCATGCGGGCTTTTCACCAGCACATGTGCAGCTATGCTTTGCCTGTAAGCCATCACACACAGCGCCGCATACTTATTTCCACCAGCTTTTAACGCATCGTTATACAGTAGTCTGTTAAACTGATCACATTTTCTCATAATTACCGCATAATCGTCCGAAGCTTTGTTGAGCTCTTTTTCCATGTTCTTTCCAAGAATTTTGGTGGCCTCGGCTGACCACCAGGGCTTTAATTGGTAGCCAAAAAAATCCACGGAAAATAGGTCGTCATATCCTATTTCAACATAGTGCTGCACGAAGGCCCTTCCAACATTTCCGAATGGGATGATCGTATTTAAAGATAATTGCGTTGCTTTTATAGTATCGGTCCCGGTTAAAATTTTGCCAACAAAAGGGTTGGTTATGTCTTTCGCCGGTGTAATATATTGAATGTCGTTATCAGCTTTGGGCACGCCAATGTGCATATATCCCCAGTCAATCCTCAGGTCATCGCCTTTTTTCTTCAGCACCGGCTGCTCGATCGTACCTGCCTTTAAAATAGACATTTTACCATTGATGTACTTTTCGGCTGAAACCTCCTGTGAAGGTGTGTTAACCGCAATATCGGTAGATGCTCCCAGGAACACTTTCACATTATGCACACTGGCATCATTTGACCTTACTTTATAGGTAATATAAGATACGGGACGGATAAAGACATCCATATCATTGATAAGCAGCGGCGAAGTAAATGTTACCAGCAAATCGGCTTTTCCGCAACGGAACTTGTAGGTAATTTGCGTTGCATTCATGTCTATACCCGTTTGCTTCGCAACTTTTACCGTATTATCAGCCCTTTGTTTTACCTGGTTAACCAGCCCTACGTCCAGCCATGACCCGCCTGCAGTATTGGCACAATGTATCGCTAATACGTTATCCTCTTTTTTTAGCTTCGCTTTTATAGCGTCCGCAAGCGGTATCAGTTCAAAGTCGCTCGTCCAGCCCATTTTGCTGAATATCCTTTCCTCGTTAAGGTAGACCTCGACATTATCATCATGGATGAGTTTTAGCATCAATCTATCTATGCTTAGATCGTCTAAATCAAATTTTCTCCTAATCCAGATATCCTTGCTTACCCACAATGTTTTTGCTTCGGTTTTATTATCTGTAAATGGCGCTGTACCGGTTTGCCAGTTGCTATCGTCATACTTTACGTTTGCCCAGCCCGCCACCGGTTTGGTCTCAGTGTATTTACATGCATATGCTTCCTCATCTGATGCTGGCAAAACTGTTTTGTATACCAGTGGGGCCTTACCCATAAAACGGTAGGTGTCGCCGTCAACACGAATAAACCCAAGCAACGATTGGTCCTTACCGGTCCAATGTTTGGTTGGTGACGACGTCAAAGTATCACTAAACGACCAGATGCTGGTATAGGTATTGCGCGTTATAAGGGGGTAAGCGGGAGCCTTAGAAACCTGAGCATAGGTAAAACTGCCGGCTAATAACAGACAAATTGCTAAGAAAAGCTTTCGCATCATAAGTAAATTGCGTTGAAGAACAACTCGTTAATTGGAGTTAATTAACGCAAATATAATTTAAAATTGACACCGCGAAGAGAAGCCAAAGACAAAAGATATTGAGACTTGTAATAAGTTCGTTACAGAAATTACTGCATCTGTTTCTGCTTGCTCCACTTTTCCAGCGCGGCTATAACCTCGGCAAGTTTCATAGGTTTGCTCAGGTAATCGTCCATACCTGCTTTCAGGCACATATCCCTGTCTTCTGACATTGCGTTGGCTGTCATGGCAACGATAACAGGCTGTTCCTGCATATGGGTGCGAATAAATTGGGTTGCTTCCAGCCCGTCCATTTCCGGCATTTGTACATCCATCAGGATAAGATCGTAACGTTTTTTTCCGACCGAATTTAGCACTTCGTGCCCGTTTGCTGCAACGTCCGGTTTGTAACCCATTTTGTTGAGAATATGAACTGTCAATTTTTGATTCACATAATTATCCTCAGCAATCAATATTTCCATCGGGTGCAGTTTGGCAAAATCAAGGGAAAATTGAGTTTTGGTTTGCATCGGCTCTTTAACTACATGGATATCTTTTAATTGGTCGACAATGTGCTTGTATAATACATGGTGCTTAGCTGGCTTGGTTAATATTACGTCGAAGAGATATGCCTCCTGCCTGCTTTGCTCATTACCTACAGAGCTCAGTAAAATAATGCGCATGTCCGGGTAAACCTCGCGCACCTTACGTGAGAATTCAATACCGTCCATCCCGGGCATATTCATATCCGAAATAACTAAATCAACTTTCTCATTGGTAGTTAATATATCCAGGGCCTGCTCACCCGATTCGGCCATCAAAGGCAAAAATTTCCATTGTTTTAGTTGGGCCGCCATAATATCTCTATTGGTCAGGTTATCATCAACCACCAGGATGCGTTTATTTTCAACATCGACCAAATTCAAATGCACATAGGTACGCGCTGCTTTGGAGCCGACCTTTGCTTTGACATTGAACTGGAAGGTGGTTCCTTTACCCGGTTCACTTTCTACACCAATCGTCCCACCCATTAATTGCACTAGTTTTTCGCTAATTGCCAGTCCCAGTCCGGTGCCGCCATATTTGCGGGTCGTACTTGAATCAACCTGCGAGAATGCTTTGAACAACCTGTTTAGTTTATCTTTCGGGATACCGATACCGGTATCGCGTACGCTGAATGATAATTCCAACTTGTCATTTTTGTTTGATAAAACTTTTACGCTGATAAATACTTCGCCTTTGGTGGTAAACTTTACCGCATTACCTACCAAATTGATTAATATTTGGCGCAAACGAAGTGCATCTCCAATAATTTGTGTCGGCACATTGTGTTCTATCTGGTAAACCAGGTCAATGTTTAATCGGGCGGCTGTGGTCGAGAATACATCCAGTACACCTTCTACGCAGTCGCGCAAGTCAAAATCCTGCTGTTCCAGCTCCATATTCCCCGATTCGATTTTCGAAAAGTCAAGAATATCATTGATAACCGTTAACAAGGCGTCGCCGCAGTTTTTAATAGTTTCGGTATATTCTTCCTGTTCCTGGGTTAGTTCTGTGCTCGACAAAAGCGTGGCCATCCCAATGACACCATTCATTGGCGTACGTATCTCGTGGCTCATCGTCGCCAGGAAAATACTCTTGGCTTTATTGGCCTGCTCTGCTTCCTCGCGTGCCTTTTCGGCTTCCTCACGCGATTTGCGTTCGTCAATGGTCATTTGTGCCAGGCGCTCGGTACGCTCTTCGACTTGTTTCTCGAGTAATAGTTTTTGCGATTTGATGGCCCTCACACGAAATTTAAATATACCGTAAACCAAACCGATAACAGCGAACGCAGCGAGTATTTCAAACCACCATGTGAGCCAAAACGGTGGAACTATGGTGATTTTAAGCGCCTCAGTAACCGGCGACCATAGGCCGGCGCTATTACGGTATTTCACTTTGAAATTATAATCCCCCGGCGGCAGGTTGGTATAAGAAGCTGTGTTACGGCTACCTACATAGTTCCATTCCGAATCAAATCCATCCAGTTTGAATGCATATTCCTTTTTATCGGTCGATCCAAAATCGAGCGAAGCATATTCAAGGGAAATAAACGATTGTTTGTATGAAAGCTTTAAGGCTTTTGTATCTGAAATGTCTTTTTTGAGCGGCGACGGGTCATTACCGTCCTTCGCAATTGCCAGCGGCTTGTTAAATATTTGGAGGGAAGTAATTACCACCGGGGTAAATGCAATAGGATTTAGTATCTGGTCGGGGTAAAAAGCGTTAAACCCGTTTATCCCACCAAAATACATTCTTCCATCACTAGCTTTAAGCGCTGAATGCGGTTTGAATTCGTCACCCTGTACACCATCTTCGGTCGTATAATTTTTAAAAGTTTTAGTTAAAGGATCGTACATGGATAAGCCCGTATTTGTACTCACCCACAGTTTACCATAATCATCTTCCTTTACAGCATAGGTAATGTCGCTGGGAAGACCGTTCTTTTTATTAAAAACGGTGAAATGTTTGGTTTGTGGGTCAAAACAGTCGAGGCCCGACAGGGTACAAAGCCATAAACTGCCTTTGCTATCTTCAAAAATATCGGTAACGCCGTTATTGCTTAGGCTATTTTTGTTCTCGTCGTGTTTAAAATGGGTAAAAATATTTGTTTTACGATCTAAAAGGTCCAATCCACCATCTGATGTTCCCACCCACAGGTTGCCTTTTTTGTCTTCATAAATGGAATAGATATAGTTACTGCTAATGCTGTTCGGATTATGAACATCCAGTTGGTAAGTCTTAATTGTATTCGTCTCCCCGTCATAACAATCCAGGCCTCCTCCAAATACACTGATCCAGGTTTTATGATCTTTGGTATGCAGCAAATTATAAACATTGTTACCACTTAATTTATGTGAACCCAATGCATCTTTGTTGAAGTATGTACATCTATTAGTTTTGGGGTCCATAACAGTAATACCATTGCCCCAGGTACCAATCCATAAATTCCCCTGATCATCCTGGTTAACAACCAGATCATAATTGCCAGATAATCCGTTTTTCCCGGCGGGATTCTGCTTGTAGTTGGTAAAAGTGCCGGTTTCGGGATCAAATTTATTTAATCCGCCACCGTCAGTGCCGATCCAGATATTTTTGTCTTTGTCTTCGAACAGCGCCAGCACATAATCGTTGGATAAACTGCTGGACGAAGAGTTGTGCTTGTAAAGCGAAAAACTTGCCGTGGTCTTTTTAAACAGGTTAACCCCGCCGCTGAAAGCACCCAGCCACATATTGCCCAGCCTGTCCTTACATATAGCGTAGAGCGAATTACCATTTATGCTGTTGTTATCAACTTCATCATGGTGATAATTATAAAACTTACTGTTTTTTACATCTAATATAGAGAGGCCACCGTTTTCGGTACCTATCCAAAGGTTTCCGGCCTCATCTTTATTCAAACTGTAAATTGTATTGCTTGATATGCTGTTTGATGGATTATCCTCATGCTTAAAGCGTTTAAAGGTTTTATCTTTTTTATTAAACAAACACAGCCCCTCTTCCTGGGTGCCTATCCACAACTGGTCTTTATTTTCTTCAATAATACATATAACGTTAGTTCCCGAAAGGGATTTATTCACTGGTTCCCGGTCCGGAAACTTCAAAAACCTATTTGTTTTCCTGTCGTAATAGTTTAGTCCGGCTGTTGCGGTACCTACCCATATATTATTCTGCGAGTCACGAAACACGGTGCGCAAATTATCGTCGCCTATGCTGTTAGGGTCCAATGCCGAATGCCTGTGATGCTCAAATATATTTTTCCTGGTATCAAAATGATCAAGGCCGCCGGTTTGCGTGGCTATCCACAAACTACCGTCAGAATCAAATTTTATACGGTTTATAATATTGCTGGAAATTGAGTTTTTGTTGTGATCATCGTGGGTATAACGCGTAAAAGTGCCGGTATTTCTATCGTACCTGTTAAGGCCGTTCTGCGTTGCGATCCAGATATTACCCTTACTATCCTCGGCAAGGTCGGTAATCATGTTATTGCTTATGCTATTTGCATTTTTGGAATCATAACGATAGGTAATAAACTTATAACCGTCATAGCGGTTCAGGCCATTCCTGCTGCCAATCCACATAAAGCCGCGGGTGTCCTGTATAATACAGTTTACGTTGATCTGCGACAGGCCCTCACGCGTTCCGAAATGCTCGAACTTGAGGCTTTGATTTTGAGAAAAACTAAAAAAAGGGGTAAAAAGGTAAAAGGTAAATACCAGGTTCCTCAGCACGGCGATCATCTTGAAACTATTTCGCATCCAACAACACTCAAATTAAATTAGGTTACCTGTTGCAGTGGACTGAACAGGCGCATTTAAATCAACGGTTGTATACGAAGGTGGCTGGGATTAGTTAGGATTGTTAATAAAAAATTCGCGGTTTTGTTTTGCCCGTTTAACAAGATAAAAAAAGGCTTCTCCTGTACATGGAAAAGCCTTTACTATTATTTTTTAAGGTCAGAACCTATAATTCTCTAACCCAGATATTACGAAAACTTAAAGGTTCGCTTTTATCACCATGTGCCTGCAATTTTATCGGCGACAGGCCATGTGCTTTATATATCGGTTTGCCGATGTATTCTGTTTGCCCCTTCAATTCAAAGTTATTTTCAACCAGCACACCGTTAAAAAGCACAGTTACCCTTGCAGGTGACTTTAACGAACCATCTTCATTAAATACTGGCGCTGTCCAAACGATATCATAAGTTTGCCATTCGCCAGGTTTCCTGCCCGGATTAACTAACGGAATAGCTTGTTTGTATATACTGCCAGCCATGCCATTAACATAAGTTTTGTTTTTATATGGATCCAAAACCTGCAATTCATAACCGTCGTCGCCTTTGCCTGTCGAAGCTAGAAAAACACCACTATTACCCCTGCCCTGCCCGCTGCCGGCTATATTTGCCGGTTCGCGCCACTCAATATGTAACTGGTAATTGTTAAATTTCTTTTTTGTCTGGATGTTTCCGTATTTCTTGTTAACAGTCAAAATACTATCAGCAACGTCCCATTTTGCGGCGGATTCATCCTCAACCTGCTCCCATTCATCCAAATTTTTACCATTGAATAATATAATGGCATCTGATGGCGCATCCCTGAAAGATGTTCCCGGAGTTACAACCGCTGGAACGGGGCCCCAAATTTCCGAATCCTCCGGTTTTGCCTTTTCCTGTGCTTTGGCCATAAATAAACTGCCTGCCATCAGCGTTGTTAATATGAGCTTGTATTTCATGTTTAATAAATAATTGGTTTTCTCATTACACGTGCAACGTGTTCTTCATATAATCGCAGCTTTCTTTAATACTCACATAAGGATCTATATTCGTATAGTTCTCCTGTTCCATAATAAAGTGCTTTACTCCTGCCGCTTTCGCTTTGGGGATGATAGCTTTGAAGTCGATACTACCCTTTCCGATTTCGGTATTGATATCCGTATTGGTTTTATCCCTGTCTTTAATATGTACCAAAGCGAAACGGCCGGGATGCTTGGCAAAAATCTTAATAGGGTCCTGTCCGGCACGCACCACCCAGAAAATATCCATTTCCATATGCACAAGCGCAGGGTCTGTTTCTTTTAAGATAGTATCGTAAAAAGTAGTCCCATCAGCAGGTTTCCATTCAAAATTATGATTATGATATCCAAGCTTTAAACCCGAAGCCTTGCAAATTTCTGCAGCCTTATTCAGGTTTGCGGCAACTTTTTCAAAATCGCTTTTACTTTTCAAAATGCTGCCGTCTATCGAGGGAACGATGATATAGCTCTGTCCCGTGATCTTAGCAGCTTCTATATAGCTGTTCAGTTCATCCTTCTTCCCCTCAACAAAAAACGAATTCAAATCATAGTGGCCGCTTGCTGTTTTTAAACCATTCGCTTTCAACAAGCTGCTAAATGCTTTTGCATCAAGTCCCCAGTAACCTGCCTGTTTTGAATACCCGAAAGTTTCCACTTCTTTGTACCCCGCTTTGGCTACTTTTTCTATGGTACCTTTTACATCTTTAGGTAATTGGTCGCGAAGGGAATAAAGTTGTATACCAGGGGTTAGCTTGCTACCCGCTGCGCTCAGCAATTTAGGCGCTACCATTAAAGCCGCTGAAGCCAGCCCGGCCTGGGCCAAAAATGTTCTCCTGTTAGTCATAGGTTTATATTTAGTTGGTTAGATTTTTATTATACATCGCATAACTGGATAGCCGCCCGGAGTGAAGCTATTTTATCCGGCTGTTTTGGAACAAATTCCTGCCCTACATAGCCTTTATAGCCGGTGGCAACGATTGCACGCATTACCGCGGGGTAATGCAACTCCTGGGTATCGTCTATCTCGTGGCGGCCGGGTATACCGCCGGTATGGAAATGGGCAAGGTATTGGTGATAATCGGTAATGTTCCGGATGATATCACCTTCCATTATCTGCATGTGGTAGATATCGAACAATAGTTTAAAATTTTCGGAATTGATCCGTTTGCATAGCTCAACACCCCATTCTACATTATTGCATTGATAATCTTTATGATCGATCTTGCTGTTCAGCAACTCCATACACAATACCACCTTGTGTTTTTCGGCCAATGCAACCAATGGTTTAAGACCTTCGACGCAATTTTTCCAGCCTGTTTCATTGTCTTTTCCGCGACGGCTGCCGCTGAAGCAAATAAGATTTTTATACCCGTTTTTTTCAACCAGGGGGATCATCTCAGTATAATTCTTTTGCAATGTTGCATGGAATTGTGTGTCGCCAAAACCGTCGGTCAAATTGATCTCGGCGCCATTGCACATCGACGAATACAAACCATGTTTTTGCAGCGTCGGCCAATCCTTCGGACCGCACAAATCCACGCCTGTGATACCCATGCCTTTTGACACCTCACAAAGCTGGTCGAGTGTCAATTCGCTATAACACCAGGGGCTAACCGAATGGTTAATGTTGCCTTTAAGCGGTGCAAATTTTTCTTCCTTTTCGCTTTTGGTAAATGATGATAACATTCCTGTTGCGGTAATTGCCGCTGTTCCTGCAAGCATGTTTTTGATAGCCGATCTGCGGTCCTGGTTGCTCATTTCTAATTGGTTTATATTTCAACGTGTGGGGAAGGCTCTTCTATATCCAAGCCTGGTTTTAGTTCTATCCGGTTTTTATCACTAAAAAATATCATGAAAAAGATCATCACTAACACCGCAATACTGCCCGGTATCAGCCAGATGGATTTCCAATCGTGCGTTGTAGGAGATATTTTCCAATGATCCACTATCGGCCCCGACAAGTAAAAGCCGATCAACATGCCCAAACCATAAGTAGCCAGGGTGATAAAGCCCTGCGCTGCGCTTTTGAACCTTTCACCGGCAAACTTATCTGTGTAAATCTGCCCCGTCACAAAGAAAAAGTCATAACATAGCCCATGTATTGCTATGCCCGCTATTAACATCCAGTAATTGCTGCCGACGTCGCCGTAAGCAAAAAACAGGTAGCGCAGTCCCCAAGCCAGCATACCAAATACAAGCATTTTTTTTACGCCAAGCCGCACGAAGAAAAAAGGCATAGCCGCCATGAATATCAATTCCGAAAATTGGCCAAGCCCTTGTATTGCCGCGGCGCGTTTCATGCCAACCTCGTTTAAAAACGGATTAGTAAAATTGTAATAAAAAGCCAACGGAATACATATCGCCACCGACGCGATAAAAAATACCAGGTAAGATTTATTTTTTAATAGCCCAATGGAATCGAGCCCAATGATATCGCCAATAGAGGTTTTCTGCCCTTTTTTTCCGGGAGGGGTATCGGGAAGTGTAAAGCTCAGTAGCCCCAGGATGAGCGAGGCACCTGCAGCCATTTTAAAAGTGAGGGCTAATGAGCCCGTATGTTCCCAGTTCAGCCAGCCGATAAGCACCCCGGCTACCATCCATCCGGCCGTGCCAAATATCCTGACCAAAGGAAAGTCTTTACTCGGGTCTTTCATCTGCTTAAAAGCTACCGAATTGACCAGTGCCAATGTAGGCATGTAGATGATCATATAGGCCAGAATTCCGGGGTAAAAGGAGGAAAAATCCGGCGCGATCGATTCGAAAAACAACAAAACAGCACCGATAATATGAAGTACCCCAAGTATTTTTTGTGCAGAAAAATATCTGTCCGCTATAAGACCAACGACGAAAGGCGCAATAATAGCGCCCAATGCCTGCGTAGCGTATGCACCGCCGTTCTGTGTCCCCGTTGCGTGCAACGTTGTAGTCAAATACGTCCCCATCGTTACAAACCATGCGCCCCAGATAAAAAACTCCAGGAACATCATTGTAGACAGTTTGAGACGTATGTACGGAGTCATTTATCGGGAGTTTAGTAACGGTTATTTCTTTTTTAACGATAGAATATATTTAACCATGGTGTGTGCATCATCGCTTGACAGTGCAGGATGCGGGCTCATTGCTACTGTTCCCCAATGACCGCTGCCACCTTTCATCACTTTATTAGCGAGTGTATCTATTATGGCAGGCGTAGCGGGCGAATACTTGGCCGCCACATCGGCATAGGCAGGGCCTATCAACTTTTCCTGCTCTTTGTGGCACCCCAGGCAATCCGATTTAGCTAACAATTGTGCACCAGGTGCTAACGCCGTTGTACTTACCGCGCTTGAGTCTTTTTTAACGCCGGTACTGTCAGTTGAGTCACCACCGGATTTACTGCCACCGCAGGCTGCGATAGTTAAACTTACACCAAGAACGAGGAATAATTTTTTCATTGTAGTAATTTGTTTTTTAATAGTAATGAAGCTATCATGAGCAATTTGATTTTTGTTTTGTAGCTCATGATGGTTTCATTGTACTAATAAATGGGTTGTCGTGATTAATCTGTTTGTTTGGCTTGCAATTTAAACAATCCGGCCATAATTTATACAGCTACCTGCTGTAAAGGTTTTGTTTTATTTCGCGAACGCATATAGATAACTAAGCCGGTAAATGCCACTATTAATCCAAGCGGGATAAAAAAGGTAATATGTAAAAGCTGCTGACCTGCGGTGCTGTTATCACCATGTGCTGCGGCTACAATATTATCATAATGTTTTCCCATGATAATCAAATAAAGAGAAACAGCAAACATGCCTGCGCCGCCCATTAGATTAAGACCCAGGGCGCCCGTTTTTGGAATATTGGTATTGACGAAGCCAAGCATTGTCGGCCAGAAATAGCAAACACCCATACCGAATATAATAGCGGCTGCATATATTGCCGGACCAGTCACCGTACTCAGCATATAAATACCCGTTGCGGCCAAAATCGTTGAGATCAATAACAGGACTTCAGGAGGTACCAACTTTAGAACAGGTTTAGCAAATCCACGCCCGATAACCATTACGCCCGTATCCAGGGTTAATATTAGTATCGCGTTATCCGTGACATTTTTCAGCAGCACATCTATCCATTGCCCGGTGAATAATTCGGTTATAGCTGTACCAAACATGCAAATGAACATGAAGAGGAATAATGGGTTCCAAAGCGCTTTGTACATGCCACCCATTGAAACACCCGATGCAACCCTCTCGGTAACCGGGAAATCAAGTTTTGAAAAGAGATAGCCATAAATTAGCGTTGGTATCAGCATTATGCCCACTTGTATTTGCCAGCCTATATTTACCTTGTTAAGCAACAGCACGATTAACGTACCAATCACAATTCCGCCCGGAAACCAAAGATGAAAGTGATTCAATTTTGTTGTTTTGTTATCAGGGTATAAGGCTGTTACCAACGGATTACAAGCGGCTTCAACAGTACCATTAGCAAGCCCGATAAGTAAAGTAGAAATGAACAGAGGCCAATAACCGCTCGAAAACAATGGCGTGCATACGGTAAGTACAATCCCCGCTAAATGAAATAAAAATGCTATTACCAGCAAACGTTTCATCCCGATAATGTCAACAATAACACCGCCTATTACTACTGCCAATGGAAAGCCCCAAAATGCAGTAGCTGTGATAGAACCTAACTGTGTCTTATCCAGGTGAAAATCTGTTCCGAGTTTATTTAGGATACCGGCCCTGATGCCAAATGATAATGATGTTACCAGCAATGACAGGCAACTTGCCCTGAAAAGTTGTGTACGGTTAATAGATTGCATGATTATTGTTTTTAGGTTTAATTGGTCTGATTTATTGGTTTCGGGATGTTTCTTCTCATTTTAATCCCAATGTTTTGCGGTTAAAGGCCTCATCCCCACCGGATGCTGCAAAATCGTCAAAAGCTTTATCTGTAACCCGTATGATATGATTTTTAATGAATTCGGCGCCTTCTCTTGCACCGTCTTCAGAGTTTTTTAATGCACATTCCCACTCCAATACGGCCCATCCCGTATAATCGTAAGCGGTTAATTTACTAAAAATTGATTTAAAGTCAACCTGCCCATCGCCCAGCGAACGGAAACGCCCTGCGCGGTCGATCCAATTCTGGTAACCGCCGTAAACGCCTTGTTTACCTGTTGGGTTAAACTCCGCGTCCTTAACATGGAACATTTTGATTCGTTCGTGGTAATTGTCGATATATTCCAAATAATCCAGGCATTGTAAAACGAAGTGCGAAGGGTCATACAATAAGCAAGCACGTTTGTGATTGTTTACTTTTTCCAAAAACATCTCGTAGGTAATACCATCATGCAAATCTTCGCCGGGATGTACTTCATAGCAAAGATCAATACCACAATCCTCGTAAACATCAAGGATAGGTTTCCATCTTTTAGCCAGCTCGGTAAAACCGGTTTCAACAATCCCTTGCGGGCGCTGTGGCCAGGGGTACATCATGGGCCAAAGTAAGGCGCCACTAAAAGTAACGCTAGCATTTAAACCCAGGTTTTGGGAGGCTTTTGCAGCATCTTTTACCTGCTGTACTGCCCATTTTTGCCTTTCGGCAGGATTGTTTTTGTATTGCTGCGGTGCAAAGGCATCAAAAAGGTCGTCGTAAACCGGGTTTACAGCAACCAATTGTCCCTGCAAATGGGTTGATAATTCGGATATTTCTAAGCCGGCTTCATTGACGATGCCCTTGACCTCATCAGCATAAGTTTTGCTTTGGGCTGCTTTTTGAACATCAATAAACCTCAGGTCATTAGTTGGCAGCTGAACGGCCTTATAACCAAGGTTTTTTGCCCACTTACAAATTGATGGAAGACTGTTAAACGGTTCCTGGTCGCCTATAAATTGTGCTATAAATATTGCCGGGCCCTTAATGGTTCTCATAATAGTTAGTTGATAACGTAATCATTCCATTTTTTATCCGACTGGCTCGAGGCTACTACATTATCAATAAAGGCCATACCCCTGATACCGTCTTCAATTCCCGGAAAGTCGAGCCATTCCTTGCTCGGTTCTTCGTTATTCAATTTAGCGCTCAGGCTCAATGCAAAATTCCGGTAAAGGTTACCGAATGCTTCCAAATAACCCTCCGGATGCCCACCTGGCGTGCGACAATTATGCGTAGCATAAGTTGATTCCCTATCGCCGTAGTTTGAGCCCGCCCTTAAAGTTTCAGCCGGTTTATCACCCCATCTTATCGTCAGTGTATTTGGTTCCTGCTGTGCCCACTCAAGGCCGCCATTCTCACCGTAAACGCGAATTTTAAGCGCATTTTCTTCACCTGCTGCTACTTGTGATGCAGTTAGTACGCCGGTTGCATTTTGTTCGAACCGCAATAAAATCGCACCATCATCATCCAGCATACGTCCTTCAACAACCGTATTAAGCGAAGCACACATTTGTGTGATTTTCAATCCCGAAATATATTCGGCCAAATGTGCTGCATGTGTGCCAATATCGCCCATACAACCACTCTTTCCAGAGCGTTTTGGGTCGGTGCGCCAGGCAGCCTGTGCGTTGCCTTCCCTTTCAGAAAGTTTGCTCAGCCAGCCCTGGTGATATTCAACATATATCTTCCTTATTTTGCCCAGTTTGCCATTTTTTACGATTTGCTTTGCCTCTTTTACCATCGGGTAGCCCGAATAAGTATGCGTCAACAACAACATCAAACCGGTTTCATCCAGTTTTTTCTTCAGTTGTTTGGCTTCGTCCAAAGTAAATGTGATAGGCTTTTCGATCACGACATTAAACCCGTTTTCGAGCGCCAGCATAGCGGGCGCAAAATGCGCGAAATTTGGCGTAACGATGGTCACAAAATCCATGCGCTTATCAGCAGGAAGCTTACTTTCTGCCGCAATCATCGTTTCGTAATTGGTGTAGGTTCGGTCCTCGGGTAAAAAAAGCATTTTACCGCTTTCCCTGGCTATCTCTTCGTTTATGCTGAGTGCGCCGCACACCAATTCAATTAAACCATCCATATTTGAGGCAATGCGGTGTATGGCGCCAATAAATGCGTCCTTACCACCGCCAACCATGCCCATGCGCAATTTTCTTTTGCTCATAATAATGTGTAAACGTGTGTTTTAGGTTAGAAAAAAATAAATGGCCTAGGACAACGCCCAAGCCTTATCGCCTTTTTTGTAAGGGATACAGCCGTCAAATCTTCCCGGAACCGGCACATAGCGCAATGCTTTAGTGGCGCCCACTTCCGATGTAAAATAACCGAACAAGGTAAGCTCTTTCATCATCCTGAAATAATGATTTGGGTCCTTTGGTTTTTTGGATTTCGAGTAGGCTTCCTGCTCTTTGTCAAGGTCGGTCAGCAGAGTTGTTTTCTGCGTAGCGTCAAGGTCCATAAAGTTCTTGCTGAACTTTTTGTTGCTGGCTTCATCAATTTTGCCAATGCCTTTCACAAATATATCCTGGTCGGCCGGTTCGTAGCAATCACGCACCATTACAGTCATAAACGACCCAACTTTGGCGGCTTTAGCGCCGGGGCTGCTGGCCGTATCGGGTAAAATGGTATCAGCTACCTCATCCAGGAAAGCAACGTGATCCTCATCAAATAAATTCGCTAATGTAGCGGGAGCATGTGGTTTACATCCCGACAGCAAAAACTCGGCGCCTATCAGCGTGCCTCCCATGATCAGGGCGACTCTTCCTATAGCATCTCTTCTATTCATTTTTATTGTTGATTTATTGGTTAGTCCGGAAGTCGGTGTAAGACCGAAAGTCCGGAAGTTATATCAAACTTAAAATTAATTTATTACAAATTTTAATCTTTCGGACTTCCGGTCTTTCCGTCTTTCCGACTATTTGCTACAATTACGCTTTCAACACAAATCCATCCCTGTAATCGCGCTTAATGTATTTATTAACGGCATCAAAGTTGCTCACTTTCATAGCTTCGTTATCCCATTCGAGCTTGATCCGGCCGCCATTCAGGCTGTGCCCACGCACCGCTAAGTTGGCCATCAGCAATGCCTCGGTAAGCGGGCCCGCCTTATCAAAAGACGAACTTAACTCGGTCTTACCGTATCCGGCAAGGCACCCTTCAACCCATTGCGCATAATGGCCGTCAGCACCACCAGGTACGCGCGCCCAGCGCTGTTTAACATTCTTCACTTTATCTTCCTGCATGCGCGAGCTCGGCAACAGGTGAGCGGCATCCGAATAGGTACTGGAGTACATTTTGCCTTTAGTACCAATAAACAAACAGCCGTTGCCTTCTTCACCGCCAAATTTTTCATTGGCACCCAATTCCACCGGTCTTTCAGGCTCTATACCGCCATCCATCCAGTGCATAGTAACATCGCCCTTAGTTTTATGAGTTTTCGGGAAAGTCAAAGTGATGTGGCTTGACGGAGGGCAGCTCTCAGGGAAATGTCCTTCCGTAAATTCACCGGTATATACTGTGCCTACGCTGGCCTGTACGTCCTTCACATATTGCAGGTCGAGTACCCTGAAAGGTGCTTCAACCAGGTGACAGCCCATATCTCCCAGCGCGCCTGTGCCGTAAGCCCACCAACCGCGCCAGTTAAACGGCAACAGGTTATCTACATAATCTGTAGCCGCGGCTGTGCCCTGCCACAGGTTCCAATCTAATTCTTTTGGGATATTTGCCTGGGGCTTAGGCCATGCAATACCCTGCGGCCAAACAGGACGGTTTGTCCAGCAATAAATGGTATGTACGTCACCTATCAGATTGGCATCATACCATTCTGACATTAAACGGGTACCCTCATTTGATGAACCCTGGTTCCCCATCTGTGTAACCACCTGGTATTTTTTGGCAGCTTCGGTTAGCAACCTTGCTTCCCAAATATCGTGCGTTAATGGTTTTTGAACATATACGCCCTTGCCCAACTGCATTGCGGAATAGGCTATGATAGCGTGATTATGGTCGGGTGTTGAAACCGACACCGCGTCAATATTTTTATGTTCTTTATCCAGCAGTTCGCGCCAATCCTTGTAATATTTGGCTTTCGGAAAGTTTTTTATAGTTCTGGCAGCCTGGCGGTCATCCACATCGCACAGGAAAGCAATGTTGGCTTTCCCGCTTTTCGCGAAGTTAGCTATATCGCTTTGTCCCTTACCACCTGCTCCCACACCGGCAACGCTTAACATGTCGCTCGGCGCGCGATAACCCTTACCACCCAATACATAGCGTGGAACGATCATAAATCCGGCAGCAGCAAGTGCGCCTTTTTTTATAAAATCCCGCCTGCTGGGATCCTGCGGTAATTCTTTAGATTCTTCAGTCATAGGTATCTATTTAAAACTAAATATTTCCTTTTTTAAGTTCCTCAACAGCATGATTAGCTGCACGGGCGGTTAATGCCATATAAGTTAATGATGGGTTTTGGCAAGCTGTTGATGCCATACAAGCGCCATCGGTAACAAATACGTTTTTGGCGTCCCATACCTGGTTCCATTCGTTCAGTACCGAAGTTTTAGGATCGCGACCCATACGGGCAGTCCCCATTTCGTGGATTCCACGACCCAGTACAGGTTCGCTGTTGTAAAGGCCAACCTTTTTAACACCGGCCATTTCCATCATTTCCTTAGCATCGTTAGCCATATCAATGCGCATCTTCATCTCGTTTTCCTTCACGGTTGCATCTATTGCTAATACTGGCAGGCCCCATTTATCCTTTTTGGTTTTATCCAGGTAGGCCCTATTTTCGTGGTAAGGCAAAGTTTCGCCGAAACCGCCAATGCCCATGGTCCATTCTCCCGGTTCGCTCAATGCATCTTTAAATGCACCGCCAATACTGAATTCAGGGATGCTACGGCCCCATTCTTCACGACCCGCGCCACCCTGGTAACCAAATCCGCGGACATAATCGCGTTTTTCGCCATTCAGGTTCCTGAAACGCGGAATATAAATACCGTTGGCCCTCCGGCCGAAATAATATTTATCATCGTAGCCTTCAACAACGCCGCCTGCGCCTACGCCCAAATGGTGATCCATCAGGTTGTGGCCCAATTCGCCGCTGCTGCTGCCTAAGCCATCCGGCCAGATATCGGTAGCCGAATTCATCAATACCCAGGCCGAGTTCAGCGTAGAAGCATTAACAAAAACGATTTTTGCGAAATATTCATAAGTCTTGTTGGTTTGTGCATCCAGCACTTCAACTCCCTTGGCTTTTTTGGTATCCTTATCGTATAATATCTTCGTCACTATCGACCATGGCCTTAACGTCAGGTTACCGGTAGCTACCGCTGCCGGAAGCGTCGACGATTGCGTACTGAAATAAGCTCCAAACGGGCAACCTAACCAGCATTTATTACGATACTGGCAGTTGGTGCGCCCCGGCAAAGGCTTGGTGATATTTGCCGTACGGCCAATGATCATATGGCGATCCTGTTCTTTATAATGCGCATTAAAACGGGCAGCCACGTCCTTTTCCACACAGTTCATTTCCATAGGCGGCATGAAGTTGCCATTAGGAAGAATTGGTACATTGTCGAGGTTACCGGATATCCCTGCAAAACCTTCAACATGGTCGTACCACGGTGCCAGGTCCTTATAACGAATCGGCCAATCAACACCATGGCCGTCTTTAGCATTTGCTTCAAAATCAGTATCGTGCCACCTATAACTTTGCCTGCCCCACATCAATGAGCGCCCACCTACGTGATAGCCCCTGAACCAGTCGAACCGTTTAACTTCCACGTAAGGGCTTTCTTTCTCATCCACCCAATAATCAAGGTTGGTTTCGTTCAGCGGGTAATCCCTTTTTAATACGGGATAGTCCTTCGTCATTTGAGTTGTCCGTTCGCCGCGGTGGGCAAATTCCCAGGGCGCTTTGTTGGCATTTACATAATCTTTAATGTGCACAATATCCCGACCACGCTCCAGCATGATGGTTTTTAGGCCTTTTTCTGTTAATTCTTTTGCTGCCCAGCCACCTGATATCCCTGAGCCAATGACGATAGCGTCATACGTGTTTGCAGACATAGTTATTTTATTGGTTTTAATTGGTTACTCCGACTAATGTAGGAATTTTTATTTTTCATTTTTTGTTTCATTGTGTTTTTTTTACACAATAGGTAAGATTGGCCTATTTTTAGACTAAATATTCCCTTTGTTCATTTCGCTAACGGCATGGTCAACGGCCCGCGCTGTTAACGCCATATAAGTTAACGAAGGGTTCTGACATGAGGTAGACGTCATGCTTGCTCCATCCGTTACAAATACGTTCTGACAGGCATGTACCTGGTTCCATTTGTTCAGAACAGAAGTCTTAGGATCATTACCCATCCTTGCACCGCCCATCTCATGAATATCTAATCCCGGCGCCTGGTGATTGGTTTCGGCCTTGATGTTTTTGAAACCTGCGCTTGTAAACATTTCTGTCAGTTGCTCCACATAATCTTTCCTCATCTTTTCGTCGTTATCGTCATAATCGACAGATATTTTCAGTTGAGGAATTCCCCATGGGTCTTTTTTATCAGCGTCAAGCGCGACATAATTGGTTGCTTTAGGAATCGTTTCGCCCATCATGTGCGAATATGCATACCATGAGCCATATTCTTTTTTCGATAAACCGGCTTTGAAGTCTTCCCCAACGCCATCATAGCTATGTTTATAGCCACGATAGGCGCCAAGTCCGCTCGCATAGCCACGAAGGAAATCTGTTTCCTGTTTATAAACGTTCCGAAAACGCGGTATGTAACCACCACCAGCCGGGTTTCGGCCATCGGTTGCCCATTCTTCAAAACCTTCAACTTCGGCGCCGATGTGTGCTGAATAATTATGAAAGGCAACGTATTTGCCCAATACCCCGCTATCATTGCCCAAACCATTGGGGAAACGATTTGATTTGGAATTTAGCAATATCAAATTAGTATTTAAGGCCGCCGCATTCACAAAAATGATGCGTGCGTAATATTCTGTTGTTTGCTTGGTATTGGTATCAATAATACGAACGCCGACGGCTTTGCCTTTTTTCTCATCGTAAATCACAGATTCTACAACCGAGAACGGCCTTAATGTAGCCTTACCCGATTTTAGCGCCCATGGAATAGTAGAGGCGTTAGCGCTGAAATATCCGCCGAAAGGACAGCCCCGCTGGCAAAGCGTACGTTCCTGGCATTGAGCCCTGCCCTGGTCTAAATGTATTTGATTGGGTTTGGAAAGATGTGCGCAACGGGCACTTATGATGTGGCGGTTTTTATAAGTGACAGCCACATGCTTGCTGAAATATTCTTCAACAGCATTTAAAGGAAATGCAGGCAAAAATTCGCCATCAGGTAATTCGGGAATGCCATCTTTATTACCTGAGATACCTGCGAATAATTCCACATGACTGTACCATGGTGCTATATCCTTATATCGTATAGGCCAGTCTACTGCAAAGCCATCGCGCGCGGGTCCCTCAAAATCAAAATCGCTCCAGCGCTGTGTTTGACGCGCCCACATTAGCGACTTACCGCCTACCTGGTAGCCGCGAATCCAGTCAAATGGTTTTTCCTGCACGTAAGGATGCTCATTGTCCTTCACAAAAAAGTGGGCAGCATCTTCGTGGAAAGCGTAGCAACGATTTACTATCGGATTGGCCTCCTGCACATCCATCGGCATCTCGCCGCGATGCTTAAACTCCCAGGGGTAAAGGTTGGTAGTAGGATAATCTTTAATATGCTTTACATCACGGCCGCGTTCCAGTATCAGGGTTTTGAGCCCTTTGTCGGTCAACTCTTTAGCTGCCCAGCCGCCGCTCATGCCCGAACCTATTACAATGGCATCGAAGGTGCGTTCTTTCACGCTGTCAATATTCAGATTAGACATTTTTTGCTGCTTTCAAGTTTTTAACCGGGAAATGAGCGTTATACCTGCCGGGAACAAGCTCATAGACAATTTCTTTGGTCATGAAATATTGAGATTCGGCATAGCCGAAAACGGTGAGCCCTTTTAAAGTGCCGAAAAAGGCATGCAGCTCCTTAGAATATTTATCATTGGGATTCGGGTTTTTCTGTTCAGGTTTCTTTTCAAAGGTATTCAGCAGCGAAAGTCTTTCGTCTTTGGTACACTCTGAGAAGCTTTTGTTATAGGTTTTTTTGGTGAGATCGTTAAACTGACCCATACCTTTAAAAAATGCTTGCTGATCAGCCTTTTTTGAGCAATCGTCAAGCATCAACCATACAAATTGGTCAAGATTCAAATCTTTTGCCCCTGGGGTTGCTGTTTTGGGGATAATGGTTTCTGCCATATCCGCCACAAGCATTTCCTGGTCCATGTTAACATCAAAATGCTTGTGATGTACAACCGGAGATTTCATGGTGCAACGAGGCAACAATGCTGCACTACCAATAACTAAAGCAAGATTTCGTATAGCTGAACGCCTGTCCATTTCAAAATAGGTTAAATTGCAGGTTTAAAACGCCAGGGAAAGGTTTTTTAAACTTGGACAATATAGATGTATAAGAGCCATTATAAAAGTAGTAACCCGAAAAAAATGGGGTAATTGCTTTCACATTTACTGCTCAAGATTAATTCTCAGGAAATTTATAAAAGAATAAGTTAAAAGCCCCACTTTTTCATGGTTTGTAAATCAATTTTTACACAATCAAAGGGATCCTTACCCTGGTAGGACTCCTGCTCGATGATAAACCAGGTGGTTCCGCCGTTTTTCCGGGCTTCTTTTATAATATCCTTAACCGGCATTACACCTGTTCCAAGTATCGTACTGTCGTAGCCGTCCATGCCCTGGCCGGTATCGCTTTTTATCTCATCCTTCACGTGCATCAGTTCAAAACGGCCCGGGTATTTTTTCAGCAGGTCCAAAGCTATACCACCGGCGCCAAGCATATTGCCTACGTCCATTTGCTGGGCAACTAAATTCGGGTCGGTATTAGCAAGGATATAATCGAATAAGGTCACATCGCCTTCTTTGGTATTGAACTCAAAATTGTGGTTGTGGTAGCCAAATTTCATCCCCGAGGCTTTGCAAAGCTCACCGCATTTGTTAAACTGGTCCATAAATTTTTTCAGTTTATCCATATCGTGGCGCAAGCCTTCATCCAGCCAGGGGCTGATCACATATTTTTGGCCGACCGTAGCAGCATCCTCAATGGTATATTTCCATTTATCGGTAAAATCATTTTTTGTATCATCCCAATCGTGAGCAGTCATCACGGTATGCCCGCTTGGCATTTGCAGGTCCATTCCGGACAGGAGTTTTTTAAATTCCTTCGGCTCATAGCCATAAAACTTGCGGTTGATATAGTTAGCATGCTCCACGAATATATAACCCATATCGGCCAGTTTTTTGAGCGAGCCGGCCGGGTCCTTACTCATGGCTTCGCGTACCGAATAAAGCTGGATACCTACCCGCTCTATTTTTTTGGGCGCCGCAAATACGTTTCGTGGCAATAAGGCTGAACCTGCAACCACAAGGGCTGTATTTTTGATGAAATCTCTTCGTGAACTGTTCATTTTTATAGTTTTTATTTAAATGAATTATTGGCCTATCGGAAATACCGGGAATAACAAACTTGAATTACTTACAAACGCCAGATGCCTGCTATCGGGCGCCCATGATGGTGTATTAATAGTACCCTGCCCACCATACAAATAAGCTACTACTTTGGATGGGCCGCCACCTGCCGGCATAACCCTCAAATAAACGTGTTTATAAAAAGGATGGTCGCCGGGTGCCACCTCGTCCTTATTAAAAGTTATATAAACAATCCATTTGCCATCAGGGGATACATGCGGGAACCAGTTATCGTAATCGTCATTGGTTATCTGTGTCTGTTCGCTGCCATCGGCTTTCATGCGCCAAACCTGCATTAGGCCGCTGCGCACCGAGTTGAAGTAAATATATTTGCCATCCGGGCTGTATTCGGGACCGTCATCTAATCCGGGAGCATCCGTCAGCCTAACTTCCGGGCCGCCGTCTGAGGGGATACGATAAACATCAAAATTACCATTCCTGTCACCGCAAAAAACAATGTACTTGCCATCAGGCGACCAGCCGTGCATATAGGACGGCCCTGTTGGTGTTATCTGTTTGGCTTCACCGCCACCTATTGGCACCGTAAAGCCAACCGACGCCCCCGATGCACCATTACCACTGCTTACCGCCAGCATTTTGCCGTCAAATGATATCACATGGTCGTTATTATTATGAATAGCCACCCCTGTATTGATAGGTGTGGGTGTATTTGTTGCCAAATCGAAATGATAGAGTATTCCATCACGGTTATAAATAAGTGTCTTGCCGTCCTGCGTCCAGTTGGGCGCTTGTAAAGAGGATGAAATCTGATAAATAATTTTACTATTCTGGTTTGCCAAATCCAGTATCTCGATGCTGCTGCCAATGTAATTGCGATAAGGTACCAGTGTTTTTGGAGCGGGAACCACAATGCGTACGTTATTAAATAAAGCTTGTTCTGAAACATTTGGATTGTGTGAGCAAATAAACAGTCCAACATAAACATCATCACCAATATCAAGGCTGTCGAGTTTTTCACTCACAAAAGTTTCGCCTTTATGCGCCACAGACATGGTATAAACACCATCTTTTCTTTCGAGCTGGACAACATCCGCGCCAACCAATTCAAATTTCTTTTCTTCGGTTGCAGCACTTGACTTTCGCCTGAATTGGAGCGAAGTCAATCCACTGCCATGGACTACAGCGCTAACATGAGCTGAATTGGTATCCAGTGAACTACGCACCATCCAGCCTACTTTGCGGTGCTCCTCAACACCTTTACCTTTAAATGCAATATTGGTACGCAGGATAAAATCGCCTTTCATCTTTTTCCATACATAATGGAACTCATCATGCGTGCCCCAAATATTGGTGCCGGCGCCTTGCAATTGATACACCTGCGTTTTGTTGTAATAAGTACCACTGCCGGCGTGCTTGACAGGCCCGATATCACCCTGGCCGTCAAAAATGCCTAAAGTATTTTCTTGTGCGTGGGTCGTAATGGATAGAAAGCTGACACAGAAAAACAGCAAAGCAAGCCTGGTGCACATTTTATTTTTCATCGGGACGGGTGTTTGGTTTACACTTAATTGGGGCTGCCTAATTTATAAATTACATTTAGAAAAAGCACAAATACTACATGTAATTTTTACAAAGGGACATTATGCGAATTGAAGATTTTCCTGATTTTAAGATTTTCCTGATCGTTTAGAGCAATTAAATCTTGCAAAAAAAGCTCCTTCCCGGTCAGATTGCAGCAAGCCCCCTCCTATGGTTAAAAAAATTAATATAAGATATTATTAATTAAACACCAATTAATAATATCTTATATTTAAGTAATAATTAAATATAAAACAATATCCACACCTAAAGGTTGTACTGAAAGGAAATATGGTCCATTTTACCGGACGAATAATAAGCTTTTAGTTAATCAAAGAATCTTATCTCCTCGTTGCTAACTAAAGCTTTCTACTTACAGAACACCTCCGCGCTACCTGGCAAACATCACCAATAGTCATTTATAAGGAGAAAAAAAAGGACAGGGATGAAAATCAGTGTGCGTTATAAGCTTTTTATACTTTCTTTCGTCATCCTGGGAATCAACCTGGCATTAGGTTATGCGGTTTATAAAAGCGATCAAAAGCTTCTCGACTCCGAACAATGGGTGCAGCATACCGAGCAAGTTATCATACAAACCTCTAACGTACGTTCCCTTGCCAGGGAGATGCAAATTACTTCGAGGGATTTTTTAATTACGGATGATAGCGTATTCCTGGAGCCCTTAAATCACACTCAAAAAGCAGCTTTTATTTATATCGGGCTGCTCAAGCGGCTTACACGTGATAATCCCGCACAGCAAAAACTTATAGATTCACTTGACTTATACATGCATAAGCTGGTGAATTATTCCACCCAAACGATTGAATTAAGACGGAAACAAGGCTTATCAGCGGTTATTGCCTACACTGCAGACAAACGACGTAAACATTTTACAAACCGAATCAACCAAATTGCTAACGCCATCCAGGAGCGTGAAGACATCTTATTAAAGCTGCGAAAGCAAATAAATACGAGCAACGAGGTAGCTTTCGGCCGGTTTTCGCTAGTTGTATTTATATCGATGGCGGCGCTCACCATTCTACTATTAGTTGTTGCGGGCAAGTATCTGTATCAAGCCAAAGAAAAAAGGAAACGGGCAGCGGAATTATTAATAGCAAATGATGAGCTTTTGTTTCAAAACAAAGAAAAGGGGAGCCGCGCTGCTGAACTATTGATAGCCAATAAGGAACTTTTGTTTCAAAATGAAGAAAAAGAAAAGCGCGCCGAAGAATTGCTGGTAGCCAATAAGGAGCTTTTGTTTCAAAATGAAGAAAAAGGGAAGCGGGCGATAGAGTTAACCATAGCCAACATTGAACTGGTTTTTCAAAATAATGAGAAGGAAAAGCGGGCCGCGGAGTTAAAACTGGCGGAAATTGAGCGCATAAAAATGGTGGATGAACTACTGCAACGTAATAAAGAACTTGAACAATTCGCTTATATCGTTTCCCATAACCTGCGGGCTCCGGTGGCCAATATTATGGGTGCTTCTAATGCTTTACATGATACCGGATTAAGCACCGAAGAAAAAGTGATACTTAACAAAGGGATTCACACATCGGTCATAAAAATTGACGAGGTTATACACGATCTTAACCATGTTTTACAGGTGAAAGGCAAAATTAATGAAGCCAAAGAAATAGTTAATTTTTCGGGGTTGGTTGATGATATAAAGGCCAGTATGTCGCACCTGATAGATAAGGACGACATAGAAATAAAATATAATTTTCCTGATATCAATGAGTATTTCACTATAAAGCCCTATTTGTACAGCATATTTTTAAATCTTATTTCAAACAGTATCAAATACCGCCAGCCAGATAATCACTGTGTGATTGAAATTATGAGCCACATGTTGAAAAACAGGATCGAATTGACTTTTAGCGATAATGGAATGGGCATAGATCTTAATAAAAAAGGCGGGCAGGTTTTCGGCTTATATAAGCGCTTTCATGAAAATATTGATGGTAAAGGAATAGGCCTCTTTATGGTAAAAACACAGGTAGAAACCCTTGGCGGAAAAATAAGCATAAAGAGCGAGGAAAATGTAGGAACTGAATTTAAAATTGAATTTGCGATATGAGCACATATCTGAAATTTATTCTTGTTGATGATGACAGCTTTACTAACCTGCTGCATGATATGATTTTAAAAGACACCCTGGGGGAAGAAACGGATGTACAAGCGTTTACCTATCCCGCAAAGGGGCTTGAATTTATACAAGAAAAATATGCAGCAGAGTTTGGTAACACCATACTTTTTCTTGACATCAATATGCCCAGAATTAATGGTTGGGAATTTTTGGAACAATATGAAAAGTTCAGCGAAGAAGTAAAAATGCAGATCAATATTTACATTTTATCGTCCTCGCTTGATTGGCGCGATAAAGACAGGGCATCGGTTAATCCGATAGTTAAAGGATTTATCTCGAAACCATTGGATATTGAAATAATTACAGAAATAGCAGAGAAGGAGTTTCACAATTCTGTTTTGCAGCAAAAAAACGGCCGTTAGTGTTTTATCTGCATACCAATCGCATTAGGCGTATTCGGCATCCATTGGCAAGCTGAAGTAAAAAGTGCTGCCTTTGCCGGGGGTTGACTCAATCCATAAACTGCCACCGTTCAGTTCCACCAGTTCCTTACAAAGCATCAAGCCAATGCCAGTGCCGCTTTCGCCGGATGTGCCACGCTGCGAAAAGTGGGTTTGCGCAACAAACAGTTTACTTATCTCCCCTGCACTCATACCCTTACCGTTATCTTCCACACTGATAATAATTTTACTATCTTCAATTTCTGATTTGAGGATAACACGGCCGTTGGTGTCAGTAAATTTAATAGCGTTGCTTACCAGGTTTCGCAACACCACCTTGATTTGGTTCTCATCAGCCAATACCGAATTGCCAGGACTAGCCTGATTCAGGAACTCGATGTTCTTTTTTTGCAGTGCCTGCGTAAAGGTTTGTTCCATCTCGGTCCCCAGTTCGAAAATATCCAGTTGTGATACGTTAATACGCTGCCCTTTCATCTGGCTGCCGGCCCACTCCAGCAAGTTTGAAAGCGTTAACTCCGCACTTTTTACAGTCGGGTTGACATCCTTCATTAAAAAATGGACCTCTTCATTCGACAGGTAATCAGCGTCAAACATATCGGATATATTACGCAGATTGGCAAGCGGTGTGCGCAGGTCATGCGCTATTACAGCCAGCAATTTGTCCTTTATTTTACTTAAGGTTTCCAGGTTGGCGGTTTGGGCCTCGATCACTTGTTTTTGTTCGGTCAGCTTCTCGCTGAATATCTTCTTTTGCTTATAAAAGTAATAGGTTACGGACAGGAGTACCACCATAACAACCAGCGACAATGACAGAGTGATTATGATTACCCTTTGTAGTTTCACTTTCTCTTTTATCTCCGATTGGTTATGCTCATTGGCTGCCATATCATTCAGCCTGCTATTCAGCGCGAAATAATCTTTTATCAGGTCCGTATTTTTATTCTTATTAAAAGTATTCAGGCTATCCTGCATTTTATTAAACCTTTTTTGATACGTCATAGCCGACTTCATATCGTTTTTGCCTTCATAGCTGCTTATCAATATTTTATAAGCTGCGGTTATCGCATCTACCACGCCTATACTATCCGCGAGATCGCCGCCTTTGTTCGCATAAAAAATCGCTTTGTCATAGTCGTGCATGTGCTCATATATCTCGCCATACGCCACATAAGTGGTGGCACGCAGCCTTTTATTATGCGTTGCAAAGCTCGCTTTTAAAGCAGTATCAGAATAGGCCAGCGCTAACTTATCTTCATTTTTATACTGGTATATACCGCTCAGTCTTCCATAAAGGACAGCCTCATTGCTTTGGTCATGGGCAATTTTATTCAGTACCAAAGCTCGTTTTGCGTTGGCTAAAGCGTCATCAAACCTACCTGTACGCTTGTAAACGAGTGAACGTTCACTATAGACTTCTGCCAGCAAATCAGGATCTCCATGCGCAAACTGTGCTGATTTGTCCAGATTGATAAGCGCATCCTTATAGTTTTTCAAATCAGCATAAGTACGGCCTATAATATTATAGCAATTGGAAATGTATTGAGGTTTATCCTGTGGCAAATTCATTAAAGCTTTATTGAGAAAGAATAAAGCAATGGGATAGTAAGACTGCGACCAGTAAACATGGCCAACATTCATATAGCTGCGACCAATTCCCAGTTGGTATTTCGATTTTTCTGAAAGTAAAAGGGCATTTTCGGCTATTGCCCGGGCAGAATCAGGGGCCTCGAGGTAAATATTAAAGGCAATATCGTTGAGATGATCAATGGCTTTTTGCTGGATATTTACGGTACCATTTGTTGACGGAAACTGAGATGCCGACTGGGCAATACCCCCGGTTTGCAAAAATAATAGTAACGCCAACACGAAAATAGCCTTCATGGTTTCTTAATACGTTAAAATAAGTGTAAGGTTCGGGTTTAATTAGCAATTGTACAACGCTCACCTGCAAGCATTTGGCGGCAAATTTCCTCATCCTCGGGCATTATTATTTCCTCAGCTTCGTGTTTGTAGTTCTGTTTGAGCTGTTTACGCCGTCGCGCCTCGATAAACCGGCGCACCTGGGTGCGATTTTCAAGTATCAATCCAGGCACTTCTACAGGCTGATTAGCTTCGTTTTTGGACACCATCGTAAAATAACTGGTATTCGTATGGTTTATTTTATTGGTTTTAATATTTTCGGATATTACCCTGATTCCTACGACCAGCGATGTGCGGCCCACATAGTTGACTGATGCCATGAGGGATACAAGGTCACCCACCTCAACCGGCTCCAAAAAATCAACGGTATCAATGGAGGCAGTTACACAATAATTGCCCGCATGCTTAGCGGCGCAAACGTAGGCTACTTTATCCATTAGTGAAAGTAAAATGCCGCCGTGTATCTTCCCGCCAAAGTTGGAGTACGAGGGAATCATAAGTTCGGTAATGACTGTTACCGAAAAACTTACGGGTTTGTAGGATGATGTATCGTTTATGTTTGCCATGATACTGGGCTTACGGGTAAAAAAATGTCTTATTAGTCAGGGAATTGTGCAGCAATATATCATTGATTTTTTGAATTATCATAAGGTATGCCCTATATTGGCTAATCCATGATACCTTATAACAGATTATTTCCGGCGATTATTATTCTTTTCTGTACCCTAAACGGTGTCGCACAGGAAATTGTAGAAAAGAAAAACAAGTTGAATGACCAGGTCACGGAGATGTTCTACGTTTCAAAAGCTGATCAGCAGACAAAAAATGGGTCTTACCAGGCTTTTTACAAGCGGAAAATAATGATAGCCGAGGGCGCATATCTTAATGGGAAAAAAACAGGCACCTGGAATTTTTACGGTACAAAGGGTAATCTTTTACAGCGATACAACTTCAATAAGGATTCGCTGGAATACGAGGCACGGGAAAAGCTGCCATCAGATTTTCAGTACCTGATTGATAAAACTATTACTGATTCAGACCGAATCACCAAGCCGCTCAAGATAGGCGGCCGCTATTTCGGGTTCCTGCCTTACCTGAATGTATTTAAAACACCTTTTCCAACTTACGGCGGCAATGAACAATTTTTCGTTGCCGAAGTAGAATTGCTTATAAGCCCTTTGGGACGGCTTGCCAGTTACAAAGTGCATCTTATGGCACCCATAATAGAGTACGACCAGACCATAAACATGTCGCTGAAGTTTTTTAAAGAGGAAGAAAAACAGTTTATCCCGGCAACATTTAATGGCACGCCAATATTATCGCGCATTATTATTAAATGCAGGGTAACAAACGACGAAGGGCTTGATTTCTATTAAGGATGTCGAAGTTCGAAATTAATGGTGGTGATGACCATCGGGGCCATGCGCGTGGCCATGAGATAATTCCTCAGGCGTTGCTGGGCGCACATTAATAATATTGCCTTTAAAATGCAGGTCCTGGCCGGCCATAGGGTGATTCAAATCAACGATAACCGAATCTTCTGCAATTGATACTACCTGCCCCTGGAAATGGTTGCCATTGTTATCCTGCAACGGAAGTATACTGCCTATTTCGGGCATATCGGTCCCATTGAACATTTGTTTAGGCAAATTGGCAACAGCTTCTTCGTCATAATTCCCGTAGGCGTCTTCAGCAGACAGATGAAAATCGTATTCGTCACCGGTAGATAGCGTGCTCAGGTTTTCCTCAAATTTTGGCAGCATTTGCCCTGCTCCGTATAAAAAGGTTAAGGGCTGCTCTTCAGTAGCGCTTTCAACCAGACCTTCTTTACCCTGTTCGTCGTTAACGTATAAATCGTAAGTTAATGACACTACCGTTTGTGCTTCAATCTTCATGCTATCTTTTTTTTGATAAGTTTTTTAATTAGTTATTTGTTTTAGAGCGTCCTCAATATTTTCGGCGGGTAAGCCGCAGGTCTTATCCCTGCACACATATATCCGCGTTACTTCAGCAAGCCGCCCGTGCAGCAAAGGTAAACTTCCTTTTTTACCACCCAAGATAATTTTGTTCGGGACGTAATTTTTTTCAAAATCAATACGCATGGCTTCGGCGCCATTCCCAGTTATTGCTACTTCATACAGGCCAAAAACCTCGTTTAATAGCAGCATCGCCCAATTTGAGTACGATGAACCATATTGTGCTATTTGCTTTACCACATTCCGCAGCAACTGCGAGGAAATATCAATGTATCGCTCCTCATCAAAAAGCAGCCCCAGTTTTTTCAGGTTATGTGCCACAACTGAATTAGATGCCGGTATCACGCTATCCATAATTTCGGATTTTCGCGCGATCAGTTGCTCATCATCGTTTGCGGTATAAAAGAAAATGCCAGTCGATTCATCGTAATAATGTGATATGGCGCTATCCGTCAATTCTTTTGCCTTATAGAGCCATTGCTCGTCAAAAGTCACTTCATATAAGGCTATAAAAGCATCAATAACGTTGGCATAATCATCCAGGAAAGCGACCGCTTCACCCTTATAGATGCGGGTCAATCTTCCTTCTTTAGTGATAAGATTATTAGTGATAAATCCGGCATTTTTTAAAGCAAGCTCGAGATATTCCGGTCTGTTAAAGGCACGGCAAGCTTCGCAAAGCCCTTTCAGCATTAAGCCGTTCCAGGAAGCTAATATTTTATAATCCAAACCGGGACGAATACGTTTGCTGCGAGCATCCAAAACCTTTTCGCGGGCCACATCAATTTTCGAAGTGAGATCGTCAACTGTTAATCCCAGCTTATCAGCCAAATGTTCATCGCTTTCCTTTCTGAAAAATACATTGGTCTGCTCCTCTTCCCAGTTGCCGTCCTCTGTCACATTAAAATAGATGCAGAAAAGCTCCGCATCACCACCTAATACGGCTTCGATGTAATCCTTTGTAAACGTATAAAATTTGCCTTCAACGCCTTCGCTATCAGCATCCAAAGCAGAATAAAAGCCTCCTTCGTGCGAGGTTAATTCACGTTTGATGAAGGCTATGATCTCACTGACAATTTTAGGGTATAGGACGTCGAATTGCCAAACAGACGCCTCAGCATACAGGCTTAATAATTGTGCATTATCATAAAGCATCTTCTCGAAATGTGGCACGTGCCAGCGGCCGTCGACTGAATAGCGCGCGAAACCGCCCCCAATATGATCGTAAATACCGCCAAAGGCCATTTTGTGCAGCGTCAGTTTTACCTGTTCTGCAATAGTTTCATCCCGCATTAAATGGGCGTACCGTATCAAAAACTGCCAGTTGTTAGGCATCGGGAACTTTGGTGAGGAACCCATACCCCCTTCTTTCTTATCAAAATAGCGCAGCCAGTTGCTGACTATCAGCTCGAGGTCTTCCTTTTTATATGTCGCCAGTTCGCTATTGAATTGAATTGAGTCATATTGCCTTATGCCCTCGGTTAATTTTACGGCGTATTCTTCGGCTTCAGCCGGTTTATTCTTGTAAAAATCGGCGAGGTTAAACAATAGGCTCACCCAATCATTTTTACGAAAGTAAGTTCCTCCGTATATGGGACGCTGATCGGGCAGGCACATGCAATTCAGCGGCCAGCCACCCCGGCCGGTCATCAACTGAACGGCGCTCATGTAAATCTGATCGATATCAGGGCGTTCTTCCCTGTCCACCTTGATACATACAAAGTATTCGTTCATTACGGCCGCTACCTTTTCATCTTCAAAACTTTCGTGTTCCATCACATGGCACCAATGGCAAGCGGAGTAGCCTATACTTACCAAAATTAGCTTGTTTTCATCCTTTGCCTTTTGCAATGCCTCAGTGCCCCAGGGATACCAGTCGACCGGGTTATTGGCATGCTGCAGGAGGTATGGCGAGGCAGAATTGGCGAGGCGGTTCATCTGAGGTATTTTATCGGGCTAAAGTGCAAATAACGTTTGGAAGTTTTGTAATACGAATGTTCGAAAATGTGCCATTGTCACAATTTCGGTCATTCGACCCCATAAATTAAACATCCTCAAATAATTTTGGTTTCTTTGTTTTTCAAAATCTCAAATTAATGAACTTCTTCAAATTAAACCGCATTGGCATAACTGCCGCTGCACTTTTGCTAACAGCAAATGCTTTTGCCCAAAGCCCCGATTCCATTAAATACGATCATAACGAGGTGTTTGGACCCATCACCTGGCCCGTTACCAGCGGCAATACGCGCTCGGCCAACGGACAACCAGGCGTAAACTACTGGCAAAACCGAGCCGATTATACTATTCATGCTGCTTTGAATGAAACACCACAAGACACAACAATCACCGGTGAAGTACTTATCAGCTATACCAACAACAGCCCCGATAAATTAGATTATTTGTGGCTGCAGCTTGACCAAAACTTGTTTAAACCTGATTCACGTGGTGCAGCAACTGTTCCGATCGGCGGCGACCGCTTTGATGTGAAAGGATTTAACCGCGGCGGTTACCATATCGAATCGGTATCTGTTACCTATAAGGGTGATACCTATACCGTTACCCCGGTAATTACAGATGCGCGTATGCAGGTGCGCCTAACTAATCCAATGGAAGGCAAAGGCGAAAAAATCAAGGTGAAAGTAAACTACAGCTTCTCGATACCTTTTTATGGCGCCGACCGTATGGGCCGCAAGAAGTTTAAACAAGGATATGTTTACGAAATTGCGCAATGGTATCCACGCATGTGTGTTTATGACGATGTGGAAGGCTGGAACACCTTGCCTTATATGGGCTTAGGCGAGTTTTATTGCGACTACGGCGATTACGACTACTTTATAACCACCCCTGCAAGTATGACAGTCGCCGGTTCGGGTGATTTGGAAAATGCCAAAGAAGTATTGAGTTCAACCCAGCAAAGCAGGCTTGCCGATGCGCGCAACAGCGATAAAACGGTAATGATCATCACACCTGAAGAAGTTGGCAAAGATGCTAACGCTACTGGCACCAAAACCTGGCACTTTAAAATGCTGAATACCCGTGACGTATCATGGGCGGCATCAAACGCATTTATATGGGATGCTGCAAGGGTTAATTTCCCATCGGGCCGGAAAGGCATTGCGATGTCGACCTACCCTGTTGAAAGCTCAGGCAACGACTCATGGGGCCGCTCAACTGAATATCTGAAAGGAAGTATGGAAATTTATTCGCAAGAGTATTTTGAATATCCATGGAACTCTGCTGTTAGCGTATCGGGTGTGGCATTGGGGATGGAATATCCCGGCATTATCTTCTGCTTAAGCAATTTAAAAAAGGGCAACCTGTGGGGTGATATAACCCACGAAATAGGCCATAACTGGTTCCCGATGATCGTTGGTTCCAATGAACGCAAGTATATGTGGATGGATGAGGGCTTTAATACCTTCATCAATGAATACTCCACCAAAATGTTTAATAATGGCGAATATGACAATCCGAAAGCCCGCCCTGCAAACCAGATAGCTTTTATGATGGGACGCGAAAAGGACCCGCTGATGGTGGCCCCTGAGGCACAAAATGAATACGGGCAGTATTATGTTAAGACCTCATGTGGCCTGGATATGCTACGCAACGTGGTGCTTGGGCCCGACCGTTTTGATTACGCTTTCCACAACTATATTAAACACTGGGCATTTAAACATCCTTTGCCATATGACTTTTTCAGGGCGATGAACGATGCTTCCGGTGAGGACCTGAACTGGTTCTTCCAGCCGTGGTTCTTTACTACCTGGAAACTGGATCAGTCCGTACAAGGCGTAAAATATGTTAAAGACAAACCGGAAAACGGCGCCCAGATAACGCTTGTTAACAAAGAGAAAATGGCTATGCCAGTTGATTTGAAAATAACCCAGGCAAACGGCAAAACCGAAATACTGCACCTGCCTGCCAATATCTGGCAGCGTGGCGGGGTATGGACATTTATTTATCCATCCACATCGGCCATTACAGCGATGGAAATTGACCCCGACCACCAGCTACCGGATGTTGACAGGAAGAACAACGTTTGGAAAGCGCAATGACGAAGTTAGAAGTCTGAGGGCGGATGCCTGAAGGTTCATATCTTTTAAATAAAAAAGACCGGGTTTTAGGATCCGGTCTTTTTTGTTTTGTAGATAAAAGACTTAAAGGGTCGCCATATCGATTACAAAACGATAACGTACATCGCCTTTTTCCATGCGCTCATAGGCCTGTGTAATGTCTTTAATATTAATCAGTTCGATATCGGATACGATGTTGTTTTCGGCACAATAGTCCAGCATTTCCTGGGTTTCTTTGATACCACCGATGCCTGAACCACCAACGCTTTTACGACCCATTATCAGGCTGAAGGCCGCAATCTGAGCGGGCTTTGATGGTATGCCAACGCATATCATCGCGCCATCAGTCTTAAGCATAGACAGGTACATATTGAAATCGTGATCAGCCGAAACGGTATCGAGGATGAAATCGAACGAACCCTGTGCCGCCTTAATTTGTTCAGGGTCCGACGTCACTACAAAATGATGTGCACCCAATTTTTGGGCATCTGCTTCCTTTTTAGGCGAGGTGCTCAGTACGGTAACCTCGGCGCCAAAAGCAACACCGAACTTAACAGCCATGTGGCCAAGTCCGCCTAAACCTAAAACGGCCAGTTTATGCCCTTTGCCTACTTTCCAGTGCCTTAGCGGCGAATAGGTAGTAATGCCTGCACATAACAAAGGTGCAGTAGCGGCAAGGTTGAGTTTATCTGAAATATGGAGAACAAATTCATCCTTAACTATTATAGTATCGGAATAACCACCGTAGGTAGGCATTGAACCATCGCGTTCCATGCCATTGTAGGTAAACGTGGCCCCCTCAAAACAGTATTGCTCCAGGTCCTTTTTGCAATTATCGCAATGCCCGCATGAGTCTACCATACAGCCGGTCCCGGCCAGGTCGCCAACTTTAAATTTAGTAACCTGATCACCTACTTTAACCACACGGCCGACAATCTCGTGACCAGGAACCATAGGAAAAATGCCAGGAAACCAGTCATCGCGTACCTGGTGCAGATCGGAGTGGCAGACCCCGCAAAACAAAATGTCAAATTGCACGTCGTGAGGGCCAACTTCGCGGCGTTGGAAGTTCCATGGAGCCAGTGCGGAACGGTTAGTTTGGGCTGCATAGCCTTTTGCTGTGATCATGATTTTTGGTTTTTTTATGTATAAAGGTGGACATTAAAAATAGAATAACAAATTCGAATTTCTCCGAAACCTTTCACCTTTATCCTTTCGCCTTTCGCCTCAAAATCCTAATTTCGCAAACGCAGAAAAGAGGAACAGTAATTGGATTATTTAAAGGGATTGAACCCGGCCCAGCAGGCCGCAGTATTGCAAACCAAGGGGCCGGTAATGATCATTGCGGGCGCGGGTTCGGGTAAAACGCGCGTAATTACCATGCGCGTGGCGCACCTGGTGGCAAGCGGCGTCGATCCGTTTAATATACTAGTGCTTACCTTTACCAATAAAGCAGCCAAAGAGATGCGTGAGCGTATCATGCATGCCGTCGGCCCCGAGGCTAAGAATGTTTGGATGGGTACTTTCCACTCGGTTTTTGCAAAAATATTACGTGTTGAGGCTGATAAAATAGGCTATCCTAACAACTTTACGATATACGATACGGACGATAGTAAAAGTGTATTGAGGGCGGTTTTGAAGGAGATGTCGCTTGATGACAAGTTATACAGTCCCAATTTTGTCTATAATCGTATCTCAGCAGCAAAAAATAACCTGATATCGTGGCAGGAGTACCAGCAGAATGAACAGATACAGGCGGACGATTTTTCAAGCGGTCGCGGCCATTTGGGTAAGATATATGAAACTTACTCCAACCGCTGTTTTCGTGCAGGCGCGATGGATTTTGACGACTTACTGTTCAAAACCAACGAATTACTGAAAAGATATCCCGAAGTACTCAACAAATACCAGCACAAGTTCAGATACCTGATGGTGGATGAGTACCAGGATACCAATTTCTCACAATACCTAATTGTGAAAAAGCTGGCTGCCGTTAACGAGAACATTTGTGTTGTGGGTGACGATGCACAGAGTATTTACGCTTTCCGCGGAGCCAATATCCAAAACATTCTCAATTTTGAGAAGGATTACCCTGACCTGAAAATATTTAAGCTGGAGCAGAACTACCGGTCGACGCAAAACATCGTCAATGTAGCCAATAGTATCATTGCCAATAATAAGGAGCAGTTGAAAAAGGAAGTCTTCTCGAAAAAGGAAGAGGGCGATAAAATAAAGGTGATGCGTGCCTTCAGTGATAACGAAGAAGGTAAAATAGTTGCAGAAGGTATTATGCAGGAGCGCAGCACAAAAGGCTTAAACTGGCACGACTTTGCCATCCTGTACCGTACGAATGCCCAGTCGCGTTCCATGGAAGAGGCTCTGCGCAAGCTGAATATACCTTATAAGATATATGGTGGCCTGTCCTTCTATCAGCGAAAGGAAATAAAAGATTTGATCGCTTACTTCAGGCTTACGATAAATCCCAGCGATGAAGAAGCCTTGAAAAGGGTTATTAACTATCCTAAACGCGGCATCGGTGATACTACGGTTGACCGGATCATCTTAAGCGCCGACCAGCATGGTGTTACTCCATGGGAAGTTATTGTCGACCCGGCCAAATATCTCGACGGTCGTACTGCAGCGAATGTGAGTGTGTTTGCCGTGATGATACAAAGCTTCCAGGTTATTAGCAAAACACTTTCGGCTTATGATGCTGCACTGCATATTGCACAACATTCGGCCTTGTTAAAGGACTTGTATGAGGATAAGTCGGTTGAAGGGCTTAACCGGTATGAAAATATCCAGGAATTGCTTAATGGTATCAAAGAGTTTTCGGAACGTGAAGACATCGAAGATAAAAGCCTTGCTGTTTTTATGCAGGATGTAGCGCTCCTTACCAATGATGATAACGATAAAAATAAGGATGCCGATACGGTATCGTTAATGACCATACACTCCGCAAAGGGCCTCGAGTTTCCGCAGGTGTATGTTGTCGGGCTGGAAGAAAACCTGTTCCCTTCACAGATGTCGCTCAATTCGCGGACGGACCTGGAGGAGGAACGGCGCCTGTTTTATGTGGCCGTAACCCGTGCAGAAAGCAAGCTGACTATAAGCTATGCTACTTCGCGTTTTAAATTCGGCACTTTAATAAGTTGTGAACCCAGCCGTTTTTTGGATGAGATAGATGCCAAATACCTCGAATTGGATTTTACGGCCAAACCGGCAAACACCACCTCGTTTTTTGATGATGAGCGTGCTGCGTGGGGCAAACGTGCTGATACCTTCTCGAAACCTAAACCAGCTGCACCGGTAAAAACCACATCTATATTAGCCAAGGCGCATGTTCCTACTGAAGGCTTTGCCCCATCAGACACCTCAAGCCTGCAGGTTGGTATGGAAGTGGAGCACGAACGCTTTGGCTTTGGCAAAGTGCTTAATCTTGAAGGTAATAAACCCGACGTTAAAGCAACTATATTCTTTAAAGAAATAGGCCAGAAACAATTGCTTTTAAAGTTCGCCAAGCTGCGTATCATTATTAACTAATTGTTATACCCTGTCTTAACTATGCCGGTCATTCCCCTTCCACTATTTCGAAATACATTAAATCATTTACAATTGGTTAAAAAAATGTCATAATTTTTTTCGACATTGTAGAATTATTTCCCCGGAGTACGCAATATAGATTTGCTTTTTATGAAAAAACAACAAAATTTGAAGCAAAAAATTTGTGGCACGCGCTTTGGTTAATTGTTTCCGATCCCTAATTATTGAGGAACTATTGATTATGAATGATTTAACAAAAAGAACAGCAAACAAGTCCGTGGGCAAGAGCATCCGGATACTACGCCATCAGCATGGATGGAGCCAGGAAGATATTGCCAGCCGTTTAGGTATATCAATCCCAGCGTTTTCAAAAATTGAGACCGGCGTTACCGACGTCAATTTATCACGTCTTGAACAGATCGCAAATATTTATGAAGTTAGCGTTGTTCAGTTACTGACTGTTGACGGTGAGCAGACCGAACCGGTTCCGTCACATTTAAATGTGATGCAGAAGAAACTTAATGACCGCGAGGCTGAAATAGCCAGCCTGCAACGTAAGGTTATTGAGCTATATGAGGAGCTGCGCAACAAAAATTCGGTTGCCGTTTGAACCGCGGGTTGTTTAGTAAACCCGACACTTTTTATCGAATATCCTTTATAACAGAAATAAGTTGAGAACCATCTTATTTCTTTTTATTTAATATTATTAATTCTTAGAAACTTTAATTTCTAATTCATTAATAAACGCATTTTAGTTGCTCTGATTAAGGTTTTGGAGCAACTATTGCGGCATGTATAGGAAATACTACTACCTATGATGTTGAATTATTTGATATCGACCACTAAAAATGGTCCGGATAAAAAGGAAACTATACACGATCCGAAGAGCAAACTGAAGATCAAAGTATTCGATTTGCTACGATCGCAATTCAGGCCGCGAAAAGGCGAGGTGAGATATTTTGTTACCGCCGGTAACGAGACCCTGGCTTTTGAAACAGACGGCTACAAAAAGCACCAAACCCTGCTTATTTTACATATGATATCATGGTATTGTGTTTACCTGGGATTAATAGAGGCCCAGATACATGCAAATTGGCCGTCTTTGTGAAGTCAGAGGTCGGAGGTCGAAATTCGGAGGTTATAAGTACAAGCTTATACCTATACTTAATAATATAGCTACATTGATTTCAGACCTCTGACTTCAGACTTCCGAAGTGTTAAAAACTGGTGCGTTTGGGATCATGAAGGATATCGGTCATATCAATGATCTTATCATCGATATCCGATACGCATTTATTCACCATGTTTATACATTCTGCCTGGTCGACAAGACCTTCTTTTTCAAGGTTCATCAAACCTTTAAGTGTTGCTATAGGACCCCGTATCTGGTGCGACAGGTAAGACGAATATTCTGAAAGTTTTTTGTTCTTGATCTGTAAGTCGCGGGTTCTTTCGTCTATAATCTCTTCCAGGTGGTGATTTATACGGTCAAGATTATCTTTTTGCCTTGATACCTCACTATTCAGCTCTGTAAGCCTTGAGTTAGTTTTTGCTTTGCGTTTCACATTACCTATTAATAATGCGATAACTATCAATAATAAGCCAGAACCTGAAACGGCCCACCAGAATTTAACACGATCGTTTTTCTGGCGTTCGATGATCAGTTCGCTTTCCTTTTGCTTCTCCTGCTGGTCATGTTGCTCCTGCATCAGGCCCAGGTCATTCGACAATGTGCTTTTTTGCAGCGTGCTGTCGCGTACATATATATTATGGAGTATAGCTACAGCACGTTCAAAATTTTTCCTGTGCAGTTCAAGCTGGTAAGAATTATAATTAAAATCGGCCTCGAGTTTTTCGTCTTTAGCAATTTGCGCGAAACCAACCCCCTCATCTAAAAAATTCTGCGCGTTGTTATAGTCTTTTTTCTCAATGTAAATTGATGAAAGTGTCAAATCCACAATACCTATAGAGACGTTCTGATCACGGGCCTTGGCCTGGTCATGCGCCTTGAGCAGCAGCTCAAGTGCCTTGTCATATTGTTTTTCCTTATAATAAATAACGCCTGTATTCTGCAGACAGAGAATCAGCGATGCCTGGTCGTTGAGTTTGGTAAACGATTCCTGGGCCCGGGTATAATAACTAAGGGCCAGCGAGAAGCTCTTTTTTCGCAGGTAAACATTCCCGATATTTAATGTAGCCCTGGCAATCATATTGGTATTGCCCAAGGTTTGCGCAATGTTGAGGCCTTTTTGCAGGAATTCCAGTGATTGGTCGTAATCAACAGTAAGGTACAGGTTACCTATATTATTATATACCCTGGCCTGACCCAGCGCATTTCCGCTCTTCTTAAAAAACGATAAAGCGTTTTCGTAATAAGAAATAGCCTTAGCTTCATGATTTGCATAAGCCTCGCCAAGGCCTATTATGCGGTACGCTTCAGCAATCCCATCAACATAATTTAGTTTTTGTGCCAGCTCCAAAGCCTGTTCGCCTTTCCTGATGGTTTGGTCGTGATCTGTTAAATGGGCTTTAAAACCCTGCCTGTTTAGCAAGTTCACCTCCGCGGTATCCTGATTTGCCAAATCAAGAGTAGCATTAGCACGAACTATCGTGAAAGTTGCAAGTAAAAACAGAATAGAGAAACAAGCTTTTTTCATTAATCAGAAATTGGCCGAAAGCGTCGCACAAGGCAAAAACTCCCGTGATAACACCCTATTACGTAAATAATTTAAAAATGATGCACTAAATATTTATTTAATAAAATTTTTAATTGTGAAAAACATCTTTATATTTGTTAAAGTTACTTTAGTTGAATACCGTAAAGAGCTAATTAGTAGCATGTTATAAAGACATTTTTAATTAAGTTTTTATTATTTTTTTGAGGTTATTTTGATAATTTTTTAATAAAAAGCTCAAAAATTGATAATAATTGCAAAAAATGAATAAAAAACAGGCTCATAGTCTGTTATATAGTTTATATAATGTTACGGCGACTACAGTTCCTGGGATTGATTTTTTACGAATAAATATTAACCACAAATACCATATAACCATTACTAACATCCAAAAACAATGAAAAAAGTAATCTTCACAATTATGTTATGCGCGAGTGTCGCGGCTTTATCATCATTCACTGTTAAGCATGATACTGCTGCTATCAAACGTACCGTTTCTGATAAAAAAGAATTGGGTACCGCGGATGACAAAAAAGAACTTGGTACAGCTGATGACAAAAAGGAATTAGGCACTGCTGACGCGCACAAACGCAGCACTACTAATGACAAAAAAGAATTAGGTACTGCCGACTAATTATTAGTCACGGTTCTTACGGCAACTTGCAATAAGTTGCTTGTTGGGGTTGCAAATATTGGGTTTCCAATATTTGCATAGTTGATCGGATATTTTATTCCGGGTTGGACTCTATTTTCATACTTTTAGAGCTTTGTTCCCGAAAATATATTCCTTTCTTTTGAAATATATACGCCTGTGACAGGTATATATATTGTTTTAATTACCTATCGAAATACAGTCCTTTAATTTTCTTATCTAAATTCCGGCTCCCCTGGTTTAGGGTGGCAGTGGATTTTTTTTGCAAACAAATTTGACTCCCGTCTTAAACACTATATTTGTTGCAAATTGATAATCATGCAAAATATTAAACAATACGTTGAGCAAAATAAGCAACGTTTCCTGGATGAATTGTTTGAATTACTACGCTTCCCATCTGTAAGTGCCGACCCAAAATACAAACCCGATGTTTTAAATACCGCAGCATATGTTGCCAAAAAGTTAAAAGATGCTGGTGCTGACAAGGTAGAAGTTTGCGAAACCGCAGGTTATCCCATCGTTTACGGTGAAAAAATAACGGATCCTTCAAAACCTACGGTCCTGGTTTATGGCCACTACGATGTACAACCGCCCGATCCGCTTGAGCTTTGGAAAACGCCGCCATTTGAACCTACTGTACGCGATGGAAAAATTTATGCGCGGGGTGCCTGCGATGATAAGGGCCAATTTTACATGCACGTTAAGGCTTTTGAATTAATGATGCAAACCGGCACGCTACCATGCAATATCAAGTTTATGATAGAAGGCGAAGAAGAAGTAGGCTCGTCAAACCTGGGAATTTTTGTAAAAGCGAATAAAGAACGGCTTAAAGCCGACGTAGTATTGATATCTGATACTTCGATGATCAGTATGGAAAACCCTTCGCTGGAAACCGGTTTAAGGGGCCTCTCCTATCTCGAAGTTGAAGTTACCGGCCCGAACCGCGACTTGCATTCGGGCGTATATGGTGGCGCTGTTGCTAATCCAGCTACTATTTTAGCCAAAATGATTGCCTCGCTACATGATGAGAATAACCACATTACGATTCCTGGTTTCTATGATGATGTGATAGCATTATCAGCAACCGAGCGTAAAGAGTTAAATGATGCGCCTTATGATGAGGCGGAATATAAAAAAGACTTGGGTGTAGATGAGCTATGGGGTGAAAAGAGTTATACCACTTTTGAACGTACCGGCACCCGGCCAACACTTGAAGTGAACGGTATATGGGGCGGGTACATTGGCGAGGGCGCTAAAACGGTGTTGCCGTCAAAAGCCAGCGCTAAAATATCCATGCGACTGGTTCCTAACCAGCATTCGGACAAAATAACCGAGCTATTCACCAATCATTTTAAAAAGATCGCACCTGCAAGTGTAAAAGTAAAGGTGACACCACATCATGGTGGCGAACCTGTTGTTACGCCTACCGATAGTATGGCTTACAAGGCTGCACAAAAAGCGATCACCGAATCATTTGGTAAAGCGCCAATACCAACTCGTGGCGGCGGAAGTATCCCTATTGTGGCCCTTTTTGAAGCGGAATTGGGTATTAAAACTGTATTAATGGGTTTTGGCCTGGACAGTGATGCCCTGCATTCGCCGAATGAAAAATATGATATTTTTAACTATTACAAAGGAATAGAAACACTGCCTTTGTTCCATAAATATTTCGCGGAGTTGTCTGCTGGTGACAGGTGATTAGTGACTAGTTAACTTGTGATTGGTGACTAGTTAACCAATCACAAGTCGCTAAACCACAAACTTCTCGCACCTGGCCAAAAAAGCCTCATCAGCATCTGCGCCGATGCCAGAAATATTATTAATATCTAAATAATATCCGTCATAAGTAACGCCGCCGATACAAGGGTCGGCAAGGTGGCCTAACATGCAGGTGTCCATATCGTAAAATTTAATATTAGGGCTGGCGTACACAAAATGCAGCTTGGCGCTCAGGGCTATACGGCTTTCGAGCATACCGCCCATCATACAGGCAATACCTTTTTCTGCCGCTGTATCATGTATTTTTTTCGCCTCAAAAATGCCGCCTGATTTAGAGAATTTGATATTAATATAATCGCACGAATGGCTTTCAATTTGCTTCCGGGCGTCATGGTGATTAAAAACGCTTTCATCTGCCATAATTTTTACAGGGGATAACTTCATTAATTCCGGCAAACGGTCATCGTACCAGGTACGCATGGGCTGTTCGCAAAATTCAATATTATATTCGCTAATAGCCTGCAAAGCAAACACTGCATCATCAAAGCCCCAGCCCTGGTTCGCGTCAACGCGAATTTTCATATCGTCGCCAACGGCCTCACGTATCTGTCTTATCCGTTCGACATCGCTTTTGGCTTCCTTACCCAATTTGACTTTTAATATTGATGCGCCATTTGTCTTAAAATCAGCGGCTTTCTTTGCCATTTCGGCGGGTGTCGCAATGCCGATGGTAATATCGGTCTCAACCAGCCTTTTAGTTCCGCCCAAATATTGATACAATGGCAAACCGGCATTTTTTGCGGCAATATCATATAAAGCCATATCAAAAGCGCTTTTAATGGTACTGTTGCCTGCAGTAAATGCGTGTAACTGCTGCACTCGCGCTTCTAAATCGAGTGCATCCTGGTCTTTCCATAGTTTTGCGAATTCCAGCGCCATCACCAGACAGGTATCCTGCGTTTCGCCGACGATCATTGGGAAAGCCGAACACTCGCCCACCCCATAAAAACCGCCATCGGTATGTACCCGGATAAAAACGTTTTGGGCGTGATCCATTGTACCGGTGGCAATGGTAAATGGCTTCATCGGGATACTGAAGCGGTATATTTCGGTATGAGTTATCTTGATTTGTTGCAATGTATTACTGTTGTATTGCAATATTAACATTAATGGCTCAATGACAAATCACCTAATGACAAATTGATTTGCACATTACTACAATTGCACTATCTTTGTTGAACCACAATGCTATTTCAACTTTAGCCGCCCCAAACATTTCTTGGGGATCTGCGCTAATTTTAACGTATAAATTTTCATTAAACTAATTTTATGGCTCAAGAACAAACGCCACAATTTGATTATAACTCCACGCGGAGTAAATTAATTTTGTCAGAATACGGTCGCAACGTGCAAAATATGGTTAAATATATTGTTGCGCTGCCTACCAAAGAAGAACGCAACCGCTACGCACAGGTAGTGATAGACCTGATGGGCTTTTTAAACCCACACCTGCGCGATGTTGCCGATTTTAAGCATAAGCTTTGGGATCATTTGCACATCATCTCTGATTTCCAGATAGATGTGGATGCACCTTACCCAAAACCGGCCCCGGATGCAATACATTTGAAACCCGAACCGCTAAAATATCCGCATCAGCGCATTAAATACAAACATTATGGTAAAACCATCGAGTTGATGATGGATAAGGCCAAAAGTATTGAAGAGCCTGATCGCAAGCAGCACATGGTGCAGGCTATTGCCAATTTTATGAAAATGGCTTATGTGCAATGGAACAAAGACTCCGTCGCCGACGAAACCATTTTGGCCGATTTACGCGCCATGTCGCAGGGGCAACTGAAACTGGAAGATAATGTGAACCTTGCCCGTGTTGAATTCCGCACGCCACCTCAAAATACCAACAGGGGTCGCACTAACAATAACCAAAATAATCGCGGTGGCAGCGGTGGTCGCAGTAACAACAACAATCCACGCAATAACAACAACCAGAATAACCGTAACCGTAATCCCGGTGGCGGCGGTGGTGGAAGAAAGTACTAATTTTAGTTCATGGTTCATGGTTGATAGTTCATGGTAAATGATGGATTATTTATAATCTTTGCGGAACCAAAACCAACCCTGTTTAGGCTTGTTGGCTATGAACTATGAACCATCAACTATGAACCAGTATGACTAACGCATTTGAAATTATAGGCGGCAAGCCCCTTAAAGGCGAAATAATCCCGCAAGGCGCCAAAAACGAAGCTTTACAGGTACTTTCTGCCGTGCTCCTCACCGGCGAAAAAGTAACTATCAGTAATATTCCCGATATAAAAGATGTAAACAAGCTGATCGAGCTGCTTGGCGATATGGGTGTTGTGGTTAAGCAACTTGCCCCGGATACTTATAGTTTTGAAGCAAAAGAGATAGATCATAATTTTTTTAAGTCGGACGCTTTCAAAACAAAGGGTGGCGGCCTTCGTGGGTCTATTATGATCGTTGGGCCATTGCTTGCACGTTTTGGTAGCGCTGCGATCCCAAAGCCAGGTGGCGATAAAATTGGTCGCCGGAGGCTGGATACTCACTTTTTAGGATTTGAAAAGTTAGGTGCAAAGTTTGATTATGACCCGGAGAGCGGGTTTTTCAATGTAGACGCTTCCGATTTACGAGGCACTTACATTTTATTGGACGAGGCTTCGGTAACCGGTACGGCCAACGTGGTGATGGCGGCTGTGCTATCCAAAGGCATTACCACCATTTACAACGCGGCCTGTGAGCCCTACCTGCAGCAGTTATGCAAAATGCTCAACCGCATGGGCGCCAGAATAAGCGGCATAGGTTCAAATTTGCTGACCATAGAAGGTGTTATTGAGTTGCACGGCACAGAGCATCGCCTGCTGCCGGATATGATCGAAATAGGCTCCTTTATTGGTCTTGCTGCCATGACAGGCTCCGAGATCACTATAAAAGATGTGCACTATGATGAGTTAGGCATTATCCCCGATACATTCAGGCGTTTGGGCATCAAATTAGAGCGCAGGGGCGATGATATTTATATTCCCGCACAAGCGCATTACGAAATAGAAACCTTTATTGACGGCTCTATTATGACCATCGCTGACGCTCCCTGGCCAGGCTTCACGCCCGACTTGCTGAGCATTGTACTGGTGGTTGCTATACAGGCTAAAGGTGCGGTGCTGATTCATCAGAAGATGTTTGAAAGCCGCTTATTTTTTGTAGATAAACTATTAGATATGGGCGCCCAAATTATCCTTTGCGATCCTCACCGCGCAACCGTAATCGGACTGGATAAACAGGTGCAATTGAGGGGCATTTCGATGACCTCGCCTGATATACGCGCCGGGGTATCTTTGCTAATTGCAGCATTGTCTGCTCAAGGCAAATCAACTATTTATAACATCGAGCAGATAGAACGCGGGTATCAGCATATTGATGAGCGTTTAAGGGCTTTGGGCGCTGATATCAAGCGAATTTAAACAATAGCTTTTCGGCAGTGTTAGTTTTCCATTATGCGCGGATTAAAAACCATCCTTTTCCTTTTCATTTCCAACGCCTTCATGACTTTCGCCTGGTACGGGCATTTGAAATTTAAAGAGTTTTCGTGGGGGAAAAACCTGGGCCTGTTTACCATTATCCTGATCAGCTGGGGGCTGGCGTTTTTTGAATATGTGTTCCAGGTACCGGCCAACCGTGCAGGGTCAACAGAAACAGGCGGGCCATACAGCTTAGTTCAGCTTAAAACCATACAGGAAGCTATTACACTTACTGTATTTATCGTCTTCTCCACTATATTTTTCAGTAATGAAAAGCTACAATGGAACCACTTCGTCGGTTTCGGGCTGATCGTTTTGGCGGTGTTTGTGATATTTAAGAAATGGTGATTTGATGTGCGGATTTCAGATGTGCGGATGTGCAGATTTTTGATTTGCGGATGATTGATTAGAAAATTGATTAAATTGCTTACTCATAATCTCTGAATCAAGAAAACCTTATCATGAACCGATTATTTAGCTTCATACCCCTCCTCCTTTTAATTTATTCCTGTAGTAATAGCCACAAGCAGTTGGATAATGAAAAAAATATATTAGGTGACTGGGTGGCGGTGCATATTAATTCCACGCCCAACGCTCAAGGAATTACTCTTATGCCACCTGAATTTTATACCAGGGGTTTTACTTTCTATACAAATCATATTTTTGACAATAAAGTGGGGTATTACGGACACGAGAAAGAAGGGAAAACACTTTACTTAGGCACGATATCTAAATTTAAAATCTTAAGTGATAGTATTTTATTTTTTGATCCAACGAATAAAAAATGGAATAGTGAAAAACTGGTTCTATTAACTCCTGATTCTTTGAGATTTAGTACGGGTCAAGCTGTTATAACATTTAAGCACTATTTTGTCAAAAAAACTAAAATACCGGAATTTGACAAGATCATTTTATCTACCTCAACTTGTTTTGGAACATGTCCTGTAACGAATACTATCATTAATTCTGATGGAACTGTGATATTTAAAGGGATACTTTTTACGGCCAAGCAAGGCCTGTTTACTGGGATGATTTCAAAACAACAGTACCAGCAATTACAGGATAATTTTAGAAAAGTCGATTTCGATTCTTTAAAAAATGCTTACGTGAACGGTCCAACCGATCAACAAACAATTACTACGACATTTATAAAAAATGGAGTAATATTAAAAAGTGTTGAAGATTATGAAAGGCAAGCGCCATATTTATTTGCCTGGGCCTACGTACCTGTAGAAAACCTGTATCAAACAATTGCTTTAAAAAGCGTTGCATCACCCGAATTTATTCCCAATTTCAATTCTATTACAGATTCAAAGTTCAAAAAAGGTGATATGATATTGCACCTGAAACAATCGGAAACATCTTTGCTATTTGATTATCTAAGAACGGGAAAAACATCGAACCATAAGTTTAAGCCGCGTTTTAAGCTTCATCCGTATTTCGACATTAATTCCTTTCCTGATATGGATACGGACGGGCGTTTTTACACATTTGTAGTAAAAGGGAAACCTATAACTATTGATATTGGGTTCAATTTCTACGATGAAAATATCAAAAATTGGGAGTGGCGAAAGGCTGAGGAATATGAACTAAAATAAAGGGGGCGCGATTCTCGTGAAACAGCACCTTTCAGCTTTAACCTTTATGCTTTCGCCTAATTCTACCCCGATATCGCATTAATAATATCGTACTGCGTAATGATCTCGATATTGCCCTGGTCCTCAACCAAAACGGCGATGTTATCCCTGTTGATCATAGATGATATCCTATCAATTGAAGTATTTAAATCCACAAAAGGGAAGGGCGCCGTGGTGATGGTTTGAACCGGGTAAGCTTTGAGCGAAGGGTTTTCGAGCAATGCATCCAGTATATCGCTCTCCGTAATTTTACCGATCACCATGCCCTTCTGGGTAACGGGGATTTGAGAAATATTAAGTGATTTTATTACATTAATGGCTTCCAGCACTGATTTTTCGCAATCGATTGTGATGATCTCCTGGCGTTCTTTTTTGCGAATAATATCGCGGGCCGTTAATTTTTCGTCTTTCAAAAATCCGCGTTCACGCAGCCAATCCTCGTTATACATTTTACCCATATAACGTGAGCCATGGTCAGGGAATATGATAACCACTACATCAGTTGCTTTAAAAGTATCCTTTAACTGTAATACCCCCGCTACTGCCGATCCTGTTGAATTCCCGGCAAATATGCCCTCCCTTAATGCTACTTCGCGCGTCATTAAAGCAGCGTCCTTATCGGTCACCTTTTCAAAGTGGTCTATCAGGCTAAAATCAACGTTCTTAGGTAAGAAATCCTCTCCAATACCCTCGGTGATGTAGGGGTATATCTCGTCTTTATCGAAAACGCCGGTTTCTTTATATTTTTTGAATACTGAGCCATAAGTATCAATGCCTATTACTTTGATATTCGGGTTCTTTTCTTTCAGGTATTTAGCAATGCCAGAAATAGTTCCGCCGGTACCCACCCCAGCCACCAAATGTGTTATTTTACCCTCAGTTTGCTCCCATATTTCGGGACCGGTCGACTCATAATGTGCTACTGAATTGGAAAGGTTGTCATACTGGTTAGGCTTCCATGAATTAGGAACCTCACGCTCTAATCGTGAGGAAACAGAATAATAGGACCGCGGGTCTTCAGGCTCTACATTAGTAGGGCAAACGATCACTTCGGCACCAAAAGCACGCAAAGCGTCAAACTTTTCTTTTGACTGTTTATCGGTACTGGTAAAAATACATTTATAGCCCTTAATAACGGCCGCAATGGCCAAACCCATCCCAGTGTTACCAGATGTTCCCTCGATGATCGTTCCGCCTGGTTTAAGCAGGCCGCTTTTTTCAGCATCTTCAATCATTTTGATCGCCATGCGGTCCTTAATAGAGTTACCGGGATTGGTAGTCTCTATTTTAGCCAGCACAGTTGCGGGAATGTCTTTGGTTATTTTATTCAGTTTCACCATGGGGGTGTTACCGATAGTCTCGAGGATGTTGTTGTACCACATAGGGGCAAAGTTAGTTGATTGGGTTGATTAAGTTAAGTGGTTGATTGAGTTTTATTAGTCCGAGCGTCCGCATAAGTCGGAAAGTCTGTAAGTTGATTTTTGTCAATTAAATTAACCTAATCAACTTATTCCACTCAATCCAACAGAATCAACTAAAATTTCAAATGCTTAACCGTCAAACCATTATTAACGAGTTGTTTCAATGACTCGATACCTACCCGTAAATGTGTTTCCACATATTGTTCAGTAACAACCGAATCACTTTCGGCTGTTTTCACACCCTCCGGGATCATCGGCTGGTCGGATACCAGCAGCAATGCGCCGGTAGGTATTTTATTCGCGAAGCCGGTGGTAAAAATGGTCGCCGTTTCCATATCAATGGCCATTACACGTAAAGTTTTCAGGTATTTCTTAAAGTCCTTGTCATGCTCCCACACGCGACGGTTGGTAGTATAACAGGTTCCGGTCCAATAGTCGCGGCCAAAGTCACGTATGGTGGTCGAAATGGCTTTTTGCAGGGCAAATGCAGGCAATGCAGGCACTTCGGCAGGCAGGTAATCATTTGATGTACCCTCGCCCCTGATGGCTGCTATTGGCAATATCAAGTCGCCTACATTATTCTTCTTTTTAAGCCCGCCACATTTGCCCAGGAAGATTACGGCTTTGGGTTTTATCGCGGTAAGCAGATCCATTATGGTTGCGGCTACAGAGCTGCCCATCCCAAAATTGATAATGGTAATACCATCCGCCGAAACGCTTTGCATTGGTTTATCGAGACCGATGATAGGGGCATTGTTGTTCCATTCGGAAAAAAGCTGCAGGTATTTTGAAAAATTGGTGAGGATAATATATTCGCCAAAATCGGTTAGGGGCCGACCGGTATAACGCGGCAGCCAGTTCATTACTATGGCTTCTTTTGTTTTCAGTCCCGATTTTACGGGGCTGTCAACTCCGGATGTTTTCTGAGTTTCGTCAGCATCCTTTTTTATATCTTTTTCTTCGTTCATAGGATTCTTTTTTATACGACAAACCCCGGCGTTACCCAGGGCTTGCGTTTACAAAAATAAGTCTTTTAAAATATCCTTTTTGTTAGGCTACCTTTAATTTTTTAAGATCTGATTTTTCAAACTTGTCTAAAGCGTAGTCCAAATTTACGGTCAGGCGCTTAACGTCTTTTTTTGATGGGAACTCAAACATGGCATCTATCATTATCGCTTCGCAAATTGAACGCAGTCCACGGGCGCCAAGCTTAAATTCCATTGCTTTGTCGACAATAAAATCAAGCACATCCACGTCAAACTCCAGTTTTACACCTTCGTATTCAAAAAGCTTCTTATACTGTTTTAACAGCGAGTTCTTTGGCTCTGTAAGAATATTGTGCAAGGCTTCCCTGTCAAGCGGGTTCAAATAAGTGAGTACAGGTAAACGACCGATCAATTCGGGAATCAACCCAAATGATTTCAAATCCTGCGGGGTAATATATTTATACAAATTTTTCAGGTCGACGTCACCGTCACTGTTTTTAAACTTATAACCTACTGTTTGCGTGCGCAGCCTGTTTGCGATCTTCTTTTCGATACCGTCAAAAGCACCACCGCAGATAAATAGGATGTTATTGGTATTAACAGTGATCATTTTCTGGTCCGGGTGTTTGCGGCCACCTTGCGGCGGTACATTCACCATCGTACCTTCAAGGATTTTCAGCAGCGCCTGCTGAACACCTTCGCCGGAAACATCGCGGGTGATAGAAGCATTGTCGCTTTTACGTGCAATTTTGTCCACCTCGTCGATGTATACGATACCCTTTTCGGCTGCAGCCACATCATAATCCGCTGCCTGCAGCAAACGGGTTAAAATACTCTCCACGTCCTCGCCTACATAGCCGGCTTCCGTTAATACAGTCGCATCACAGATGCAAAAAGGCACGTTCAGTGTTTTGGCAAGTGTTTTGGCAAGTAGGGTTTTACCGGTGCCGGTTTCGCCTACCATAATGATGTTTGATTTTTCAATCTCAACCTCATCCTTCTCAATACGTTGAGCGAGCCGTTTATAGTGGTTATAAACTGCAACAGAAAGTATCTTTTTGGCATCGTCCTGCCCAATTACGTACTGGTCGAGATGGCTCTTTATTTCGGCCGGTTTTAATAAAGATGGTAAAGTAGAGGATGTTTTTACCTTGCGCACCTTCAATTCCTCGGCTAATATTTCGTTGGCCTGGTTCACACATTTATCACAAATATGCGCATCCAATCCCGCGATGAGCATGAGCGAATCCTGCTTACCGGCACCACAAAACGAACATCGTATCTCTTTGCTATTCTTATTCATCTCTATCTTATACAATCAAATTTACGAAACTTACAGCATAAATGCAACGGTTTACCATACGCATTTAGTATTAATACGTTGTAAATGACCCAGTTGTTTTTTATTTCTTGCCGGCTCCGCGTAATATTTCATCCACCATACCAAATTCAACTGCTTCATTAGATGTCATCCAATAATCGCGGTCCGATGCCTTATCAACTTTTTCGTACGATGCACCGCTATGATCAGCGATGATCTGGTACAGTTCTTTTTTAAGCTTGGTGATCTCGTGATAGGATATCTCGATATCCGATTGCTGGCCCTGCGCACCGCCTGATGGCTGGTGTATCATCACCCTTGAATGCGGTAATGCGGCCCTTTTACCTTTAGTACCCGCGCACAACAGCACAGCTGCCATTGATGCTGCCATACCCGTACAAATGGTAGATACATCATTTGATACCAATTGCATGGTATCATAAATACCCAACCCGGCATATACCGAACCACCAGGCGAATTAATATAGATCTGAACATCTCGCTTACTGTCTGCAGATTGCAAAAACAGCAATTGAGCCTGTATAACGTTAGCATTTTGATCGTAGATGGGGTCGCCCAGGAAAATAATACGGTCCATCATCAGGCGCGAGAATACGTCCAATTGAGAGATATTTAGCTGGCGTTCTTCGATGATATAAGGGGTAAAACTGGTTGGTGCGATACCCATCGGAAGATTTGCCCTTTGCACGTTATTGATAAACTGATCTACATGCAGACCGTTAATACGGTGATGTTTTACGGCGTATTTTCTAAATTCTTCTTTATTAATATTGTCCATGATATGTATTTCCTTTGTTTTTAAATTGCGTTAAATATAGTTTTTAGTTGCATACAATTATCCAACTAAAGTTTGTAAACAGTAAAATTATATGGCGGGCTAAAATTGCCTGTAAAAACAAAAGCAACCCGGTTATTGAGTTGCTTTGGCTTATAGTTTTAAAAAATGTTGTTCTTATTTCTCAGCTAATTCAGCAAACTCCTTTGCGGAAATTTCTTTCGTATTCAAAGTAACGATGCTTTTCAAGTAGTCTAATACCCTTACAGCTTTCACTTCTTCAAATATTTTGTTGGCTTCTTCTTTATTTTGCAAATACTGAACTGTGTACTGACCCAGTTGCTCATCGCTTAGCGGCTGTGGACTGTACATCCTGAATTGTGCATCCAATCGCTGTTTTGCTGCCGCAAAAACTTCTTCGTATTTAATTTCGATGTTATTATCCTTAATGATCTTATTTTCCAATAAGGTCCATTTCAGGTTTTGTGCGAAATCATTATAACCGCCAACTAATTCTTCTTCACTCAGTTTCTCGTTCGTGGCTTTTAACCAGCGTTTCAAAAACGCATCAGGCAGCTCGAATTTCGCTTTGTCGATGCTCAGTTTGTACAGGTCGTTTTGCAGTTTGCGTTCTGAATCCTGCTCATACATAGCCTCAAGCTCTTTCGTGATCTCGGCCCTGAACTCGTCTTCAGTAGTTATTTTACCTTCACCAAATAATTTGTCAAAGAACTCCTGGTTCAAATCACTTTCTTCCAGGCGGTTTACATTTTTAACCGACAGGCGGAAGTTTGATTTTAACTCAGCTGCTGTATCCTCATCCACCTTTAATATCGCAGCGATGCGCGTTGCATCACCGTGATAAGCTTTCTGAATATCCAGTGTAACTTCATCCTCTTTTTTCAGGCCAATAAGCGATTTTTTAACTTGCTCATCCTGTACCTGGTCCAAACGAACCGAAGTTGTATTGCTTATCCCACCCTCAAAAACAGAACCATCAGGAGAAAGCTGTTCCAATACGCCATAAAGCACATCACCGTCTGCCGATACGTCAGGATTTGTCATTTTGCCATAGCTTTTGCGGATGTTGGCAATACGGGCAGCTAAAGTATCCTTATCTGCTTTGATCACATATTGGGTTACTTTATCCTTTGATGAAAAGTCGATATCAAATGCAGGCGCTAAGCCAACTTCGTAGTTAAATTCAAAATCATCAGCAAAATCCCAGTTGTATTCCTTGCTGTCGTCCATTTTTGGCAATGGCTGACCTAATACTTCCAGTTGCTGCTCATTGATGTAATTATTCAGCGAATCCGAAAGCATATTATTCACTTCGTCAACCAAAATGCTTTTACCATACATCTTTTTGATGTGCGCCGGCGGCACCATACCCGGACGGAATCCCGGTATTTTAGCCTTTTTAGCGTGGTCCTTTATAGCTTTATCTACCCTCGGCTGATAATCTTCGGGTTTAATGTTGATGGTTACAATTGCGTTTAGGTTGTCAATCTTTTCCTGTGAAATATTCATCTTGCTTACGGCGTAATTTTGTCTAAAAATCCTTTGTCAATCATGCAATTAAACAATCTGCATGCCCCTGTTTTGGGAGTGCAAAGGTATTAATAATTTTTGAAAAAAAGCAACGTATTAACAGCGCAGGGGTGCGATTCCCTTCCTGGCACGCGCGTAGACTCACCCTGCCACTGCTTCGCTCGGCATCCCTCTCTCCGGCAAGCCGGGAAGAGGGAAAGAGGATATAAATAATTACCCTCTTTTTTGCTCGCAAAAGAGAGGGTGGTCGAGCGGCTTAGCTACGACCGGGTGAGTCAGCCCGGCGGACATTACCGCCAATGCCTGGCACGCGTGTCTATCAATTAACCTTCGTCAGTGTAGAAGACCCTGTTTTGCTGCTGTTCACGCTGGCGGGGTTACCACGGTATTTTATCTCGGATGAACCTGTTGTGTTAACGTTAAGGCTGTTGAGCACATTTATTTCGCAATGACTCGAGCCCGTAGTGCGTATATCATAACTGCCAACTACAAAATCCAGTGCCGATACGGTGCCCTCCCCGGTTAATTCAACCCGGTGCGAAGTAGCCTGGCCCTTCAACACTATCTCATTCGAACCTGCACCCCTGGTGGTTACATTGTCGGCTGTAAGATCAAGGTTCACCTTGCTGGCCCCGGCCAGTTTTATGGTCAGATCCTTGGTATTCAGCTTGCCATCCGAACTAAAAAGTACAGCGCCCGAACCCTTTAACGCTTCCAGGTTACGTACGCCAATGTTGATCACAATTTCGCCGCTTTCGCAAAAGCTTTTACGGGTATAAATATGCAGCTCGTCGCCGTCCGACTCGATATGAATATATTGTTGCAGGTTATCATCAGCAGTAATGCTCACCGTCTTGCTGCTATCTTGTTTCAGCACAACTTTATATCCGCCTTCAATATCCAGCTTGCTAAAGTCGCCCATTTTAAGATTTTGCGTGGTACGGTTACCCGAGCCTTTAATACATTTAATCCGGCACGAAGGCAGCAGCGCTACCGAAACAAAAGCAATAAACAATATGGAGGTTAAGTGAAGCTTTTTCATAGCATTGGGTTTTGATGATTTTGACAACTAATAAAGGATTTTGGTTACATCAAATATAATAAAGAGTCAAGAAGCAAGAGTCAAGAGTCAAGACTAATTTCTATTGGTACCTGCTACTACCAGAAAAGCCGCTCTAAAACAAGCGGCTTCTTGCATCTTGGCTCTTGATTCTTGACTCTCCCAAATGCCCGGCACTTGCTGCCAACAGAAAAGCCGCTCTAAAACAGGCGGCTTCTTGCATCTTGGCTCTTGATTCTTGACTCTCTCAAAGACCGGCAAACTGGTCAACTTTTTTGGTGGCTACAACCAGGCCGTCAACGGTGCGGGTGATGTGCTCTGCAACAAACTCGGTGCTGTTTACAGTGGCGCTGTGACCGTATTTTAAACTCGCTTGACTAACGGTTCCGCTCAGGTCGGCTTTGGCGCGATCATTTACCGTAATATTTACACCGTAAGCGTCGAAGTTTAACTTAGCATAAGCGTTGTTGTTCAGGGTGACGTTCAGGTCGATAGGTGATATCTTACCGAATGACTTTACTTCGGCGTTATCGTTTACAACGATAGAGCGCAGATCAGTAGCCTTTACCCAAACTACCAGTTTCTGATCGGCGTAGGATGATATTTTCAATACACCGTTCTGGCTTTGTACCAGGGCGCTTTGTTCGTAGTATTTGTTGTAAACCTTAACCTGGTCGGTGTCGCCGTCAGAGATAAACAGCTCCACGTTGCCGTAAACTTCTATTTTGCTGATGTGGCTCACGTTGTTCAATATGGTGCTTACTTCGGTAGATTTGGTAGCGGCTACTTTGCCGGCTGCGAGAGTGGTATTTCCTATTCCTAATACTATTGCTGCAATAGCGACGAAGGATAATACTTGAGTTTTCATAATCTTTATATTTTGAGATTGAATGTTGTTGTTGGTGTTATTTTTAATTCTTTTTAAATACACCCTTAAGACGCCCTCAAATAGCATCCGTTACACCAAAAAGGCCCCTAATCCGTACAGGAGGGGGTTTTTCCGGTGAAGCTGGGTTTTCGGTCGGTGAAAACGCGGAGCGTTTTGGAAGTCGGAAGTCAGATGTCGGATGTCAGAAGTTAGAAGTGGGAAACTGAAGGCAAAAACCTTTTAGGCACATTTTCCTTTTGTATATCGGAAGTCGGAGGTCGGAGTTCGGAAATATCCATTCACTATTGACCAATGCCAAATGACCATTCACCATTGACTATTGACCATTCACTATGAAAACCACCGAAGAGCAGGAACTCAAGTCAGAACTTGATTTTGAAACGGGCCCTATAGATAATTTTGGCGTGCGCGTAACCGCCGTGCTGGGTAGCATGCTATTTCTGGCGGGCTACGTCATTATGTTTACCGTTTGGATAAGCTGGAACTTGCGCTTTCTGCCTGGCCTCAAACCCTTCGACCCCTTCCCCTTCCCCATCCTGCAAATGGTGGTCACGCTGTTTGCCATCATCCTATCGGTCTCGGTACTCGTCAACCAAAACCGCCAGGGGCGCATCGAACGCGTTAAGCGGCAGGTAGAATTTGAGGTAAACGTACGCGCCGAAACCGAGATTACCAAAGTGCTTACCATGCTGCACGAAATTCAGCAGAAAATGGGCCTCGCCAACGCTATCGACAAAGAACTCGAAGACATGAAGGAACCCATCGACATCAAACTGCTGCACCAGGCCATGGACGATAAGGAGAATAGTAAGGCGGAGAAGTAGGATAAAACCGGCCAATGCCACTCCAGTACGGCGAGATGCGTTAGCGATTTCTATGGCAAAGTCAAGAAAAAGAATAAGTTTTTTCAAAAGGACTATTTCTTTTGATTACTGCTAAAGCCAGGGCGATCAATTTGTTTCTAACAGCATTGATGACAGACATTTTATGCTTTCCTTCGCTCACCTTTCTGTTGAAATAATCTTTGAAAGCTGTAATGGATCTGATAGCATTCCAGGCGGAAAGATTAAGCAATACCTTTAACTTTTTATCCCCCATTTTAGACACCTTGGTTCTGCCTTTTACAGAACTTCCCGAACTGTACGGGAATGGGGCCAGGCCACTATAACAGCTTAGCTTTCTGCTTTCTGTCAGCCTGGTAAATCCATTGGTAACAATGATCAGGGCCATTGCCGTTTGCTTACCAATACCCGGCACTGTTTTAAGCAGATCATATTGATGCTGGGCAAGGTCATTCTGCTTCAGCAGTTGTTCCATCTTTAACTCAATGGCCTCGATGCCTTGCTTTAAGGCTAACAGGGGCTTTTTAAAAAACGGATCATTCTTGTTTTCCTGGCTCAATTGTGAACGCGTTTTTACAAGTATATTTCTTTTTACCTGAAGCTCCTTTAAATCCTGAATAGTTTTATCCGCAGGCTTCCAAAAGACAGCCTTATCTGCAAACCGGTATGCATATTGCGCAATCCGGGCTGCATCCCACCTGTCTGTTTTCCCTCTTACAAGACCTTGACTCCTTTTTATTTGAATCGGCAGCTCTACCCAAACTTTAGCTTTTTCAAGAACCGATGCAGCAAGAAAAGCATGGCCATATTTGCCGGTATGCTCCATGCAAAACAGGTGCTCGGTTATTTCGCTCCTTAAATGCTTTTTCAGGTCTCTCAGAAAACCTCTGATGCTCTTTACATTGTTATCGATCCTTGTTTGATAAACAAACCCGTCCGTAGGCTTAAAAACCGAAATATCTAACCATAGTTTCGATACATCGATACCTGTGAAAAATGAAAACTGTTCCATAATGTTTAATTTTGAGTTGTTTAGAAAGTATCGCAGTTATGCTTACAGCTTGTATCCATAATAATAGGCCCTGATGCCTGAATTTCTATTTAAGCCCGGAGCATAGCAAAGTCAGAGGACCGAATCGCTAAATAGGTCTTCACACCTGGATAGAAGATGGTTCACCTCTGACTTGCGATATCTTTAAATATAAAACAAACCTAATGGATTGTAATGGATACCGGCCCGTGCGTAATGCCTGCCGGCCTGTGAATGCAAAGCGCGGCCGCTCCTATCAGCGGCAACGCCCATTTAAAAAAGATTCCGGTCCGTTGATTAGCATGTGCAGAGATGGCTTCGTTCCTCGCCATGACGATCGGGAGATGTGACTCGTCCAGGAAAGCTATGCTATTTTATGGTTTACATGCTTTTTAGTTAATCAATTGATAATCAATATATTAACTGCAAAATACCCTAAATTATGTAAACCATGTAAACCATGTTTTGCGGTAGCCGTTTCTTCCCGTCTTTCGGACTTTCTGACCTCTGACTTCCTCCTTCAGACCTCTGACTTCCTCCTTCAAAAACCATTAATTAAATTTTTAGTTGTAAATTGTCCCGGGACTCCTACCGAGAAAATCCTTTATGAATCGTTTATATTGCCTTATATTTTTAATGCTGATTTTCGCTGGTTGCCGCAAGGCTTACAACCCGCCGGCTATTGCCATTAAAAACAATGTACTGGTGATAGAGGGGCAAATTAACACGGGGCACGATTCGACCATTATTACGCTGAGCCGTACGGTGCAGCTTTCGGCAAAGAGTACCGTAAATCCGGAGGCGGGCGCCACCGTTACCGTTGAGGACGACCAAAATAATAGCTACTCCCTTACCGAACAGGGGAACGGGCTGTACGCCTCGGCCGATTTGGATATAGCCGCCGGCGCCAAACAATGCCGCTTACGGGTAAAAACAAACAGGGGCCAAACCTACCTGTCGGACCTGGTGGAGATAAAAGTTTCGCCGGCTATTGATACGGTGGGCTTTACCGTGCAAACCAATGGCGTACAGATATACCTGAGCACGCACGACGTGACCAACAAGTCACGCTATTACCGCTGGGATTACCGGTCGACCTGGATTTTCCATTCCTATTACGAATCGTATTACAAGCTGGTAAATGGTTTTCCCGAGTACCGTTTTGCCAACGAGGATGTGTACTACTGCTGGGGCGCCGACACCTCATCGACGATGATACTAAACTCCTCGGCCAAATTAGCACAGGATGTGATCAACCAAACCAACCTGGCTTTTTTGCCCTCTACATCAGAGAAACTGGAGGACCGCTACAGCATATTGGTTAAACAGTATGCCATTACGCCCGAAGCCTTCGACTATTTCCAGATACTCAAAAAAAATACCGAGCAACTGGGTTCCGTTTTTGACGCGCAACCCTCACAGCTGACCAGTAACATCAAATGCATCAGCACCCCCACCGAACCGGTAATAGGTTACATCACCGCAGGCACCGTAACCCAAAAACGAATTTACATCGACAGCAGGAATTTACCGGCGTGGAAGCCCTACACCTTTTACGATAAATATGGCTGCGCACTTGACACCGTAAGTGTTACTACCCCGAACGAACGCGCCTATTACTATAACGGCAACCCGCCAAATTATTTGCCGCTAACCATCCCCATACAAGCATCAGAACGCATTTGCGTGGATTGTACGCTGCGCGGCACAAAAACCCAGCCCATTTTTTGGAAAATAGGCGATTGAAGTCCGACTTCAAAATAACCCCTATCTTTACAGCATGAAAAACACATTTCTTGCTGTTATAGGATCGATAGTTTTCTTACTCATACAGTCGTGGTCTGTTGTGCCCGCTGAAAAAACCATTGCGGCGGGTAATCAGCCGCAGATCAGTTCGGATAATAAGGGCATTATCCGCGTAGTATTCGGCCGCGACGACAAAATATTTTGCGCTACCTCGGTGGATAAGGGCGAAACCTTTGCCAGCCCGGTACTGGTAGCGGCATTACCTAAAATGCACCTCGGCATGTCGCGCGGACCACAATTGGCAAGCTCGGGCCGTTATTCGGTTATTACCGCGCAGGACAAAGACGGCTATATTCATTGGTACCGGCTGGGCAACGCAGGCGGTAAATGGGAAAGCATGGGCATTGTGAATGATTTGAAAGGTTCGGCCCCCGAAGGTTTAATGGGCCTGGCGGCTGATAAGACCGATAATTTTTATGCCGTTTGGCTGGATACCAGGGCAGGCAGCGGCAATAACATCTATTTCGCCTCGCTGGCAAACAAGGCTACGCGATGGTCAAAAAATCGTTTGGTTTACCGTTCTCCCGATAAACTGGTATGTGGCTGCTGCAAACCCAATATTGCGGTGCAGGGTACCGAAGTGGTTATCATGTTCCGTAACTGGCTGAACGGCTCGAGAGACCTGTACCTTACAAAATCTGTGGATGCCGGCAATACATTTTCGGCGGCTCAAAAAATAGGTGTAGATACCTGGAAACTGAACGGCTGCCCGATGGATGGCGGCGGTTTGGCTATTGACGCTTCAAAGGTGATACGCACCACCTGGCAGCGCAAGGGCATGGTATATTTCTGTGAGCCAGGCAAGCCAGAAGTGGGCATCGGCAACGGCAGAAACTGCGCCATTGCAGGAAGCGGGGCCAATACTGTACTCACCTTTCAGCATGCCGATACGGTGAAAATGGTCAGTGTAAAAAATAAAAGCGTGATGGCCATAGGTAATGGCGATTACCTGAAATCTTTTGTATTGCCCGACAACACTGTGCTTTGCGTATGGGAGCAGGATAATAGGATCAAGTATAAAAAAGTCTGAAGTCTGACTAACGACTTTGTGAAAAAGTAAAAAGAGCGTTGGCCGGTGTGGCAGAACAGGCGGGCCCACTTTCTTCCGGACTTTCCGACTTACGGACTTGCGGACTCCTACCAACAAAAAAGCCGCCCAACCGGCGGCTCTCTCTTGCAAACCTAATCTATATGATGGAACTTTTTAAAAAAGTGCTAATTATAAACCTGCCATTTCAAAGCCTTTGGCAATGCTTTCGTTGTAATGAGCGGCCACAAAGTTGAATTGGTTAACGCTGGTGGCTACACCATGGTTAAGGGTAAAGTTATCAGCCGAACCGCTCAGATCAGCTTTCGCGTGGTCGGCTACGGTAACGTTCGCGCTATAAGCATCCAGGTTCAAATTGGCCGATGCATTGTTGTGCAGCGATACATTCAATTCAATAGGCGACAGTTTACCGTATGATTTTACTTCGGCGTTGTCATAAGCAGTAATGGCGCGCAGGTCGGCGGCTTTTACCCAAACCACCAATTTTTGGTCGGCGTAGGATGTGATGCGCAATACACCGTTCTGGCTTTGCACCAGGGCGCTTTGCTCGTAGTATTTGTTGTAAACCTTCACCTGGTCGGCGTCACCGTCAGAGATGAACACTTCCACGTTTCCGCGCACTTCAATTTTGCTGATGGCGCTTACATTGGTAAGCACGGTGCTTACTTCGTTGGTAGTTTTTGCAGCTGAATCTTTGCCTGCGGCGTATGTCGTATTCCCAAGGCCCAGGGCCAGGGTTGCGATAGTTGCGAGTGTTAATATTGTAGTTTTCATGATATTATTTATTGAGTGTCAATGTTTTAATTTCTTTCGTTTTTAAATACATCCATAAGACGTGGGCCCCAAATAAACGTTACACGCAAAACCCCACTATTAGATGTATGGCAGTTTTTTCCCGGCGAACGGGCTGATTTGGTCGGTGAAAATTGTGAGTTGATTGAGTTGATTCGGTTGGATTGAGTTGAATAAGTTGAATAAGTTGTAGTTTTGGGCGTTTCCCGCTGGTAGAAGCGGGTCGCGCTTTGCAGGGCTACGCTGTCGCTCCGGCCACTCCTTCGTCGTGGCTAAACCCTTTCCATCCATTAGGTTTGTTTTATATTTAAAGATATCGCA
>JAYUEE010000004.1:0-23014 GCA_043739405.1 Mucilaginibacter sp. | reverse complement strand
TCTTTTTGGTGGAAGGGATTTAGAGCGAAAGACGAGATTCGAACTCGCGACCCCGACCTTGGCAAGGTCGTGCTCTACCAACTGAGCTACTTTCGCATTCACAAACTACTATTGCGTTTGCGGAGTGCAAATATAGAGAGAAATGCCTATTCTGCAAGGATGAGATTAAAAAAAATTGAAAAAACTATAAATCACTGGCATTCAAAACGTCAGAAATAAGGTCATTCTCATATCCGCGGCTTAAAGCGTACTGCTGTAATTTATAGCGCCGCTTGTAAGGTTCTTTTTCGGTTAAAAGTTTTTCTTTCTTCTGAATAACCGTTTGAAGCATTTTTATGTAATCATCTTCATTGATACTTTTGAGGGCCTTTTTTATCAGCGGTTCGGATACTTTCTTAAATTTCAACCCCTGCTTTATTTTAACCCTGCCCCAGCCCTTTTGCCTGAATTTACCTATGACATAAGCATTTGCGAATCGTTCCTCATTCAAAAAATTACCTTCAACCAAGCGCACGATGACATTTTCGACCCCAATCGGGTTCAAACCCCATTCGTACAATTTATCGCGCACTTCGTGCTGCGAGCGTTCCTGGTAAGCGCAATAATGCTGAGCTTTTGCAAGCGCAGTCTTCTCATCGATAACTTTTTTTATTGGGGGTTGATCCATCAACTTTTCTGCTTGATCATTAATAAAGTCAAATCTACCATTCATACGGATAATTAATCGTACCTTGCGGACTTAACTAATAATATAATGGCAACAGGAACAGTAAAATTTTTTAATGAATCAAAAGGCTTCGGCTTTATTACACCAACAAGTGGTGGCAAAGAAGTGTTTGTACACGTTACAGGACTGATAGATCAGATCCGCGAAAACGACCAGGTTAATTACGACGTAGAAGAAGGCAAAAAAGGCCCGAGCGCCGTTAATGTTAAAGTAGCATAAACAGTATTGGCAAGATCGACAGAAACATTCAGTAAAAAGGAAAAAGAGAAGGCCCGCCTAAAAAAGTCGAAAGACAAAAAGGAAAAGGCTGAAGAACGAAAGGCTAATTCAGGTAAGGGCAAAAGCCTGGAGGATATGATGGCTTATATTGATGAGCATGGAAATATCACGTCAACTCCGCCCGACCCGTCCAGGAAAATAAAGATCAATGCCGAAGATATCCCTCTTGGGGTTGTCAAACAGGCAGACGTACCGCACGACACCGTAAGGACCGGCGTGGTAAGCTTTTTTAATGAATCAAAGGGTTACGGTTTTATCAAGGACCTGGCAACAGAAGAAAGTATTTTTGTCCATATTAATGCTTTAACAGAACCGTTAAAGGAAAATAATATGGTCACTTTTGAAACTGAGCAAGGTTTGAAGGGATTATCTGCTATTAAAGTAAAAAAGAAATAAAATGGCAGTGGTCAAAACAGTAGCCTCAACGGTTCAAAAAGAAAACTTCAAAACCAGGTTTGCAGAAATTGTAAAAAACAACGCAAATTTAAAGGATCATTATTCCATCCAGTTTTTTGAAACGGCCCAAAAAAGCAACTACGGTTTTACGGGACGCGATGGAAAATCTTTAAACATTTTATCAAGCCTTACTTTAGAAGAAACCGAAAAGTATAAGGTTTTGAAAAGCACCTGGCAGAGTTAATTTGTCCCAAAATACAGAGCCTGGTACGAAAGTACCGGGCTTTTTTATTTTAATTAAGCGTAAAGCTCCGCTTTAAACCTTTTTGCCAACAAACCGGTGGCTTGTTCCGGCTCGATTTCTGCTACAATTACTCCCGGTTCGCCGTAAGACTGAAACGCAACACAATGTCCATCAGGCGCGATCAGCGAACTGGCTGATTCGGGGTATCGAAAAGCATAATTCGAGCTCGCAAAATAAATGGTATTTTCCATGGCCCGCAGCATGATGGCCTTTTCGTAATAAGGGTTGTCCTTATGGCCCCATTCGGTAAGCTGTACGCCACTAATATTACTGCCGGCGCAATGCGGGTGAAACACCACTTTCGCATCGTTCCGCGCCGCCCATCGTACCGATTCGGGGTATCTAAAACCTTCATGACAAATGGTGATCCCAAACTTCAGGCCGTTTACCTCAAACAGATGGCGTTCCTCGCCGGGTACCCATATATTATCTTCGCTGGGGTCGAGCTGATTTTTGGTTTGGTAGCCCAGCACCTCCCCTTTTTTTGATATCACATGCGCAATGTTCAGTAAGCCTTTCGGCGAATACCAATCCATAGGCAGTATAATCGCGATATTATTTGTCGCTGCTATTTCACATGCCTTATCCAATGCCAAACGCATTTTTTCGGGCGAGCGTTCCTCGACATGATATTCACGCAAGGGATAGCCCGGTATATAAGATTCCGGGAAACAAATGATCTCCGCCCCTTTATCAGCGGCTTCTTTTACCATTTTTTCAAGCCAGTATAAACCATCGCTGATAGATTCAGGCATAGGCGGCGAGGCTATTGCTATTTTCATCGTGCTGATTATTCCTATTTATTGAAGAATGATTTAAATACGAAAATTAGCAAAAAACACCTTAGGTTTACTGCCAACGAATAAATTATAAAATGGTAGTTAGTATTTTAGGCTGCGGCTGGTACGGTAAGGCTTTGGCGGTAACATTAATTGACAAAGGCTTTAATGTAAAGGGTTCCGCTACCTCTCCCGATAAACTGCCATCGCTTTTTTCTTTGAGTGTTTTACCATACGTGGTACGCTTTGACACCGATAGCCAAAGTTTCGACGCCGCTTTTTTTGAGTGTGACGTGCTGGTTATCAGTGTTCCGCCTAAATTCCGGAGAGGGGAAAGTGCCGACTATCTTCCTAAAATCCGGCGCATTATCCAGGTTATTCTTAAATATCAAATCAAAAAAGTTATTTATATCAGCTCGACAGGTGTTTATGGTGAAACTAACACCGAAGTAAATGAGTTGGATGACCCGCAACCTGATACGCCCTCAGGAGAAATACTATTGGAAGCCGAAAGACTTTTTGAGGCCGAAACTGAATTTAAAACAGCCATCATTCGCTTTGGCGGATTAATTGGCGCCGGCCGCGACCCGGGCCGCTTCTTCGCCGGTAAAACCGCTATCCCAAATGGGAAGGCACCTGTCAATCTGATCCATTTAGGAGATTGCGTGGGTATCACTGATGCCGTAATTGAACGCAATGCGTTTGGGCACCTATTTAACGCCTGCTCGCCAAGCCATCCGCGTAAAGCTGATTTCTATCGGGAAGCATCGTTTAAGGCCCGATTAGAGCTGCCGGAATTTATTGATGAACTCAATAACTGGAAAATTGTAAACAGTGTGAACTTACACCGTATCCTGCATTATCAATTCAAAAACACCCTTACTGATAATTGAAGCGGTTGTATTTTACCTAAAAATATCTTTCGACGAGCCAACCAGCGTAAGGAGTTCTTGTTTTGGCGGAGATTCAAACCCGTCAGCCTTTAGCTGCTGCTGAAAGTGGTTAAAGGCCGGTAAGTCGTTTAACAGTTTATGATCCTCCTCCGACTTGAAAAACGCCGTATGCGTAAATGATTTACCATCAGGACCAATACACGCATGGTAAAAAACGCCCGGGTAGTTTAATCGCTGCAAATCATTCATCACAGCCTTTATATTTACCATATTTTGTTCGGCAAATCCCGGGTTTGCCGTATAGGTTACTTTTACAATTTTCATCTTAATATGCTTTAGAGTTCCTGGTATTTTGAGTTATAGTCTGAGAGTTGATTCCCGCCCCGGGGCGGGTTAGGGTGGGGTTTCGCCGCTTTTCTAACCCCTTCCTCCTCCTTCCCCAAGGAAGGAATCGCACATTCCCTGCGCTTAATTTTTGCCCCTGCTTTTTATCCTCATAAATTTACAGTTTGTTACCGCCATTAAATTACACATTCCATTGACCATTCACTATTGACTATTCACCATTCACTATTGACCATTCACTATTTACCATTGACCATTGACCATTCACTATTCACCATTCACTATTGTCCCTTAAAACCAGGCGTTTTAAATTTTTTTAATTTCAAGGAAACATTTTTACCCCCTTATTAGTTATCAGTAAAATAAAAAAACAGCCAGTTCTAAAAACATCATATCCTATGAAAAAGATCTCTTTACTATCCATTGTACTACTCACCTTTTTTGCGGCATGTAAAAAAGACCATGTAGTCGTGAACAACAACAATTCACGTAAAACAGATACGCTGCAAGGCGCTATCACCACCAGCATGACCCTCGACCCCGCCAAAAATTATTACCTTAAAGGGCAGGTTTATGTCAAAAACAATGCTACGCTTACCATTCCGGCAGGTATTACCGTTTACGCACAGGTAAATGCCGATCGCTCGGCCAAAAGCGTACTCGTGATCACCGCGGGCTCTAAACTGTATGTAAACGGTACCGCCGATAAGCCGGTTGTATTTACATCTGCCTCATCGACGCCGCTGCCCGGCGACTGGGGCGCAATTGTAATTTTGGGCAGCGCGCCAACCAACGCGGGTATAATGCATGTGGCAGGTTTGCCAATAAGCAGCGATACCCAATTCGGTGGCTCGGCAACGGCCGACAATTCGGGTTCCATCACTTACCTGAGGCTCGAATACACCGGCGGTATCAACCCTCCTGCCGAAGACGAATGGGCCATTGATAAAGCCAGCGGCCTGTCATTAAACGGAGTAGGCTCAGGAACGCACATTGATAACGTAATGGTGAAATACTCCAACGACGACAGCTTTCAATGGGTTGGAGGTACGGTAAATGCCACCCACCTCATCAGCTACAATGCCGGCGACGACGATTTTGACTTTGATATGGGTTACGAAGGCAACCTGCAGTTTTTGGTTGGTTACCGCACCAAAGCATCATCACAGGCCTTGCGCGCCAATGGTGTCGAAGCTTATAACGACTCGGTTCCAACCACCAATACGCCTTTAACCCGGCCCGTTATTTCTAACATGACGCTTGTTGGCCCGCAGGAAAATGCCGGTAACGAGTCGAATATCTGGATGGGCGTTTATATGCGTAAAGGCACCCGTTTGGCCATCCGCAACATACTCGATGCGCAATATACCAAGGGCGCATTTATGGTTTGCCCGCGTACCCGCCCTGTGATATTGGCGAATAACGACGCCGAATTCAGGAGCAACCTGGTACAAAGTGATACCCTGGCCCGCGCATTTGTATTTGATCACGGCCAGATCACTGCCTTTGCCGACCCCGTGTTAGCAACATTCTTAACCAATACCGTGAATAAAGATTCCGTGTTGACCAATTCGACCGACTTTAAATTTGCAGCCATGTACACGGCAACCGGTACCGGCGCGCCCGATCTGACGCCGATGGCAGGGTCGCCCGCATTATCCGGGGCCGATTTTACAGGCGCCGATTTCTCGAACTCGTTTTTTGTGGCGACTACTTACCGGGGCGCTATAGGCACCTCCAACTGGGCAGCGCAAAGCGCCTGGGCGGATTGGAAGTAGATTTTCTTTGTCCGTAGGACTCCTTCGGATAGGTGAAAGCTTAAACCTGCCTGCCGGCAGGCAAGGGGCGAAAGGTTAAAGGTGGCAGCATCAAAAACCTTTCGCCTTTGTCCTTTCTGCCTTTCTCCTCCTACCACAAACCTTGATTTTCATATAAAAAAATGCTATATTTGGTTAAGCTTTTTTACCAATATGAGTGATTTAGAAGTTTTAGAAAAAACAGGTACCGATGCCGTAAAACGCCTCCGCAAACATGAGTTGGAAGCTGGCAACCCTTTTATGATCAATTCAAAGGACTTGCCCGCTACGCAAAGCTACCTCGAATATCCTGACAGCACCATAAGTATAGTAACCGTAGCGCCCGACTCACGTTCATTTGTTACCGTGCGCAAACTTTCGGGTAGCCAGGCGCAAACTGTACGCCGCCGGTTCAACCTGCTTTAATTATTAGTGTCTCCGCGCGTTCTGGCGAGCCTGCCTGCCGGTAGGCAGGGAACGATCCCGCACGTGCGGGACTACACTCGCTAATCAAGAAAGCGTGATTTTTTATTTGAGCGCCCGGGCGGGCCATCCATTCATACGCCTGCAAGCATTACGCGCGGGCCGGTACCCATTACTGTCCCTGGCGCATTGTCTGAACCAGAATTTGCAGAATTTTTAGAATTAACAGAATTCTGGCCATTCTTTAATTCTAAAAATTCGGGTTCTGACAAAATTGGCCGGTATCCGCTACACCCCCTAATGCAGAAATTAACTGCCAATTAAACTACCCCTGTTTATCTCTCTACAAACGCAAATTTGCTTTTATAACTTATTGAAAAATAGGGTGTTTTCACGGGTTGATTACATATGAGAATTTTCATAGTTTGGTTGAAATTTAAAACTAATAACCTTAAAAATCACAAAATGAAAAATCTGGACACCTTTTGCAAAAGAGTTTTAATATCCTCCATTTCAATTGGAATCGTTTTTATCTCATTAAGCTTATTCTTGTTTTCATTAACCACGGTTTCAAAATCGTTCGCTGATTCACCAAAGAAAATGGCAATCTTCAAGCCTAAAGAAATGACTGATGATGAAGGATATCAAATTATCGGTTATACCCCTTCAGTAGGAGGATTAGATGGGTATCATTGGGCCGTAGGATATAATCGGAATCTTCCTCAAGGCCAAAGGATAGCATTTTTTAAATGATGATCTAAAGTCCCTACACTTTCGATACTATAACAAAAACCACCCTTGCTCCACTCTAACTCATTGAAAAATAGGGTGTTTTCACGGGTTGATGGTCAAGTTAATAATGTTTACGTTAGCCCGCCTTTTGTCAGCTACTATGTCACAATGGCGTAAAAAGAAGAACTCGCTGGAATCAAAAGATACTTGGCATACAACTTGAACCTTGTTATTAAATAATAAATTATGGGAACAAAATTACTTCGTTATAAAGTGTTGAATTTTAGATCAATCGAGGAAAGCGATTGGATTGACGCAGCGGATAATACCTGCTTAGTTGGAACCAATGAAGCTGGTAAAACGAATTTACTTCTTGCTCTTTGGAAACTGAATCCAGCCAACAAGGAACCAATAATTCCATTATCGGATTATCCAAGACATCTTTATAGCAATTACAAAGCTGACGGCCATGAGAAAGATGTATTTATAAAAGCTGTTTTCGAGCTTGATGAAAAAGTCATTGCCAAGATAGCGACGGATTGTTCATGTGATCCTGAACAAGCAAGAATTGCATTAGTTCAAAGAATGTATAATGGTCAATATTACATTGAGTTACCATATTCAAAAATCGAATCTTATCCGGAAAGCAGAATCAAAATTTCATTAGATGCATTTGTTAACCTATTAAACAATTCGGATGCGTTTGTAAAAGAATCGGGCGATTTAAAAACAAAGATATTGTCCCTTTTAGGTTCCCTTCTGCCTCAAAATGAATCTGGCAAGCTTAATAAAGATGAGGTCGAGGCGATTATTAAAAAAGTAAATCTTTTATTCGATGACTTTGGAAGGAAACAAAACTTGCCCAATTTATTTAACAGTCATTTACTAAAAGAGTTAAATAGAATATTAAATTCATTTAATGGAAAAGCTATCGAAACGACTGAAGCAGTCCGGAAATACATACTTCAAAACATCCCAAAATTTGTTTACTATTCAGACTATGGAAACTTGGATAGTGAGATTTATTTACCTCGCGTAATCGAAGATCTTGAGAGAGATGATTTATCAGAATCAGCTCGAGCGAAAGCAAGGACACTAGATGTCTTATTTAAATACGTAAAGCTTTCCGCGGAAGAGATCTATGAACTTGGAAATGACCGCAAAATCATCGTTAAAACTTTAGATGCTTATCAGAAAGTGATAAGTTCAGTAGAAGTGGATTTATCTTCCGAAGAGATCGCGGATTGGGCGGAAAAGAAAAAAGAAAGGGGTGTCCTGTTGCGATCTGCTGCAAGCGAATTGACCAAAAGCTTCAAAAAGTGGTGGCAGCAAGGTAACTATATTTTCTCCTTTGAAGCAGACGGAGCCCATTTTAGAATAAATGTCTCAGACGAATTAAGACCTGAATCTATAGAACTAGAGGGAAGAAGTAGAGGTTTGCAATGGTTTTTTAGCTTCTTTTTAGTTTTTTTAGTTGAAACCAAACAAGAGCATGCCAACGCTATTTTACTTCTTGATGAGCCAGGCCTTTCTCTACATCCTTTGGCACAGTACGATCTGGCCACATTTTTCAGAAAACTTTCTGAGGAAAACCAACTTATTTATACCTCGCATTCCCCTTTTTTGGTTGATATGGACAACTTAGCCAATGTTAAAGCAGTTTACGTCGACAAATCCACCGGGCGTACAAAAGTATCATCTAATTTAAGATACGATGAAGTCGATGCAGAAAAATCGATTTATCCTGTTCATGCTGCCTTAGGTTTAACCGTTTCAGATACTCTTTTATTGGGCTGCATACCTGTACTTGTTGAGGGTCCCAGCGATCAAATTTATTTAACAATGATCAAACGTTATTTGAATAGTAAAGGAAAATTGCTTAATAATCGAGAATTGGTTTTTATACCAACGGGTGGAGTTAGGGGTATGGGACCTGTTACAAAACTGGTAATGTCAAGAGATAACGAACTGCCATTTGTGCTTTTGGATTCAGATAAAACAGGCAAAGAATACGTAAAACAACTTTTAAACGGCACCTATAATGATCAAAAAGATAAGGTACTTGAGGTAGCTTCGTTTTTAGATAATAAGGAATACGAAATCGAAGATTTGATGCCCGTAAAAACCTTCGTTGAAACTATTGCCCGTACATATAGAGGTAAGACTTATTTCGATGAAAATTACAAACCAGGGGAGCCAATAGTCGATCAAATAGAAGAATGGGCTACAAATAACGATGTAGTCCTTGAAAAAAATGGATGGAAAGTAGAACTAGCCAGAACCGTTATCAATCAATTTGACCGGATAATGAAAGATGTCCCCGGTGAATTGGAACAAAAATGGGATCAATTATTTCAAAAATTATTAAATAATTAAATTCTACCACGATGATAGATCAAGAGAAATTAAACGAATTAATGAAGTTATTACCTCCGCCACAAGAAGTTGAATCAGATACTTATTGTTTACCAATTACTTTATTTCGAGACCCAGAAAGAACCCAACTCCAGGCTGAGTTAGACCTTCATTTTAAGAAAACTGATGAAAAGACTTGGCCGGGATGGGTGCTCACCAATATTGTCCCTTATAAAATAAAATAACCCCTTTTCACTGGCGCGCGGGCAGTACATGTTTTATGAAGAGTATATAAAAGGCCATCCGTAAAGGATGGCCTTTAGATTTAACGATTTCCCTTTGAATCGTTACTAGACTTGGTGTCTGCGGCGTCCGCTACTCCGTGTGCGATTTCGACTATGGCTTTACCTGCCTCACATGCTGTCGATGCAGCAATTTCGCAACCGGTACTTGCGGCGCTCCCAACGGCAACAACGGCACTAACAACAACAGCGCCAAGTCCTTCAAGAAAACTGCCCATAAATAAAAAATTTACCGCTAATCTTCATTGATCAGCTGCTCAAATTTCTGGTTATTAATTTGTTATATAAAACCACATTTTTCCTATATTGCGATTACTGTTGCTTTTTGCAAATGAACAACCTTACATACCTACACCACAAAAGCTGGTCTTATCCCCCCGATCTAATTAGTCAGATTGTCGCCGAGATTAAAATTTTTTATGCTAATTATAACAAAGAACAGCTAAGCCAAAATAGAATTCCAGGTTTTAACAACGAACCAGCTTTTGCACCCCTACTGGTGCATATAAAATTGATTTCTGGTGCTGACAAGTCAGATATTCCTTCATTAGGTTGGCTACAGGATTTTTATAACGGTTCTAAAAAATCTAAAAAAATCAAGAAATGCTATTTCGAAACCCTTCTTAAAACTTTCAAATACAATTATAACCCGGAAGACGATTCCTTTGAGAAAGACCTGAATGTTCACACAAATGAGGATAAAACTCGATTAAAAAAGCTAGAGATAATTGATTTCATAAATTTAAGGGCGAAGAAATCCCTACAGTTAAAAGAATTTGTTGGTGTGTACAAATATTTTGTTGGAGGCAGAAAAGAAGATACCATCTATGATTACATCTACGAAAATGAATTAGAAATCTTTTCTAATGGTCAGGTTGAAATTCGAAATCCGTTCAACAGTCATACGTTCTATGGATATGCGGTGTTAACAACAACTTCGTCGCTTCAAATCATTTCCTATAATTTTGATGAGGGCCTACTTGATGGCGTTGGAAACATAATGACATTCTCCATTAATAAGTATTCGCGGTTTGTAAGGTTAATTCCTGGTCTTGGTCTTACATTTGATGCCGATGGGAGGCCAATTGCTACGCAGACTCTATTATGCACTGATCTGACTCAAAACAAAAAAAGCGAGATGATCCGAGAATATTTTGACGATGTTATCTCGCACTTGAGATTATATTGCCCGACTACGGGACAAGTTGAAAAACTTGTTGTTAAACACTATTCGTAAGGCAAGACAACCCAACTTGTCGTGAGTTTTTCGGGCGAGGCTTTAAAAGAGCTTACTCGTGCCCATTGTTCTACAAACGGATTTCGCGTTAATGATGGCAGCGATACCGGCCTTCGCGCCTAATGCTTGCAGCCGTATAAGCGTACAGCATGGCCCCGCCTTTACCGGCGGGGAAACGCCCATTTTAAAAGTCTTAAGTTTTAAGTTTTAAGTCCTTTTAACCCCCGATCTGAATCATACTCCTACTTCACTCGTCCGTAAAAAGCTATACACACAAAAAATCATGGTTTACACTAATTTTAGTTAAATACTTTATAATCAATATATTAACTGCAAAATAGGCCAAATTGTGTAAACCATGTAAACCATGATTAGAATCAAGAGACAAGAGCCAAGATACAAGACAAAAACTGCCCACTGTAAATTCAGTTAGCAGTTAGGAGTTGGCAGAGGGCATTGCGGTAACCAGTAAACCCTGCTGCAGATGATAAGCACGGCTTCGAAACCCACCCCTGCCACTTCATGGGCTTGCGCGCCCCCTCCAGGGAGGGGAATTTCTTTTTCAGTTAGCAGTTGGCAGTTCGTACGCCCAAAAAACCTTTACCCTTTCGCCTTTAACCTTTCACCTCCTACCCACCCCGATTAGGTTTCCTAAACATTACTCCCTAAATTGTACGCCTCAATACCAACGATACGAAATGAAAAAGATAAAACTGGCGCTCATAGCGGTTACCATCCTTTTAACGGGCACCTCGGCAAAATACGCGCAGCAAGATAATAGCTGGCACGGCAAGCCATGCGCCGTGGTGCTGACGTATGACGATGCCATTGACGTGGATTTGGATAACGTGGTGCCGGCGCTGGATTCGATGCAGTTTAAGGGGACCTTTTATTTGACAGGTTCGTCGCCGGTGATTACCAAACGCATGGGCGAATGGCAGGCGGCGGCAAAGGAGGGGCACGAACTGGGCAACCACTCCATGTTTCACCCCTGCGATGGCAGTGCGCCCGGCAGGAGCTTTGTAACCCCGGATAACGACCTGAGCCGGTACACGGTGAGCCGGGCGGTGAACGAGATTCGCGCCACCAACACACTGCTCAAAGCCATTGACGGCAAAGACAAACGCACCTTCGCCTACCCCTGCGGCGACCGTACCATTGGCGGTAAATACTTTTTTGATGGTGTAAAAAATGAGTTCGTGGCAGCAAGGGGTACAAACTCGGGCATGCAAACCGCCAAACAGGTTGACCTGGCAAATATCGAATGTTATGCCATCAACGGGCAATCTGCAGCGTATATGATCGACCTGGTAAAAAAGGCGCAGCAATCGCATACCCTGCTGGTGTTTTTGTTCCATGGCGTCGGTGGTGGGCACAACCTCAACGTGGGTTTGAAAGAGCACAGCCAGTTATTGCACTACCTTAAATCGCAGGAAAAAGACATCTGGATAGCGCCGATGGTTGATGTGGCGGAGTGGATACACGCTGCGCGTTGAGGTGAAGGAGGTCGGAGGGCGGATGTCAGAGGTCGGAAGTCAGAGGGCGGATGTCAGAGGTCAGATTAAATTTACCCTCTTTATCGCTCGCGATAGAGAGGGTGGTCGAGCGGCTTAGCTACGACCGGGTGAGTCAGCCGGGCGGACATTACCGCCAATGCTCAGCACGCGGGTAGACTCACCCTGCCATTGCTTCGCTCGGCATCCCTCTCTCCGGCAAGCCGGAAAGAGGGAAAGAGGATGTTTTGAACGCACAAAGGTTAACGCCGCAATAATCCAAATTTTACCCTACCTTGTATCAACCAATCCAACCATGAAAAGAAAAACATTCATACAACTAAGCACTACCCTGATGGCTACACCATTGATATCGCCCCTTAGCGGATGGGCACAGGCACCGCGTTTACAAAACTGGGCCGGCAACCTCACTTACAGCACTGACAACGTGCAATACCCAAAAACCGTCGCCGAAGTGCAGCAGGTGGTTAAACAGCACAGCAAACTGAAGGCGCTTGGCACGCGGCATTGCTTTAACACCATCGCCGACAGTAAGGACGACCTGCTCTCGACCAAAGTACTCAACAAAGTAGTATCGCTGGATGCCAAAGCACATACCGTTACCGTAGAAGCCGGCATCAAATACGGTGAGCTTGCCCCCTACCTCGAGCAGCATGGTTTCGCACTGCATAACCTGGCGTCGCTGCCGCATATATCGGTGGGCGGTTCGATAACCACGGCTACACATGGGTCGGGGATCAAGAACGGCAATTTAGCGTCGGCAGTTACCGGGTTGGAAGTGGTGATCGCGGATGGCAGCATCGTCCACTTCTCCAAAGCCGCCGACGCAGAAAAACTGAACGCCGTGGTGGTTGGTTTGGGTGCGATCGGTGTGATTACCAAAGTCACGCTGAAGATAGAACCTACGTACCAGGTGCGCCAGCGGGTATTTTTAAAATTGCCCATGACGACCTTGAAGGCCAATTTTGAAAAGATAGTTTCGGCCGGGTACAGCGTCAGCCTGTTTACCGACTGGCAGAGCGACAGCATCAACGAGGTTTGGATAAAAAGCCGCGTTGATACCGATAAGGACCATAACCAGCCGGAGTTTTACGGCGCAAAGGCCGCCACCAAAAACCTGCACCCCATTTATGAGCATTCGGCCGAGGCCTGCACCGAGCAAATGGGTGTCCCCGGACCCTGGTACGAGCGTCTGCCCCACTTTAAGATGGGCTTTACCCCCAGTAGCGGCAAGGAATTACAGTCGGAGTATTTTGTACCGCTGCAACATGCGGTTGAGGCCATAGAAGCGGTTTCGCGGCTGGGTAAGCAGGTTGGTCCGCATTTGTTTATTACCGAGATACGCACCATCGCCGCGGATGACCTGTGGATGAGCATGGCACATAGACAAACCTCAGTCAGCATTCACTTTACCTGGAAACCCGAAACCGAAGCCGTGCTAAAATTGCTGCCAATCATCGAAAAAGAACTTGCGCCGTTTAATGCCCGGCCGCATTGGGGCAAGGTATTTACCCTGGCGCCAAAGGTATTGCAGTCGCGCTATGAAAAGTTAGCCGACTTTAAAAAGTTGGTCGCCGAATATGATCCGAAGGGGAAATTCAGAAATGATTTTTTGGCGCACAATATTTACGGGTAGATGTACAAAATTTGCTGCGTAGGACATATTACATTAGATAAGGTAGTCACAACGCGCTCAACGTTATACATGGCGGGTGGCACGGCGTTTTATTTTTCATCGGCGCTGCAAAATTTGGATGCGGGGTACCTGCTGGTAACTTCCGTCGGCGAAAGCGAAATGCATTATGTAAATGAGCTTCGCGCTCAACATATTGACGTAAAAGCCTACCCAAGCGCACATACGGTATATTTCGAGAACATTTACGCCGAGAACCAAGACCATCGCACCCAAAACGTATTACAACAAGCCGACCCATTTTCCGTTGAACAATTGAATAATGTGGATGCTGAGATATTTCACCTGGGCCCTTTGCTGGCTGGTGATATATCTTTTGAGCTGGTCAAATTTCTCGCTTCAAAAAGTAAAGTATCAATGGATGCCCAAGGCTATTTGCGAAAGGTTGAGCATCATAAAGTGCATCCTGTCGACTGGCCCGAAAAGCAAAAAACCCTGCAATATGTTCACACCCTAAAAGCCGACGAAGCCGAGATGACAGTTTTGACGGGATTTAAGGAAGTCGAACAAGGTGCAAAAATGCTGGCCAATTGGGGTGTGAAGGAAGTGGTGATCACCAACGGCAGCATGGGGTCGGTAATTTATAGTGACGGCGTTTTTTATGATATCCCGGCCTATCTCCCGGAAAATGTTGTTGATGCAACCGGCTGCGGCGATACTTATATGGCGGGCTACCTGTATAAACGGTCGAAGGGCGCAGATATACAAGCTTCTGGGCAATTTGCAGCGGCAATGGCCAGCCTTAAGATGGAATCACCGGGGCCGTTTACAGGCACCGAACAGCAAATTATTGAGCGTATTACTACAACTAAAAAGCGGGGAAATCAGTAAAAAGAAGAAATAGCTAACCAGTTAAATTTGCTGTTAACTAATAATTACTTACTTTTAAAAATCACATGAAAAAACTCTGCACACTCCTACTGCTTATTATCAGCTGCCATGCCTTCGCACAGCAGGACTCGTTAAAGGCCTATAATGCAGAACGGGTGCGCATTACTTCCAATGGTATGGAGTACCTGGGCGGATGGGGTTTAATAAACTTAGGCACCGGCGCGTATATGAATTGGGGCACGGGAAGTAAGACTATAACAATTACAGTTGATGGTAACCAGGTTCCTTCAAGGGTTAGCTCACTTAGCCCGGAATTAAAATACTTTGCCCAGATGAACACCATTTGGGGCAGTGCCAATTTCTTGACAGCACTAATAGGTTACACTGGTCAACAAAATAACAAAAATAAAAAACTAACCGCTGCCCAAACTTTACAGGAACAGGAACGCATTCAAAAAATATTTAAGATCAATATGTATTTTGATGTTGCCTATCTGGGCGCCGGTGCCTACCTCAAACTGGTTGGTGATTCGCGTAACTCGCCTATCATGAAAGGTTATGGTGAATCCGTTTTATTGCAAGGCGGCTTTTTGCTGCTGTTTGATGGGTTGATGCTCCACGCCGAAAAGCAACACGGCGGCAAACTCAGGAATTTTCTCGAAAAACACCCCATGACCTTTGACGGCAAACGGGTGGGCATCATATTCAACATGTAACATTTAGGCTAAAAATTTTGCGCCTGCAGGTAATCAGCTATATTTGGCTATGTATCCACACAGGCAAATAAACCTAAAGTGCCTTTTATTTATTGCCGTTACTTGTTTAAGCACCTTGATTTGCAGGGGGCAGGCAGGCACAACCACCATTACCGAATGGCAATACGGTAAAAATGGCGCTGTGTCCCTCACTTATGACGACGCCTCCAGGCACCAGTTTACACGCGCTTTGCCTATCATGGAGCGCCTGCATTTGCCGGCCACTTTTTTTGTGATCACGGGGGCCATCACGGGGTCAAAATACCAGGGTAAGTTTATCGGCAGGCCGGTACAGGACATCATCAAAGAATCGGCTACGGTTCCTACCAACGACCAGAACTTTTTAGAGCGATGCTCGGCAGCGGGCTATTTGGGCTATAAAGGCACTATATCCTACCATACACGTGCGGGTGGGGCATACGATTCTGGTCGTAAAGACAGGGCATTTAAGCTGATGGATACGCTTTACGCGAAAGTGCGCAACGGCGATTTCAAACCGGGTTATGAGCCATGCCCCGAGTATACCCAGGCTATCGGTTCAAGCTGGGACGATTTCAGGAAAGATGCTGCCAAAGGTTACGAAATTGCCAGCCATTCTATTACGCATGCCACTATGCCCGGGCTTGATTCGGCTAACATCGTCTATGAGCTACAGAAGAGCAAAGAAGAGATCAGGACCCATTTGGGCGCGAAGTACACCTTTTCATGCGAGGTGCCCTATGGTTACGAAAATGAACGCGTGATGCAAATAGCATATCACTATTACCCCGCGTTTCGCAACCGAATGCCTGAACCATGGCTGAAAGAAATTGATCGCGCAAGCAATGTAAAACCGGGACCAAATAATAAAGATTACGTACAATGGCAGCGTGGCGCAACCACCAAAACGCCACTACCACTCATGAAATCGTGGGTGGATACGGCTTACGAGCGCAAAGATACCTGGCTGGTGCTGGTATTTCATGGTGTAGACAGTTTGGGGTACGAGGCGCTCAATCATCAATTGCTTGATGAATATTTCCAGTATATCAAAGGCAAACAGGATAAACTTTGGGTAGCCACTTTTGGCGATGTAACCAAATACATGCGCGAGCGCGAGGCGGCGAAAATCACGTCGACGATGAGAAATGGCAAAATAAGAGTTAGGTTAACCAATCAGCTTGACAAGACAATGTATAATTTACCACTGACATTGAAGACTTATGTGCCTGCAAGCTGGAAACGGGTAAAAGTTCAGCAAGGGCGTCATATCGATGAGGAATTATTACAAACTTCACATGATGAAAAAGGCACCTACGTGCTTTACCGTTTAGTGCCCAATGGTGAGGATATAATCTTGTCATGATAATAATGTCGATTAGTGACCGTCTGACTGTAATGTAAAACTGATAGGAATGTTATATAATTCAGCAACAGCTATTCCGTACCTATATTCCGCCGACCAGGGCGGCGATATCTTCATTACCCGCAGCACTTCTTCATCACATCCCGAGCCAATTCCCCGTAAAATTTTAAAATGACTTAAGCTTCCGTCCTTTTCCACCAAAAAACCGATAAATACTTTACCTTGAATATTGTTTTCTTTTGCAACAGCCGGGTAATGAATATTATGCGCAAGAAAGCTGTAAAAATTTGCAATTCCACCTTTAAACTCCGGCCAAACGATGTCTTTTGTAAAGTGATATTCTTTCCCGGATTTCGTGTGGCTGATACCAGCTACAGAATTTCCCTTACTGTACGTGCAAACATAATTGACCGAATCATTCGGAGTACCCCGCCACTCACCCTCCTTTAGTCCGTTTAATATCGCCCCCTTGCCCTTTACAAACTTAAAATCCTCATCATATTCAATCCAGGTGCCCCGGCCATTTTCTGCGATCGCAATACCGGTCGAATCACCTGCGTCTGTTACTATTTCTTGTTTTAAATCCTTATTGAAATTATAGGTATAATAAAATTTACCATTAGGATAATAATTAATCACATCACCTTTTTTTTCATTGTTTTCATAGTTCGAAATTTGTTTCCTGTGCCCATTAGAAAAGTATTCAATAAACATTCCCTGGCGTTTTAAAAAATAGTTGGGAATGAGCGACTTTCCAACAAGTTTAGGTTTGCCATTGAGATAAAAATCACGTACAACAAACAAATTCAGGTCGGTACTATCTGGGGGTGATATAACGCGAATGTAATCGGCGCTATCTTTTTGGTCAACCAATTGGCCGGAATTTTTTAAATAATAGATATCAGACTTTTTCAGGAGATCAGCATTGCTTTGAGCTAAAGCGCAAGTGTAAGACCCTATACAAACTAATAAAATAATTGCAGCTTTTTTGAGCATGATTGAATAGATTTAGATACCCTAAATATACATTTAGTACGCTTATCTCAAACAAAAAAGACTTACGAAGTTTCTAAAACTTCGTAAGTCTTAATATTAGTCAATGCCAAATGCTCATTGACTATTCAGTATTGACTACTTAAAAGTATCGTCCGTCAAATTAGTATTCGCCGTAGCACTTGTGATTTTAAAATCTATAGGGTTTCCGTTCACGCTGTTTTTCTCAGCAAACGGTATTTTAACGCCCGTATTAATGCTTTGGTAATTGCCGTATTCCATGTGGGTGGCATTTGGTGTATCGGTATATTGCTTCAATTTTAAGCCTGTTTTCTGGTCGTAAAAATATTTTACGCTAAGGCCTTTAGGGTCCTTAACGGTAACTTCGTAAGCCAGCGCACCATTTACAACGTTTAATTTATCATCCAGGGTCATAGTATAACTCGGTTTATCAAAATCAAGTTCAGGGAAAAGTTTATACCTCGCGTGTACCGGCCCGGCCTCAGTTGGATTAAGTTTTTGCGGGCGGCCGCCTGATTTCAAGGAAATGCTATCGCCAACGATCACAATGCGCGACCAATCGAAATTATTAAAGTTAGGTATCACTGCATCCTGGAAAAACATCCCCGGCTGTTTAAATTTATTTACCCGCACCACCTGGAAGCCCTGTATGGTACCTTCCGAATTAATAGTAAGGTCCTTAATATCCTTCACCCTGTCTACTCCGCCAATGGCGTCAAAATAAGCTTTCAACACTGCAGCAGCAGTCACGGTTTTATCCATGGCAACACCAGCCAGCGCGTTATTGTCAGGATTTACATCCGGCAATACATGGTCGGGGTCAATTAGCGCGTAAACAATTTTTGAAGTAGATTTATACGTAAATGTCCAGGTACCGCCGCGCTGCCAAATTTCGGCGGGCAGGTTAACTCTCGATATTTTGCCGTTTTCTTCCTTCACTTCAACTACAGCAGGCATGGCCATTTCTTCTTTATTCTCTATGGTGATCAATGAACCTTTTGAAGCATCATTGTCGATATAGTCAATTGATTTCACCGCCTGGTCGTCTTTCCAGGTGGTGCAAAACCACTCGTTCCAAAACCAGCTCAGATCCTCGCCCGCTGCATTATCCATAGTATGGAAAAAATCCCACGGTGTTGGATGCTTAAATGCCCAGCGTTTGATATAGGTCTGAAAAGCGAAGTCGAAACGTTGTTCTCCCAATATTTGCTCGCGTAGTATCATCAAGCCTACAGCCGGTTTTTCATAAGAAGCAAAGCCCTGGTAATTAGGATCGATGACATCGGGGGTATTCATTATCGCATCAGCATCGGGCTGGAACATGTTGGGCGCCACTTTTTCGATATCCTCCGGCGAATAATATTCACCATTATTAAACACTTTGGTATCCACCTTATTGATAAAAGTATTGAAACCCTCATCCATCCAGGCATATTTACGTTCGTTCGAGCCTACGATCATCGGGAACCAGTTATGTCCAAATTCATGGTTGGTAACCTCCCATAAGCCGCCGCCCTGGCTGCGCGAACCACAAAATACGATGCCCGGGTATTCCATGCCACCTACAATGCCCGCTACGTTCGTAGCCACCGGGTAAGTGTATTCGTACCATTCTTTAGAATATAGTTCGATACAGTTTTTTACATATTCGGTACTGCGGCTCCAGGCTTTCATGCCCTTGGTTTCGATAGGATAAACCGATTGTGCCAGAGCTTTTTTACCGCTTGGCAGATCAATACGTGCAGCGTCCCACAAAAATGCTTTCGAAGCGGCCCAGGCCACATCACGCGTGTTTTTGCACAGGAAGTGCCAGGTAAGATTTGCTTTCTGCGGATAGGTTGACGGATCGGTCAGATCAACCGAATCTTTGATCATCACCGTTTTATCGCTGCCTTTGGCAACAGCCAGGCGTGCCTGTATTTTTGGCGAATACACTTCAAGCGGATTCAGCAACTCGCCTGAGCCTACTACAACCAGGTTAGCCGGGGCGGTTATTGTATAGTCCATATCACCGTACTCCAGGTAAAACTCTGACGAACCGATATACGGGATCACGTTCCAGCCGCTAACATCGTCATATACTTCCATGCGCGGGTACCATTGCGCTATCTCGTACAGCCAGCCATTTTTTGTTTTTTGGCGGCCCATGCGGTCGGTACCATATTCCGGCACATCAAATGCATATTCGATCTTGACCTGGATAACCCCACCTGTTGATTTCAAAGCATTTTTAAGCTTTATCTGCATGCGGGTATCGGTCACCAGGTAGTCAGCCTTTTCGGTCTTATTATTCTGCACAACATAAACGCCTTTTATTTCGTCGCCATTCGTGTAGACTTTATTGCTAAAACGGCCGCCTTCTACCGGGCTGGTAGCTCCACCGCGCGAATCTTCTCGATAAATATTTTGGTCAACCTGCAGCCATAAAAAGTCAAGCGCATCCGGGCTGTTATTGGTGTAAGTGATCACCGTCGTTCCGCTTATGCGATGCCTGGCGGTGTCCAGGGTAACGTTCAACTTATAATCAGCATGATTTTGCCAGTATTTGACACCCGGCGCACCGGATGCCGAGCGATAATCGTTCCCTTGTTGTCCTTTATAAAATAAGGGATTAAATACTTTGTGCTGATCGTATTTGGCGGGTGCCTCCGCCGGAGTTTGTGCATGGCTAATCAATGCGCCGCCACAACATAATAGCGCTAATGCGATTTGTTTAAGTTTCATAGTTGGAATTATTGAGATTTGGAAAGCAAGATAGGGAATTAGTTGAAAATTTGTTTGAATTTATAATGCTTATAGACGCCGGATGGGTTGCAAACGTTACAGTTTTCTAAAACTATTGAGTCGGAAAGTCTGGAAGTCTGCACAAGTCCGAAAGATGCCTTAGGATATTTCTTTCCGACTTCCGGACTTTACCGACTTTCGGACAAATTTCCTATTTTTGCGTTTGATACAGACAGCTAAGTTCTGCATCACAATCCCCGTCAATGGATATATCAGTTGTAGTACCACTCTTAAACGAAGTAGAATCATTACCCGAGTTAACATCATGGATTAACAGCGTGATGCTGACGAACCGCTTTACCTACGAGATCATTCTCGTTGACGACGGCAGCACCGACGGCTCATGGGAGATGATCAATAAGTTACGAGAAAACAATCCTGCAATTAAAGGCATCAAATTCAGGCGCAATTATGGCAAATCAGCCGCTTTAAATGTCGGTTTCGCAGCCACAAAAGGCAACGTGGTAATCACGATGGATGCCGATTTGCAGGACAGCCCTGATGAAATACCCGAACTATACCGCCGCATTACCGAAGAAAAGTATGATTTGGTATCGGGCTGGAAGGCCAAACGCCACGACCCGCTAAGCAAAACCATTCCTACAAAATTATATAATGCTGCTACCCGCCGTATGTCGGGCATCAAAAACCTGCACGATTTTAACTGCGGACTCAAAGCATACCGGAGTGCGGTAGTGAAAAACATCGAAGTTTATGGCGAAATGCACCGCTATATCCCGGTTATAGCCAAATGGGCCGGTTTCACTAAGATCGGTGAGCAAATTGTGGAACACCGCCCGCGCAAATACGGTAAAACTAAGTTCGGTATGAGCCGCTTTATCAACGGGCTTTTGGATCTGCTGTCGATATTTTTTGTAGGCAAATTTGGCAAAAGACCCATGCACTTCTTCGGAAGCATGGGCGTATTAAGTTTCCTTACGGGACTCATCATTGCGATATGGCTATTGTCCGACAAGTTATACGCGCTGTCGCACCACATCAAAATAACCCGCGATGTAACAGCACAACCCCTGTTTTATATAGCCATTGTAGCCATCATCATAGGTTCGCAATTGTTCCTCACAGGTTTTGTGGCCGAACTGGTTTCGCGCAGCTCGCACGACCGTAATCATTACCATATTGAGGATACTATTTGATGTGCGAATTTCGGACGTGCAGATGACCATATCAATTGCCAAAAATATTTCAAATATAAAATGAACAATTTGCACATCTGCATACTGGCACATCTGCACATCAATCCGCATATTTGCACATCCGCACATCTGCACATTTAAAAAAGAATGTTTTTCTCCATCATCATACCACTTTACAACCGCCCGCAGGAAATTAAAGAGCTATTGGAGTCGCTTATCCTGCAAACTTATAAAGATTTCGAGGTGCTGGTAATCGAGGACGGTTCGGTGAATGATGCCAAAGATGTTATTGAACTGTTTAAAGATAAACTGAACCTACGGTATTTCGTAAAGGAAAATGAGGGACAAGGTTTTACACGAAATTATGGTTTTGAGCGGGCAAAAGGGGATTACTTTGTGATATTTGATTCGGACTGTATTATCCCGGAAGGTTATTTGCAAATAGTTAACGATAGCCTGTCAGCAAACTGGCTGGACGCCTACGGTGGCCCGGATGCAGCACACTCGTCGTTCACGGATGTGCAGAAGGCCATCAGCTATAGCATGACCTCCCCTTTTACCACCGGCGGCATAAGGGGTAATAAAAAAGGCATTGGGCAGTTTCATCCGCGCAGCTTTAACATGGGCGTATCTCGTAAAGTATGGGAAAAGGTTGGGGGCTTTATCATCACCCGTTCGGCCGAAGACATCGAATATAGTATACGCATACAGGCCAATGGCTTTAAAATTGGTTTGATACCCGAAGCCAAAGTTTATCATAAACGGCGTACCAATTTCTTGCAGTTTTATAAACAGATCCATTTTTTTGGCAGGGCGCGGATCAATCTTTACAAGTTCTTTCCCAACGAGTTAAAAGCAGTGCATTTTTTCCCGGCCCTGTTTACTTTGGGCCTGATTTTTGTTTTGATCGTAAACCTTTTAAGATGGCGCATAGCCGAATTATTTGATGTTCTGTTAGTTGTATTCATTTTGTTGATATTTTTTCATGCATGGTTGAAAAACAAATCGTTAAAAGTTGCATTTTTGAGCGTCATTGCTGCCTTTACTCAATTGATTGCCTACGGGTTAGGATTTATGCAGGATTTTTGGAAGCGGGTAATATTAAAAATGTTATAAAGCGTATATGTACCATCCTTTTTCTGTGACACAAACATTAAGTATTGCATGGCATATTTTGCGAAAAAACTTTGCAACAATAGCCGTGTACACCTTGGTGGTTTTTGTTATTGTTGGCGGTTTAGGCTTTGTTATTTACAATTTGTTAAATGATGAGCTTTTAACTTCAATTGGTATAATTTTGCTGTTTATTATTATCAGTTTTCTGTTTTTGGGTTTTATAAAATTAATTTTTCA
>JAYUEE010000003.1:0-7734 GCA_043739405.1 Mucilaginibacter sp. | reverse complement strand
CGCCCTGGTTCCTGGTGGCTTTCGGGATGATCGGCTCGGGCATATCGGCTGTTTCGCTGGTTTCAATCCCCGGCAATGTGGGTAACAATAACCTGTATTATTTTCAATTTATCCTGGGCACTATTGTGGGCTATTTATTTATCGCTTTTGTATTAACGCCTATTTATTACAAGCTGAAACTGGTCTCCATTTACACTTACCTCAATATCCGTTTTGGCAATGTCACCTATAAAACCGGCTCTTTATTCTTTTTGGTTTCGCAATCCTTCGGAGCAGCGTTGCGCCTGCTTTTATCCATCAAAATATTACAGTTTGCCTTTTTTGATAGCTTGCACATACCCTATTTTCTCACCATCATTATCGTGCTGGTGCTCATCTGGCTATACACCAATAAATCGGGCATTAAAACCATTGTGTGGACCGATGCCCTGCAATCCCTGTTCTTAATTACCGTGATGATCGTATCCATTGTCACCATCAAAAACTCCCTGGGTTTGTCATTTGGCGGCATGGTTAACACTATTGCACATCACCCCTATGCCAAATTGTTCGACTGGAATTTTAATTCAGGCTCCAACTTTTTCAAGCAGTTTATCTCGGGCCTGCTAATCACCGTGGCGCTGGTCGGCCTCGATCAAAGCATGATGCAAAAAACACTCACCATCGCCAATATCAAAGGCGCCAGGAAGAACGTGCTGGCATTCAGCTTTTTCATAGCAGGTGCGCAAACCCTTTTTTTAGGACTAGGTGTATTGCTCTATATTTTTGTTGAAAGGCACGGCATAAGACTGCCATCGCAAAACGGGCAGATCGTAAACACCGATGGCCTGTACCCGTATCTCACGCTGAATTATTTTGGTAAAATAGGCGCGATCGCTTTTTTTATAGGCATTATTGCCTCCACTTTTGCGAGCATCGACTCCTGTATCGCAGCTTTAACCACCGCCTTTAGCTACGATTTTATGAATATTGAAAGCAAATCGCCCGAAGACAAAAAGAAGATAAAGAACGCTGTTCTGCTTGGCGTCAACGTGGTGATGTTTATCATCGTAATGGGCTTCTGGAGCAGCCAGGGAGCCATCATCAATACCATTTTCAAGATCGCGGGATATACCTACGGGCCAATTTTAGGTTTATATTTAACGGGCTTATTTTCGAAAATCCAGCTGAAGGAAAAATGGGTTCCTTTTGCTTGTGTAGGGGCGGCGGCCGCAACCTGGTTTTTGAATGTTTTCTTCCTGCGCCAGTTTCAATTCGATCTCGGATTTATGAATATACTGGTCAATGCCTTGCTCACCATTTTATTCCTGATATTTATAAAGAGGAGAATCCATGTCGCCCAATAACGCATCAGTTACAATAGAGCTTACCACTAACCCGGAAGTCTTTGCCATTTGCGCCCGGATGATGGTCGTAACCGACCCCTGGATAACACTGGCTATGGGTTACGAGCAATGCCTAAAAGCTTTCGAGGGCGCGTTTAAAGAAGTCATTGTATTAAAGAAAGAAAAGGAGATCATCGGTTTTGTCATTATGCAAACCCAGGGAACATTTAAAGGATATATACAAACCATCTGTATCGATGCCGCGCACCGGGGCCATGGATACGGCACACAAATCCTGCAATTTTGCCAGGAGCGCATTTTACAGTATTCGCCCAATATTTTTATCTGCGTAAGTTCGTTTAACCATGGAGCGATACAACTTTACACTAAATTTGGATTTGAGCCTGTAGGCGAATTAAAGGATTTTGTAAAGATGGGTTTCACCGAGCTTTTGATGCGAAAAACGGCTGGTGCGATCGTTGGTTATAAACCTCAATTATAAATTATGTTCCGTCTCAAAACATTCTGCATTTATATCATTTGCCTTACTGGCTTAATTTGCACTGCGACTTTTGCCAATGCCCAAACGGCAGGCAAAACCATGCTGATGAAACAGATCGACAGCATCATCCAAAGCCAGGTAAACAGCGATAAGATTCCTGGTGCGGTTATCGAGGTAAAAAAGGGCGATGAAGTAATATATAAGCAGGCTTATGGCTACGCACAAAAGTTCAATTACGACCACCATCTCTTAGCCGAACCCGAGCAGATGACCACGGAGCATATGTTTGATATCGCTTCACTTACAAAAGTGGTTGGCACTACTACTTCCATCATGTTATTGGTGGATAGGGGGCTGATCAAAGTCGACGATCCCGTGGGCAAATACATCAAGGCGTTTGCAGCTCCTGATAAGGCGGGCATTACAATCCGTCATTTGCTAACCCATACTGCCGGGCTTTACGAATGGTACCCGATGTTTTACAGGGCCCATAACAAGCGGGAAACCTTTAAACTCATTGGCGAACTGCCGCTGGCCTTCCCGGTCGGTGCCGGACGCCATTACAGCGACCTCGGCTTTACCGTTCTCGGCGAAATTGTGGAGGTAGTTTCTGGCTTACCGCTGGACCAGTTCGAGGAGCAAAATATTTTTATACCGTTGCGGATGGGGCATACGATGTATAATCCGCTTACCAAAGGTCAGCATTTTAAAATAGCGGCGACCTCTTTTGGTAACCCTTATGAGACACGAATGGTGCACGACCCCTCGCTGGGCTTTCAATTTAAAGAGATCAATCCTGATAGCTGGAACGGCTGGCGTCACTACGTTTTAAAAGGCGAAGTAAATGATGGCAACACCTGGTATGCCGAAAAAGGCGTTGCAGGTGCGGCAGGTATATTTTCCACGGTTGATGATCTGCAGAAGCTGGTAGATATGCTGATGAATAAGGGAAAGGCAGGCACAAAACAATTTATTTCCGAAGCCACTATAAACTCCTTTTTGACGAAGGACAAATTTAACAATGGCTTGGGCTGGATGATGGATCCCGCAAATTCATTTATGAAGAACGGCCCCGAAGGAACATTCGGGCATACTGGTTTTACCGGTACAAGTATTGCGGTTGTCCCATCAAAAGATATCTCCATTATCTTATTGATCAACCGCCAGCAAATGGGACTGATCAATGACAAGGATTACTACAACGTAAACCCAATTCGCGAACAGGTATTTAAGGCTGTTATCAGGTACGGCGAATAGGCCCTCCTTTATTCCGCAGTTCAGGCAGGCAGGCTGATCGTGAACTTAGTGCCTTCCCATTCCACCGACTCGGCATTGAGCTCACCTCCATGGGCCCTTATAATATCGTAACTTAATGATAGCCCCAAACCGGTCCCATCGCCGGTAGGCTTCGTGGTAAAAAATGGCTGAAATATCTTTTGAAGTATTTTTTGGGGGATGCCCGTTCCGTTATCGCTGACAATAATGAGGAGGTTATTATTGTTCATTTTGGTTGTAACCGAAACAACAGGATCATAGCTTTCACCTAAACGGCTCTTTTTTTCCTTAACAGCATAAAACGCATTGCCGAACAGATTGACAAGGACCCTTTTTACAGCTTGCGGAACAACGGCTATTTGTGCGATATTTTCATCAAAAAATGTTTCGCATGACGCATTAAAAGCATTGTCTTTCACACAAAAGGCATTGTAACTCAACCTCAGGCTTTCGGCAGCCAGTTTATTGATATCAGTCGGCTCAATTTTCCCGGTATCAACTTTTGAATGTTCGAGCATTCCCTTTACGATATTATCCGCGCGTTTGCCGTGATGGCTTATTTTTTCAAGACTCTCGCGAATACTGTCAGCAACAGCCATTGCTTCTTCCGGGTCGTTATTCTTTAATTCCTCGAATAGTTCTCCTATCAGTTCGATAGTGACATCAGAGAAATTATTAACGAAATTCAAGGGGTTTTGTATCTCGTGCGCTATGCCCGCGGTAAGCTCACCCAATGAGGCCATTTTCTCTTTTTGTATCAATTGCGACTGGGCGAGATTAAGGTCGTGAAGTGATTTCTGCAGCTCGTTTTTTTGAAATACCAGCTCGGCGGTGCGCTCTTCAACACGCTGTTCCAGCACCACATTTTGCTGTGTCAGTATCTGCTCCTGCTCTTCGTGCAGCGCATGAAGGTCTTTATGGTACTGCAGTTTTTTCCGTTGGCTGACGACAAATGCGATGAGGAACGCGGTAAACAACAATACCATGCCCGAAATACCGACTATGACCCTGGATTCTAGACTAATTTCAAGCAACTGCATATTTTTCGGTAGTTACATAAAAAGCCCTTGTTATAAAAATACATAAAATAATATAAGCTGCATTGTGAATATTCCACATACGATCCGTCAATACCATGTTTTGAGTAATCATCGGCACATAAAATAAAAACACGAAGAAATTGATCACTACATAGATGGCTAATCCGGTCACGATCCAGAAAACAGGTCCTCTAAAGGCCGTTTCATCTTCGCTCATCAAAACCTCCAGGTAGTACAACATGCAATAAATTAAAAGCAGGTAAGCTTCGGCCGACAATAAGTTGCCGCTTAAATGGTTGGGATAAAAGAAATTTTCAAAAAATCCGAAATCAATAATGAAAAACACAACGAATAAACCGGCAATGATCTTTTTGAAGGTTTTAAAACGGGTCTGCGGAAGAGATATAAAAAAATAGCTGAAGCAGGCGAAACGCACAACCGAATGTAAATTATATAAAGGATTGTTGCTTTGAAGCCAGGCCGGAAAATGGAAAGCCCATTTAAAATCACCGATGATATCACCAAAAATATTTAGGGTAAGTGCAAGCCATAAATAAATGATAACAGGTTTTAATAATGCAGGCCGCTTATGCCGAAACATTATAAAAAACAGAGGTATGAGCAGCGCCCATACCTCTGACCAGTCGAAGATCATTTCAAAGATTTTGCTCATATCAATATAATGCTCAGTAATTGATCGCTTTTCGGGCGTATCCCGTTAATTTAATGTGGCGGCGAAGGATTGATGGTCACAGTCCCCCCCCCGGCATCCATACTGTCCAGCGTTGTAGCCGTGTAAGCCGCGTAGTCAGTGGTTCCATATTGGCCAGGGGTTAATGTTATATCAGCCGGGCCTTCACCCGGTGGATACAAAACCCCAAGGCCGATCTTATCCAGCTTCATATTGGCAAATTGAACACCTGCAGGAGCTTTATAAGGTTTGCCGGTCTTTTTTTGGGGTCCCAGCGTAATCAGTATAGGTGCCAGTCCCGAGGCAACTGTAAAAACGGCATAAGCGCATAAGGTATAAGTATTATCAGCATCATTGGGATTAGCTAGTACTTGCTGAAAAACGAAATGGTCAAAATCCGGGTATTTCTGATTGATCGGATAGTAGGTGCTAACGTCCGCATAGAACATGACAGCGCCATTGAATGTGTTTTTGGGCATGGCCTAAGGTTTAAAATGAATAAGGTCTTGTTAATTAAGGGGTTAAATCTTATGTAAGGTAAAATTTCTTTTTTAAAAATCAAAGCTTTTGGAAAAGAAAAAGTCTTCAAAAGTACCTGATTGTTAATCACATAAGCTCGCTACCGGAAGTAGTAAGAACCGTTACTCTTTAGCACATTTAAAAATTTACTGGAGGCATCTCTACGGCCTCACCGCCCATGCCAGCCCATCAGCGCCATTAACAGCAATATGTGCGGTAACCGTTAAGGTTTTCAAATCAACAACCGCCACATAGTTATCGCCGGTGCAGCCGATGAACGCGCGCGATCCGTCATCGTCCACCAATATGCCTGCCGCACCGTGGCCGGTACTGATCGTCTTTATTTGTTTGTGGGTTGCTGCATCAAATATGAATAGATCCCCTGTTGGCAGGCTTGTTACCAGCACCATCATGCCATCAGGTGTGAATTTCAGGCGGTTGGCGCCATTAACCTTCGCATCGATACTGGCAGATACTTTTTTGACTCCAAGGTCGATAATGGTAATAATTCCATCGTCAGCGCCTGCAGTCCACAACTCCTTACCATTAGGCGATACATCAAACCCTTCGGAACCCTTTCCAACAGGAACAAGCGTTTGTATCCAGTCGCTGTGCGGTTGCGGTCTAAAGCCCGGCGGCGGCCCACCTTGTGGCGAAGCTCCTGCCGGCGGTGCGCCCGGCGGCGGATTGGCTGCTCCCGGAGGAGGGCCAAAGCCACCCTGTATAAGGGTATCAACCAAAATACTCACCGTTGCCGAGGACACATTTGTTGTGTACACCTTCTTTCCATCAGGTGTTACATATACCATGTGAGTTCTGTTCTGCCCCGTTCCCATTACCCAGTCGAATTTGCCGCTTATCGGATCATACCTTCCAACAGTTTTAGTACCCTCTGCTGTGAACCAAACTTTGCCACCGACAAATGTTATCCCATGCGGACCCATCATTGGCCGGGTATCCAATGTTGGTAAAGCTTTTTGCCCCACCAGGTCTATCACGTTCAACTCGTGCATGCTGCCTCCTCCGTAGATGGTTACATAAGCTGTCTTTCCATCAGCCGACGCTATAACTTCATGCGGATCGGAACCGACCGGTACCCGCGCAATAACTTTTAGCGTACCCGGATCGATGATTGCCAGGATATGATACCCTTTCGAAAGCGCCAATAGCGTGCGCGTCGGCGTCGACTGCGCCGCACAATTAGTTGAGGCGAAAACTAATACTCCAAAAAAACCGACAGCAACTAACCTGGTCAGGTTGTATTTAATAGCTTTGATGAGCATTGTGTTAGGGGCGTTGTGCATATGTTTATAGATTAGGGAAGCAATTAATTGAGGCACGTAGAATACAAGTGCCATTTCATTTAACAAATATAATGCTCATTATCAGTCAAATCATAACTGCGCCGTTTCTGATTTCTTTTCTTCGCAATCAATTTTAATGGTCACGTCGTCCGATAGGATCATACTCGAACTCCCAACTCCAAAATCCAGCCGGTTTATTTTAAATGCACCTTTAAATTCAATTGCATTTCCTTTATCCAAAAAAGAAAAAGGCAATTCAATTTGCTTTGATTTATCCTTAATGGTCAATGTAAAAGTTCCGACATAATTATTGCCGCTTTTGTGCTTGAAAGCAACTGATTTGAGTGAGATTTTCGGGTAGCGCACAGCATCAAAAAAGTCTTCGCTGCGCAGGTGCTCGTCCTTGGTCGAATTGTCGGTATTAATCGTAGCAACATCCACTGAAGCCTCCAGGGTACTTGCATTTAGGTTAGCGGGCGTAAAATGCACCTTTGTTACAAGGCCGCCAAACGAACCACCTGTAGTAATACCCATGTTTTTAATTTCAAAGGTTATCGACGACCGTGTAACCGAATTTTGTGCATATAAGGTGCATGTCCAGATCGCTGAAATGAGCAGGGTAAAAACAAAAAACTTCTTCATAATACTTATTGATAACAAATTTATTTACCGGAAGGTGGTGCTCCTGGTCCACCTGGCGGCGGGCCGCCCGGACCATGATGTTCTTCAGGTACCTTTACTTCTGGGTGTGCAGTACCATGATGGCAGGTATTGCAATTAACCCCGCTGGTCAGCACCATTCCAAGGCTGTCCTTTGTGGCTCCGAAAAATTTCTTGTTGATCTTCGCTGTCATCAGGAACATGTGGCGTGCCGCTGTCTTTTCAGGCTTTGCATCACTTGCAAAATCCATTTTACCCATTTGGTCGTTACATGCATGGCAAAAATTACAACGTACACCTAAAGAAGCCGACCATTCATCCATCGCATGATCAAGCACACGGTAGGGTACGTTTTTAGGGAAAACCTTCAGGTTTACCAATTTAGGCTCTTCCCGCTGCTGGGGTGATGTAGCCGCAA
>JAYUEE010000002.1:0-23430 GCA_043739405.1 Mucilaginibacter sp. | reverse complement strand
ACGGTTGTTTTTTGGTTGATAGCCACTGATGCCTGCATTAATCTCGTCTGCGGTCAACTTAAAGTAAATCCCGATGCATATCGCCGCCAAAATGTTATCAAGATTATAAGCTCCGGTCAATTGAGACTTCACCTGGTAGCTCTCGCCGGTTTGGTTATTGGTCCATTGCAGCGTCAGGAGCGTTGAGTTATCCGTTAACTGCCCTGACACCAGGTTCTCAAGGTCGGTACTTCCGTAAAAAACCAAATTTTTCATCGCCCTGGCATGTTGCATTGCCATTAAGTCTGCGCTATCGCTATTGACAAAGGTGATTCCGTTTGTGACTTTGAGATAATCGTACAACTCGCCTTTGCCCTTTTTTACGCCTTCTACACCGCCAAAACCTTCCAGGTGCGCTTTTCCTACATTGGTAATCAAACCATGTGATGGCTGAGCGATGCTGCAAAGTAGCTCAATCTCTTTTTGGTGATTGGCTCCCATCTCAATAACCGCCGCTTCGTGGGTTGCATTGATGGATAAAATAGTAAGTGGCACCCCTATATGGTTATTCAGGTTACCCTGTGTGGCATAGGTATTAAAATGCTGCGATAAAACCGAATTAATAAGCTCCTTAGTTGTGGTTTTACCATTGGTCCCGGTTAGCCCGATCACAGGCATTTTTAATTGACTGCGGTAGTGCCTCGCCAGGTCTTGCAAGGCGGTCAGCACATCATCAACTAAAATATATTGGTCACCTAACCGATATGCAGCATTATCTATAATGGCATAGGCCGCACCTGCAGCAATGGCCTGTCCAGCAAACGTATTCGCGTCAAATTTGTCGCCTTTTAAAGCGAAAAAGATACTACCCGGCGCAATTTTGCGCGTGTCGGTGCTGATGACCGGGTGTTTTATATAGATTTGATATAGCTGTTCGGTTGTTGTCATTGCCAGACGAAATTACATTTTGGATTACTTTTCTCTGCGCTACGCCGTATAAATATTTCTACTGCCCGCCTTTATGAGCGTTTCCTTTTTTTAAATTGTTCCTGCTCGCCGCATCCAGGCTATAACAGCCCTTATTTCACCATAACTGTAATTTTCTCCTAATACTTCTTTTAATGGCGCTAATTTTTCTGCACCATAACTTTCAACAGTATCCTTTATAAACAGTTTCTTTTCTTCATTCACCATTTCCTGCACGTCCATTTCGCCCTTATAAATATAGTAACTTAAATGACCCTCAATAGTGGTAGTCGCCAAACTGCGCTGGGCGGCAATTTCTGTAACTGTTTTGCCCGACCGATACATCTGGAAGCTTTCTTCGGCAGTATTAGAAGACCGGTTTGTATTGCCTGGTCTATTCGCCCTTGTTTTCTGCGCTTTATGAGCCTTTTTTTGTCCTATACTTGACGAGAGACCATTTTTTGCACAATAGTTTTTAACCGGTATCAAAAATTCGCGGCCATAACGCGCCAGTTTGATATCAGCAAAACCTGATATCAGGCGCAATTCATCCAGTGTTTGGGGGAAATAGGTAGCCATTTCAGCCAGTGCTGCATCTGAAAGGATTAAGTAAGGCGGCACATTGGCATTGGCGGCAATATCCCGTCGCACGAGTTTTAATTCATTCAACAAGCCTGTTTCAAACGGAAGCAGTTCATATTGTCTTTCTTCAATGATTTGTGAGCCGATCAGTTCAACTTTTTCGAGGCCTTTGAGCACGGCATCGCTTTTAGTCGTTAATTTTAATACCGGGTAGGCATCATCCGTAACCTGTAGGTAACCAAGGATAACTAATTCGCGTATATATCGGAACCAATCGGCACGGTGAATATCCGCGCCAACGCCATAAGTTTTTAACTGTTTATGTTCTTCCCAGATCTTTTCCCGTTTGGAGCCCCTTAAAAAATCAATCACATAGCCTGCACCAAATCGTTCCTTTAACCGGCTAACTGCCGACAAGGCCTTTTGAGCAATAAGTGTGGCATCAAATTTTTTGATCTCGCTGAGACAAACATCACATGAACCGCAATTATCCGGGAATGCCTCATCAAAATACTGCATCAGGTATTGCCGGCGGCAGGTTTGCAACTGGCTATAGTCCACCATATCATCCAGCTTTTTGAGCATGATGGCGCTTTGTTCTTGGTTTCCCTCAATACGGGCAAAGCCTTTCAGCTTAGTGGCGTCGCCATGAGAGTACAACAACAAAGCATCCGAGGGCAGGCCATCCCGTCCGGCGCGCCCGGTTTCCTGGTAATAACCCTCAATGTTTTTGGGTAAATCAGCATGAACCACATACCGCACATTTGATTTATTAATCCCCATGCCAAATGCGATGGTGGCTACGATAATTTTTACGTCATCCCGCAAAAAGGCTTCCTGGTTACGCGCCTTGTCAGCATGCTCCATACCCGCATGGTATGCTGCGGCGGCATAACCTTCTTCTTTCAAATCAGCAGCCAATGCCTCGGTCGATTTACGCGAGAGGCAATAAATGATGCCCGAATCCTCTTTCCTGTTTTCCAAAAAACCGAGTAATTGGTTAAAACTGTTCTTTTTTGGCAAAACCCTGTAAGTAATATTGGCCCGGTTAAAAGAGGAAACAAATTCGGCGGGGTTTTGAAGATTAAGTTTTTCGAGTATATCCTTTCTCGTTAGTTTATCGGCAGTAGCCGTAAGCGCGATGACCGGTATTTTAGGAAATTCGTTTTTTAAACCGGCTAGCATCAAATATTCCGGCCTGAAATCGTGGCCCCAATGCGAAATGCAATGCGCTTCATCGATTGCAATCAGACAAACGGGCAATGATTTCAGAAAGGTCATTAAGCTGCTTCCAGATCCGAATAAGCGTTCCGGCGCCAGGTAAAGCAGTTTTATTTTGTTGTTTTTAAGTTGATTGTTGATGTGTTGCTGCTCATCCGGCGATTGGGAGGAATTGAGAAAACCTGCCGGTATACCGTTCACGTTCAGGCTGTCCACCTGGTCTTTCATTAGTGCTATTAACGGAGAGATCACAATCGTTAATCCATCCATTAACAGAGCCGGCAACTGGTAGCACAATGATTTACCACCCCCGGTAGGCATTAACGCCATCACATCCTGTCCGTTTAAAACATGCTGAATAATAGCTTCCTGCTGATGCCGGAACTCGCTGTATCCAAAATATTTTTGTAAGGCCTGTATGGCTGTCATAACTAATGCGCGAATAAGTATTTAGGCAAAGGTGCAGATTTTTTAAGTCGGAACCGGCGGACAAATTGCGAAGAATTTTAGCATTTTGCAAATTTATTTTTTCGATATTACAGACTTGCGTGCTAAGGGTGAGTTTAGGGTATTCAAATTATTATTTTTAGCTTAGCTATCCATATATGCTTAAGAAACTATATTTATCGCTTATCCTGTTGACGTTGGCGGGAGTCACCTTCGCACAGCAAATTCAATCCCCGTCTGATTTTTTAGGCTATAAGCTGGGCTCGCAGTTTACGCCGCATCATCGTATTGTAGAATATTTCAGGTATGTGGCAGAGGTTTCGAAAAATGTGAAACTGATGCAATATGGCAGCACTAACGAGGGCCGCCCTTTGCTGGCGATGTTCATCGCTTCGGACGAAAATATTACGCGACTGGATGAAATAAGGCAGCATAACCTGTGGCTGGCTGGACAAAGTGATACTAACCCTACGGTGAAAAATGCACCTGTAATTGTTTGGTTGAGCTATAATGTACATGGTAATGAGCCCAGTTCAAGCGAGGCCGCCATGCAGGCGCTATTCGATTTGCTCGACCCCTCCAATACCCGCACTAAACCATGGCTAAATAATACTTTGGTGGTTATTGACCCTTGCCTCAATCCCGACGGGCGCGAACGCTATGTCAATTTTTATAAATCTGTAGCCGGAGCCGTACCGGATGCTGACCCTGCTGCACGTGAGCATAGCGAACCCTGGCCGGGTGGCAGGATCAACCATTATTATTATGATTTGAACCGCGACTGGGCGTGGCAGACGCAAAAGGAAACCAGGGCTCGTGTGGCCTTATTTAACCAATGGCTGCCAGAGGTACATGTTGATTTCCATGAGCAAGGATACAATTCACCTTATTATTTTGCACCCGCAGCAGAACCATTTCACCACGATATAACATCATGGCAAAGGGAATTTCAAACGATAATAGGAAAAAACAACGCGAAATATTTTGACCAGAACGGTTGGTTGTATTATACACGCGAAGTTTATGACTTGCTATATCCCTCCTATGGCGATACGTATCCCATCTATAATGGCTCTATTGGCATGACCTATGAGCAGGGCGGGATAGGCGCCGGCTTGGCTATCACAATGGGAAGCGGCGATACACTCACCCTGGCCAAACGTGTAGCGCACCATGTTTCCAACAGCCTCAGCACTATTGAAACAGCATCTGCGAATGCTGATAAAGCGCTGGATGAGTTTAAAAAATATTTTGACAATAGCAGGGCAAACCCACCTGGTGATTACAAAACCTATGTCATCAAAAATGGCAACGCTGATAATATGTCTCTATTGGGCCAGTTATTGAAAAGAAACGGCATTAAATATGGGTATGGTGTAAAAGCTAAGGCTATCGGTTATAATTATGTGAGTGGAAAAGACGAGGAAGTAGATATTGACGCCAATGATATGGTTATCAGCGCTTACCAGTCAAAAGCAGTATTGCTTAATGTTTTGTTGGAACCCAAAACCCTTATTGCCGATTCAAACACCTATGATATTACAGCATGGTCATTACCTTATGCGTACGCATTAAAAGCTTACGGACTCAAGGAAACCTTGAAACCTGAACGCGATAGGGTAACCGTTCAGCTTTCGCCGCCTCCGCCAATCAGCGCTTACGCTTATGTCTCAACCTGGGGTTCCATTTACGATGTGAAATTTTTGGCCGAGTTGCTGCGAAAAAATATTAAAGTACGCAGTTCAGAAAAACCTTTTGAGCTGAATGGTAAAAAGTTTGGGGCGGGGTCACTTATTATTACCAGGGAGGGCAATAGCAATAAAAGCTTTGATACCATTGTACAAAAAGCAGCGACTGAATGTGAGCGTATATTAACACCAATAAGTTCAGGATTTATTGATAAAGGGGCCGATATTGGGTCGCACTCTATGCGATTTATTCATCCGCCCAGGGTAATGCTGGTTACGGGCGACGGCGTTTCAGCGGAAGCGATGGGCGAAATATGGTATTTCTTTGAGAAAGAAATTGAATACCCAGTTACTTTGGTAAGATACCGTGATTTGAACCGCATAAAATGGAGCGACTTTGATGTTGCTATTTTCCCGGATGGCAATTATGATGAACTACCTACGGACAGGCTGCAGGGCTGGGTACGCGACGGCGGGAAGCTCATAGCTATGGAAAGCACCATCTCGCAATTGGTTGACAAAAAAGGATTTTCCATCAAAAACGTAAAAGAAGACAAAGCAAAAGAAGATACGACAAAGAATAATCCCGGATTGATAAAGTCATATGCTGATCGCGACCATGAATCGATAAGGTCAAACGTTCCGGGCGCTATTTATAAGGTAGATATGGATAACTCACACCCGCTTGGCTTTGGGTTGAGCAAATACTACTTCACACTTAAATTAAATGATGTACTGTACAATTACCTCGGTGAAGATGGCTGGAACGTGGGTACCGTGAAAAAGAACGCTTATGTGGCGGGCTTCGTCGGGCAAAAAGCGAAGGAAAAAATTAAGGATGGCTTGTTATTTGGCGTACAATCACTTGGCCGCGGCTCTGTCGTTTACCTCGTAGATGATCCGCTGTTCCGCAGTTTCTGGCAAAACGGCAAATTGCTCTTCGGTAATGCCGTTTTTATGGTGGGACAATAAAGGAGTTGCAGTAGTAATTCGGGATCCCCTAAATAAACTACGACTGCAACTGCCTTCTGCTACTAATTATTCCCTTTTACCCTCTGCTTAAGGTCATCCGCACCGCTCTCATGTGCGCGAGCATGTATCTTACTACTGCCGAAGTTGTAAGTAAATGTAAGCCTCGCGATCTGTGTTTCACGTTTTTGCCTGATGTCCAGGTTATTATTCCCATAGTTACTGGTCACATCGTTGCGGCGGGTGTTAAATATATCGCTCATCGAGAATTTAATGTTGGCTTTCTTATTTGCAAATGAATGACTTATGCCTCCATCAGCTGAATATTGCTGTTTTACATAGAACAAACCGTAAGTCAGCGCCGACTGGTAATTGCCTGTCAACTCAGCTTTCCAGCCCTTAATTGGGGTAAAGGTTTGCGTGGTTCTGATCTGGTAGGCAGCCTGCCCGGAGTTTAGATTGGCCCCTTCCAGCGCATTTGACTTAAAGCCAAGGTAAAATCCCGTAACGTTCACATTGCCGTCCCACCACTTGGTAACGGTATAGGGCGAATAGATATTGATGTTATAGCTATTCTGTACCTGTAGGTTTTCCTGCGTTACGAAAGAAACCTTAGTAGCGGGGTCTGTTCCCGGTATCTCGGTAATCACATCCGTAGTGCGGCTATAGCCAAGGCTAATATTCAGGCTCTTATTATAGGTGTAGCTGAACTCTAAGTTATTGGTGTACTGCGGAGTCAGGTAGGGGTTGCCTTTTTGATAAGTGTAAGGGTCAAGATGATAAACGAAAGGGTTCAGATTATCATACTGAGGCCGGTCGATACGGCGCCCATAAGTGATGCTGATCTCGTTCTTGTCATTAAATGTATGGTTGATAAACACGCTCGGGAACAGGTCGAAGTAATTGCGCGGTATGCTTTTTACCACGTTCATCGAGTCGCCCACGGCCGATGAGCTGGTGTATTCGGCGCGTAAACCTACCTGTACCGATGTTTTTTTATAATCCTTGCTGAAGTTAATATACCCGGCGTCTATCTTTTCGTCGTAAACGAAGTGATCTATGCTTGGATAAGCTCCACCAGCGATCTCAGATTGCATCAGGTTGTTGTCAGTTTTTACATCACTAAACTTTACGCCCAGGTCCATTTTTACCGATTTGGTGAGGGGGTTCGTATAATCAACCTTTGCTGTGCGGATATCTATATTGGTGGGTGTAATGTTGCCAAGGAAAGCGTCTGGGTGTTGGGGGCTGCCATCAGCTAAATAGAAATTAGTCACATACTGTGCGTTCGAGGTGTTCCTGAATTTTGAATAATCGAGGTCGGCGCTGATCTGCTGACCGGCTGTATCTATCTTATAGGTATCATTCAAATTAACAGCAAAGTTATTATAGGTCTGGTTAAAACTTGACACAGTACGCAATGTAGAATCGGCTTGTTCAAAATTTGATCCTATATAAGTATGGTTGTCTATGTTATCCAGTTCGGTATTAAAATAGCCGTTTACAACAAACCCGATTGTGTTTTTTGATGACAGGTCGTAATCAGCACCTAAACGATAACTGTTATTATGGTCCGATTCGAGAAAAGGGGTAGTCTGCCTGAAATCAGTAACTGCACCCGTACCATCTGTAATAACGCGTTTAATATCGATATGCTGGATGCGCTTGTTATCATTATGACTGAATGAGCCAAATAAATTCAAGTTGCCTTCTTTGTGGTTCAGCTGCATGGTTTCATTATCTTTCCAGTACTGTCCATATCCGGTCCCCAGGGTAACGCTGCCATTTGTGCCGGTTTGCGTATTCTTTTTCAACTTGATATTTATAATGCCCGAATTTCCTGCGGCGTCGTATTTGGCCGAGGGATTTGTGATGATCTCGATCGACTTGATCGTATTACCGTCTGTTGAACGAAGTAAAGTTGCTAGTTGCGCAGCTGTAAGGTAAGTCAGTTTATCATTAAGCATTACCGTTACGCCTTGTTTTCCTTTAAGGCTGATGTTATCGTCTTTGTCTACGCTAACACCTGGCGCCCTTTCAAGTATATCCATTGCCGAATTGCCTGCTGCCAGCGGACTGCCTTCAACATTCATTACTGTCCGGTCCGTTTTACGTTCTATTAACGGCTTTGCTGAGGTAATATTTACAGCGTTCAGGCTATGGTTGGCCGGCTGCATTGTTATTTTAGGAAGGTCTACCTCCTCTGAACTCTGGTTAATGGTAAAGGGCTGGCTTACGGCATTCTGGTAGCCTACCGTGCTTACTTTAACTATATAACTGCCTTCCTTCACATGTTCGAAAGTATAAATGCCGTTTTCGTTGCTAATGGCCCCCTTTACTAAGGTTGAATCTTTCGCATTTAATAAGGACGCGGTTGCAAACATCAAAGGTTTGCCTTGTTCGTCCAGCAGCGTGCCTGAAACATGGCCCGAAACACCGGCGGGCTGTGCGAAAGCCGCGCCGGTTGTACTTATTGCAAGTAAGAGTATAAAATATATTTTATGGATAAGTGATTTCATGTCGTTTGTTGTTTAAAGTTTGGGCAATACAATGCCCCCAGAGATTTTTCCTCTTTTTTTAATGTGTTAATAGAATTTAGTTGGGTTAGCGGCTACCTGGCCGTTTTAAAAGTGTATCCCCATGCATTGTTATTTTAGGTCTTTCATTATTTTGGCAAAATCAGCGTTTGCAGCTAAAGCCGCAAGTATTTTGCTTTTTATACTAAGATGTAAGAAAGGATATATTGGTTACAGCAAATTTTGAGGTTTTCGGTGAAAGGTGATATTTGCATATGCGAACAGCCAGTTTTTGGCGGTGAACAGCACCTTATTTTTTTAGCGCAGGCGCGATATTGGATATTACATCCCTGAAAAACGAAAAGCCGCTTTCACTTTTTTTATTCTGCAGGATATGCCGTGCCTGTTGCATTTTAACCATATTGGAGTGGGCGCCGGTTGGTTTGCTATTGTGGCAATAAATAAAAAGTAACATAAGCCCGCAGAACAGGAGCAGGCTTATGTATGTTGACGGCATCTTCATGACTATCAATTGTTTTCAATACGGATAGTTCTATTTTGTTTTGATTTTTGAGCTATCTATAGGAAGATGCTTCCTTATTATGGTATCCGTCACCAAAGTATCCACTTTGCATTGCAGGCCGCTATTGGTTATAACAAAGGTTGCGTTGCTTACTTTGTTATAGTCTTGTTTATTGACCTCATTGCATTCCCCTATATTGAAGTTTGCAATCCGGTCAACGTTATGATCGATCACCACTTTAGCGTTCTTAGGCAACTTTAAAGTCAGTTCCACTTCTTCATCATGCCAAAACTCATCATTTTTTCCATAAAAGCGCTGGTCGAATTTGATAACGGTATCCTGTTGGGCAAACATGTACTTAATATTGCGGGCGTTGCTAAAAGCTTCTTCGTAATATGGCCCCCTGGCTCTTGATGATTTGATGAGTACAGGCTGGCCCGAATCGCTGGTTTCGATATTAAGCCGGATGTTGCGATGGTTAAAGCTATCAAAATCATTGTCGTCATCATCAGCTACCTTTATGTTTAATGACATGCTCTTAATATTTAACCTCGTGCTGTCTTCGGCACTTAGGTATTTCAGATCGTTTAACTTTATATAATAGGTATTGTTCTTTGCGGGCTTCAGCGCGATGGTTTCGATAACATTTGCATGTGACTGAAATTCGGACGCGATACCCACAACGTTATATATAAATACGCCCAATGCACACAACCAGATAGCCAGGGCGGTGGTGCCACTTGCGCGACTGATGCTGCCTACATTAAATATGCCTTTGAATACTAACAGTATAATGCTGACAATAGGTATGATAACTGTTACGAATGCTGCAATGAATATATAATCAGCGTGGTGGTGCTGTAATATTTCGTACGGCAGGTTATGAAACGGTGCAAAATAACCTACACTCAGCAAGGCTATAAACCCTACCGTAAAAAAAATCAGGAAGCCAAAGCAGGTCAATAATATCATTATACCGATAAACTTCAGGAAAAATTTAGCAGCGCCGCCAATGAAATTGCCCAGATGGTGAGCGAAGTCGCCTGTAAAGTCGCGTGCTTTATAAACAAACGGTCTCGCTTCGTGGCCGAAATTTGACATATGACCTTTCATTGATCCCAGTTCCTCTTCGAAATTCTTCTTAAAACCCTGCAGGTTCAACTTTTCGCCTTTCATCGCCATACGGTCTGCACGGGTCAAGGCTTTTGGAACCACTATCCACAATATAATATATAGTAAGACACCTGTGCCGGCAAAAAAGAATGTCAAAGCGAACGCCAGGCGTATCCATACCACCTGTACGTCAAAATAGTTTGCAATTCCTGCGCAAACACCCGCGAAGATGCGGTCGTCCGGGTCGCGGAACAGGCGGCGTGTATTGGCTCCGCTATAATAGGTGTCGGCGAATGAAGGTTCGGTGTCCTGTTCCGATCTTTCAAAATCGGCGACGGTGCCCATCTGGCCAATAACCGTGTTAACGTCCTGCTCCACTATAACCTGTTTATTTTCGCCGGCGAGCAGTTCGTTAAACATTTCGGCTATGCGGTTTTCTATGTCAGTTGTTATTTCAAGGCTGTCGGCGGAGTTCATAAAATGACGTTTTACGTCCGTCATATAGGCTTTTAATACTTCGTAGGCCTCTTCTTCGATATGAAAAACGATGCCGTTTATGTTTATGATAATTGTTTTGTTCATGATCTTTGTTTTTGCGGGTTATTTAATTTTCCTGTCTCCGATGGAGGTTTGAACAGCAAATGCCAGTTCATACCAGGTTTTGTCCAGCTGTTCCAGGACATTTCTGCCCTCGTCCGATAGGACATAGTATTTTCGTGGTGGCCCCGAAGTAGACTCTACCCAATTGTAGCTGAGGAGTCCGTTATTTTTTAATCGGGTGAGCAGGGGGTACAAAGTCCCCTCAACTACAAGCAGTTGGGCTTTCTTTAATTCAGCAATTATGTCTGAAGCATAAATTTCGCCCTTTGCTATAATGGAAAGAATGCAATATTCCAAAACACCTTTCCTCATCTGGGTTTGTGTATTTTCAACAATCATATCACAAAGATATATGTTTTAAATTGTATTATGCAATACATAGTACTAAAATTATTAACTTTTTGCTTTAAGAGTGCCTTTTTTTCAAATATTTGATGTTTTTGAAAGATTTTATTTGACTTTTTGATATTCTAACACTACTTTTATCTTTAATTAACTATTAACTGATCTTATTATTAACGAAATGAAAAAACTTCTACTAGTAAGTTTGTGCTTTCTGATGTTATGCGTGACACAGGTATTTGCACAAAACCGTACTATCACAGGTACGGTTACGGCCAAAGACGACGGCCTTCCCATTCCGGGAGCGACAGTTAAGGTAAAAGGTACAACTAACGCCACCGTTACCAACGGTGTGGGCAAGTTCAGTATCTCAGTACCCAGCGGCGCTTCCTTAGTAATCTCCTTCGTGGGCTATGACGCCCAGACGATTGCAGTAGGTTCACAAAGCACTATCAACGTGTCGCTGACAGCTTCAGCCACCCAGTTGGGTGAAGTTGTGGTAACCGGTGCATTGGGTATCAAGCACCAGAAAAGCGAACTGGGCTATGCCGCTGCAACTATTACCCCGAAAGAGCTTACTCAAACCAACGTTACTAACGTTGCACAAGGTTTAACTGGTAAGGTTGCAGGTTTGGGTATCTATACCTTAAGTAACGGTATCGATCCTCAGATCACTATCAACCTTCGCGGTAACCGTTCTCTTGAAGGTAATAATACCGCCCTGATCGTTTTGGATGGGGTTCCGATTCCCGGAGCAACCATTGGCTCGATCAACCCAGGTGATATTGCCGATGTTACAATCCTGAAAGGCGCAGGTGCTGCGGCCCTTTACGGTTCACAGGCATCCAACGGTGCCGTGCTGATAACCACAAAACGCGGAACAACAGACGGAAAGCCATCTATTGTTTATGAGAACTCGTTCCAGGCTGAAAAAGTGGCTTTTTTCCCCAAGCTGCAGAATGGTTTCGGTATGTACGGTGGTGAAGGAACTCTTTTCAACCCTGTAGACGGCAGCACTGTACCCGCACTTGATCCTTTAACGGGACAGTCGGTATATATTCCGTATGAGAACCAGTTGTACGGCCCGCCGTTTAATGGCGCCATCGTTAATGTAGGTTATCCGCTAAACGGCATAGCAGGTTATGACCCCTATCCGGGTTATCCAGTTGTAAATACTACAGGAAGACAAGTTACTGCTAAATATTCCGCTCTTGCTACAAACCCTATCCAGGATTTTTTCAAGACAGGTTATACCGAACAAAACAATATTTCATATCAGCAGGGCGATTCGAAGAACTCCATCTATATGTCGGCTCAAAATGTCTACAAAACTGATATCGTAGAAGGTGATAAAGCCATCAAGGATGCTTTCAGCGTAAGAGGACACCATACTTACGGTATTTTCTCCCTCGATTATTCGGCTGGCTATACCAGGAGCACTGTAAGTTCGTACCTGGCCAACAACAATGATTTGGGCGTTCCGGGAAGCTTTGTTACTAACGCCGGCGCTAACGACCTGTATTCATCCGTTTTGCAATGGCCCGCTTTTTTGCCTATTAAAAATTATCGGGATTCCAATTCTGATATAGGTAATGCAAGCAACTTTTACGATGCTTACGCGATCAACCCTTACTGGATCCTCCAGCATACCAGAGATAATTACTCCAGGGATGTTTTGTTATCGCAAATAAAACTGCAGCTTGACCCTACTGAATGGTTAACGGCCAGCTACCAGGTATCAAACAACTTTGGTATTTACCAGGAAAGAATAACCAAGGATGAGGTTGATTTTACCAAATACGCCATTAGCGACCCTTTCCAGGCTGGAGCAACTGCCACGGGATTCTCGGCAACCGGTAAAGGGCTCGGCTCCGTTTATGATATGTATCAATTTGGTGACGGTACATCCAATAACGGCGTTGGAGGCGATGGTTACAATCGCATAGAAGGCGATGCTGTATTGAATTTCCACCATACCTTTTTTAAAGATTTTAAAACCAACCTGATCCTGGGTAATACCATTTTTCAAAATTATTTGAAAAATCAGTGGACAGGAAGCAACCAGCTTGCTATACCTAACCTGTACAATCTAAATTATATAGGCGGCTTGATCCAGGCCAACGAAGCTGAATACAGGGTTAGGCAGATCGCTTATTTTGCCGACTTGGATATCAGCTACAAAGGCTGGGCTACTTTGGAGGCCACCTACCGTAACGAGCAGGATTCACGCCTTTCAAAAGCGCAACGCTCATTCAATTATCCTTCTGTCAAGTTATCGTTTGTTCCAACTGAAGCAATTCCTGCTTTAAAGGACAACAAAATATTGAGCTACTGGCAGATCCGTGGTGAAGTAAGCCAGGTAGGTAACATCAATGTCGGTCCTTACCACATTAACAATATATTCGTTGTAGCGCCCGGCTTCCCTTATGGGTCATTGTTTGGCGTAAATCAGAACACTCAAAACTACAGTGCTTCGCTTAAGCCGGAACTGACCAAGGAGTTTGAAATTGGTACTGAAATAGGTTTATTTAACGGTCGTTTGGATATCAACTACAGCTACTACCAGCAGCGCGATAAGAACCAGACGCTTCCTATCAATATTTCAGCATCTACCGGGTACACCAGTTCACTCGTAAATATTGGTGAAACCCAGTCTTCCGGCCAGGAATTACAGATATCCGGCCAGATCCTGACGCAGGCAAAAAATCATTTTGGCTTTTCGTTGGACGTCAATGTCTCTAAAAACGAAGGAAAAGTTATTTCTTTGATACCGGGTAGCAATAAATTGAGTTTAGGTAATAACGAATACGCCGAAGTAGGGAAACCTTTCCCATTACTTGAAGGAACAGATTTCGTACGCGATCCACAGGGCCATGTGGTGGTAGACGCAACCACTGGTTACCCTACAAGGAACAATACATCGCTTACCGTATTCGGCAGGACAACCCCTGAATACACATTGGGTATTCGTCCAACTTTCAGTTATAAATTTGTTAGCCTTGAAGCGTTATTTGAATACCGCGGTGGTTACGTAGTAAATAACGGTCTTGGTGGTACCATGACATTTGCCGGTTCTTCAGCATTAACTGCAGAAGCAGGCCGCCAGGTGTTTGTTTATCCAAATTCAGTTGTTCAAACTTCGCCCGGCGTTTATGTTAAAAATACCAACACAAACGTGCAAAATGGTAACTACGGTTTCTGGCAGAGTTCAGCCTATAGCGGTACTATGAGCCCATTTGTTACAAGCGGTGCTTTCTGGAAGCTGAGAGAAGTAGACCTGGCATTTAAACTTGACCAATTTGTTAAAAACAGCAAGTTTATAAAAGGGGCAACCTTTGCGCTTACCGGTCGTAACCTGTTTATCTGGGTGCCGAAGAGCAACATATGGACTGACCCTGAATTCTCGGATGTTGGTGCCACTTCAAACGTGAGGGGTAACAATGACGCCAATCTATTACCTGGTACCAGGATTTTCGGAGCGGATCTTAAATTAACCTTTTAATTAAAAAGAGTGATGAAAAAATATATTTTAATTTTAGCAGCATTTTTTACGGTCGGCATATCCGGGTGTAAAAAAGACTATCTGAGTTTGGAGACTAACCCCAATACTCCCTCAGCCACTACGCCGCAACTGACATTGGCCGCGGCCCTTAATGGTACGGCAGCCATCATAACAGGGTATAATTATTACGGCGTGTGGGCGGGTTACTGGACCACCAGCGGTAACTATGTTCCCAATTCAACTATCAATCAATTCCAGTTTACCCCTACCTCCTTCCAGGGAGATTGGACAGCCTGGTACCTAAACCTGACTAACTATAATAATTTGCAGGTACTGGCATCAAAAGATCCTTCACAAGCAAACTACCAGGCTATAGCCATGGTGATGAAGGCTTACGGATTTGAATACCTGGTTGATAATTATAATGATGTTCCTTACTCACAGGCATTTCAGCCCTCTACTATCGTGTTCCCGGTTTACGATAAGGGTATCGATATTTATCATGACCTCGGAAAGCAACTGGATGCGGCTATCGCATTAATGGGTACGGCAGGTGCTGCTACGCCAGGTGCCGATGATATTGTTTACGGCGGTAACATGAACGCGTGGAAAGCATTTGCCAACACACTAAAATTAAAGCTGGCTATACGGGTTTCTTCGAAATTAGCCGGCGATCCTTTAGTAGGCGATATTGCATCTACATCCAGCGCAGGATACATTGATGGTGCTACCAATCCGGAAGCGGTTGCTAACCCCGGTTATAGCAACCAAAATGGCAAGCAGAACCCGTTTTGGGCCGCTTATGGCTTTGACCCTTCCGGAAACCCGGTATTCGGCAATGTTTATTACAGGGCCAATACTTTTAGCGTGAGCATGCTTAATTCTTTCAGTGATCCCCGCGTGAGTCAATTATACCAAAAGCTGGGCAACGGAACCATTGGCAGCAATGCTTTCGGTGATCCGGGCGTGGCGAGTAATTCCTTTACAAGCTCAATCGGGCCGGGTTTGCTGGTATCGGCTGCGCAGGGTTTAGTTTTATTCTCGGCTGCTGAATCCCTGTTTTTACAGGCAGAAGCCGCAAATAACAGCCTTGGCGGTTTTTCACCTGCAAATGCGCAAACATTATATGAAGCCGGTATCACCGCGTCGTTCAAAGACCTTGGTTTAACGGCCGCACAAGCTACCACGTACTATACGCAGGATCTGACTAACGTAGGCTGGTCCGTATCAGCTAATAAGGAACAGGCTATTATAACGCAGAAGTGGATAGCGCTTAACGGTTTCTTTAATTTTGAAGGATATAACGAATACCGGAGAACCGGTTACCCTGCGCTGCCAGCGTCTTTAGACCCGGCAGCTATATCGCCAACCTTACCTACAAGGATTCCTTATCCGCAGTCTGAATTGACTACTAATGCGGGCAACTTGTCAAAAGAAGGTACCATATCTTATTTCTCATCCAAAATATTTTGGGCCCAATAATTTAAAAGACAATGAAAAAGAGATTATATTTTATAACCACAGCCCTCGTAGCAATTGCAGCGCTTAGTTTAAGCTCCTGCCTTAAAGATTCGAGATATGTAAGTTTCGCCAACGGCGGAACTGTGCTAAACTTCCCCACAGGCGGACTTGGCCATTTTGGTGCCGATGCCGTAACAGATCCAAGTGATACCATAGTAAAGCAATTTGCTGTAGAGATCGCCTCGCCTGCACCGCCTTCAGCTAACACCGACATAAATATTGCGGTGGATAATTCGATCATCGCAACATACAAGTTGACGAACAACGCGGTGGATTACCAGCCAATGCCAGATGGTTCTTACACGCTTAGCGCCACTAAAGTAACCGTCCCTGCTGGCCAGCGTTCCGCTGCCATAACGGTTACGTTTTACAAGGCCCTGCTTGACCCGTCAAAAAGCTATATGCTGCCTATCAAGATCGTGGGTGGACCAGCTGGCGCCATCGTAAGCGGTAATTTTGGCATCCATTATTATCACTTTATCGGTAATGATTTTGCAGGTACATGGACCCAGAATTTCAGAAGATGGAATGGTGGTGCCGACTCGGTAACCGGATCGTTAAGCGGTGCTTCATTCGCAGGCCACACGGCTACCTTCTCTCCGGTAACTCCTAACGAGTTCCAGGTTGCGACAGGGTATGCCGGTGGTGCCTTTGTATATGATGTTACCTTTACTAAAAACGGCGACGGTACCTATTCGAATTTTGCAGTTTCGTTTACGGATGCCAGTATAGCCGGCGCTTCAGCAGGCGGGATAGCGCTTACACAGTCGCCTGTTTTCTTAAATCCGCCATTTAGCCCGGCGGGGCCGTTGAATTTTACCCAGGCGTCACAGATATGGCACTTTCAGTTTAAAGCACATACAAGCGCTGACCGATATTTAGTGGACGAGTACGCTCGACCGTAATAAGAAGTTTTGAATAATCAAAAGCTGCCCATTTTGGGCAGCTTTTTTTTTGCGTTGTTTGGCGCTGTAGTCAGCAAACCATGGGTTATCTTCACCGCTACCGCAGGCGTTCCAGCGGTTGTAGCCAGTCCACTATACAAGATGGTCCCCGATTCAGGAATACGTTCAAAAACTGGAGTATAATGGTCTGCGTGGGCTTAATTGATTTAATTTTTTGTGGAGGATTTGGTATAGTAAAATGAATTGCGGTTAAGTCACGAGTGCACCGCCTTTTTTAGCTTGTGCCGTAAATTCGCGGCAAGTGGGGAGAAATCTATATAAATCCTTACCTAACAAAAAAGCACGGCTGAATGGCCGCGCTTCGTTAATATAAATAGGCAAAAGATTGCGCTCTTACATTTAAGGGGCTATAGTCGTGTTAAATTCAAATGTGGTGCCATCGGCCCGAATAATCGTTCCTGTAACAGCAATAACCCCTCCAGATCCTGGGACCATAGTCCCTGTTGCGTTATAGTTGATATTGGCTTTAGTTGCTGAGGTTATCACATGATACGAAGAATGTACCGAGTAAGGGTATTGTGGATCGGCAGGATCATATATTGACACACTCATTGCATCCGGGTTAACTGAATTGGCACTTGGTAAAGCATAGCTCAAGGTAGCTATAGCTAAATGTGAACCAGTGGCGACGCGGATGAGTTTACCTGTGTACGTTTTTACCATATCTGTTCCTACGGTCTTCGTATAGGTGTCCAATATATAAGTTGAGATGTCAGGTACGGCACCATGTTGTCCGCCTGAAATCCATGCCTTAACAGCGGCAGAGTAGTTAGATATACCTGAATGAAAATCGGTAGAATTAAAAGCAGTATATACCAAAGAACCGATTATTTTGGAAACCTGGAAGACATTTCCGCTGGTACCTGTATTGGCTGCATCTATCGAAGAACTTCCATCATAGGTAGTCATGCTTTCTGCCGTAACCGGTACGCCATTTACCAGGGATGGATACTTAACTTGATCCCATGCCGGGTTGGTAACCCTGATACCGCAAGCATTCCAAACTCCTTCATAACTACCGTCTGACATTAAAGTCAGATCAGTGTAAGCCGGCGGCAAACTGGCATCATGCTTAGCGGTTAATTTTACTTTTGGCGCGCTGGTTACACCTTTGTTTTCTTTCTGGCATGCTGCAAGGGCTACGAGCATGCACAGCGATAAGATTAGATTTTTTTTCATGATAAAGTTTATGTTTTTGTTTCCTAAAGGTAAAATGTTATGTAAGTAATAAGCAAATAATTATTAATAATTATTTATTAACAATTATTGAGCAATTTTAATATTAAGCTATAGTTAATAAAGGAAATATGAGAAAAGTGGGTGAGCTAAATTTTACCCGGGAGCCTCTGAATTTCACGAGCCTTTTCTTTTAGGCACCTGTTAGTGTAACAGGATTGTTAACACCAGATTTTACTAAAAATTTGTTGGAGCATTTTAAAACTATTATTTTAGTGGATAAATAAACATCTTAAATGAAAAAAACCTTATTCATTTGCATGTTGCTTTTCGCGACTGTGCAAGTAACAAAAGCGCAACTTTATAGTATTGCAGGCTCGGTAACCAATGAAAAAGGGAACCCGATGCATGATGTATTTGTAGCTGATGATTTGTATAAAAGCGCAACTTTTACCGATTCGCTGGGTAATTTCACCATCGCAGTACATTCGGATTCCAAATTAAAATTTGAGCACGCCGGGTATAAAGACACTGTAATAACGGCTGCCAAACCAGGTGAGGGTATGCAGGTTGCGCTGAAAGGCATCGCCGGTTCAGCTGCTTCTGCTGACAATGTCACAGGTAGGTCGGCAACAGAGGGTTTATCCAAGAACGAAGTGGCTGTGATATCGAACGATATGGGCGGATACCTGAAGCCGGCACACGAAAAGGGGGATACTCGAGGCAGCCAGTACTTGTTTGAAACTTTTGTGCATGGATATATGATAAGTTCGGCTGGTGAATTGGCGTATAACGCAAGTTTCCTGTTTGACTATGATAAGATGGGCGGCAACTTGTTATTGACCAGGGATAACAGACTGATTACGGAGGTTGGGTTTGATCAGATCAATTCTTTTACACTATTTAGCAATACTGACGAACGTGTTGATTTTGCAAAGGAGCCTGCGATCGATCCATCGCATTATTTACAGGTTTTAGCGTCGGGTACCAAGTACAAGATATATAAAAAGGTAAAAACAAAATTTGCCAAAGCCGATTATGTCAATAACGGTGCAGCACCGCACGGGCACGACTATGATGAATATATCGATGAGCCCGATTATTATGTTTTTGATCTTCAAGCAAATCAGTCGAAGAAGTTTTCATTGAGAAAAAAGTCAATAAAAGAAGCTTTTGCTAAAGAGGCTGATAAAATCAATAAATACTTATCAAGCAATTCGGGTGATATTGATGATGCTTATTTAAGTAAGCTGGGCGCGTTTATGAATAATAATTAGTCGGAAAAGTCCGGACTAAAACTATTTCTTATCGACGCTGTATTTCCCAGGTCCGAGGAAGATTAGCCCGGCGAATGTAATAGCGTCTTCAATGGCATGTGTCGCATCGCCAAGGCTACCACTCTGGCCAAATGTGAAAATTGCAGCAACCGACAAGCTGATCACCAGCAGCAGGCATACCGGCCTAAAAGCGAGCCCAAGTATAAGCAGGAAACCGCCAAATGTTTCTGTTATTGCGGCCAACAAACCCCAGAGCATGGGGAAAAAGTGAATGCCTGCATATTTTGTCGCTGCGCCCAGGCTCTCCCATTTATGGGGACCTCCCAATAATTTTGGAAGGCCGTGGTAAATAAACATAATACCTAAGCCGACACGGATAATCAATAATCCGAAATTTTTGTAATTGCCTAATTTGCTGAAGAGGGGCATTTTTTATAATTATTGAATGAGTGATTTATTGAATTATTGATTTTGTAAAGTTACTTACTTGAAAAAATATCCATTAAAATCATTTAAATCCGTTAATCGTGTCATAGGTTGCTGTTACCTTTTCGCCGTTTACAGATAGATTTAATCTCCGGCCGAGAATAAGTGATTGATTATCGGGTATATGGCCCGCTGGGAAGTCGAAACAGACAGGGTAATTGTATTTTTTTACGACTTCCATTACAATTTCGGGAACGGTTTGCCCAAAAGGAATGTCATTATCTTTTGATTCGGTAAAGCCTCCTATCATTAAACCGGCCAGGTTCTTCAATTTACCTGCACGGTCAAGCGTGCGTATCATCCGGTCAATGGAGTACAAGTACTCGCCCACATCCTCAATAAACAAGATGCCACCATCATAGTTGTAATCTGATATGGATCCAATAACAGCCGCCAATAAACTGAGGTTGCCCCCGATTAACGTGCCGCCGCCTTCGCCGCTGCGGTTGAGATGGTGAGAAATAAATTCGTAGTTAAAGCCCTCACCAAATAAAGCCTTCCGCACAGTTTCTAACGAGTATTTTGAAGCATCCGGGATGTTCACAGGCATTTGCCCGTGAATGGTTTGCACATTGTAATTAGCAAATAAATGTGCATGCAATACGGTAATATCGCTAAACCCAACGAGCCATTTAGGCCGAGAGGCAAACCGGCTAAAGTCGACGCTATCTATTATACGCATAGTGCCATATCCTCCCCTGGCGGCAATAATAGCTTTTATGCTGTCGTCATCAATAAATCGTTGCAGGTCGCGTGCGCGCAATTCATCATCCCCGGCAAACTGGTGATAAGAGGCTTCAATAGTTTCGCCCAACACCACTTCCAACCCCCATGATTCCAATAGCGCAATAGCGTCCGTCATTGGATTGGGTAGTTTCTTTGCCGGGCAGGTGATGGCTATTTTATCGCCTTTTTTGAGAAATGGAGGGTTTATGCTCATATTGAATTATCTTTGCCAAATTATCAATTACGATGCACATTTAATGGCACAACTTAATAAATTTAAACGATACACCATTACCTCGGCTTTGCCTTATGCCAATGGCCCCCTGCATATAGGGCACCTGGCCGGGGCTTATTTGCCCGCCGACATTTTTGTGCGTTACCTGCGGTTGAAAAAACAGGACGTAGTTTATATCTGCGGCTCGGATGAACATGGTGCAGCCATTACTATAAAAGCAAAAAAGGAGAATACAACCCCACAGGCTATCATCGATAAATACCACAAACAAATAAAGGATAGTTTTGAAGAATTTGGGATAGCATTCGATATTTATCATCGTACCTCCTCGCCCATTCACCACGATTTGTCACAGGAATTTTTTTTGAACCTGTACGAAAAGGATGAATTTATAGAGAAGTACTCAGAACAATATTTTGATGAGGATTTTCAGCAGTTTTTGGCCGACCGTTATATTACCGGCACCTGCCCTAACTGTAATTATCCAAGCGCTTATGGCGACCAATGTGAAAACTGCGGCACGTCGTTAAATCCTACCGACCTTATTAATCCCATTTCGACTTTAAGCGGTAAGACGCCGATTTTGAAACCCACCAAGCACTGGTATTTGCCTTTAGACAAATATCAACCCTGGCTGGAGAAATGGATAGATACCAAAGAGGGCGAATGGAAAGTAAATGTATTCGGACAATGCAAATCGTGGCTAAAATCGGGTTTGCAACCCCGTTCGATGACGCGCGACCTGGATTGGGGTATCGATGTTCCGCTGGAAGAAGCTAAAGGCAAGAAGCTTTATGTTTGGATGGATGCACCTATAGGTTATATTTCAGCTACCAAACAATGGGCGCTGGATCATGGCAAGGATTGGAAATTATATTGGAAAAAGCAGGCCAAAGAGGAAGACAATACCTGTTTGATACACTTTATTGGTAAGGATAACATCGTATTTCATTGTATTATTTTCCCGGCTATTTTACGCGCGCACGGCGAGTATGTGCTGCCGCAGAACGTTCCGGCAAATGAGTTTTTGAACCTTGAAGGTGATAAACTATCTACCTCCCGAAATCACGCGGTTTGGCTACATGAATACCTGGAAGAATTTCCGGGTAAGCAGGATGAATTGCGTTATGTATTGACCTCAATCTTGCCCGAGACAAGCGATAGCGAGTTTACCTGGAAGGATTACCAGGCCCGGGTGAATAATGAGCTTGTTGCGATTTTAGGCAATTTTGTGAACCGGGTAATGATACTGATGCACAAATTTTATGAAGGGAAAGTTGAAATTTCAGATGGTATAATTGCTTTAAAAGATGAAAACATCAATGCCGAATTGGGCCGTTTTTATGACGAACTGGAACGAAGTATTGAGACTTATAAATTCAGGCAGGGTTTACAAGCTGTGATGGATATTGCGCGCCTGGGCAATAAATACCTGACAGAAAATGAGCCCTGGAAAACTATCAAAACAGACCCTGAAGATGCTAAACTGGCGCTTCATAATAGTTTGATCATCATAGGCCATTTAGCCGGATGCCTGCAACCGTTTTTGCCTGGGACCGCTAAAAAGCTATTACACATGCTTAACTGGCCGACAGATCATATCAGTTTTGATGACGAAGTAGCCTTTCAGTCGGGACATCAATTGAACCCGGCTTCGTTACTGTTTGAAAAAGTTGAAGACGAAGCTATTGAGACCCAAATTGCTAAGCTGGCCGCTAAAAAACAGGCGACTGCACCAGCACAGACCACCGTTATAAAACCAGCGAAAGCCAATATTAATTACGAGGCTTTTGATACCATGGATATCCGTACGGGCACCATTATTACCGCAGAAAAAGTTGCCAAGACTAAAAAATTGCTCAAACTTACGGTTGATACCGGCATAGACCAACGCACTATAGTGTCTGGCCTGGCCGAACAATATGAGCCGGAAGCTATCGTCGGGAAAAAGGTGAGCATACTGGTGAACCTGGAGCCGCGTGAAATAAAAGGTATTGTTTCGCAGGGAATGATACTGATGGCAGAGGATTCTGAAGGAAAATTGACGTTTGTATCACCGGTTGATGACTTGCATAATGGCTCAGTGATAAGATAATGTGCAGATGTGCGTATATGCAGATGTGCAAATGGGTTTGACTAACTCACCTGTAATTCGCACCTTTGCACCATTAATGAATCTGCATATCTACGCATTTGCACATTCGAAAAGGTCCCGTAGTTCAACGGATAGAATAGAAGTTTCCTAAACTTTAGATATGAGTTCGATTCTCGTCGGGACCACTAAAATCAATATCAAAATACGATAAAAGCCTGCAAATCAAATGATTGCAGGCTTTTGTTTTTTGGTCAAAACACCAAAATATGCACCAAATCACGTTAAAAAAGTGAGTAATTCGGTGAGTACCATAAAGCAAAACTACTACTCACCAAAAACGCTGTAAATTATTGACTACCAGCCAGTTCAATAATTGAACATCTTGATACCTATTAGTTGCAAGCATACATTTGTTTAACTTTTTAATGCTTGTAATCATGAAAACTAATTTCAATCTGCTCTTTTATTTAAAGAAACAAAAAGCTTACGTATCAGGTACTA
>JAYUEE010000001.1:0-66184 GCA_043739405.1 Mucilaginibacter sp. | reverse complement strand
TGCTTAGTGATGATAGGGCATTGACGGTGCAATTATACCTGTAAATACTGGTGTAGTATGTAGCGGAATGCTGGTGTACATTCCTCGGAATACCCAATAAAGCCCTAATCCAATTAAACTAGTAGCCGTAATGAATATCAAGAGGTATAATTTGGAGGAAGTACTGAATTTATTTAACATAAGATTCTATCCAACAGATGTGTGATTGCATAATAGGTCGCCTGACATAAAGTTATAACAATAAAAGAAATATAAAAACCGGGCAATAGCATAAAGGGAGTCTTAAAAATGGATGGCCGCCTTTTCCTGGCATGATATTTTATTTAACCGGGATCGAAACAATGTTTACCCAAAAATCTTCGATTTTGGTTATTGCTTTCATAAAATCAGAAACATCAATTGGTTTTGTGATATAGCAGTTTACATGATTCTTATAAGACTTCATTATATCTTTGTCTGACGACGAGGTGGTTAGCATGATAACCGGGATACTTTTATATTTCTCACTATTTTTAATAAACATTAATACTTCGTGACCATTTACTTTCGGAAGGTTAATGTCTAGTAAAACGAGGTGTGGGGCCTCATCTTTCTTTGTTAAACGTTCAAAAAAGTCTATCGCAGCCTTACCATCCCTGATAGCTGTTATACTATTGACGATCTTGCTGTCCTCAAAGGCTTCTGTAGTAAGCAGAATATCACCTTCGTTGTCCTCCACCAACAAAATATTTATACCTTTCATAACTTATTGTTTTTTAACAGCGTAAAATGAAAAACACTTCCCTTCCCCTCTTTTGATTCTATCCATATTTTTCCGCCCAGACTTTCAATTATCTTTTTAGCAATGGCTAAACCCATGCCGGTGCCCGAATATTCTTCTTTATTATGCAGGCGTTGAAAGATGATAAAAATCTTTTCAAAATATTCAGCGTCAACCCCTATACCATTGTCTTTAACTGAAAATTGGTATTGTGTTTTTGTCTCCTTGCAAGTTATATCGATAACTGGTGGTACATCTTTTCTGTGATATTTTAAACTATTGCCCACCAGGTTTTGAAATACCTGTCTCATTGGTGTTTTATAGGTATGTACAATTGGTAAATTTTTAAAGGTTATGATGGCTTGTTCCTCCTCTATCGGCCTGCGATAGAGAGCGAGTATTTCACTCATCACCTTGTTAAAATCAACATCTTCCAGGTCGTCCTCTGTTCTTCCGATGCGCGAAAAATCAAGCAGGTCGAGAATGATCTGCCGCATCCGTTTAGCGCCGTCGACCGCAAAATGGATGTATTGCCTGCCTTTTTCATCTACAACGTCGCTGTATTTTTTCTCCAGCTGGGTCATAAAACTGGTTACCATACGCAAAGGCTCCTGCAAGTCGTGCGATGCAACGTAGGCAAATTGTTCCAATTCGGCATTTGATATGGTTAACTGTTGTATGTTCTTTTCAAGTTCGGCATTTAACTCTTTTAGTTTTTTCTCGGCAAATTTTTGTTCCGTAATGTCCCTGCCTATGCCCAGCATGCCAATAGTTTCCTTTTTTTCATCAAAAAGCGGAATCTTAGTAGTTAGTAACCATATACGCATACCATTTTCGGTAAGGTAAGAATGTTCATATTCGAGTAGCGGGGTACCTGTATCCAAAACCATAATATCCTGTTCATAGCCAACAGCTCCAATCTCGGGCGGTAAAACGTCTAGATCTGTTTTTCCCAGCACCTCGCTTTCTGTATTTACCCCCAATAATTCATAATCAACCTTGTTACTTATTAATTTTCGTGCGTACTTATCCTTAAAATATACACTATGGGGTAAATTATCAATTAATGTTCTAAGCAAATTTCTTTCCGCGCCTATTCTATGCTCAATTAATTTTCGCTCAGTGATGTCTTTAAAATAAACGGATAACCCGCTGATCGAAGGATATGCACTTATCTCGTACCAGGTATCTAATGTTTCATAATAGTCTTCAAAATGAACTACCTCGTTACTTTCAAGGGCCTCGTTGTACTTTTTGTACGATTCTGAATTTACGCTATCTGAAAATACTTCCCATAAATTTTTACCGACGATCTCGTTTTTAGCAACCATGAGTACCTTTTCGGCATGGTTGTTCCAGTAAGTTACTATCCAATCCTGGTCTACAGCAAAAAACGCATCCCCTATACTCTCAAGAATCGTGCTTTTTTCGCTGTAAGCTGCCTCAAGCGCTTGCTCAGTTTTCTTCCGCTCGGTGACGTCACGTTCTATCGATATCCAATGTGTAAACCAGCCCTTTTCATCGGCAACAGGTGTAAGCGAAAAATTGATCCAAAACTCCTCCCCGTTTTTTTTATAATTAATGATTGTAGATTCACAAGGCTGCCAATTTTGCATGCTTTCTCTCAATCGTTTTAGTTCCTCCCTATCTGTTTTAGGGCCCTGCAATATGCGGGGGCTTTTGCCAATTACCTCTTCTGCGCTGTAGCCGGTCATTTGCGTAAAGGCATTATTCACATAAACTATCCGGGGGCCAGGTTCATCAAAGGGTTCTGCTTCTGTAATTAAAACAGCATCAGTTGCGTTTGTAATAACAGACTCCAGTAATTTAAGGTGTTGCTCTTCTTGTTTACGTTCAGTAATATCGTAAACCGAACCGATTAACTGCCTGCAGATACCGTCCTGGTCAAAAATAGGTGTTACCGTTACAATGCCGGTTTTGGCCCCGGTTGGGTAATTGGTCGTTTCTTCCCAGGTTATTTTTGTTTTCTTTTCAATAACTTCCCTGTATTTACCCTGCACAAAACTCAAAGATGGTTCAGGTATAACGGCTTCAACATACTTATTTATTACTAATTCTTTTTCAATGCCGGTGGCGTCAGCAAAAGACTGATTGACAGAAATAAAGATGAATCTTTGTTCATTATCAACAGTCAGCATAAAAATAACGTCTTTAACATTATTATAGATAAGATCTAATTGCTGGCCGGTTTTTAATAATTTGCGTTCGTTTTCCTTGCGATTAGTGATATCATGCATAGCCCCTACCATCCTGGTCCCTATACCATTTTCATCTCTTATCACAATCCCTTTATCCATTATAAACGCATAATCACCATCGGCTTTTCTAAAACGATATTCCTGTTGCCAGTTTGTTATATTACCATATTTAACCTGGTCGGGATAAAGTATTACCCGCTCCCTGTCATCAGGATGCACATGCTCAAAATAAAAAGCCAGGTTATTACTATTAATTCCGGCCGCATGACCAAACAGTTTTTGCATATTATCGGAATAATAAACTTCGTTTGTTTCCAGGTTCCAATCCCAAATGATATCTGAAGTGGCTTTTGTTACATATTCAAATCTTTCGTTACTTATTTCTAAGGCGCGCTCACGCTGGTAGCCTTCTAAAATTATCTGTAAAATATTACCGGCCCTTTGTATAGTATTTTCTTCCTGTTTTGATGGTGTTTTTATTTCACGGTAGTAACATGCAAACGTAGCCATCACATTATTTTTTCCATCCAGTATTGGGTATGACCAGCACGATCTTAATTGGTATTGGGCTGCAAGCTCTTTATAATCCCCCCATCTTATATCATTTGCTATATCAGTTACGATTACCTTTTGTTTCAAAAAAGCGGCGGTACTGCATGAACCTGTATTGTCGCCAATCTCAATTCCCTCAATTGCTTCTAAGTATAGTTTGGGTAAGGTTGGCGAAGACAGGTTAAACAGCTTGTTGCCTATCTTTTGCTGGATTGAACAAAGCATACCCGGATGCAGTGCCTCAATTCCGGACAGATAAATCGTTGTCACCTCGCCCAGGCTTTTATTACTCCTGGCATTAAACTCAAGGACATTTTTTTCCAGCTTGTCCAACTCGTCATAGTAGCGGCTTTCCGTAACATCATTGGATAAAGCCAGCGATACTTTTCTACCGTTGTAATTTATCAAATGGCCGGTGACCTCCATGTACATGATCTCGCCATTTTTCTTTTTGTGCCTCCAGGTTCTGTGGTGAGGTTCTCCGTATGATTCTTCTGTTTTTACAGCATCTTCTAACAGCGGCACATCTTCGGCCGGGCGCAATTGTTTAGTAGTTAACTGTAAAAATTCCTCCCGTGTATAACCGTAAATATTTATCGCTTCCTGGTTGCAATCAACTATTTGCAATGTTTCAAAATCCCACATCAATATGGGTAAGGGATTGTTTTCAAAAAGGTATTTATACTTCTTTTCCGATTCCAATAAATCCGCTTCGCTTCTTTTCTTCTCAGTCGCGTCCCGCGCTATACCGTATCTTATTTTATCCTTTGGATCCCACCTGGCCGACCATGTTAAATAAACCAATGAGCCATCTTTACGCACATAGCGGTTTTCGTTGTGTGTCATTTCCTCACCTGCCATCACCCTGGCAGCCATCCCCGCTGTTTTTTCGTGATCTTCCGGGTATATGAAATCAAACAAGTGCCTGCCAATAAGTTCATCAGGGGCATATCCTAAAATTGTTTTAGAGGCCGCACTTACACTTAGTATAGCACTGTCGGCATCAACTCTGCAAATCATATCCAGCGAATAGTCCATGATCTTTTCCAGCTCGGCTTTGGTTTTTTCCAAAGCGTGCAGGTTATTGGTTTCGACGGTTATATCTTTAGAATAACAAGCTGCCCCAAAAAGTTCGCCACGCTCATTAAACATTGGATTAAAAGTAATTAAGGCATATTCCATTCGTTCCCTCAACAGATGAAACACTTGCTCCCTTACCTCAAACCTTTCCCCGTTTAATACCCTTTGATAATAGGTTTCCCATTTTTTATTCAATTCCTCTCCAAATTCTTCGGCCATCACAAAATCACCCTCTTGCGGTTCTCTACCGGTTACCACTTTTATCATTTCCCGGTAGGCCCTGTTAGAGGTTATTATCCTGAGGTTTTTATCAACGGACCAGATCAGGTCCTCAGTGCCATTGATCAATGCCTCCTGGTTTGCTTTGATACGGTATATCTCTGCCGCCTGGGTTGCTATCTGTGTAACATCAACCACGGTTGAGATCATCAGATTTTGGTCAAAAAGAGGAATATTTTTTGCGTTTATAACTTTTTTTTCGCCTGTTGATGTTGTGACGGATATATTATCCCATTTCATCCGCTTCGGGTCGCCGCTAAGTATATCATTAACAATCTGCGTAGTTACCTCTTTTCGATAAGCTTCATCAGGATAAATTTTGTTGAAAAAAGTTTCAACATCAGTAAAATCCTCTTCGCGCCAGCCATATGTTGCGCTAAAACGTTTATTAACTAAAGTTGCCTTTCCGTCATCAATTTTGTTTACAGCAATACCGATTGGAATAGACTCGATCACAGTTTCTATAAACTCATTTCTCGCCTTCATTTCCTCAACCGTTTGCGCCAGTGCACCAGCTATTTTTTTGGTTTCGGTTATATCCTGGAAAATCTCTAAAAGCCTAACTATTTCCCCCTGTTGATCTTTTATTACAGTGCCTATACATAACACAACCACAAAGCCTCCATCGGGCTTAACAATGCGTTTTTCTATGCAATATTCTTCACCGTAAGTTATGGCTTTACGGTACGCCGTTTCGGCTACCTCCTTGTCGTCTGCATAAACGAAGGCCAAACCCTTATCCAAAGTAGGCATAAAGGATTGCGGTTCAATTCCAAAAATCCTGAAAAGGTCATCAGACCAGTGTATAATACCGTTTTGCAGGTCCCAATCCCATTTACCTATTTTAGGTATTGGCTCGGTAGCCTCTAAAATTTCCGGGCCTTTTACGTTTTTACTTTCCAAAGTATTTCTTTTATTTAGGATCCAATTATAGCTAATACGTGTGCTTAAAATTATAAAATAGTCTTAAAATTTTACACAAATCGGTTTCCATCGTATTTTAAATAAGCTTTTTCAATTGGTTATCCGCAATTTCGTCCCTGGCAGGAGATTTGTCACCAGGTGCGGTCAAAGATTTACCCGATTTGTTAATCTTAGACATAATAAGTTTGCCAGTGCGGAATTACGGTTCACAACTCCCTTCTGTTTCGAAGATCAAGTGCACAAGGCAAATGAAGGATGAGAGAATTATTGAACTTTGTAAAGCTTACTAATTATTTAATCGCAATCAACCCGTGTTTTCACGGTATTTTCAGATTCGGTTACTGCGAAAACCCTGTGATAAGCTTTTTTAGATGCGAAACTGCGAAATCAGGTTGGTATAGGTTATAACTAATTGGTTATAATAAAGTTAGGGAGTATTAATTTTACAAACAAGCCATTTGAAGTAAATGTGATAAAGATCATAAATAAGGCTATTCTTCGTCTTTCATCTCTAAGCAAGGCTAAGGGGGATCACTCCTTCTTCTTATCCTTATTAAAACCGACTTTAATTTTCCCCGTGGAATCCGTTTTTGCGCGGATGTGCAGCACAATACCCCTATACCGCTTTTTTTGCAGCTTTTGCTGGTCCTGGATGGTGGTATCGTTTTTGGGATTCCGCAGGGGGATATCCAGGGTGATATCTGTACCCTTTTTTAAGCCATATACGCCGGCAACATCCATATTAAGGGCGCTCGAGCTGAATTTGAAAGGGTAAATGGTTATCAAATCGCCATGCACATCAAAGTGCGCATCCATTTGCTGCATTTTTATGTTTTTAAAATCCCGGAAAGGAAAAGCAAACTTAGCGACTGTGCCAATGGGGTTAAAGTTTACCAGCGCGCCATACTGCAAGTTAATGTCCAGCGGGCCGTTGACTGACCCGGGTACTATTTTGGCCTGGTCGGACATTTCTGCCGTAATGTTTGTCCTGGCAGATAAATAACCTTTCAGGTTATCTGAGGTAAAGTCTTTTAATCCAAAATTATCAAAAGCGTTAAAAAATTCGTGAACATCCACATGGCTGACGGTTGTTTTCAACGCCAGCTCGTTAACCTCCCGGCCACGGGTAACCGATCCGCTTAATTTTAAAAATCCGCCTGCATGTTTTAAGCCCACATTCTGGATGACGACGCGGTCCTCGGTGCTTAGCAGGTCGGCACGCAAATCAGTTGCCAGGAAATTAAAATAGTGCGCATTAGCTACCCGCAAGTGTATTTGGGCATTGCCTTTTTCCAACACATTACTCAATTGATCTATCGCATTGCCACTATTTATATTCTTTGTTACCAGTTTTTTTGTTTTGCTGCTGTCGCCAGCCAGGAAACCTAAGAACTCGCCGAGATAAAGCTGCGGGCTGTTGATATCCAGCGTAAACAAAATCTTTTCTGGCGCATCGTAATACAGGTTCATAAAATTGTTTACCCGCCCGCTCATATTTACGATGCTGTTGCTGCTTTGCAGGCGGATATTTTTCAGCAAAAGGTCATTCCCTTTAATATATAGCGTCACCGAACCATTTCGCAATCGTAGGTTTTCGGGCAAATATTTGAAGTCGGCACGGCGGAATATTATACTTCCGGCAACTTCGGGCTTATTTAAACGGTAATTGACGATATCGCCTTTATATTGAAGCCGCATACTGGCTGTGCCTTTGCTAAACCGGGCCACTTTGCCCCCCAAAATTTCATTCAGGTCAGTCAGCGGGAAATCGGCCCTGAAATTACCTGTTGCTATGGTTTTATTCAGGTTAATGAGGCTGCCGGTATCAATAGCAAAGGGCATATGACGGTAACTGCCTTTCAGGCTAACAAATTTTATAACCGAATTATCATCGTTAAAACCTTTACCCTTTTGATATTCGTTGGTGAATATACCAGTGAAACAGCAATCATCAATGGTACCGCCGGGGGTTATAACCGTGTTATCCTTAACTACGGCGGTGACGTACAGGAACGGATCGCCGCTGCCTGCAAAGCTGCCCGAAATGAGCCCGGTGACATCAATGGGCTTCGTTATGTTGAACTGGTCAAGTTTCTGTTTAATATTTGGAGACAATAACGTCGAGACGCGCCGCCACAATATTTGCTTTGCGGCCAGGTGAATCATAAAGCTCGATGGCTTTTTTAACGTTTCAAATACCGCATTTACCTGGAAAGGGTCGTCTCCAATATCCAGCGATTCGGATTTAACCCACAGCCTGCCGCTATCCTGGTTGTAACCCGCCGTAACATCGCCTTCTACGGTTTTGTCCTTAATAAAACTGCCGTTGTGTGTATTAAATGCCATGCTTTTGGCAGTCACGTCCATATGAAAAGCGGCGTTCCACCCGGTATCCGGGTTTGCCATGGTACCGTTCAGGTTATTGGCAATAAAATCAAATTCCTTTTTTGCCCTTTGGTCCTCAACCTTAAAATTGACATTGGTTAGGGTTAGCCTCCCCAATTGCGAATCGTAGTTATTGGTGGAAGTATCCTTTTTCTTTTTCGGACCCTTTTTGAAAACCGATTCGTTACTGTAACCTGTGCTATCGGTATACAAATCGACAGCTGCATTGCTGATATCGATATGTTTGATATGAACTGATCCTTTAAGCAAGGCCCAGGCATTTACCGATATAGCAAAGTTTTTGGCATCCAGCAAGGTGCGGTGATGTTCGGAAAAACGCTTGTCGCGCACCAGTACATTGCTGAGTTTTAATGAAATATCGGGGAAGCGCTGGAAAAAGTCGGGTTTCATATCGCCGATGATCACCGTACCATCCAGGCTTTGGTTGAGTTCGGTATTTACAAGCTTAAGTACCTTCTCCTTATGCGAATTCACATACCACAGGCCGCCAAAAAACAGCACCACCAGTATCACGGCGATACCGGCAATAATCCAAAGCGTAATTTTTAACAGGCGTGGCATAAAATCTAATACAAAATACAATTACTTGCCATTTGTTTTAAACTTAATCATCTGTATCCGATTTGTTTCAATCCCGTGATATTATTACCTTCAAGCAATGAAACCTTATATCATCACAGCTTGCCTGGCCATAACGGTTAGTTTTACCGCCAAGGCACAGGATCACAAAGCTGCTATTAAGCAAACTGCTGACCTCTACGTTGCCGCGGTGCTCAAACATGATTATGCTGCTTCGTTTCAGTATGAATATCCTGGGCGTATCGCCTATTATGGCGGTATGGATAGTCTCCTAAAACGAATACAGGCTGAGGACAAGCAAAATGCAGCTCAAAATGTTCAACTAAAAAACATATTACTTGGTGAACCGGGCCAGGTTGCGAAATACGGCGCCATACTGTACAGCGTCGTGCCGGATACCATCATTTTTCAGTTTCCCGGTGAAACTGACATGGGCCTTAGCACATCAATTATAGCGCTAAGCGCGGACGATGGTAAATCGTGGAAGCTGGCAACCATCGAAAATATGGAATGGCTCACATCCGTCCTACCGGATGTTTCTAAACTGGATATCCCTAAACCCATACAGCTTGGCATTCTAGATAGTAAGGACAAACCACAATCCGGAAATAGTAGAGATTTTAAGTTTTTGGGACGACGAGCCCTTGCAGACGTCGTAATAACTCATAATGAAGAGTACTTAGCTGATCCTACATCAATGAAAATTATTAAAGTAAGATGGATCAAATCAACGAGCATCGGTATTCTTATAGCTAAAGCGTCTGATACTCTAAAGTATGGAAAAGATGCAGCAAACGGCATAAACAGGTATTATATTAATGATGAGAAATACCCTAAGGCATATCCACAGATAGTCAAAATAATGAAATATATAGGAGCCGCTGAACCAGAAGTTGTCCCCTCTGATCATTAACTCTTCACATTAAACTTACCTGATGACATTGCACTGACTAAAAAACTATTTTGGTCAAAAAATAAGTATTTGATAATCAATCGATTGAATAATCATGACATTCGGATGAAACGGTCTGCGTTTTTGTGATGCTACTTTAGTGTTGCGATTTAAAAATCAACACTCAAATGAAAACATCTTTACTAAAAAATATAAGCCGATATTACAAAGCAATTGCCCTCACGCTTCTTTTGTTATTTAAATTAAACCCTGCCTCAGCCCAAACTGACTGGAAACTCGTGACCAATAAGGAGGGGATAAAAGTATACACCAGCATAGTGCCCGATTCAAAGATCAAGGCGATCAAAGTGGAGTGCGACCTGGATGCCACGCCATCGCAACTGGCTGCCCTGATAATGGATGTAAAAACGGCAACCGATTGGGTTTATCATACCAAATCGGCAGTTGTGGTAAAGCAGGTTTCGCCTTCGGAACTTTACTATTATTCGGAAATCAATTTACCCTGGCCCGCTGCCAACCGCGATTTCGTGGCACACTTAACCGTTTCGCAAAACCCGGATACTAAAGTTGTAACTATTGACGGCCCTGCCGTTCCTGGCTTTGTTCCGGCGAAAAAAGATATTGTAAGGATAGATCATTCCTGCGGCAAATGGGTTATCACACCAACCGGGCCCGACGAGGTTAAAGTGGTGTACACGATACATGTCGATCCGGGAGGCGATTTGCCTTCATGGCTGGTAAATATGTTTGCGTCGGAGGGACCGCTGCATATTTTCAGGAACCTAAAGGCCGAACTGCAAAAACAGGCTTTCAAGAATAGTGATTTGGTGGCTGCACAGTAAGCGTTACATTCACCGACCTATTCCTGCTTTTTACCGATAAGTTTAATACTCCGGCAAGGTTTGCCTTTCGGCAGCGGGTTGTATCAATTAGTTTTGGTTAACGATAAAATTTAAGACTATGAACTTTCAATCATCAACCGTTATGCCTAACGCCGAAGATTACCTGCAGTCGACCGCTGTTTTTAGCGGGATCAAGAAAACCATATTGTCCAAAGATTTTAAAGGCGGAAAGATGAGCAACATTTTCGGCAGCACCGAACTGGATTTCACCAATGCTGACCTTACTGGGACTGCCTTGCTTGATATCTCGCAGGCTTTTGGTGAAGTGACGATCACCGTCCCCACAGATTGGCGCATTGAGGCCGACCTGTCGCAACTGATGGCCGTTGTGGACGATTTCAGGAACGACACCTACCTCGCTAAAAACTCTGATAAGGTTTTGATATTAAAAGGCATCTCGTTTTGCGGGAATGTTGAGATAATGAATTGAGATCCATTTAATTTGCCAACAAAGGTACCTACTTCTTTTTGTGGTGTTTTTTTAGATTAATAATGGTTGTGTCCAAATCTACATCGTTATTAATGTAAATGATCTGAACTTTATTTTTGGCTATTTTTTTTACAAATCCATTAAAAGCATCTAGATTCTTTTCTATTTTCTGGTTAGCCACTAGGTCTTCGGTATCAATTATTTTATTTTCAAGGCCGAAATCCCCGTATTGATTATAGGTCTGCGGCAAATCTGGCAATTGCCAATCCCTAATTTCAAACGTGTAAAGGTCTCTCCATCTATGATTTTTATAAGTCATAATAGTACACGAGTTTATACTCGACCAATCTGCCCAATTAACCACATAACAAATTTCGTCGCACCCATCGCCGTCCAGGTCACCCACATTTTTTAAATAGGAAAGTCCTAACTGTGGTTTGTCTGCAATAGGTAATGTCTTAATTTTACTATTACTACAGCTTAAAAAACAATATGTTTTCTTTTGATAAGTTAACGCGACGAGCGTATCATAATCTCCGTTTTCATAAAACTTGTTAGTTTCTTTATGATCGATGCCACTAAAAAAATGTTCGGTAAGTATTTCCTTCTTTCCGTCTCCGTCAAAATCACCGGATATGACAAATCTATATCCCAATACAGGTTTTAATGGTTTGGCTACCTTTTTATCCTGCTTATTTTCCTTAAGCGTATCCGTCTTTGCGACCGGTTTATTCAAAGGTTTTTTTGCCGATCTATTGCAGGAATAAACAATCAGCAAACTGAAAAAAGCGATAATAAGAAGAGGTTTCATAACGGAAGTACTACCTCTTAAATTTAATAATTATAATGCGTATTTTAATTGTATTTACTTGTAAAACCCAAATTTTTCAGCCCGCTCTTTATTTCAGGGCAATTCATAAATAATTTCCATATCAGGCCGCTGCGATAGTTTTCGATCATGACTACTATCGGCCCCTGGTCTATCGCCAAATGGGTTTTTGCGTACCAGCTATGCGTTTCGCTAAAGCCGTCTGCAAATCCGTATTGGCCCCATATTTTACTGCCAAGGTCATAATAAAAATGCTTTAGGGCCTGCATAGAATACTCCGGTGTATATGGGAACGACGATAACGCTGCTGTTGGCTGTATTACGCCCCTGTCATCCTCGGGGCAGTGGGCCACATAACCTTTAAAACTATCGCCGGCGGTTAATCCCCAGCAATTTACGCCGTAGCCTTTAAACTTCTTTGGATTATCAATGCAATAGGCCCGGTTTATCAGCGTATGGTTTTTGGTTTGCTCGGCGTAATCGATGCCGTTATCATCTTTTAAACCATTGGGGTCGATACCTATATAAGTGTACTGCTCAAAAAACAACGGGCCACCTTTTTCATAATTCCCCAAAGGCAAAGTAATGCCATAGTACGATTTGCCGTTCTTCCATCCTCCTCCCTTTACCCAGGAGTTTTCATACAATTCTTTGGAGATAGGATGCGTCTGAGAGGATGCAGCAACAATGTAGGTGATCAATGCTTCGTCATAACCAAATACCGGAAAATTCATGTCAAAATCATTGTCGGGGCTCCAATGCCAGTACAAGGCTTTATTATCGCCCTTGCTGTGCCAGTTCCAGTCGGCATCGCGCCACATTTCGTTTACGCGGTTACGGAAATATTTTTCGAGCGGTGTATTCCCCTTAAAGTATTCGCGGGCCGTCAATAGTCCCATAAAAAGGTAGGATGTTTCTACAATATCAGCGCCGTCGTCAATCCTGCCAAAAGGGATAGTTTTACCGGTGGCGCCATTCATAAAATGAGGATATATCCCATGATAACAATCGGCCTTAGCCAAAAAATCAACTATCTTAACCAGGCGCTTTAGGGCGGTGTCCCGGCCTATCCATCCGCGGTTAACCGCAACTATGGTCGACAAGATGCCGAAGCCACTTCCGCCAATGGCGCATGCTTCGGGCCCGAAGGTCTTTTTGCTAAAATTGGGTTCACCGTCAGCTTCGTTGATATAGTCCCAATAATACACTGCCTTTACGGTGTTATCCCTTTCGCGGGCCAGGCCGCTTACCGGGTGCCCGAAGTCCCAGAAATAACGAAATGTTTGTTTTTGAACAATATTCAGTAACACGGAATCGGGAATATTTTTGACGATGCCCACCGGGGCGATGGTATTTTTAGAGTTACCGGCCTTCTTTACAGCATGTTGCGCAAATGAGCCATAACCCAGCAAACAAGCCAGGGGAAACAGTAATAAACCACGAAGCATAACAGAATAGATTTATGGTTTAAAGGTATATTTTTATGCCGATAGTTTAGAGTCAGGATACAAGAATCAAGAGCCAAGACGTAAGAAAAGAATATCTTGATTCTTGCGTCTTGGCTCTATAATATTATTGCAACAGAGGATTGTTACTGTATAAGTGGTACTCGCCTGGGGCCAGTGTTACTGGATATGAGGTATTGGTGACATTGATAGTTGATCCATCGATGTTATCGGTCCACGTACCGGTAGCCGGGAAAGTTATGGTAACAGGCAAGCTTGTTACGCCAAAGTTACCTACTACTTCCACATTAGTGCCATCAGTACCCAGCAGTTGGATAAACTTGTATGCTCCCGAGAGGTTATAAGTAAAATTGGTAGTAGTAAACACCGGGTTCTTGATCTTCATTTTGATCAAATGGGCGTAAGTGGCATACAAATGATGCCTGTTGGGGTCGGCCATGTATTCCCAATGCGGTGGTTTATCCCCTAAGCGTCCGCCCGGGCTTGCGTCATCGTTATTGATATCGTATCCACGCTCACCAAATTCCCAAAACATTTTGGGTCCAGGTGATGAGAACATGAACGCCGCTCCCATTTCGTCGCGTTTGAGGCCGGTTGCCAGGTCTTTTATACTGTAGCTTCCGTTGATGTTACCGAATTGCTCGTTCTTATACTGCAGCCGCGACTCATCGTGACTTTCAAAATAACTAACCAGCGCGTATGGATTGGTAAAGTTCCATGAGTTGTAGAACAAGCCACTGAGATCCCAGGAGCCCCCGGCATCGTTGTAACTCATCAATGCCTGCTCACCGTTCGTACTCAGGTTGGCCCAGGTCATCATGCCCTGGTTTGCCAGTTCATTTTCTTCCTGGTTGCTGGCAAAGTCTTCCAGAATAACATAAAGCTTGGGGTCGATACTCAGCATAAAAGTGTTATAGTCTTTCCAGGTAGCTACCCGGCTGGCATCATATTGGCCCCATAAGTTTACATCATTCCCTGAATTGAATTGTGTAAAGCCTTTCGCCAAATCAAACCGGAAACCATCAATATGATACTCGTTCATCCAGTGCTTGAGCACATTCTTCACAAAATATTTGGTGGCTGCACTCTCATGATTAAACTGGAACCCTACATTATACGGATGGGTTGGCACTGCATTGTACCAGGGATTATCCGCAGTAGGCGCGGTACCGTTCCAGTACATCTGCACCATAGGCGAAGAACCGAAGGAATGATTAAGCACTATATCCTGTATCACGGCAATGCCTTTAGCATGGCATGCATCAATAAGCGCCTTCAGATCGTTCTTAGTGCCGTAATATTTATCCGGTGCAAAGTAAAAATTGGGGTTGTAACCCCATGAGTCGTTCCCTTCAAATTCGTTTATCGGCATCAGTTCGATGGCATTAACCCCAAGGTTAACAAAATAATTCAGGGTGTCCTTAATGGTTTTATAATCGTGTGTTGCTACGAAATCACGCACGTGAGCCTCATAGATAACCAGGTTTTTGGGATCAGGGCGTACGAAGGAGTTTGTTGTCCAGTTGTATGTTGGCTGGCTGTACCAAAACGTGCTTACAATACCGCTTTGGCCCGCAGGATATGCTTTAAGGTTAGGATATACCGATGTTGGTATGTACTGATCATTATTAGGGTCAAGTACTTTTTCTGTATATGGGTCGGCCACTTTAAGTGAACCATCGATCTCGTACTGGTAAGCATATTCTTTGGTAGGATCAAGGTTATCGATCTGTACCCACCAGCGGTTACCGTCTTTGGAGTTCTTCATCGCTGTAGGCGCCCAGCTATTGAATTCGCCTATTACTGCAACAGATTTTTTCTTTGGTGCGTAGAGGTTAAATATTACTGAAGCCCCTCCGTTAATAAAGGTAACGCCATCTGTTGATCCGGCAGGCGGATCAACACCGGCCGGGTTTCCGGTAACGTTCCCGGAACCGCCTGTGTTATTAGGCGACTTCTTGCATGAAGTACCGCCGATTAGCAATACCGCAATCAGCAAAAGGTATAAATTTCTCATCCTCATTGTTTTCCTTGTCTATAAATTGGACTATAAATTTAAAATGAATTTTTGACTTAATGATAAGAAACCGCAAAATAAAGTGCCATGTGCCGCGTAATATATTAGTTACTGGTCGCGCAAAAGGCTTATTTATTCGGGAATTTGTACGAGATATTAGCCTAGGCCTGTGAGGCCTCGTTAAAACAGGCGCGGCACAAAGGCTCATAACTTTCCTTTTCGCCTAATAAAATGGTGGTTTCGCCCGGTGCAAGGCGAAAGGAATATAGCGCAGGATTGCCGCATTTTACACATACCGCATGCACTTTTGTAACCGACTCAGCAATGGACATAAGTTGCGGCATTGGGCCGAATGGGTTGCCTTTAAAATCCATGTCCAGCCCGGCCACTATTACCCGCACACCCCGGTTGGCCAAAATAGTGCAAACATTGGACAACTCATCGTCAAAAAACTGGGCCTCATCAATACCTACTACCTGTACATCGCTGCCCAAAAGCAGAATAGCTGAAGAGGTGTCGACCGGCGTGCTTTGGATATAGTTGTAATTGTGTGATACCACATTTGATTCGTCAAAACGGGTATCGGTACGGGGCTTGAATATTTCGACCGTCAATTTAGCAATCTGGGCACGCCTTAAACGGCGTATCAATTCTTCGGTTTTACCCGAGAACATAGAGCCACAAATCACTTCGATGCTGCCGCCTAGTTCGCTTCTTCGTTTAAAAACATCTTCATTGTACAGCATTGTGGCCCCGTTATTGCGGGCAAATATCATAATTTAATACTACTTTTGATAAGGATTTTGAATACACCGCCATGAAACAACAGGAAGTTTTTAAAAGGATAGGCACCATCCTGAAGGAGTTAAACGAACAATACGCTTACCTGGATAATACAGAAAGCCAGCTTAATGACCTGGAGCTCGAGCTGTTTGTTGCAAACACTCATTTTTTGGCCGACCACACTTCAGTTTTGCAGAAGCTTAATTTGCAAAATACCACAACAACGACGATTACAGAAGTGCCCGTAAAAAAAACGGAAGAAAAATATTTTGAGCCTGTAGTGCAAGCGCTAACACCCGCTACAGAGGTAACGCCCGAACCGCAGGCGCTTGCCAAACCCATTGAAGCCATTCATACTATTGAAGAACCCTCGCCTCAAATTGACCTGGCAGCTAATGGCGATAATGACAATTTCTCCTACCTGCGCCATGAGCCGGAAATTATTAAACATGAACTAGTACTGGATGAATCACAAAACTGGGACGACGAGGACGACCCTGGGTTTGAGATAGAAGAAGTTGCCGAAATTGAAGAGCAAGCACTGGAAGTTCCAGCCGTCAAGGTAGTAATGCCCGAACCCTTCAAGGAAATTCCCCCTGTTGAAGTCAAAAAAGAAATTCCTCCTGTTCAGGCCAAAAAGGAGGCGCCGCCTGCTGAAAGCAAAAAAGAAAGTCCTGCTGAAGAGCCGCTCACCATCAACCAGATGATGTCGGCAAAGCTGCATAAAACCTCCGGCAAAGAAACTGAGCACTCGCATATACAGCCAATAGCCGATCTTAAACAGGCCATCACTTTAAATGATAAGCTATTGTATATCAAGGACCTTTTTAATGGCTATAATCTTGCCTATAGCGAAGCCATCGATATCCTGAACCGGTTTTCGACATTTGAGGAGGCTGATGACTTCCTGAAAACAAATTATGGCGCCAAAAATCATTGGGACAGCAAGCAAGCTACCGTTGATAAGTTTTATGAATTACTGGCAAGAAGATATGCCTGACCATTTTAATTAGCAGCAGCACAATAGGTTAGCCTATTCGTACGAAAATTAAATTTTGATTTTTCTTTATTAAAAAGAAAACAATTTTGACCAATTTATTATTTAGTAATATATGGATCGAAATTGCATTCTAACGTTGCTGGATAATATCAAAACGCAAAAGTCAATTGGCCGTGTTGCATTTGACACCGTAAGTTTTGCTTTGGAAGAAGGTTTAATTGACCGGACAGAAGAAGGAAATTTCAAGGTCTCAAAAAAAGGCGAAGACTACATCAACGGCGAAGTAAGCTATCCGTCTTCACAAACTCAATTATCCTGATTCAAAAGGGTCAATAAATAATTCCCATCCTGTTCGAATCGAGCTTAACCAGTATGAATATCATAATGGTAAATGTAAGCAATGACGACCCTCCATAACTAATTAACGGTAAAGGGATACCGATGGAAGGCACTATCCCGATAGTCATACCGATATTGATGATCACGTGAAAAAATATTACTGATGCCACGCCATACGCATAGATACGAGAGAACGGCGATCGCTGTCGCTCAGCAATTCGAATAATACGCAATACCAGGAACAGGTATAAACCTAGCACAACTACGGAACCTGCAAAACCCCACTCCTCGCCTACGGTACAAAAAATAAAATCGGTGCCCTGTTCAGGTACAAAGGAGTATTTGGTTTGGGTACCCTGCATATAACCGCGGCCCCACATCTTACCTGAGCCTATGGCTATCATCGACTGATGAACATTATAACCCTTGCCCTTATTGTCCTTAGATATACCTAAAACAATATCGATACGCACTTTTTGATGTGGTTTAAGGACTTTGTTGTAAAGAAAATTGACGCTATATACAAAGGCAAGGCAAACGGCAAGGCCGGTAAGTATAATGCGCAGTATTTGGCGGTTTCGTCGCCATAATAAAATAATAATAAGCGATACTCCCACAAGAACACCGGCTATCAGCAGGGTATTATTGAGCTTTAATGTGACCACAAACAATGTGATAAATAAGCCTTCGAGTATCAAAAAATAAGGCGAAAGTCCCTCGCGATACAACACAAACAGCAGGCAGCTAAAAACAAGCGTTGAGCCGGCATCAGGCTGAAGCATGATAAGGAACATGGGAAAGCCAATAATGGCTGCCGCTATGAGGAAGGACTTGGTTTCGGTGACTTTTATGTTGGTTCCGCTTAAATATCGCGCAAGCAGCAAACAGGTAGAGAGTTTGGCAAATTCGGACGGTTGTAATCTGAAACCGCCAGGCAAGGGAATCCAGGCCTGGTTGCCACCTACGTTTCGGCCGACAACTAAGACTATCATTAACAACAATATCGTAAAACCATAAAAGAATGGCGCCAGCGAACTTATAAACCTACTCTCGAGCAATAAAATAATTGTTCCGACAGATATGCCAACCCAAATATAAAGCAGCTGCTTGCCATAGTCGGTACTGAAATTCAGGAAAGAGGGGTGCTTTTCATCATACATTGCCGAATGAATATTAAGCAGGCCAATAAAGCAAAGGGCCAGGTAAATGATAACTATTACCCAGTCGACATTGAAAAAGAAGCTGCGCTGCTGCTGGTTATTGTTCATCCTCGTCCTTTTTTAAAATTGCAGCTACCACCTGCTGTTTGACGGGCTTCTTTTTTCCCTTTGAGGTATCTTTCAAAGTACCCTTTTTATCCGAAGTATCAATACCCATTTTATTGAGTGTATCCTTAGGCACGGGTTTGGTTTTTTCTTTAATGCTATAATTGCCAAGGTCGGGTAAACGGTTGGCATTCATAAAATACTCCGGATTGATCCCAGATGGGCGCACTGATATACTATCCCTTAAATATTTCTCGACAATAAAGCTGGCTATCGGCGCCGCCCATTGAGCGCCCTGGCCAGAATTTTCAACGATAACAGCCACGGCTATTTTCGGATTTTCGCGCGGGGCGAAGCAAACAAACACCGAGTGGGGTTCGCCATGCGAATTATCCGCCGTGCCAGTTTTACCACACATGATTATCCCCGGTATTTTAGACGCTGCAGCGGTACCGTTATCAACCACCTGCTGCATACCGTTGATCACCGGTTCAAAGTATTGTGAATCCACGTTCACATAATTTTTCAGTGTGTATTCCTCCTTGATCACGTTCCTATCGCCAATACCTTTCACCAGGTGCGGCTTGTAATAAAACCCGTGATTGGCAATGGTGCATTCAACATTAGCCAATTGCAGCGGCGTCGCCAGTAACTCGCCCTGGCCGATACCTAAAGAGATCACAGTAGATGAACGCCATGCGCCTTTGTGATACATTTTGTCGTAAGTGGATGCTTTCGGCAGGTTGCCCCGGCCTTCACCCGGCATATCCAGATCGAGACGGGAACCTAAACCAAATTTGCTCACGCTGTTTCGCCAGGCATTGAAGGTTGAATCCGTATTTTTCCATCCATACCTGTTCACCAGTTTTTCAAATACCATAAAAAAGTAACCGTTGCATGATACGGCAACGGCCCTGGCCAGGTCTACCGTCCCATGCGCTTCGTTATGAAAACACTTGATGTGCCGGTTACCCGACACATAATAGCCGGGGCAGAAATAAGTGGTTTGGGGTGTGATCAACCCTTCCTGTTCGGCTATCAGCGCATCGATCGGTTTGAAGGATGAGCCGGGAGGATAGTAAGCCTGTATAGGCCGTATGAAAAACGGCTTGTATGGATCTTTGTACAACTCGGCGGCGTTGTTGCCCCTGTCGTGCCCCACCATCAGGTTCGGATTATAAGTAGGGCTGCTTACATAGCACAATATCTCACCGGTTGAAGGCTCGATAGCTACTATACTACCCACTTTGTTCCGCATCAGTTGTTCGCCCAGTTTTTGTATGCGGATATCCAATGAGGATGTCAGACGCTCGCCCGCTTGTTCTGCGGTATCAAGTGTTCCGTTAGCGTAAGGGCCCTTGGGGCGACCCCTGGCGTCTACCATCAAATAGTGTACACCCCGCCTGCCGCGTAGTACCTGTTCATATGATCGTTCAACACCTGTAACACCGATGAAGTCGCCCGGGTGGTAAAAGCCATGTGATTTTTTGATATCGGCATCGTGCACCTCACCAATAAAGCCTAAGAACTGCGCTCCCACAGAATCGGGATAGGTACGCAGGTACCTGGTGGACGACTGAAAACCATTAAATTCTGACAGTCGCTCCTCAATGGCTGCATAAGCCTCCTTGGATAACTGTTTATCGAAAACCGATTGCTGTGTCCGCCCGTATTTGATGGCCTTTATCATGCGCCGGTTGAACTCGGCGGTATCAATACCTAACAGCTTACAAAACTCGGATGTATCAAACGGGGCCTTTACCAGGTTGGGCGTTACCATGATGTCGTAAAAGGCCTGGTTTTGCACCAATATCTTTCCGTTACGATCCAGTATGGGGCCACGGGCCGGGTTCAGGTAAAAGGTACGGCGGGCGTTTCCCTGGGCAAATAACAGGTAGCGGTCGTCAATAATCTGCAGGTAAAATAGTCGCGCAAGCAATATGACAATAAGCGAAATAAATATCCCGGCGATGATGTACCGGCGCTCAAAAAAACTGTTCATTTACGCTCTTTCCTTCTGTAAAATAAAAACCCTGTAAGTAATATCAAAAATACGGTAAATATCGAACTCAATACAAAACGGCTAAGCGTATACGGTATTTCTGAAAAGCGAAAAACTTCGAGGTTGAAAAGGAAAAAATGATGAAATAAGGTAAGAATAAGGACATATGTAAAAAACCACCGGAAGCCCATATTACTCATGGTGGGTTCGGGCTCGTTATCAAAGCCCTCTTTTTGTACGGTTATACTGATGAATAATATCCTGACAAAAGCCAGCAATACGCAGGCTGCAGCATGCAGGCCCGGCGTATCATAAAAAGCATCGATGGTCAACCCCAGGATGAACGAAAGCGCAAATAAAAGCAGGTTTGGCGTTTCGAACGGCAGCAACAGGATGAACATGATATAGAAATACGGCGTCGAGAGGTTATACAGGGTGACGTTCTTCAACAGGAAGACTTGCATAAAAACCAGTACGAAAAACCGGATGATGTTGATTATGATAACTCTACTCATCTTTCTTTTGCTGCGCCTCCAGTCCCGCCTGTTCTTTTGCTAATTTATTTACGATGACATCCACATACTGCAATTTACTAAAATCAACCGACAGCTTCACTTCCATATTGAGCGAATAACCGCCCGCTTTGGTATGCAGGTTGCTTACTTTCCCTATTGATATGCCGGCCGGGAAGAGTGAGTATTCAGACGTCACTACCGGCTCTCCAATTTTAGGCGAAGCGTTGTTTGACACATCTTTCAGTAAACCTTTATGCGGATCGAGGTCGTCGCTCCATTCGATATATCCTATTTCCTTGTTTTTGGCCAGCATAGCGCTGAAACGCGAATCCTTATGTAAAAGGGATTGAACTACCGATAAATGTTCGCCAACAAAAACCACCTTACCTACCAGGCCCGAGCTGCAAATAACGCCCATACCCTTCTGTATCCCCTGCACGCTTCCCCTGTCGATGGTCAAATAATTATTACTGCGGTTGATGGAGTTGTTGATGACTTTCGCTTCGATGTAGGTGTATTGCTGTTTGTATACCGTATCGTCCACCTTATGTTTTGCAACGGTACCGACATAAAAAGAAGACTTGAGCTGGTTACGCAGACGGGCGTTTTCTTTGGCAAGACTATCATTTTGTTCCTGTAAAGAAAGGTAGCTTACCAACTGGCTCTTTTGGGCGTACAGCGCGCCCGTAACCTTGCTGGTTGAGCTGATAAAAGTGGCCTTTTGAAACGAATTATACTTGATGTAAATGACAAGCGAGCTTATCTCGAAAATGAGGAATAAAAAAAATGCGTTGTACTTAGTGATAAATATCAGGAGGTTACGCATCGTTAGTGATTAGTTAATTTGAGATTAGAGATTAGGCGTTATTTACTTCTGTTTGCTTTCTCAAATAATTAATATATCCGTTTATCATCTTCATACACGCCTCGCAGTCTGTTTTAAAAGACTCAAATACTTTTTCGTCAATAAAATTATTATCCAGTGCGATGATAAGATGGTCTATTGTCTCGGCGGCTGAACCACGTGCATTTATCAGAAATTTAGCGGCATCAGCGTAATGGAATCTGCCATGCCCTTCTGCAATATTATTTCCTATTGATCTGGATGAACGAATGATTTGATCTGACAAACGATATTTCTCATCTGCCGTGAATGTTTTAACCAAGTCGGTTATATGATTACGCAACACCCTTGATTTTTTCCAGACTTCGAGGTCAGTAAAAGAATTCATATTTAAATATCAGAAAAATTAGTCGTTTGGTAAACAACACCAACCGCCGCACAAAAACTAATCTCTAACCTCCAGTCTCTAATCTCTAATCAACTATTGCATTAAGAATTTAAAATTACCAATATTTTTCAAGGCTGTTCCGGTTCCGCGAACTACGGCGCGCAGCGGGTCCTCGGCTACGTGAACGGGCAGTTTGGTTTTGGCTGCGACACGTTTATCAAGCCCGCGAAGTAAAGCACCACCTCCTGTTAAATAAATACCGGTCTGGTAAATATCAGCTGATAATTCCGGCGGTGTAATTTCCAGCGCCTTCAGGATAGCTTCTTCTATTTTCGAGATGGATTTATCCAGGCAATGCGCAATCTCGGTATAGGATACCATGATTTGCTTTGGCACGCCTGTCATCAGGTCGCGGCCCTGTACAGCGAAATCAGCCGGCGGATCGGAAATTTCCGGTAAAGCTGCACCCACTTCAATTTTTATTTTTTCAGCAGTACGATCACCGATCATAATGTTATGCTGGCGGCGAATATATTGTACAATATCAGAGTCGAAGTTATCACCTGCAACACGGATCGACTGGTCGCAGACAATACCTGACAGTGCGATAACCGCAATTTCAGTTGTACCACCACCGATATCGATGATCATGTTACCCATCGGCTCTTCAACGTCGATACCGATACCTACGGCAGCGGCCATTGGTTCGTGGATAAGGTACACTTCTTTGGCACCTGCTATCTCAGCAGAGTCGCGTACGGCACGTTTTTCAACTTCGGTAATACCGGAGGGGATACAGATAACCATACGCAACGACGGGAAGAACCAACCCTTGCCATGGTTAATCATTTTTATCATGCCGCGTATCATATGCTCGGCGGCGTTAAAGTCGGCTATTACACCATCCTTCAATGGGCGCACTGTGCGTATATTTTCATGGGTTTTGCCCTCCATCTGCATGGCTTGTCGACCGATGGCTATTACCTTGTTGGTAGTCCGGTCAAAAGCCACGATCGACGGTTCGTCGACCACTACTTTATCGTTATGTATGATGAGGGTATTTGCGGTACCTAGATCGATGGCAATTTCTTGAGTAAAAAAGTTAAATAAACCCATTTGCTTGTTAAATCAAAATAATTTTAAAGTTAATAACGGCGATACTAATTTCAGCAATTTAGCCTAATTAAAGCGAATCAAACAAAATAATATTGTCCAAAAACGATTTAATTTTTGTACGTACTTTTTTTAATTAATGTTTAAAATGGCGTATGCCCGTCATGACCATCGAAATGCCCTTTTTGTTGCACATATCGATAGAGTCCTGGTCCTTAACGGAGCCGCCTGGTTGCAACACGGCGGTTATGCCGGCATCGGCAGCAAGTTCTACGCAATCGTTAAAAGGGAAAAAGGCATCAGATGCCATTACAGCGCCTTTGAGGTCGAACCCAAAGCCTTCGGCTTTAATAACTGCCTGTTTCAGAGAATCAACGCGGGAAGTTTGGCCCACACCGCTTGCCATCAGCTGACCGTTTTTGGCGAATACAATGGTATTTGATTTGGTATGTTTAACCACTTTGTTGGCGAAGAAGAGGTCCCTCATTTCGTGGTCAGTTGGTTTCCGGTCAGTAACCGGCTTCATGTGGTCGGACCCTTCAATAACCAAATCCTTGTCCTGCTCAATTACACCATTAAGCAAAGTTTTAAATTGCTTAACAGGCAATTCAACCGGCTGACGGATGAGGATGATGCGGTTCTTTTTCTCGCGCAATACCTTAACCGCTTCATCGGTGTAGGCAGGTGCTATCAGCACCTCGAAAAATATCTTGTTTATCTCCCTTGCGGTTTCTTCATTTATTTCGTCATTGGCAATGATCACACCGCCAAAGGCGGATACCGGGTCGCAAGCCAACGCATCGATCCAGGCTTCTTTTATGAAGGAACGACTGGCGATACCGCAGGCATTTGTGTGTTTCAAAATGGCCACGGTAGGCTCAGTAAACTCATCAATAAGTGCCACCGCAGCATCCACGTCCACCAGGTTATTATAGGATAGTTCCTTGCCGTTCAGTTTCGTGAACATTGCATCCAGGTTACCATAGAATATACCTTCCTGGTGCGGGTTTTCGCCGTAACGCAGTACGGTGCTGCGCTGAATGCTTTGTTTGAAAACAGGCAATTGTTCTTCCTGGTTAAAGTATTGGAATATGGCTGTATCGTAATGCGACGTAATGTTGAACGCCTTTTGCGCAAATGAACGGCGCTGGTCGATATTAGTTTCTCCGTTTTGTAATTTCAGGATGTCTCCCAATACCGTGTAGTCATCTTTGGATGCTACAATAACCACATCCTTATAATTTTTAGCAGCCGCGCGTATCAGCGAAATACCGCCAATATCAATCTTTTCGATCACATCATCCTGCCCTGCGCCTGATTTTACGGTTTCTTCGAAAGGGTATAAGTCAACGATAACCAAATCAATCTCCGGTATTTCGTATTGAGCCAATTGCTTCTCGTCGCTATCAAAATTGCGACGCGCCAGTATGCCACCGAATACCTTTGGATGCAAGGTCTTTACACGGCCGCCAAGTATAGACGGATAGGAGGTTAAATCTTCTACGGCGATAACATCGGCACCCAAACCGCGGATGAAAGTCTCCGTTCCGCCGGTTGAATATATCTTCACACCAAGACGGTGAAGCTCCTGTATTATGGGTTCGAGATTGTCTTTGTAATAAACTGAAATTAAAGCATTTTTTATTTGCACGGATTGGCTCATCGACACTATTTTTTTGAGCCGCAAAGGTAGTAAATAGTGATTAGAGATTGGTGATTAGTGGTTAGTTTTTTTGGGATATTTTATAAGTTAAAAATCAGAGTTTTAAAATAGTGGCTTATTGTGTCGCACTATCCAAATTTTGCCCGTAATGATTAAAAACAACCCTATGAAACACCTTGTCTATTTGCTATCCGTCGTCATTATTTTAGCCATTTCTGCGTGCCACAAAGACGGTGCTACCGTAATACCGGCCTTTAAAACTAAGGCTACGCTGCCCGGCACGTGGAAAGTCATCGGGAGTATGCTAAGCGCCGGCGGACCGCAGTATTTTGTACCGGACAATAATAAGGACTATGCCACATTTAACGCCGACGGCACAATCGGAGGTACTGCCTTTTCTACCTTTAAATACTTCACCGTTAAGGATACGATCACCATCCATATGACGAGCGCCGATAAGGCCATTTACGAGGATTACTACTACGCAATTAAGCATGATACCCTTACCATGGGCCCGGCTGGTCCAAATATCTGCATCGAGGGCTGCTCGGTAATACTGTTGAAGGAATAAGCTTTGCTAAAAAGAAATTTTCATTGGGGTTGATGAATAAAATGCAATATTCGCCCCATGATATCTTTTTTTGAATCCTCCCTCACCGATCTTTCCATCCATCACGTCGGCAATCCCGTACAGGACGAGCGTTACGCGCTGTCGGATACTCCGGTTTCGTTGGCCGACGAACTGCTGAAAGGCATTTTGAACCAATATTTTAGCTCGCCCTTTGGAAAGGTGAATGAAATATATCACCTGTACCATCCCAATGATGATCTTAATCTTAATGAGGTTTATCATTTTGCGGAGACTATATTTGACAACCCAGATACGATTCACGAAAACAGTAAGCAGCTAGCCAAACATTTATACGATGTTTCCAATCACCCGAAAATCAAGGCGGGCGAATTTTATGTGGCTTATTTTAAAGATGTGCAGGTAGAGGGCGAACTTTGGGATGCCATTGGCCTGTTCAAATCTGAAACCAAGGAAACCTATCTAAAAGTTTACCCGGAGAAAGATGGTTTCGGCCTGAGTTACGAGCAGGAAGCAATTAACATCAACAAACTCGATAAGGGCTGCCTGATCTTCAATACCGAAAAGGAAAACGGCTATAAAGTAGCCGTAATCGACAATACCAACCGCGGCCAGGAAGCTGTTTACTGGAAAGATGAGTTTTTGAAATTGAAAATCAGGAACGACAACTACCATCAAACCAATAATTTACTGGGTGTTTATAAAAACTTCGTCACTAAAAATATTGATACTGAATTTGAAGTATCCAAAACCGACAAGATAGACCTGCTAAACCGCTCCATGAAGTATTTTAAGGAGAAGGAAAGTTTTGACCTGGACGATTTTAATAACGAAGTGATAGGGAACCAGCAGGGTATTGCCTCCTTTTTGAATTACAAGAAAGGCTTTGAGGATGAATTTGAGACGCCGATACCTAATAGTTTCGAGATATCTGGTGCTGCAGTAAAAAAGCAGACCCGGGTGTATAAAAGCGTTTTAAAGCTGGATAAAAACTTTCATATCTATATCCATGGCGATAAGCAACTGATTGAAAAAGGCTTCGATGAGGATAAGCACATGAATTATTATAAGGTTTATTTTAAGGAGGAACAATAACCCTATTTTTGTTTTTTGCAATAAAAACGGTAACTTCGGGTAATGACTACACTAATCATCAAATCGGATTCTGATAAGAAAACTGACCTGCTCGTTAGGTTCGCAGAAGAATTGGGTTTGCAAACCATAACCCAGGATTTCAAAGAGCTGGACGTTAAAGCGTTGACAACAGGTATAGGGCGTAAGGCCACTGATGCGGAATTGATTGATTACTTATCACGCGAACAGGGCACCGAACCAATCGATTTGGAAGTGGCTTTTTCCAAATACATGTCAGCAAAATAATTCCGTGATTTTAAAATTAAGAATTTCGCCGAAAGCTATGCGTGTTATTGACGCTATTGCTGATTTTGTGGAGTCTAAAAACACTAAAGGCAGCGGAGCGAGATATGCGCTAAAGTTTAAATCGGCGATTGAGAAATTGGCTGTGTCGGACGTACAATACACTCTTTGCAATCACCATATTTTAGCCGCTTATAAATATTCGTGCAGCCATTTTAATGATTGGGTAATTGCATTCAGAATTGAAAATGATGCACTTACTGTGTATGAGATAATACACGGATCTTTACTTTCTTAAGTACAAATCAGGATTTCATTTTTTTGAGAAGGTTCTCAATCACTCTCGGAAAATGCTGGTGCTCCAATTGCTGCCCTTTGAATTTGAGCATTTCGAGGTTGTCGCCGGGTTCAATTTTAAAGCGGCTTTGGTGAAGGATCTCGCCTTCGTCGAACTTTTCGTTTACAAAATGGATGGTAATGCCGGATTCCTCTTCGCCGGCAGCTAGTACAGCGTTATGCACATGATCGCCATACATCCCTTTGCCGCCGTATTTTGGCAGCAGTGCAGGGTGCAGGTTAATTACCTTATTGGGGAAGGCTTTAAGCAGCGTTGGGGGCACCAGCCACAGGAAACCGGCGAGTACGATCAGGTCGACCTGCAGGTTTTTTAATAATTTGATCACAGCATCCGTATCGTAAAATTCGCTGCGGCTAAAAATATGTGAAGGTATTTCGAAGTTGTCGGCACGCTGTAAAACGTAGGCCTGCGGATTGTTGGTGAGTATCAAAACTACCTCGGCCTCGGGGCTGCGCTTAAAATGCTCCATTATTTTCTGAGCATTTGAACCGGAACCTGAAGCAAAAATAGCTATCCTTTTCTTCATTTATTTTGCGTGCTTTATGTATTGCGAATAACTAATGAACCGCAATTTTGTTCGCGCTTTATACGCAGGGCAAAGCCAAAACGTTTAAACGGCTTTTATACCGACCCAAAGATAAAATTTTGAAGTTTTGCAGCAACAGGTTTATTGCGTTTTTACACGAATAAATCCATACACCGTAATTCGGCGTTTTTGCGTGGGCGAATAATAGGTAGCAAGGTCGCCGGTATTGATGATAAAAGAATATTGACCCAGGTTGCTGATCTGTGCACTTTTAAAAGGCACAGAGTTTTCAGATGCGACCGTATCCGTCGTTTTTAGATCAGTACTCAGGAGCAATTCATTTTTCGAGAGGGCCCAATGACCCGTCGCGGTTTGCGCTATGCAGTCAAAATTGGTATAAGTGCAGGTTTTATCAGTGTTGAATTTAAAAGTTTGTATGAGGTTGCAGGTAGTATTAAGTGTATCGACACTATCTCTTGTCGCGCCGGTATAATGAAAAACCATTACCGAAGCTAACTGCCACTGTCCATTAGTTAATAACGTCGGGATATAATCCTGGGTAGTTTTTTTGCACGATATGGTGGTAAAGGCAATCCATATGGCCCCGATCAAACAGAATAGTATCAGCTTATTTCTCATTGAATTACTGCCAGCAAAAATAGAAATTCCGGCTTCACATTCATATAACTTTAAAAATCGCCTTTTAGTTTAGCAGTCGGCGCCAAAGGGAATAATTAAAATGGTTTTTTTATTACAATTCTTTAAACCGTATCCTATAAGTTTGTTTCTCATTTAAGAAAACCAGAAAAACTTATGATACCAGCAAAAGGCTATGCCGCACCAAAGCCAAACATCCCTTTAGAACCTTTTAAATTTGAACGCCGCGAGGTTGGCCCGCATGATGTGCAGATAGAAATCGCCTACTGTGGCGTGTGCCATTCGGATATCCACCAGGTACGTGATGAATGGGGCGCGGGCATTTTCCCAATGGTTCCGGGACATGAAATTGTAGGCAAAATTATTAAAGTTGGCGACCACGTGACCAAATTTAAAGTTGGCGAATTGGCCGGCGTAGGTTGCTTTGTCGATTCGTGCCGTCACTGTCCAAGCTGCCTTGCCGGTTTGGAGCAGTATTGCGATGTGGGCATGATAGGCACTTATAATGGTCGCGATAAAGAGGGCAACCCCACTTACGGCGGCTATTCGAACCAGGTTATTGTGGATGAAAACTATACCCTGCATGTTTCTGATAAATTGCCGCTTTCGGGCGTTGCCCCGTTATTGTGTGCAGGCATAACCACCTACTCCCCAATTATGGAGTGGAAAATGGGCAAGGGCCACAAAGTTGGTGTGGTTGGTTTAGGCGGTTTGGGCCACATGGCTGTTAAACTGGCCGCTTCCAAAGGCGCCGAAGTTACCGTGTTAAGCACGTCGGCATCTAAGAAAGCGGATGCCGAAAAATTGGGCGCGCATCATTTTGTGGTTACCAAAGATCCGGAACAAATGGCAGCAACCGCAGGCACACTGGATTTTATCATCAATACGATATCGGCCCAGCATGAGTACAATGATTATCTTCAGCTTCTAAAGCTCGACGGTACCATGGTATTAGTTGGCGTTCCACCGGATGCACCAAAAGTATCGGCCTTTAACCTGATCATGAGGCGCAGGCGTTTGGCAGGTTCGTTAATCGGCGGTATTAAAGAAACCCAGGAAATGCTGGACTACTGTGCCGAACACGGCATTACATCCGATGTTGAGGTGATCAAGATCGATTATATCAACGAGGCTTATGAGCGAATGATCAAAGGCGATGTGCGGTATCGGTTTGTGATTGATATGGCGTCTTTGTAATTTGGTTGGGTTGAGTTGATTAGGTGAGTGGTTGATTAGGTTAAAAAAGAATAAACTCAATCAACTTAGTCTAACTTAATCAACTTAATCTAACTATGCCAATAGCATTCAATATACTTAAAGCTGAATTTAAAAGAGTATTGCTTTCGCTTGATTTTATCGAAGACAAAGCTGAACAATGCGCACAAATTTTTGCGGAAAACAGTCGCGATGGGGTGCATAGTCATGGGCTGAACCGTTTCCCTACTTTTGTCGAATACGTGAGGGCCGGATTGGTTGTCGCGAATGCCAACCCGGTAAAAGAAGGCAGCTTTGGGAGCCTTGAGCAATGGAACGGCAACCTGGGGCCGGGTATGCTTAACGCGAAGTTTTGCATGGACCGGGCCATTAACCTGGCGAAAGAAAGCAACATCGCTTGTGTAGCAATAAAAAACACCAGCCACTGGATGCGCGGCGGCACCTACGGCTGGCAAGCTGCCGAAGCCGGCATGATCGCCATCAATTTTACCAATACTATAGCCAACATGCCGCCCTGGGGTGGTATTGATCCAAGGCTTGGAAATAACCCTTTAGTTATCGCCGTACCGCGAAAAGACGGACACGTAGTATTAGATATGGCTATATCGCAATACTCGTTCGGCAAACTCAACCTGTACAAATCAAAAAATGAGCAGCTGTCCTTGCCGGGCGGCTATGATAGCGATGGCAACTTAACCACCGATCCGGGGGCTATTATCAAATCGCAGCGGCCATTACCTATTGGTTTCTGGAAGGGTTCGGGCCTATCCTTGGTGCTCGATTTACTGGCAACCGTCCTCAGCCAGGGGCAATCAACAGGTACGGTTACCAAAAACGGTTCGGAATCGGGGGTATCACAGGTTTTTATTGCGATAAAACCGATCGGTATAAAAACGGAAGCTCTTGTAGAAGAAATACTTGCCTATACCAAAAGCAGCCGGGTGGAAAAAGGGAAAGAGATTTTATATCCAGGCGAGAATACTTTAAGAACAAGGGAAAAAAGCTTGAAGGAGGGGGTTTGGGTGGATGAGAAGATTTGGGAGATGGTGCGGGGGCTATGATTTAGCATTCAAGGTTTTCTCAATACCATCAATAACCTCATCAAAATCTAAAGCTTGCCTTGGATTGTTTTTGTAATCGTTCAGTAGCTTTCTTACTTCATCAACATGCCATTGCGGAATTTCCTTTACCTTGATCGTGATTGGTTTAATGGCTTTGGATTTCATGCATTAAAAGTAATCATAAATAGATTCTTCGCTATGCTCAGAATGAAAAAGAAAAAATCACTCCACCATACCTTAAAACTTATCCCAGAATCCATTTATCTTTAACGCTAAGAAGGAGAACTATGTATATCAGGTTTATCACACAATTCATTAATGAGTACGATGAAACTGAAACAGGAATTTTCCAAGCATTGAGATTTATCAGAGATCACCATTCTACACCGGATGAAGATGTACATACACTAAAAGAGTTAAGAAATTGGTTTAATATAAACTTAGAAGCGCCAAACAGATTTTCTAATGCTTCGAACAAAAATCCGGCAGCGATTTCATTGTCGTGGTTCAAAGATTCAGCAAAAGAACATATAAAGAAGGTATACGAGGTTAGGGAGGTACTATACAAGTATGCAATTGTGGTAGAAGTTGTAACGACAAAAAACCCTGGCTATATTGTTTATGAAGATGATTATCAAGTTTCTGCAGTACCCTTTAAGACAGATCGCAAGAAAGTAACGTAAAATTATATCTTTCGATTGAACTGCGATTGATTATTCCACCATCCCCTCAAACTTATCCCAAAAACCATCTTTGGGCAGGGGCGCCACAATTTCGACAGGTTCCTTTTTGATGGGATGGATAAAGCGCAGGCGGCGGGCATGCAGGCAAATGCTTTTTTTGAGACTGCCACGAGGGTAACCGTATTTATTGTCACCAACTATGGGGCAGCCTAAGGTGGCTAATTGTACCCGTATCTGGTGCGGGCGGCCGGTGATGGGGTTTACTTCGATCAAATAATAGCCTTCCAGTTCCCCTGCTAAGCGGTAATTTAATTCGGAACGCTGGCTTCCGGGAACTTCGCGGTCATAGGCCTTTGTAACATTCTTTTGCGGGTTTTTGAGCAGCCAGTGCACCAGGTTACCTTCGGATGGTTCGGGGCGTTTGCGCACTACGGCGTAGTAGGTCTTTTTCATTTCGCGGCTCTTGAACAGCTTGTTCACCCTGTCCAGCGCCTTACTGGTTTTGGCGAACAGGATAACGCCGCTTACGGGCCTGTCCAACCGGTGAACTACACCCAGGAATGCGCCATTAGGCTTATCATATTTTTTGGCGATGTATTTTTTTACCTTTTCGTCCAGCGGCTCGTCGCCTGTTTCATCTTCCTGCACAATATCGCCTGCAATTTTATTCACAGCAATGAGGTGGTTATCCTCGTAGAGGATATCTTTATCTACAATATCGTGGTTAACGTATTTTATAAGGACTCGCGCGGTCATAGGTTATGCAAACTATAATGATCCTTCATTTGCACATCTGCATATTTACACATCCGCACATCAATATTGCTCCGTGTCATCCGGGAATTTTTTGGACTTCACGTCGCTGATATAACTTTTAAACGCAGAATTCATCACATTGTTCAAATCAGCATAGTGGCGCAAAAACCGGGGTTTGAATCCTTTGTTAATGCCCAGCATATCGTGTATGACCAGCACCTGGCCGTCGCAATATTTGCCGGCGCCGATGCCAATGGTGGGTATGGTAAGGCTCTTGCTCACTTCTTTGGCTAATTGGGCCGGTATTTTTTCTAATACAATACCAAAGCAGCCCAGCTCCTGCAATTTTATAGCATCCTCACGTAGTTTTTGAGCTTCCGCTTCTTCTTTCGCCCTAACCGTATAAGTACCAAATTTGTATATCGACTGCGGCGTTAAACCGAGGTGGCCCATTACAGGGATACCTGCAGTAAGGATGCGTGTTACCGATTCGGAAATTTCAACTCCGCCTTCCATCTTTACGCCGTGCGCGCCGGACTCTTTCATGATACGGATGGCCGAATTAAGGGCTTCTTTTGAATTGCCCTGGTACGAGCCGAAAGGCAGATCGACAATAACCAAAGCGCGCTTTGCCCCCTTTACTACGGATGACGCATGATAGATCATCTGGTCTAAAGTGATGGGCAGCGTGGTTTCGTGCCCTGCCATAACGTTGGAGGCCGAATCGCCTACCAGTATTATGTCCATACCGGAGGCATCAACTATTGCGGCCATTGAAAAATCGTAGGCGGTAAGCATGGCTATCTTCTCGCCGCGATGTTTCATTTCCTGTAAAGTGTGGGTGGTGACCCGCTTTATTTCTTTATTTACAGACATGCTGGTTGTTCTTTTAGCTTAATTTGGAAGGTAAAGGTAAAACTATTTCGGATTGCGGAAGTTCGATTTCGGAATTATTGAATTCGTAAACCCAAAAAAGTAAAGCATCTACAAAATTCAAATTTCAAATCCGAAATTAATTCCTATTTTTGCGGCGTGAAATCAGCATTGCCGACGGTACTTCCCGCACATGTTTTCACGGGACTGAGCAACAGGACAACCGGCACATTAACCATTCAATTTTTTTGTAACTATGATCACCAACTTCACCAAGTTGCCTGCGATATTATTGCTGGCTGACGGTACAGTATTTTATGGAAAAGCAGCAGGGAAAATCGGCACTACAACCGGCGAGATCTGCTTTAATACCGGGATGACCGGTTACCAGGAGATATTTACCGACCCATCCTATTTCGGACAGATCATGGTGACCACCAACGCGCATATCGGCAATTACGGTATCGCTAAGGAGGAAGTTGAATCCAATAATATCCAGATCGCCGGGTTAGTTTGCAAAAATTACAACATTTATTATACCCGTAAACAGGCCCAGGAATCGATCCAGGATTATTTCCAGGAGCAGAATATTGTTTCTATATCTGACATTGACACCCGCCAACTGGTTCGCCATATACGCGATAAGGGTGCGATGAACGCCATTATCTCATCCGAAATTTTGGATCTTAATGAGCTTAAAAAGAAGTTAGACCAGGTTCCATCCATGGATGGGCTAGAGCTATCATCGCAGGTTTCCACCAACGAAACTTATACTTTCGGCGACGAGGATGCCACTTACAAAGTTGCCGTGCTTGATTTGGGTGTGAAGAAAAATATATTGCGCAATTTTCACGACCGCGATGTGTACGCCAAAGTTTACCCGGCTAAAACCACCTTCGCCGAAATGGAAAAGGATTTTGCACCGAACGGTTACTTTATTTCGAACGGTCCCGGTGACCCGTCCGCGATGCCTTATGCTGTTGAAACTGTAAAAGATATTTTGAAATCGGATAAGCCAATGTTTGGTATTTGCCTGGGCCACCAGTTGCTGGCTTTGGCAAATGATATTCCTACAAAAAAGATGTTCAATGGTCACCGCGGTTTAAACCACCCGGTAAAAAACATCATTAAGGACCATTGCGAAGTAACTTCGCAGAACCACGGTTTCGGTGTAGTACCGGAAGCCGTCCGCGCAAGCGATAAAGTGGAAATTACCCACGTAAACCTGAACGATAAATCGATAGAAGGTATCCGCGTGAAAGGCAAAAAAGCCTTCTCGGTACAATATCACCCTGAGTCATCACCCGGCCCGCATGACAGCCGCTATTTGTTTGATGATTTTATTGAGTTGATGAAATAAATTATTCAACTTCACCATATGAGGCTTGCAGCAATGCAGGCCTTTTTTATTCCCAGATTTTTCACCGACTCATCCACCTACTTCATCCATTCACCGACAATTTCGTACCGTTCGCCAAAAAAGTTTCACGGTTTCCTGCACGTGAGGGCATATTTGTACCGCAAATCAACCCACGTCATGAAAACAATATTATTAATCCACCTCGTTCACCTGGCACATGCTACCATACAGCATCTGCATGCCATCCTCCACACCCTGGGGCATTTAGTAAAATAAACCGGGTTCAACATATAGCCATCCTCCCCCATCTGGGGGAGGCAAAGCGCTTAACATAAAGCAACAATAACTTAACACAAATTGCCCATTCGGTTAATAGCAGTTCCGTTATTTTGTATAACTACTTATACAATGAAAACATTAATTACTTTTTACAATTATTTGCTCGAACGGGCAGAGGCATTTACACGGTCGTTTGCAAATATGTTAAATTAGTATCATGAATCGTCGCTTTCGATAAAGGTGGCGACGGTTTAAATAGTCTATATTTATCGCTGCTTTTAAACCCAATAAACCTAATGAAAGCGGCCAAAATACTCACCTTCGCATTTTTTACCTGTTTTGTTACGACTATGTGCTTTGCACAGTCGCACATTATCAATGTAACATACTTTACGAACCCGGTAAAAGAGTACCAGAAGTTTGAGTGGACCATTAACATTGCCGCAGATTTTGGCAACCCGTACGACCAGGCAGACATCAGCGTGGATATGGTGATGACTTCGCCGGCAGGCAGGCCCATTGTTTTGCCCTGCTATTTTGAAAGCGGCGATAGCAAGGCCTCTGTTTGGAAAGCGCGTTATGCCCCACAGGAACTGGGTGAATACCGATATTATTTCAGGCTGAAAAGTAAAGGCGGCGAACACGTGGGCGATACGAACTTTTTTACCGTGCTACCCAGCGGCAAAAAAGGATTCCTGCATAAAAACAATCTCTGGACCTTTAAATATGATAACGGGGAGTTGTTCCGCGGTATTGGTGAGAACGTGGGCTGGGAGTCGCGCTCATTTGAAAAGGATAAATGGACCTACGATTACCTGCTGCCCAAGCTGAGCGGTAATGGTGCAAACTTTTTCCGCACCTGGATGTGTTACTGGAACCTGCCATTGGAATGGAAAAAAGTTGGTCAGACCAAACGATATAGCAACAGTGATGACTATTATAACCCCGGCGCTGTAAAGCGAATGGATGAATTGGTTAACCTTACCGATTCGCTCAATTTAAAGTTTATGCTGACGCTTGACTGGCACGGCCACCTGATGGAAGGCGGCGGTTGGAAAAACAGCAATTATAACGTGGTAAATGGCGGGCCGGCTAAAACGCCTACGGAGTATTTTACTTCGCAAAAGGCCCGGGCGATGTATAAAAATAAGCTGCGTTATATTGTGGCCCGCTGGGGCTACAGCACCAGCATTGCAGCCTTTGAGTTTTTTAACGAAATAGACAACGCCGCATTCAACGGCGCCGACAGCGTACTGATCCCGCATCATTACATTACCGAGTGGCACGATGAGATGAGTCGTTATTTGAAGGACATTGACCCCTACGGCCATTTGGTGACCACCAGTGTATCGCACCGGGATATTACAGGCTTGAACTCGATAGCTTATATTGATTTTAATCAAAAACATATCTACAAACACACGGAAAAGATACCCGGCATTTACCAGGATTATATCAATGGATTTGGCAAGCCTTACGTGGTGGGCGAATTTGGCCTGCGCTGGGAGGATGACGACCCCAAATATGCCAAAGAAGCCGACTATGATTTTAGACGCGGACTTTGGTACGGCATGTTTAGCCCTTGCCCTATTTTACCCATGAGTTGGTGGTGGGAAATGTTCGATAACGAAAATATGGAGCCTTACTTTAAAGGCGTGCGCCACATCAGCGATGAGATGATAAAAGCCGGCAAAGGGTCATTTGTGCAGTTCCCGGTTTCAGCAGGTAGCATTGAATCGTATGGTGTAAAATGCGGCAACACATATTTCATCTATCTGCTGAATAATACAGATGCGGCGCTAAGCACGCCCGTTTCGTTTAATGCTAACGGGAAATACTATTCAGTCGAATATTTTGATCCAGCTGATCAAAGCACGAAAACGGATGGCAAATTAGTCGTATTACATCAAAAGGCAACTATTAATAATTTGAGTCTTGAAAGTAAAAAGGAACGCGTAATTGTTGTTTCAGGCAATTAAAAAACGTACAACTTCAAACGTATAACGTACCACCAAAATCTTTCACCTAAAAAATTCCTCCATTCGCCGAAAATCTCATTGAAATACCAGTAATCTGCTGCATTTTTACAGCATGGCAAAACAACCCATCATTACGGTTAAAAACCTGGTTAAAAAGTACGATGATTTTACCGCGGTAAACGATATCAGCTTTGAAGTTTTTGAGGGCGAGATATTCGGCTTGCTAGGCCCCAATGGCGCAGGTAAAACCACCACCCTCGAGATCATCGAAACGCTGCGCGATAAAACGTCTGGTGAAATTATGGTCGATGGTTTTAATATCGACAAGGATACCGACAGCATCAAAAAACGCATCGGTGTGCAGTTGCAAGCGGCGGGCTATTATCCCAACCTGAATTTGTCGGAACTGATCGTGCTTTTCTCAGGGCTGTATGGCATCGAAAAAACGCCAAAGGAAATGCTGGAAAAAGTAAACCTGTTTGAAAAGGCCAAAGCCAAATACAAAGACCTGTCCGGCGGGCAAAAGCAACGGTTTTCTATCGCGACCACGCTGATCAATAATCCGCGTATTATTTTTTTGGATGAACCCACAACCGGCCTCGACCCGCAGGCAAGGCGTAATCTTTGGGATTTAATTAAAGAGATTCGCGACCAGGGAACAACTGTTGTTATCACCACCCATTATATGGATGAAGCTGAAGTGCTTTGCGACCGTGTTGCCTTTATAGACGGCGGGCATATCATCGGTATCGATACGCCGGATAACTTTATCGATAAACTGGTAGCAACAGGATTTGAGCGCAAAAAAGAGGTTAAACTCGCCAACCTGGAGGATGTATTTATCAATATGACCGGGAAAGAGTGGCGGGAGGATTAGTCCCGAGCCCCTAAAGGGGGAGTTTTGATGCTTCCGGATTAACTAATGACTAATGACCTAATGACTAATACCCAATGACAAACGAAAATAAACCCTACAGCAATACCAAAGCTACGCTGGCGATAGCGAAAGCCAGTTTCAGTTCGATCATACGGAGCCCGTCGGCGGTGGTGTTTAGTTTGGCTTTCCCGCTGATATTTATTATCGTGTTTGCCAATATCGGCGGCAGCGCTATCACGGCGGATGTTGGTGTTGCTAAAACCTGCGATACTGCCAATGATTTTTACAGGGGCCTAAAGAGTCACAAAGTAGCCAACCTGGTAACCAATCAAAGCACGGCCGAGATGGAAAGCAACCTGTCAAAAGGCAATATTGCTGCTATTATAGATATTAAGAAAAGCGTGGTACCACCTTATATTACGGTAACGACCAAATACAGCACGGCGTCGGGCGATAAGGGGAATATATTTAAAATGATATTGACCAATATCGCGTACAATGCAAACCGGCCGGCCCAGGTGGGGCCATCGCCAATAGTTGAGTTGCATGAAACCACTATCACGGGCCGCGCATACAAGTACATCGACTTCCTGCTGCCGGGTATGCTGGGCTTTTCTCTGCTGAGCAGCGGGGTGTTTGGTACCGCTTTCGTATTCCTGAGTTTACGGTTGACGCTGGTTATCAAGCGCTTTTTTGCCACCCCGGTAAGAAAATACAGCATTGTTTTGGGTGAGGCTATAGCAAGGCTAATATTCTCGTGGATCGGCGCACTATTTATTATTATGGTTGGACATTACTTTTTCGGGTTTACGCTGGTACACGGGCTTACAACGGTTGTCAACATGCTGATCCTGTCGGCGATTGGCCTTATTGTATTTATGGGCTTCGGCTTTATTATTTCGGGTATCGCCAAAAGCGACAGCAGTGTGCCGCCGTTATCTAATATCGTCACCTTACCTCAGTTTTTACTGTCGGGAACCTTTTTCGCCACTACCGCTTTCCCAACCTGGTTGCAGGGATTAAGCAACGCGTTGCCCCTCACCTACCTGAACAAAGCCATGCGCGAAGTTGCCTTTGAAGGCGCGGGCTTGGGTGACGTAACACACTACCTGCTGATACTGGGTATCTGGTTCGTGATCGTTTATGCAGTTGCAGTCAAAACCTTTAAATGGGAATAGTTTTGTTAGAACGTTGTAAAGTTAAAATGTTGCAAAGTTAGCTTTCGGACTTACGCGGACTTCCCGACTTTCGGACTTTAATCAGTGTAATCTCCCTATTAAATCGGTGTAATCATTAAATTTATTTTACCCGAAGTTATTGGAAATTGTATATTTGGAAAGTATATACATAATAGTGTACTTTTGACACTAACTATTTTCAATTCCTAAAACAATACAAAATGAGCTTAATTATTGATGTTCACGCCCGCCAGATTCTCGACTCGCGTGGAAACCCTACCATTGAGGTAGATGTTTTGACCGAAAACGGCGCTTTGGGTCGTGCTGCAGTTCCTTCCGGTGCTTCAACCGGTGCGCATGAAGCGGTAGAACTGCGTGATAATGATAAATCTGTATACATGGGCAAAGGCGTTTTACAGGCCGTAGCCAATGTGAATGATATACTTGCCAAAGAACTTAATGGTATCGATGTTTTCGAACAAAACGCCATCGACGCTTTAATGATAGAAATCGACGGGACCGAAAACAAAAGCAAACTGGGCGCAAACGCTATTTTGGGTGTTTCTTTAGCTGTAGCGAAAGCCGCCGCGCAGGAAAGCCGCCAGTCGCTGTTCCGCTATGTTGGCGGAGTAAATGCCAACACATTGCCTATCCCGATGATGAACATCGTTAACGGCGGTTCGCACTCTGATGCACCTATCGCTTTCCAGGAATTTATGATCATGCCGGTTGGCGCGCCTTCATTCTCTGAAGCTTTACGCTGGGGAAGCGAAGTGTTCCACAACCTGAAAAAGATATTACACGACCGCGGCTTATCAACCGCAGTTGGTGACGAAGGTGGTTTTGCACCAACGTTTGACGGTACCGAAGACGCTGCTGAAACTATTCTGAAAGCGATTGAAAAAGCGGGCTACAAACCGGGCGTGGATATTTGCCTGGCATTGGACTGTGCTTCGTCTGAGTTTTATGTGAACGGCAAATACGACTATACCAAATTTGAAGGTGATAAAGGCGCAATACGCAGCAGCGCACAGCAAGCTGACTATTTAGCTGAACTGGCTGCAAAATACCCCATCATTTCTATAGAAGACGGCATGGCCGAAGATGATTGGGATGGCTGGAAATTACTGACCGAAAAAATAGGCGCAAAAGTACAGTTAGTTGGTGACGATTTATTTGTAACCAACACCAAACGCCTGCAACAAGGCATCGATAAGGATATTGCTAATTCTATCCTCGTAAAAGTGAACCAGATAGGTACGCTGACCGAAACTATCAACGCAGTAACTTTAGCACAAACCAATGGCTATACTTCGGTAATGAGCCATCGTTCGGGTGAAACAGAAGATTCGACCATTGCGGACCTTGCAGTTGCTTTAAACTGCGGCCAGATCAAAACCGGTTCCCTATCCCGTTCGGACAGGGTCGCTAAATACAACCAACTCCTTCGCATTGAAGAAGAACTGGGAAGCAGCGCGAAGTTTATTGGTAAGAATTTTAAGTATTTTAAGAATAGGTAGAACCGGGATTAAACAGATTGACTTATTTGCAGGATAATCCTTTCAATCATCACATCATTAAATCGTGTTCAGACAATATGTAGCCCCGTGAAATCGGGGCTTTTTTTATGACCTCGACCGGGGAGAGTGAGCATGCTATTCGCGGATAACGGTGAAACACTAGTATTAAGGTGTACCTATGGTAAACTTGCCGTTGGTGAAGGTCTTGGTGGTGCCGTTATTCGAGGCATTGACTAATACTCCGTCGAACGTGCCCTGGATGCCGGTGCTGCTGATGGCCGTTATTGTTATTTCGGCGGGATGCTCGCCGGTATAATCCACCACGTAGATATCTGATGAGTTGTTGCTTCCATTCGGCTTATAAACGATCAGTGGTTCATAGGGCGGACTCCAGGGCTTGGTTAGTGCATAGGTACCGGGCGCCAGTTTTTTAGGGCTTGCAATAAAAAGCTCCAGTTTGTCCGCAGTCGCGGAAGGGTCGCTGGCCGCGGTTACGGTAGCCGTATAAACGGTATCGGTATTCTTATAACCAACGCTATCGTCAGTGTTGAAAGTCCTGGCGGTGCCGTCAATGGTAGGGGAAACAGCGACAGCTGGCTTGGCCCCTGTTTTATTACAGGCATATAAAACAATCAGAAAACACGCAGCGATAAGGAGTAATTTCTTCATGGTATGATTTTGTAACAACTATTTTGTTAGGTTGAAGATACGGAATTTCTTTAAAAAGAAATATGATCGGGGTCATAATGGCCTTATTTGCTATAATTTAAAGCAATCTGGTATTTGTTATCTTACCAAAACGGTACATCAGTGTAACTTCGTGTGTAGTATTATTAAAGCCACCCAGGTTTGTTGACGCTGTGTTAAACTGGTAACTATACCCTAAACGGAACGTGCTTGTATTAATCGAAAAAAGACCAGCGGCCGACTTAGTGCTACGATAACTTAATCCTATACCTAGTACCTCCTTTATATATAACGTGCCGGATAAATTGGTTGTAACCGGCGTACCGTTTACATATGAAAACAGGACAGCCGGCTTTAACTTAAAATCTGCATCAAGGCTCGCGAGCATAGCGCCTGCTAAATAATAGTGGTTCCTGAAATTGCTGTTATCCTGCACCGATGCAGTGCCCAACCCGGTTATTGTAAGTTCAGGAACCGAAATACCCACATAATAAGTATCACTATAAAATAACACTCCAAAACCCAGGTTTGGCTTGGTTTGCCTGACGTCGTTCCGGAATTGAGGATCGCCTGGGTCGAGTGTTGAGTAATCCGCTACGTATTTTTTTACCCCCGCACTGAGTGACACCGAAAGGTACTGCGAGTCACCAACTTGAACAGCTTTGGCAAAAAAAGCGCTTATTTCGGTATTTTGCTCTACAGCAAACTGGTCGTTTGACACCAGCAGTCCCGTAGAGCCATTAATTGACTCTAAGGGAAAACTGGTATTAAATATAAAAGTATTAGGAGCTCCTGGTACCCCTACAAATTGCTTCCTGATCAATGCATTTAGTGATCCGCTTTTATCCATTAGGGTATAAGCCGGGTTTATAGGCGCCAGGTTATCCATAAACTGCGTATAGCCAAACTGCTGCTGCTGAGCCTTTGCGCTTACTATAAATACAGACAATATTGAAAACAATATCCATTTTTTTGCAACCGCCATACTTTCATCATCAAGGTTAAACCAGTGCCTTAATATCGCAAAACAAAGTAACCTGTTTTACGCTTAATTTCTCCATTGATGTTATACTCCAACTGGTAAAAATAAGTTCCCGGCTTTTGCAATGCGCCCGTTAGGTTTGAATGACCGTCAAATGCTTTATTTACGTTATCATAACCTGATATCCGGTAAATCTCCTTCCCACTTGCATTAGCCAGCGTTACCTTGTTTTGCGGGTAGCTTTGAATATTGTCAATCGTCAGCACATCATTTATTCCATCACCATTTGGCGACACCGCTTGACGTACTACAGGCTCTCCCTGAATTACCAGGCTATTGGGGTTTATTATTAATGCCATTCCAAGTGTTTTAACCGCGATATTTATGCCAGCCGTATCAGTGCCCGCAACGTTATAAGCCGTTACGGTATAAACCGTGGCGGGACTTACAACTGTCGGTGTGCCGCTAATAGTACCCGTTGTGCCGTCGAAGGTCAATCCTGCAGGTAAAGCGGGGCTGATTGTATACCCGTTAATGCTGATCTTGCGGACAATATTATTAGTGACATCTGCAAGGTATAAGTTACCTGATGCATCCACTGACGGACCATACGGCGCGTTGAAGCTGGCTGCTATGCCTGTTGCATTTACTGCGCCCGCCCCACCACTGCCTGCCAGGGTTGTTACCACCCCTGCCGGAGTGATTTTCCTGATCATATTGTTGCCTGCATCAGATACGTAAACATTACCTGCCACATCTGTAGCCACCCCACCAGGCAACTTAAAGCTGGCTGCCGTACCGGTAGCATTTACTGCACCTGCCGCACCGCTGCCTGCCAGGGTTGTTACAACCCCAGCCGACGTGATTTTCCGGATAAGGTTATTGCCCTGGTCAGCTACATAAATATTGCCTGCCGCGTCTGCAGCTAGGTTTCGCGGACTATGAAAACTCGCTGCTGCGCCTGTGGCATTGGTATTACCTGCAACACCGCTGCCCGCCAAGATATTTACGACACCCGCCGGTGTTATTTTCCTGATGAGGTTGTTGCCATAATCAGCTACATAAACATTATTTAAAATATCGACAGTTATGCCCGAGGGAATATTAAAGCTGGCTGCGGTTCCCGTTGCATTTACGGCACCCGCTGAGCCGCTGCCTGCAAGGGTGGTTACAACACCGGCCGGCGTTATTTTCCTGATCTGATTACCACCCTGGTCGGCTACGTAGATATTCCCTAAATTGTCTATTGCTAAACTGCGCGGTGCTGAAAAGCCGGCTGCCGTTCCTGTGCCGTTCACCGAGCCGTAAGATCCGCTTCCGGCAAAGGTGGTTACCACCCCAGCAGGTGTTATCTTCCGGATGACGTTGTTGCCTGCATCAGCTACATATACATTCCCGAGGGCATCTGCAACGGTGCCATAAGGATTTTTAAAGGCGGCACCGGTGCCGGTGCCGTTGGTGCTCCCGGCCGTGCCACTTCCCGCAAGGGTAGTAACCTGGCTGTATATAGCTGCCGGAACTGCTCCGCCAGTATTGGTTGGACTTAAAGGCGGTATCGCTGTGCTAACAGTATAGCTCTGCGGACCAATATAGCTGATCACGGGAGGGCCATTCACCTTTATGCTAACTGTAGTTGCAGCACTTCCCGAAGCATTATAAGCAGTTATTGCGTAAACCGTTACCGGCGATGCAGCGGTTGGAGTACCGATGATAGTACCGGTTGTGCCGTCAAACGTTAACCCTGCCGGAAGGGCTGGACTGATGGTATAACCGTCAAGGCTGATTTTGCGCACGAGGTTATTGGTGACTTCTGCAATGTACAGGTTACCCGATGCATCTATTGACGGGCCGTAAGGCGCATTGAAGCTAGCTGCTGTGCCTGTAGCATTGGCATTTCCTGCCGTACCGCTGCCTGCCAGGGTGGTTACCACACCTGCAGGAGTTATTTTACGGATAAGATTGCTCCCTGCATCACTTACATAGACATTGCCCGCTGCATCTGCTGCGACACCGCCGGGTGCGCTAAAGCTTGCGGCCGTGCCCGTACCGTTTACGTGTCCGGCCGCACCGCTGCCTGCAAGGGTTGTCACTACCCCGGCGGGCGTGATTTCCCGGATGAGGTTGTTGCCCTGGTCGGCTACGTAAATATTACCCGCGCCGTCCGCAGCCAGGTTTCGCGGACTGTGAAAACTTGCGGCTGTACCCGTGGCATTGGTATTACCCGCAAACCCGCTGCCCGCAAAAGTGGTAACCACCCCGCCGGGTGTTATTTGCCGGATGAGGTTATTGCCGTAATCGGCCACATAAATATTATTTGAAGCATCTGCTGCTATGCCCGAAGGAATATTAAAGCTGGCTGCCGTGCCCGTTGCATTAGTGCTCCCGACTGAGCCGCTGCCTGCGAAGGTGGTTACAACCCCGGCCGGTGTTATCTTACGGATCGTGTTACTCCCCTGGTCGGTCACATAGATGTTCCCTAAATTATCTATAGCCAAGCTGCGGGGCGCTGAAAAGCTGGCTGCCGTTCCCGTGCCGTTCGCCGAGCCGTAGGATCCACTTCCTGCAAAGGTGGTAACCACACCTGCAGGTGTTATCTTCCGGATCAGGTTGTTGCCCGCGTCAGCTACATATATATTACCTGATGCATCTGCGACGGTTCCATAAGGGCTTTTAAAGGCGGCACCTGTACCTGTGCCATTGGTGTTGCCTGCTGTGCCGCTTCCCGCAAGGGTAGTAACCTGGCTGTATATAGCTGCCGGTACGGCTCCGCCGGTATTGGTTGGACTTAATGGCGATATGGCTGTGTTAACGGTATAGTTCTGCGGCCCGGTGTAGCTGATCACAGGAAGGCTGGTGATTTTTATATTGATCGTACTCGCACCGCTTCCGGCAGTATTGTAAGCGGTTACAGTATAACTCGTAGCCGGGGATGCCACTGTTGGCGTACCACTGATAGTACCCGTTGTGCCGTCAAACGTTAACCCTGCCGGTAAAGCCGGACTGATGGCATAACCACCAATGCTGATCTTGCGCACAAGATTATTGGTGACGTCGACAAGGTACAGGTTACCTGATGGGTCCACCGATGGGCCGTAGGACGTGTTGAAGCTGGCTGCCGTTCCGGTGCCATTTACTGCACCAGCTGTGCCGCTTCCCGCCAACGTAGTTACCACACCGCCCGGTGTTATTTTACGGATGAGGTTATTACCAGCATCAGTTACATAGACATTCCCCGCAGCATCTGTAGCGACCCCACCAGGGAGGTTGAAGCTTGCTCCCGCGCCTGTACCGTTTAGATGTCCCGGAACTCCGCTGCCGGCCAGTGTGGTGACCACGCCAGCCTGCGTGATCCTCCGGATCAGGTTATTGCCCTGGTCGGCTACGTAAATATTGCCTGCGCCGTCTGTAGCCAGGTTGCGCGGACTGTGAAAACTCGCTATCGTTCCCGTGGCATTGGTACTACCCACCACCCCGTTGCCTGCAAAGGTAGTTACTACCCCGCCGGGGGCTATTTTCCGGATAACGTTGTTGCCATAATCAGCTACGTATACATTATTTAAAACATCTACTGCTAAACCCGTGGGAGTGTTAAAGCTTGCTGCCGTACCCGTTGCGTCGGTATTCCCGGCTGAGCTGCTGCCTGCAAAAGTGGTTACAACCCCAGCCGGCGTTATCTCCCGTATATTATTACTGCCCTGGTCGGCTACGTAGATATTGCCCAAATTGTCTATGGCTAAACTGCGCGGCGCTGAAAAGCTGGCTGCCGTTCCTGTGCCGTTCACCGAGCCGTAAGACCCGCTTCCGGCAAAGGTAGTAACCACCCCGGCGGGCGTTATCTTCCGGATCAGGTTGTTGCCCGCATCAGCTACATATACATTTCCAAAAGGGTCAGTAACAGTACCGTAAGGGCTTTTAAAGGCGGCTCCCGTCCCCGTGCCGTTGGTGTTCCCCGCTGTGCCGCTTCCCGCAAGGGTAGTAACCTGGCTGTATATCGCTGCAGGTACTGCTCCACCCGTATTGGTTGGACTTAATGGGCTCGCCGCAGTTCCTATATTATACGCCGGCGGGCTGCTATAGGTGATGGCGGGTGGCGGCAGAATAATTACGGCCATGTTGACCATGGTACTATTGCTGCCAAAGCCGTTATAAGCCGTTATCGTATAATCCGTTGCCGGCGATGCTGCAGTTGGTATCCCGCTGATCGCTCCTGTCGTATTATTAAAGGTTAAACCTGGTGGTAAGGCCGGGTTGATATAATAGCCCCCGGTCGGCTGTATCTTCTTTACCGCATTGTGGCCGTAATCGGTCACATAAACATTGTTCGCAGCATCCGTGGTCACCCCGAAGATGAAGCTGTAACCTGAGCCTACCGTCGTGATCGCCCCGCCGTTTGCCGCTATCTCCTTGACTTGCTTGTTTCCGTAGTCCGCGACAAACACATTGCCCGAGCCGTCTACCGCTACCGTGAATGGTGTGCTGAAGCCGGAGCCCAGGGTAATCGGTGCGCCACCACCTACCGGGATCTCTTTGACCGCGCTGTTGCCGAAGTCGGCTACATAGACATTGCCGTAGGCATCTACCGCTACGCCCGTTGGCGTTGCAAAGCCCGAGCCGATGACAAATGGCGCTCCCCCACCTACAGGGATCTCCTTGACTGCGTTATTCCCCCGGTCGGCTACGTATACATTCCCTTTGTTATCTACCGCCACATCAAAAGGCTGCAGGAATCCTGTAGCTATCGTTATAGCCTGGCCGCTGCCCACAGGGATCTCTTTGACCACGTTATTGCCGTCATCGGCTACAAACACATTGCCCTGGGCATCTACCGCCACGCCGTCGGGGGTGTTAAAGCCGGAGGCGATGACTATAGGGGTACCTGTGCCCCCGGGGATCTCTTTCACCACGTTGTTGTTTTGGTCGCCGATATAGACATTCCCTGCCGCATCGACTGCGATACCGGCCGGGATATTGAAGCCTGAACCCAATGTTGTTGTATTGCTGCTGTAAGCAGGTGGCGCTGCACCGCCGCCCGTAGGGCTCAGAGTGGTGATCAGCGATCCCGTTATAAACGTTTTGGGCCCGGCGTAGCTCATTGTTACCGCGTTAACCGTAATATTTACTGTTGCCGAACTACTGCCATAGGCATTATATGCGGTTATGGTATAATTGGTTGCGGGACTGCTGGCTACCGGTGTGCCACTGATGGCGCCGGTAGTATTATCGAAAGTTAGGCCCAACGGTAAGGCCGGGTTGATATAATAGCCCCCAATGGGTTGTATCTTCTTTACGGCATTGTGGCCATAATCGGTTACAAACACATTGTTGGCTGCATCGGTGGTTACGCCGAACAGGAAGCTGTAGCCGGAACCAACAGTGGTGATTGCCCCACCGTTTGCCGCTATCTCCTTGACCTGTTTATTGCCGTAATCGGTCACAAATACATTTCCCGACCCGTCGACCGCTACACCGAAAGGCGTGCTGAAGCCCGAGCCCAGCGTAATGGGCGCCCCGCCGCCTACAGGTATCTCTTTGATCGCACTATTGCCAAAATCAGCTACGTAAACATTCCCGTAGGCATCTACAGCTACGCCCGTCGGCGTAACAAAACCCGAGCCGATGGTAAAGGTCGCACCGCCGCCGACAGGTATCTCTTTGATCGCATTATTCCCGCGATCGGCTACATAAACATTTCCTTTGTTATCTACCGCCACATTGAACGGCTGTAAAAAGCCAGAGCCCAGCGTGATCAGACCACCACCAACTGGGATCTCTTCGACCGCGTTGTTGCCGTCATCAGCTACATAGACATTTCCTTGTGCGTCTACCGCTACGCCGTCCGGGGTATTGAACCCTCCGGCTACGAACACCGGTGTCCCCGTTCCGCCGGGGATCTTTTTCACTACGTTGTTGTTCTGGTCGCCGATGAAGATATTCCCCGCTGCGTCGACCGCGATACCGGCCGGGATATTGAAGCCTGAACCCAGCGTTGTTGTGCTGCTGCTGTAGGCAGGGGCTGCTGCACCGCCGCCCGTCGGGCTCAGCGGTGTAATGGCTGTGCCGGCCGTATAGGTTTTTGGACCCGAGTAAGCCATGGTTACAGCATTAACCGTAATGTTCACTGTTGCTGAACTACTCCCATAGGCGTTATAGGCCGTAATAGTATAATTTGTTGCCGGGCTGCCAGCTACCGGTGTCCCACTGATCGTACCGGTCGTATTGTTAAAAGTCAGACCCAATGGCAAGGCCGGATTGATATAATAGCCGCCCGTTGGCTGGATCTTCTTGACAGCGTTATTGCCGTAATCGGTCACATATACATTGTTGGCTGCGTCCGTAGTCACCCCGAACAGGAAGCTGTAGCCGGAGCCTACCTGTGTTATCACTCCGCCATTAGCGGCTATTTCTTTAACCTGTTTATTACCGTAATCAGTCACAAACACATTCCCCGACCCGTCTACCGCTACGCCGAATGGTGTGCTGAAGCCAGAGCCGAGCGTAATTGGGGCTCCTCCGCCTACCGGTATCTCTTTGATGGCGCTGTTGCCGAAATCAGCTACATAAACATTGCCGTAGGCATCTACCGCAACCCCAGTTGGGGTGGTGAAGCCTGAGCCGATCGCAAACGGAGTACCGCCACCCACCGGTATTTCTTCTATTGCATTGTTGCCACGATCCGCTACATAGACATTGCCTTTGTTATCCACCGCCACATCAAAGGGTTGCAGGAAGCTAAAGCCGGTGCCTAATACTATTGGCGTGTCGTAGACACCGTTGCTGAACGGCACTTCTTTCACCAGGTTGTTGCCGTCATCGGCTACGTATATATTCCCCTGGGCGTCTATGGCAATACCATCGGGAGTATTAAAGCCGGAGGCGATAGCGATGGGGGTACCCGTCCCGCCAGGTATCTTTTTCACTACGTTGTTGTTCTGGTCGCCAATGTAAACATTGCCTGCCGCGTCGACTGCGATACCGGCCGGGATGTTAAAGCCCGAGCCTAATGTGGTTGTGCTGCTGCTGTAGGCAGGGGCCGCTGCGCCAGCACCGGTTGGGCTCAACGGTGCAATGGCTGTTCCGGCGGTATAGGTTTTAGGGCCAGCGTAAGCCAGCGTAAGCGCGTTCACCGTAATGTTCAGCATGGTACTGCTGCTGCCAAAGGCATTATAGGCCGTTATGGTATAATTGGTTGCCGAGCTACTTTTCGTTGGGGTCCCGCTGATGGTGCCTGTTGTATTATTGAACGTCAGTCCCAATGGCAGTGCCGGGTTGATATAATAGCCGCCCGTTGGCTGGATCTTTTTGACCGCGTTGTTGCCATAGTCGGTTACATAGACATTGTTGGCTGCATCCGTGGTTACACCGAAAAGGAAGCTGTAGCCGGACCCTACCGTGGTGATCGCTCCCCCGTTGGCTGCTATTTCCTTGACCTGTTTGTTGCCGTAGTCGGTCACAAATACGTTCCCTGACCCGTCTACTGCTACACCGAACGGGGTGCTGAAGCCGGAGCCCAGGGTAATGGGGGCTCCCCCGCCCACCGGGATCTCTTTGATCGCGCTGTTGCCGAAATCGGCTACGTAAACATTCCCGTAGGCGTCTACCGCCACGCCCGTAGGCGTGGTGAACCCCGAGCCGAGGGTGATCGGGGCACCGCCCCCGACTGGTATCTCTTTAATGGCGTTATTGCCGCGGTCGGCTACAAAAACATTGCCTGCATTATCCACCGCTACGTTGAACGGTTGCAGAAAGCCCGAGCCTAAGGTTATTGGCGCGCCGTAGCTGCCGAAGCTGAACGGGATCTCTTTGACCAGGTTATTGCCGTCGTCGGCTACGTACACATTCCCCTGGGCGTCTACCGCCACACCGTCAGGGGTATTGAAGCCTGTGGCGATCACGATCGGGGTGCCCGTCCCGCCGGGGATCTTTTTCACCACGTTGTTGTTCTGGTCCCCGATGTACACATTCCCCTGGGCGTCTACTGCTACTCCCGCCGGGATGTTGAACCCTGAGCCCAGGGTCGTTGTCGCGCTGCTGTAAGCAGGCGCTGCTGCGCCACCGCCAGTTGGCGACAGGGGCGTAATGGCTGTACCGGCTGTATAGGTTTTCGGACCGGCATAAGTCATCGTTACCGCGTTAACCGTAATATTTACTGTTGTCGAGTTACCGCCATAGGCGTTATAGGCCGTAATAGTATAGCTTGTTGATGGTGATGCTGCTGTTGGCGTGCCGCTAATGGTGCCTGTCGTATTATTAAAAATCAGACCCCTGGGTAAAGCCGGGCTAATATAATAGCCCCCGATGGGCTGTATTTTCTTTACAGCATTGTTGCCATAATCGGTCACATATACATTGTTGGCTGCATCCGTGGTTACACCGAAAAGGAAGCTGTAACCTGAGCCCACCGTTGTGATAGGTCCGCCGTTTACCGGGATCTCTTTGACCTGCTTGTTACCGTAATCGGTCACAAATACATTCCCCGACCCGTCTACCGCTACCCCGAATGGTGTGCTGAAGCCGGAGCCCAGGGTAATGGGGGCGCCGCCGCCTGCAGGTATCTCTTTGATCGCACTGTTGCCGAAGTCGGCCACATAGACATTCCCGTATGTATCTACGGCTACGCCCGTTGGGGTGGTGAAGCCTGAACCGATGGCAAACGGCGCACCGCCGCCTACCGGGATCTCTTTGATCGCATTGTTGCCCCGGTCGGCTACATACACGTTGCCCGACGCATCCACAGCTACATTGAAAGGTTGCAAAAATCCAGAACCTAAAGTAATTGGTGCGCCGTAGCTGCCGAAGCTGAACGGGATCTCTTTGACCAGGTTGTTGCCATCGTCGGCGACGTACACATTCCCCTGGGCGTCTACGGCCACACCATCGGGAGTATTAAAGCCCGTGGCAATAACGACGGGCGTACCCGTGCCGCCAGGGATCTCTTTCACTACGTTGTTATTCTGATCGCCGATGTAGACGTTCCCCTGGGCATCTACCGCTACCCCTGCCGGGATGTTAAACCCGGAACCGAGTGTGGTTGTACTGCTGCTGTAGGCAGGTGCCGCTGCGCCGCCGCCGATCGGACTCAGCGGACTTATAGCTGAGCCCGCTATGTAGGTTTTTGGACTGGCATAGCTCATCGTAACAGCGTTAACGGTAATGTTTAGTGTTGTACTGCTGCTGCCATAGGCGTTATAAGCCGTTATGGTATAATTGGTTGCCTGGCTGCTCTTAGTTGGTGTGCCGCTGATGGTGCCCGTGGTATTGTTAAAGCTTAGCCCCTGGGGTAAGGCTGGGTTGATGTAATAGCCGCCTACAGGCTGTATCTTCCTTACTTCATTGGCCCCGTAGTTGGTTACATATACATTGTTATACTGGTCCGTAGTTACCCCGAAGATAAAACTGTAACCTGAGCCTACCGTTGTGATAGGTCCTCCGTTTACTGGGATCTCTTTGACCTGCTTATTACCGTAATCGGTCACGAACACATTGCCCGAGCCGTCTACCGCTACCGTGAAAGGGTTGGCGAAGCCAAAGCCAAGCGTAATGGGCGCGCCACCACTCACCGGGATCTCTTTTACCGCGCTGTTACCATTATCGGCCACAAAAACATTGCCATAGGCATCTACAGCTACGCCTGTTGGCGTTGCAAAGCCTGACCCTATTGCAAACGGGGCTCCGCCGCCTACCGGTATTTCTTCCACCGCATTGTTGCCACGATCGGCTACGTAGACATTACCTTTGTTATCCACCGCCACATCGAAAGGCTGAAGAAAGCTAAAGCCGACGCCTAAGGTAATTGGCGCGCCGTAGACACCGTTAGTAAACGGCACTTCTTTCACCAGGTTGTTGCCGTCATCGGCGACATATATATTCCCCTGCGCGTCTACGGCAACGCCGTCAGGGGTATTGAAACCCGTGGCGATCACTACCGGTGTGCCGGTGCCTCCGACAATCTTTTTTACGACGTTATTGTTCTGGTCGCCGATGTAAACATTGCCTGCTGCGTCGACTGCTACGCCCGCCGGGATGTTAAACCCCGAACCCAGTGTCGTCGTGCTGCTGCTGTAAGCCGGGGGGGCCACCAAACTACTTATTGGTGTCAGCGGTGCGATGGGGGTACCAGCGAGATAGGTTTTTGGACCGGCATAGCTAAGGGTGGGTAACGCCGGTGCGTTTGAACTTATGGTTGAAGATCGCCCGATAAGCTTTGCAATACGACTATTACCTATATCACCATAATCACTGGCGTTATTAACCAGCTTGTCTTTATATTTATGTAAGGGTGTGGGCTTAACGCCTGCCGATACATCGTTGTAAAAACAAAATAAAACCGCAAATAACAATGCGGGTAACATTCCGATAAAGGGCTTGGATAAAAACGGCGTCCGTGATGAAAGTAAAGGGGTTTTCATATGAATAATTGTTTGTCATTTAATTATTATTAAGATGTTCATGAGTTTGCCACCACATAGCTGTTTTAAGCTGTAAGCATGATTGGTGCGCAAGCCTGATTCACTTATTTACTGAGCATTTATTTTTCAATCTTGTTTGTTAGGCGGTCTCGCCCGGATTTGTTTCAGTTACCTCTGCAGGTATTAACGTTTGCTTTAACTTGCTTATTAATTTAGGTTTTGCTTACGCTATACCATAATGGAGTAAAGCACAATGCAGGTAGTAAAAGCGATCTAATCTGCATAGGGTTTGCCGATTAAATCATTCGAAATAAGACTTCTAGCAATAAAAATAAAGAAAAATTGAATAAAAGGAATAATTGGACTATTTATTTTTTTCCACAAAGACATCGAAACTGCCGGGGCTTTTAATGTGCTATCCGAGGTTATTTTCTTCTGCGTGTAAAGGATAGAAACGGTTACCGGCCGTCGCTTTGGCTATGGCGGGCAATGCCGTGGCTAAGGCCTTGCGCAGTATAAGTGCATAGCGTAACCCCGCCCGCTGGTTAGCGGACGGGGTTACGCCCAAATTATTCAATGATCGGGCCTTAGGAAGAAGAGTTAGTTTATTATACCGCCATGGCCCGGGCCTTGTTACATTGATCGAGGTAATATACCGAACCTATTGCAAGCAATGCAAATAGGCCAACGGTCGTCCAGCCCATGGAGTTTGCTCCGTCGCTTAACTGTGCCTTCAGGGTTATTCCCATCTGTAAAATATCATAAATTAAGCTGTACAATAACAGTTTGGGCCACGATTTTGCTGCCGGTGAAACACTGCTGTACGACCAGAAGATCATACCAATGAACAAATTGGAAACGCCAAAATACCGTGCCATAACAACGCCGCCACCGCCAAGGCCAATACCGTAAAAGGCGGCTAATTTAACCGGGATAATTACAAATGCGAGGCCAAAGCCCACTGCCAAAATGGTAATGATAATTGCGTAAGTTGAAAGTTTCATCTCTTTAGGTTTTGTTTAGATAAAATTAACTATTCCCGGAATAAAACCAATTAATTTTAAGTTTTTTCAAAATAAGCCACTGAGTATCAGATAGAGGCATAATTAAACCAAAAAGGCCACACAGATTTACCTGCATGGCCCTTTCCCATTAAAATATTTATTGACTATTTGCTTTTTAACTCGGTAATGGCAACCTGCGGGGCCAAGGCCTGCTGGTCTTTTTCAACTACCAGCTCTTTTACCAGCTTAAATTTGGCCGTTTGTTTGATGGCTTTGCTTGAGGCGCCGATACTAACCGTATAATTTCCGCTTTCGGCTACCCAGGCTTCGCGTTTGGTATCGTATGAGGCCAGTGCTTTTGCGTTAATGGCGAAGGTTAAGGTTTGCGATTCGCCGGGTTTTAGGAGGCGGGTTTTGGCAAAGCCTTTAAGTTCGATCGCGGGCTTGTCTAATTTAGCAGCGGGGGCACTCAAATACAATTGGGCCACTTCTTTGCCGGCTACCTTGCCCGTGTTGGTGATGGTAACGGAGGCCGTCACTTTTCCATTGAAAACAGGGGAACTAATTTTAAAGCCCGAATATTTAAACGTGGTGTACGATAAGCCGTAGCCAAACTCGTAAGCGGGCTCCACCTTAAAGGTGCTGTAATAACGGTAGCCTACATAAATGCCGTCCTCGTAGGTGACTTCGGCTGGCATTTGTTTGCGGAAGCCTTCGCCGGTGGCCTGGTCAGGGAATTCCTTGCCGGGGAAGTTTTTAGCTGAAGGTACATCGTTATAATCTTTGGTAAAGGTGGTTGCCAACTTGCCTGAAGGGTTTACTTTTCCGCTCAATACATCAGTAATGGCATTGCCTGCCTCCAGGCCGGGTTGCCAGGCCAAAAGAATACCGTCGACCTCATCGCGCCAGCTGGTAACTTCAATTACGCCACCAATATTTAATACGACCACCACCTTTTTTCCTTTGGCATGAAAAGCATCCGACAGACTTTTGATCAGCGCCTTTTCTGCATCCGACAGGTAATAATCATCAGGAAGTTTACGGTCGGCGCCCTCACCTGCATTACGGCCAATGGTAATTACGGCTATATCCGCGTCAGCGGCATCCTGCTGCATATCGGCACCAGCTATCCCCAATTGAGGGATCGGTGGCGGAGCCGCGAACATGCCGCGCGTTGGCCTTGGCTGTTTGGCTTTGTAATCGGTTATGTAGGCCGTATAAGCGCCCGATAAGGCGGCATTAACCTGCAGGCCGCCGTTTTGCAGGCCCTTTGCCAGCGAAATTGTATAGGCTTTGTTTACGTTACCGCTGCCGGTTCCGCCCGCGATGATATCATAAGCGGTATTGCCGAAAAGCGCCACTTTCTTAACGCCGTTAAATGGCAATGCGTTTCCGCTGTTTTTTAATAGCACCATCCCCTGCGACGCAGCATTGCGGCTTACTTCGGCATCCTTTTTTAGGTCGGGGGCATCGGAATATTTATAGTGTGCAAATGCCGGCGACTTCAAAATAATGTGGAGCATATGCTCCACATTCGCATTCAAAACCGACTCATCCAGTTGCTTGTTGTTTACCGCGTCTATGATGGCTTTTGCCTGGTTGGGGTTGCCCGGCATGATCAGGTCGTTACCGGCTTTCATTTGGGCGATCGGGTCGCGGCCGCCCCCCCAGTCGGTCATTACAAAACCTTTAAAGCCCCATTCGTTGCGCAAAATGGTGGTCACCAGGTCGGCACGCTCGGAGGTATAGGTGCCGTTTAGTTTGTTATAGCTGGTCATCACCGTCCAGGGCTGGGCGTCCTTAACGGCAATCTCGAACCCGCGCAGGTAAATTTCGCGCATGGCACGTTCGCTCACAATGGTGTTTACCGTGTTGCGGTGTGTTTCCTGGTTATTGGCCACGTAATGTTTAATGGAGGTCCCCACGCCGTTGGATTGTATCCCTTCCACCATAGCTGCGGCCATTTTACCAGTCACCAGCGGATCCTCCGAATAATATTCAAAATTACGACCTCCCAATGGGTTGCGGTGAATGTTCATACCCGGGCCCAGTAAAATATCGATGCCGTACTCGCGCACTTCGTAACCAAAGGTAGCGCCTACCTTTTTCACCAGGTCGACATCCCAGCTGGAAGCCAGCAAAGTGCCCACCGGGAAGGCGGTAGCATAATAGGTTTTTGAACTATCACCCTTGCGGATGGGGTTTATCCTTACCCCTGCCGGGCCATCCGAAACCACAATGGCCGGAATACCCAAACGCGGGATGGCATAGGTAACACCGGCAGCGCCCGGAACCTTTTGGTCCGTTTGGCCGATCATTGGCCCTTGCGGTGCAGGTGCGGCAGCCGGTTTAGCGGTGCTGTCCTTTTTACCGGGTGCAGCCGGCGGCGGTGGCGGCGGACCGAAGCCACGGCCGGCTCCTACCAGCAGTTTTGCTTTTTCTTCGAGGGTCATGGCTGCTACTACCTGCTTAACGGTAGCCTTGCCCAATTGCGGCGCGTTTTGCGCCCGGCAATAGTTTTGCATAAAAAAGCAAAAGGCAAGCAGCAGAATAAATTTTAAGGGCTGAGTTAGGTTTTTCATCATCATATCGGTTATTTGGTTTATTGGCAAAATTGCATTTGCAAGGGGCTGCATACTAATTAAGCTCTATTAATCAATACGCTGAAATACAATAGATGAACGCCAAACAAACATAGACAGAATTGCGGTTTAAAGCGATGGATGTTTTGGTTGGGAAGGGCTATTTTGTGTAAAAATGTTGTGAAGGTGGGCGTAGGATTGAGTATTGAAGTCGGAAGTCAGAAGGCGGAAGTCGGAAGTCGGAAGGGTTTACATGGTTTACACAATTTCAGCCATTTTAATGTTAAATATTTGATTATCAAATACTTAATTAGGTAGTTGCCGTTTTTGTGTAAACCATGATTTTTTACTAAAAAAATTAGCATATTTGAACGGTTTTGTTTATCTTTATAGTGTGTTCGAGCCTTTAAAACGGGTGTCATGCTGAGGCACTCGAAGCATGAGCGCAAAGGCCTGCGAATGTCCAGGCTGAACGAGAATAACGACTAATGAACCAATACTTTGTATATATTCCCCTCTGTGCCGATAACTCCTATTATGCAGGGGTCACCAATGATATGGAACGGCGGATGTATGAACATGAGAATGGTTTGAACCCCGGGTCATACACGCACAAACAGCGCCCGGTCACGCTTGTTTTCTGTGAACGATTGACCGACGTCAACCAGGCAATTGCTTTTGAAAAGCAAGTTAAAGGCTGGAGTCGAAAGAAGAAGGAAGCCATCATCAATGGTAATTGGGAGTTACTACCAGAATTATCCAAACGACGAACATAGTCTTCGCCCACCCTTCCCTTCGATAAATTGACGACGCGCTTGCACTTCAGGACAACACGTTGCACCTAATTAAGTGGGTGTCACCCTGAGGCACTCGAAGGGTGAGCGTAAAGGCCTTTGCCCACATGCTTCGAGTGCCTCAGCATGACACCCCACCCTTTGAATGTCTCCGCAGGACCGGATATACTAGCAACACCTATACACCAATAATCAAAAACCCAACCCCCATGTCAGCCCTACCCACCCCCATCACAAAAATCAACCACCTCCTCACACTCGAAAAGATCACCGCAAAAGATATTGAAGGGTTAAACCCCGCCGAACTCGAACAGCTCGGAAAAACCACCACACAAACCCTGGCGAAATTAACAGGCGTGGAACGCGATAACTTTTTAGATAAAATAGACCTCATCGTTCCCGCAAGCACCAAAAGTGATATTTGGGAATACAATCACTCGCTCATCAACAGGGCCGTTTCCGATTATATGAGCAAACACGGGGTTATGCCGGCTAAAAATGTCATTGTACGCAAAACCGGCCTCAGCCGCCAAACTGTTTTTAAACATTTAAAGGAATATAAACATCACCCCGAGCACACGGCCGAAATGGAACAATTTAAATTTATGGCCCCCAACGTATTGGCTAATGTTTTCAAATGTGCCCTTAACGGCGACATGCGGGCCGCCAAACTTTATTTCGACATAGTTGGCGCAACCAATAAGCAGCAGCCGGCCAATACCGTAATAAACGAGCAGAACAATTATATACAGATCAACAATACCAAATTAAGCCAGCAAAACCTGGAACAGCTAAGCCCAGAGCAATTAAACCAGATAGAGAATATTATCAGGAATAATAGGCATTAGTCAAAATGGTCCATTTCATGTCCAGCAGGGTCTCCTGCAAGGGACGCCCGCTACCGCAAGCGTCCTCGCTTGTGGTGTAACGTATATCTATTAACAAAATAACGAACGGAACAAAATACCGTGAAAACACTGTGTCTATTATGCAATTCTATATTTAGATTTACCTTATTGAACTATAACCTTTGTGATTACGAACCATTATGACAATTTCAAAAAACTTTCTAAAAAAGGTAGACGACCAAATAGAACCAAAAGGCCGTAGTTTAATTTTTGAATTTTTCATAACCTTTTCGAGATTTGAATGCGCACTAAAATCTTCTATTCAATTTGCCAACGGTGATAAAAAGAAGGTTGAACCGAATTGGGACAAATTCACGTCTTCAATCTCAGGAGTCTTTAGCCTGGAAGGAAATCCTGAATTAAAAAATGCGGTCGAATTTATTTTAAATGAGCCCCCAAGGATTCAAGGATTAGTAAATGGAGAATTAATTTGGCGTAATAGAGAGTTTGAGCAAAATACACCCGATATTAAAAAACTATGCTTGCATATTCGCGATATAAGGAATAATCTATTTCACGGAGGAAAATTCAACGGGAAATTTGAGCCCGATGTCTCCAGAAATTACAACCTAATAAATTCCGCACTAATCATTTTAAACGATTGGCTATCGAAGGATGATTTAATTAAAGCGAATTTCTCATCTTCTTTTAATTGAAATTCTTATGGCATTTTTACTATTCAGCAAGGAACACAGAAATGGCAAATTGCACTACATAAATAAAAATGAAGGTTATAAGCTAGGGGGTTATGGTTTGATATACCAGGCTTGGATAAAGAAAGGAAAGCCAATCAATAAGGGCTGGTCTATTTCAGCGGAAGAATTGCTAAGCAATCACAGGGATAATTTTGACGCTTCCAACCATCTATTATTAATTGACTTTGACCCTAATTCAAAAACCAGGATAGGCATAATTGGGGTTGAAAATATACACTTATATACCTATGGTGATGAATCAAATAATTCGGTTCATTGGTCTCCAATGATGTGGGAGATATTTGATGTATTTTATGAAGAAAATTATGAAAACTTAATTGTGGTTGATAAGGCAAAAATTATTTCAGAGATAGAGATGCATTCTGATGAAAGGAAAAAAAGCATTGAGTTTTTGTATTTGTTGGGAAATTGGAACTGGGGAAGGAATGGGAGCACAAATGCAGCGTTTATACAATCTGATGCAAGAGAATATTTCCGACAATTTTTTTAATACGAGATACCCCTCTCTGTTAGTGACAACACGTATTTATAGAAAAAGGTCAAAATACTATGTAAAATGGTGAAACTTCTATTAAAACCTTACTCCAATGAAAGCCTTAACTCCATTAGAAGAATTAGATACTGTTCTTTTTAGACTTCAACAGTACCCTCAAACCATGTTGCTTGGTAATTTAAGAGATATTATAAATGATATGGATGGAATTAGGTTTGAAATAGTAAAGATTAGGAAAATACTTCAAAAGTTTTGCAAAGACGGTTTTGCGGAAGAGGGTAACGTCGACCAATTTACAATAACATACGACGGTCTTATTTCCCATGGCTATGAACGCCAAAGTCTTATTGACGATAAAAACGAAACGCGAATAATTCGAAACGAAACTTTGCTCGTAAGGGGAACTTGGGCAGCTTCGCTTGCTGCGGCTTTTCTCCTACTTTGGCAGGTTTGGATATGGTTTTATCCAGTCCACAAAGACTATCCTTATTGGATTTGGGAAAAAACGTCAGTTTCAAAAAATAAATAATTTAGGCGTCGCCTAACAGGTAAATAGTTATTAGGGGACTACCTAAATAAATTTAGTCGGCTTTAATTCCGGGAATAATTTTCCTTTGTATATTTGATTATCACCAAACCTGACCATCCAATTCCCAATCATGAAACCTTTCAAATTTGCATTACTAGAAACAGGAAAATATACATTGTTCGAATCAGCTATTCACACGGATGGCTTGTCAAATCGTAAAGGGTATAATCCGCTTTTTCTCGGAAACCAACTTCCGCTGCCAATAATTTCCACCGACGATCAAGGTTCTGTTCCGACTGTTCAAAGTGGTATTGGCAGCAATGGCAATAAGGTCTTGGACTATACTCACTTCAGTGTGGTATTTAATAAGGATAAGAAATTACCATTCTTCACTGCTGTAAATATGATTGGTGACTCCAATTTGTTAGGCAAGCTTCACGAAGAACGTGGAAGTGATCCGTGGGATATCGATGGACGCATTACTATAAGTGGGAACAGCTTCCAATATGGTCTAGATGACTACAAAGGATCAGGTTTGGCAAAAGGTCACATGGTTCGTTATTACGACCCCGCCTGGGGTCAGGGTGATGAACCGAAAATAGCTATTGGTGATACCTTTCATTATACCAACTGTTGCCCTCAGATACCTTATTTCAATGGCGTCGTTTGGAATTATCTTGAAGATTATTGCGCCGCGCGAAATATATTCCAGAATAACCAGATAACGGTGTTTGCCGGGCCTATTTTTAACAAAGCGCAAGTAATTAACGGATTGCTCACTCCTATGAATTTCTGGAAAATACTCGTATACAAAAAGGAAAATCAACTTAGTGCATTAGGTTTTATAATGAGCCAGGAACCTTATCTTACCAAACTGAAGAAACCGCAACTGACGTTATTGGAAACGGTCATTAAACAGGTGCAACCTAGTCTTAAGCCCGCCGATATTCAGCGCTTATTTAATAAAAAAGAATTATTGGCCGCTCAAATAAAAATCAGCCTGATTGAAGAAAAAACAGGTTTGACATTTGGCTTAAATGCTTTTGATGAATTTAAGAATCGGGGGCAGTATGCCGCTGAATCACTGATCAAACCTGCCAATAGCATTATGAAATTTGAAGAATTCAGACAATCCATTGATACGTCCTATTTTGCTCCATTTTTGATGGAACTCTAAAAGCTAAATATCTATTATACTGGCTTCCCCTACTGTTGACGCACGCGTGTCGCGTGTGCTTAACGAACTATTTATAATAGGCTACATTAAAATACCAAAAATGTCGCACGCGTGCGCCAGCTTGGGGTAAGAATCAACGCCTATCAATTTTCCGCGTGACTGAACAATAATTGGTAAAATCGAACCTTGAGGTTATGCCTGTGCCATTAATGATAAAAGGATGCTTCCATTGGATCATTATTCCCAATGAAGGTATATGATCTTCGTTAAAAAAATCATTGCTTACCAGCAATTGTACTTCATTAGATAGCCTGGGATTACCTTTACAGTAAAGATGTGCCGGGCTCGGGTCATATGACGTCCACGTTTTGCCGCTATCTATTGAAGAAGCCATATAGAAATCTATAACATCTCCGATCGGACCTGGCATCATTGATTTTCTAGTCAAAATAGTGTCGCCAAATACTTTGTTATTTTCACCGGAGTCAATCCATGTTTTGACTATCCAATTGTCAATAGTCTGATCATAGTATACGATCCACACCTTTTTCAAAGATTTGGTATTGGATACACTTCGAATATAGGTTGTATCCAGTTGCGTGCTTACCGCGTAAAATTTATAACCTCTGAAAATTGGTTTAGCGGCTATAATTTGCGTCGTCGTTTTAGGAGGATGTGACGAGTCCTTTGCAACTGTATCTCGGTTAGTTTTGGAAATACCACCTTTACAACTTATAAAAGCCAGTGGAACCATGACGGTAAATAACAGACGATTGAATTTTTTCATAATCATAAGGTTAGTTTATTTATTACCAGTAAGTTAACGCTAATTTTCGAAATAGCAACAAACAATTAGGATTTAAAAAAATCTATCCCGGCGCCGTACACCGGTTGCGCACGCTTGTCGCGTGTGCCTAACGAACTATTGATAATAGGCTAAATCAATTAGCCCTTTGCCACCGGCATAATCAACAGCGCTTGAACTTATATTTTCCGCTCCCACTGGCGCGAGTGTAAGGGCCGCCTACGAAGTGGGTTCACTCGTGACTTACTTTGTTTTTGCACATTGTATTTCTCAAAAAAACCACCTTATCTTCACTAATTTTACTCATATCAATTCTACTTTAAAGTTTTAAGAAGCTATATGTTATTCCTATAAAAAATCCTCCCTGAAATTTGTTATAAGTATTCACGGTCCCAGTAGTTCCGATTGGAGCGGTAACCGTTGCTGTTGATGTCGACGTCCCAGAGGTAGTTGTATTTGCTGTAGATGGTGTCGTTCCCGTAGTAGTCGTATTTGTTGAACCCGTAGTTGTTGTGGTTGTAGTTGTCGTAGTAGTAATTGTACTGGATTGATATAGGTTAGATATTTTAGGCAAACTTGCTAACGCATAACCACCTGAAAAAGCAAACTCGTTATTCCGTCCTAAAATAAAGCTTATTCCTCCTAAATATTTCGATTTACCGTCAAGCGCTGAAACCCCAACTCCTATACAAGGACCGACTTTCACGAAACTAGAGGCTACATAATAACTATGCAACAATGCGCCAACTGATACGTCAGCTCTGCTTTTGATTTCTTTGGTTGGAACAGCGTTTAGGAAATAATAAGCAGGTGATGCTAAATTATCATAAAAAAAGCCCGCTGATACGTCGATCCACTTCCAGTAGTTGTATTTATAGAATTTCAGTTTATTTTGTGACACGGTGTCAGGTTTATCGCTAAACTTTGGTCTAAGAAGCGCAATATTTAAATTAAGATAATCACCTGTGATAGTGTATGGACTGCTATCAATATAAGAATTGCAATTCTTTACTGCATTGATAATATCCGGACAAGATTTCAGATAGGCTGTGCTATTATTGATAATCACTTGTGAGCTATTAATTTGGGTTAATTGTTCATTCGTAATCGCATTAGACAGGTAACGTTGGGGAATATTTATTAGTGATACCCTGCTGGAAAAATCAGCTAATGTGGAAGCCACAAAATCACGAAATACACTAACGTCATTCAAATCCAGATTTGTCAATTTGGTATATGTATCTATCGCATCCAGATGCATGTTGATGTTTTCCGTAGTTGTTTCGAGTTGGTCTTTTATCGTATCGCGATTAAAGCCATCATTTGGCGGAGCATGCCGCCTGTCAACTATTCCTTGCAGCCGGGCCTGCTCATTCTTTAATTTTTGTAAATCCTCCGCAGATATTGTAATTGAAGATGCTAAAGTCTTTATTTTGGCCTTTACCTCATCAATTTTCCCCTGCGCGTAAGACTTACAGTGGGCAGCATCGGACCAATTTTTTTCCAAGAAAACGGTGAGATCTTTAGTTTCAGATGAAATATATTGTAAAATGTTATAATCAAAATTATACCTCTGAAAAAAATAATAATTACTAACGGTTTGATTATTATCCTTAGCGCCTGGCTGCACTATCTCCATAGCAAAATTCACCTGAGCGGTTGTTATGTTCCCGCTAGGCAGTATGTTGTTAAAAACAGCCGGTAACGCTACGGCCCTTGTAATATTGGAAGCTACTATTTTAGACGTAAACAAAGAGCTGTTTACGTTCCCAACTCTAAAGATGTAGTATCCTTTGCCGGATAATCCGTATTGTGAATTTTGACTGATTTTATGACTACAGGAATCATATGTTAAATCAATTATGGTGGGTGGACTGCAGGTCGCGCTGGCAGTTATTGAATCTTTTCCTTTTTGTGCATATCCATTGATTGCTAGTAGGAAAACAACTAATGCAAGTATTACTTCTTTTTTCATAATGATTTGTTTTCCATAAAATTATACGAAGAGAAAGGGATTTGGCACCGTGAAAACACCTCTTTTTTATAGGTGAAAACACCCATTACGCGGGGTCTAAGCATGTAGAAAGTTTACCTTATACCACGTTTGGATGAGGGTTCAAGCTTTTCTCTTGAGCGGAAATGTGTTTGGGGGCCGGAGATTTTTAAATTTAGTATTCTAGCATTTGTTATAAATTGCTGCCGCGCTGACGCACGCGTAACGCGTGCGTTAATTAGGTTAGTCTATAAATATTTTATGGTAACCAAGCCTGATGGAAAGTATATTAGAATAGCATATGCGGCGTGCGTCAGCGGGGTCTTCCTCCACATTTATTCTTTTCAAAATAACAGTTATCACCAACGCCTTTCAAAAATACCGTGAAAACACGGTTTATATTAGGGTTTTATCACGGTGTTTAAATTAGATTGTTCGCCTTATTTTTAGGGAAATAAAAAAGGCAAAAACATGAAAAAAATACTTTCGATAGTTCTTGTAGTACATTAGTTTGCAAAACCCAGTGCTATCGCACATGTGCCGCGTGTGCCAAATTGTTGCTTCACATACCTAACCTTTTTTTATATGATCAGAAGAGATGCAATTAAATTAATGGGCGCTGCGGCAGCAGTGACCACGCTAGGCTTTCCAGCGTTTGCAGAAATGACCTCGCCTGCCCCACTTCCTGGCGTTCAACCGCGTATTCCTTTAGATGAATTTGTTCAGGACCCGAAAAAAGTAGCGGCTTTACGCTATGCAGTACAGGAAATGAAAAAACGAAAGCCTTCAGATCCCTTGAGCTGGTTTTACCAGGCGGCAATTCATGGGGTATCTCCGGACACACTCAAACAGGCGCAAAAATTCGATAATAATGTTACGCCGGACTTGGCCGCCAAAATGTGGAATAAATGTCCGCACAACGGAGAAAATTCAGCAAATTTTTTGCCATGGCATCGCGGCTATACTTATCATTTCGAACGTATCGTTCGGCTGCACACCGGCATTGCAGATTTTTCTTTACCCTATTGGAATTATCTGGATGTGACCAGCGAGGATAAGCGTACTTTCCCAAAGGAATACGGCATTATGCATTTGGACGGGAACCAGCAAAACAATGATCCTGCAAATATCAACCCGCTGTATTTGTATGAACGTGATTATTATTTTTGCAACTATGAACACCCTTTTGCGACCGGATTGCCATTAACCATATTATCCAGGGGAGCCGTTGACACCACTCAAGTTATGGCTTGCCCTGTATTTTTCGGCCTAACGGAAAATGAGGGCATTGGCGGCGGCATCGCAGATACCGACACGACCACCCGGGGCCTTGTTGAAAAGTACCCTCACGACCAAATTCACCGGTCGGTTGGTGGCATAGTAAAGAGCCCCGATATGCCAGATGGTAGCGACAGTGTCGGCGCCATGGCCACCCCACCTACCGCAGCATTCGACCCAATTTTTTGCGTCCATCATACCACTATCGATTGGATTTGGGTCCAATGGTCATTAATGCCGGGAAAATCGTGGGGTACTATTCCCAATCAAGCTTGGTTTAACGAAAAGCCGTGGAACTTCATTGATACGGATGGTTCCATTATTAATGAACCACGCAAATCCTATTTTGACCATCGTGCGCTTGGTATCTCTTATAAATACGAGGATTTAACCAAACAGCCTTTAAAACTCCCTGCCTTGAATAATGCTTTTGCACCCGAACATTTTCTGGCCCGGCAGGTAAAAGAACATTTGCTGATCAAACATGAGTTTGAATTGAATGTTGGTAAAACGAATTTAGCCAGTGCAGCATTGCCGGCAAACGTCATAGCGCAATTGCGCATTAATCAAAGCAAGATAAGCAAGGATGGCAAGTCCCGCATATTTCTGCGCTTAAAGGATGTACAACTGGGCAACATCGATGGGACCGGGTATGAACTTTATTTAGCCGCACCAGGACATAAGAAGTTTACTCGTGACGCTGCCAGTTTTATCGGTTCCGTAAATTTATTTGAGCATCATCATACCATGCAGGGAATGGCCGGCATGAACGAGGGCAATAATCCGGAGGTATTCGATGTATCAAAAGCAATTAGTCAAGGTGCGATTCCAGAGCACCTTAATTTGATTGTCAAACCGTTTTCTTTGTATGAAGGAACGCGGAAATCAGTTATAAACACCCCATTAAAAATCCGGGGATTAGAATTTGTCGTTCAGGCCTAAGTGTTCCGTCAACCGGCGCGAGTATGAGGCGCTGGCAACGCGCAAAGCTGCTCGCACCTGTTATGGTTTATTCCTTAGATTTGTACACCATGAAAAAAATCGGATTCCTATCATCCGGGCATTGGTCCGCCCATCCTTCCTATAAAACCCAAACGGCAGGCGATCCCCTGCTTCAGTCTATCGACCTGGCTGTTGCTGCCGGGGAGATAGGTTTGGATGGCGCTTATTTCCGCCTGTACCATTTTCATGTCCCCACGGGGTCTTCCGCAGGAGACCCTTCCGGGACTTAAATTAATCCTCAGCGTATCTTCAATATCATTTATCTTTTTTTA